>CADAGO010000005.1 GCA_902787555.1 uncultured Bacteroidales bacterium
AAACAGTTCGACAAAACGGCCCTCGGTACCATTCCTGCCTCCAAAGGATGTCGGATAGGGAGTCCTGTTGATGCTGTTCCAAATGTCAAAACAAATCCTGTTACGCATTCTTATACGGTCTATGGCCATCGCATCAAGAATCCAACTGTTATCCGATCTGATGCCGAAAAGGTTCGCATCCAGCTTTTCTCCAGCTTCGTCTACAAGCTTCACGGAAAAAGACTTCTTCTTATATAGCATTGCACTTGAACCTCTATACTTCAGCTCGCAGAAGTAGCGGGCAAGCGGGTGCAGAGAGTCATTTCCGTTAGAGTATTCGGCTATTTCAATCTCACCAGCTATGTATACATCCCCGTTCAATGATGAGGAATCGACCTTCAGGTTCACAAGGGGGAGGGATTCTTCATTCATGTGACGCCTCATTTTCTCAAAGACATTGTCCTGAGAGAATAACGGTACGGACAACATACACGCCTGAAGTAGCAAGAGAACCCGTAAGGCTATCAATGAAACTTTCCCCCCTAGTGCGTCAATCCACGAACTGCCTGCCTGGAATATACGTCCTTGACTGATGGCAAGGCAGATGCAACTATTGCCGCATTGCTGAAGCACAAAACGAACGTTATTGTTGAATTCCACAAGCATCGTACCAATTTCCGTTATACCACCATAGTGGCTTATGCAAGGATGTATCAAAATAATTATAGCCATCCGGAAGATTTGAACTCACACGGTCTACTGTCGAAAAGACATTCGGCAGAAAGCCGTCGGAAGTGTTTATAAACAGAAGTTTGGGACAGGACAAGGGTGAGTATGTCTTGTTTCCTGTGGGTCCAACAGAGAGAAGATGGACAGGATAATGTATTTCCCCTTGCTTATCCAGGTTTTCTTCTTTATCTATGTAGCCATAGGCGATTCCCTGTAAAGGTATTGTACCTTCTGTAACAATGAGGTACATGTGCGTTTTGTTTATATTACTATTCGCACTCGGACGTATTGTGCTTAAAACTCTTAATACTTTCATACTTGTTACTATTTTATATATTAATTTTGTCGCTGCAAAGGTACAGCAATCCTTTTCCACAAACTGTCATACATGTAACACGAAATAAAGCAATATAAAGCAAAACGCCCCACAACTATGTGTGAGGCGGATTAATTTTTAATAAGAAATGCAATAAATGTATTATTTGCTGAAAATCTGCAGATTCGATGCAAGAGAAGATGCGTCGTTTATCTTAAATATCTTTTTATTCGCTCTTTCTTTCAGGTTATTTATATGTTGTGCTTTCTTCCCAAGCAGATTGGCTATCTGCGAATTGCCGAATCCATACTTAGTTAGTAGTGTGACATATCTCTCATTTTCCGTTAATTTCTTCTCAATCAATAGCATGAACAATTCAGGATACTCATGATGTGCAAAATCTACAAAACGCTGCCATTGCTCCTCTGTTACCTTAACCATAGGATTATAAGAACAATCGTATATCTTTTGGACGATTCCTGAATCAATCACACGATTTGTTTTTTCTAAGCTATTCAATGTGTCTAATGCAATTGTAGCTATTTTCCTGTAATTCTGAATTTTATCATTAAGGCTTTTTGTCAGGGCTTCTTGACTTAATTCAAGCTTGTGCTTATCTTCCTTTAAATCCCGTATTTTCTTTTCTGCCATATGCACAGTATTGCTCAATGACAAAATCCTTTGATTTCTACGCTTGCGGCCAATGACAAATAGGATGATAAGAATAGCTAATGCAGCAACAAATGTAATGATAAGTAGGTAGAGTTGATTACGCGTGTTGGTCGCCTCTATCTCCTTTTGATGGGCAATCTTCTGGTTCCGGTTGTAATCGTACATCGATTTTACTTGACGCATGGCATCAATGTCTTTGTAATTTACATAGTTCTGATATGCCTGTTCATAGAGTTGAACGGTCGATAATACAGAATCTGCAAGGTGTTGTTTGCGAAATACTTTTATCAGTCCTCGATATGCGTCGAGATTATAGCCATTATCAGCCAAAAGATGATAGTAATATTTTGCAGAATCTAACTTTCCAATCCCTTCATAATATATGCCTTTCGACTCATAGTAATGTTCCCGGCCTTTACAGATATTCCCTTCGACATCGAACAAGCCCGATTCGTGTTCAAATATGTCCATCAGTTGCTTGGCTTTCCTGAAATCATGACGAGCAAGGTAGATATGGATAGCAGGAGGATAGACACTCGCCGCTGCTTGAGGCATCCCTGCTTGCAGATACAAATCGTGGACACTATCGGTCAAAGCAAGAATTATGGCTGTATCACTCATCAACTGATACGCACCAAGTTGTTTCTCAATTCCTCGGATTACATAATATGTGCTATCCATCATTTCAGCACATTTGCTGAACATTTTACGAGATTCTATTTCCTCCATTGGCATCAATTGGCTATGATATATCCCTGCCATCTGCCCATAGACCTTCATCAGCGTGAGGTAATCGCAATTAGCAGCAAGGGTATCGGCCTGCTCTGTGGCATCGAGATACCACTGGAGTGCCATAGGGGCCTCATGGCGGTCACGATAGATGCAGCCCATCAGGTAGTATGCCTTCATCCGCTCGTTCGCATCCCCATGACGATCGTAATAGTCCACCACCTCCTGAAACACCGTATCGGATGGCATCTTCTTGTATAGCTTGTATGATGCATTGGCAAAGAGCAATAAATAGAATGCCCTCTCGGAACTTCCCTTTAGCTCTTCCCCTTTAAGGGGGAGTGAGGAGAGGGTCTCGTAAGCACTATCGGGATGGGCCTCCATGAGAGCCTCTGCCCTATCCAGCACAGACCTCACTTCCTTGTCACCTGTGCAGGAGGCAAGGAACATCAAAAAAACTGATATGTATAGTAATTTCTTCATATCAGTTGCAAAGATAGCAAAAAAAGGTTATTGGTTATTGGTTATCGGTTATTGGTTATTGAATTGCATATTTCATCGTTTTTATGCTACTTCGAGGCGTAATTTATCTTCGACGAAGTCAAAGTGGTAAAATTAGGTTATCGGTTATTGTTCTTTTAGCTTAATGGCTTAGTAGCTTAATAGGTCTAAGGTCATTTCGACAGGCTCAAGATGTATCTAAAGTCTAAAGTCTAAGGTCAAAATAGCTTAGGGACAATCAGCTAATTCAAAAGGGAAAAACAGCCGACTCAATCGGGAAGATGAGTCGGCTGAAAAGGGTAATTGCCTATAGTCATCCGGTCGGATGACTAAAGCCATCCAATTGGACGGCTAAAGGCGGATGACCGTCTGCCTTTAGTCGACTACCCTCGAACTTATAATAATGGAATGGGAATAGTATGCGGAATTTCACCACAAAGATACAAAAAGAATTCTCCGTTTCCAAATAATTCATAAAGTTTTTTTTTGGAAAGCAGGAATTCAAGCGTTGTTCTCGCACAAAAAATACTTTGCTTTAGATGGATGATATTTTTTACAAATAATGGGCTGTAATAGATTGTTTAGATTGGGTCATTTGCTGAGGAGTTCCTGTAAATATTACCTTACCTCCTTTTTCTCCTGGACCTGGTCCCATCTCTATAATATAATCGGCTGATTTGATGATATCGAGATTGTGTTCGATGATATACAGGGTATTTCCATTCTGCACCATCTGGTTGAAAAGACTGATGAGCCGATGAATGTCTTTGGGATGAAGTCCGTCTGTGGGTTCATCTATGATGAATATCTTACCATTTTCGCCCAAATAAGATGCCATCTTCAGTCGTTGGAGTTCTCCCCCTGAGAGAGTGGAAAGTGCTTGATTGAGATGAATATAACCTAATCCCATATCCATCATCGGTTTGAGTTTTTCTTCAATAACAGTACCTTTGAAGAAATCACTTGCCAAACGAACAGAGAGATCCATCACCTGAGCTATATTGAGTGTTTTGCTACCGTCTGTACTTGTGACTGTGTATTGAAGTGCTTCATTAGAATAGCGCAATCCTCCACATGCTTCACAGATGGTTTCGATGTTGTCCATAAATGCCATTTCGGAGATAATCACACCTTTACCTCCACAAACAGGACAGGCACCTTTGCCATTAAAGGTGAAGTATTGTTCTTTTATTTTATGTTTCCTAGCAAAGAGTTTACGAATATCGGGTGCTACATCCATATAAGTGGCAGGAGTGGAACGAAGACTGATACCTATATTCTTCTGACTGATATAGATAATATCTTCGTTCTGCTGCCATTTTTTTCTAAAACATTCCATCAGCGAACTCTTACCTGAACCTGCAACACCAGCTATGACACAAAAAGTATTCAAAGGTAAATCTACACTTACATCATCGATATTATGCAATGTAACATTTTTCAAGGCAAACATTCCAGCAGGTTTGCGGGGATAAGGATTTATGTCGCATGAAACACTTAACATACTACCTGTAGCAGTATCACTTTTCAACAGTTCATCATACGTGCCTTCGAACACTATATTTCCTCCGTCTATTCCTGGTCCAGGACCCATATCCACTATATGGTCTGCAATACTTATCATTTCTTTGTGGTGCTCTACTAAGAGTACTGTATTGCCTGCATCACGTAACCGCTGAACAGACTTACGTATCAGTTGAATATCATGATGATGAAGCCCGATGCTTGGTTCATCAAGAATATACAACACATCTGACAACGATGAATTAATGTATTTAGCTATCTTACAGCGTTGTGCTTCACCTCCTGAAAGGGTACCGACAGCACGATCAAGACTCAAGTATCCAAGCCCAATATCATCAAGTGCAGTGAGACGTGCTTCGATAGTTTGCTTTAAATCTACAGCTAAAGGTGATGTCAACGAATGTATCCATTCTTTCAACCTGGAGATTGACATACTGCAAACTTCAGCTATATTCTTTCCTTCTATCTTGCATGAAAGCACTCGAGGAGAAAGACGTGTTCCACCACAATCTGGACAAATACCCATACGTAACATAGGATTGAGTACAGCACTATGTAGCAGTCCTTCTTCTGAATTGATGATGCTACGATACATACGAGGAATTAATCCTTCGTATTTAGCTGTCTTTGGCCAATTAGATGGTGGATTCTTTAAGCGTATTTGTGGACTGTTCAAAAACAAATCAAGTTCTTTAGGTGAATAATCACATATCTTCTTATCAAGATCGAACAAACCACTATGAGCATAACGTATCCATCGCCAGCCACCCTTACCAAATGCTATATAATGAATGGTATCTTCATCATTAAGACTTTTATTGAAATCTACTAACTTATGAATATCCAATTCTCGTATTTCACCTAATCCTGAACAACGAGGACAACTGCCCTCTGGATGATTGAAACTGAAAGATTCAGCATAACCTACAAATGGTTTACCTACCCTTGAAAACAACAGTCGAAGTAATGCATAGATATCTGTATAAGTTCCGACAGTAGAGCGAGAATTGTTTGCCGGCTTCTTCTGATCTATAACAATAGCTATAGGAAGATTTTCTATAGAATCAACATGAGGACGACCATATTTAGGAAGATATTGCTGTACGAAAGTAGGAAATGTATCATTCAATTCCCTTCTAGACTTAGCAGCGATAGTATCAAGAACTAATGAACTCTTACCTGAACCAGATACACCAGTAAAGACTGTTATCTGATGTTTAGGTATGCAAAGCGAAACATGATTCAGATTGTTTTCGTATGCTCCATTTATCTTGATGAAATGATTGACCATCTTTCAGAACTTTATTATAAATAATAATCTTTCTTTTTTATCTTTATAAGGAATGATTTGTTGATGATATTATAGTAAAGAAAATATTGATAACTTTTTTAATATATATGTTTTTCAGTAAGTTACATGATACTTGAATTGTAGAAAAACAGTAGATAAAAAAATGAAAAAAAAGTGCTTAAAAATTTGGTGGTTTCAAAAGAATGTTTGGTATACAAAAGTTTGAAATATGCAAATTTTTTAATCATTATTTTTAAAAAAGTTTTCAACTACTTTTCAACATGTTTTCAACAATTTCTGCATCTCATCAATAATATCTATTGCACACTCTTTTTTGTCCTTTAAAGGGTATTCAGTCTTTGAATTAGAGCTGATGATAGTAATTTTATTGGTATCATGACGGAAGCCTGCACCTTTGTCATTAAGTGAATTAAGCACGATGAAATCGAAGTTTTTACGCTTCATTTTATCCTGTGCATTGGTTTCTTCGTCATTAGTTTCGAGTGCAAAACCTATCAGAAGCTGATTATCAGTTTTTATTCTACCTAAAGCGGCTGCTATATCTTTTGTAGGTTTTAGGCGTATGATGAGTTCATCACCTTTACGTTTAATTTTATTGGGTGCTACTGTCTCTGGTGTGAAGTCAGCTACTGCTGCACAGAGAATAGCTGCATTCATTCGTGGATAGATGTCCATACAGGCTTCGTACATCTGTTGGGCTGATTCTACATTGGTGAGATGTAGTCGTGGGTGTGTGAAGATTGGTGACTGAATGGTAACAGGTCCTAACACAAGATATACTTCAAATCCTCTATTCAGACATTCTTCAGCAAGGGCTATTCCCATTTTGCCAGAAGAATAGTTACCAATAAAACGTACAGGATCAATCTTTTCGTAAGTAGGTCCTGCTGTGATAAGGATGGAACAGTTCTTCTCTAACTTCCCTGAAGGGGAGAGTTGTGTTACATTATTATTTGAAGTAGTCATTTAAGATACTGATGATGTTTTCGGGTTCTTCCATTCGTCCTTTTCCTTCAAGATGGCTGGCAAGGAATCCTGTACCTGGTTCAATGATATGATTGCCATATGACTTCAAAGTTTCAAGATTGCGTTGGGTTGAAGGATGGGCATACATATCGAGGTCCATAGCCGGAGCGATGAACACAGGAGCCTTCATGGAAAGATAGGTGGTGATGAGCATATTGTCGGCTATACCATTAGCCATCTTTCCTATTGTACTGGCTGTAGCTGGAGCGATAAGCATAGCATCAGCCCATAATCCAAGATCTACATGAGAGTGCCAAGTACCATCACGCTGGGCAAAGAACTCACTGATGACAGGTTTGCTGGTCAAGGCAGAAAGTGTGATTGGAGTGATGAATTCCTTTCCTGCTGGAGTAATCACAACCTGCACTTCTGCTCCTTGTTTGATGAGTCCACGAATGATGAGACAGGCCTTATAAGCTGCTATACTGCCTGTTATTCCAAGTACGATATGTTTTCCCTTCAGCATAATATTGAAAATTTGAAATATCAATCCGTGAGTTTTATTTTCTTTATTTCCTGCTTGGTGTTGAGTGAGAAGTCACCTTGCATGATCCAATTATAATAGCCAGGTTCTCTATCTAATACTTCTTTTACTACCTGACCCTTATATTTACCGAAATTGAATACCTTCTGTCCTTTATCGTTCTTAATGATTCGTCCTGCAAAATCAACATAATTAGTATTGGATGAGAATTCAGACAGTTTTTCAATATCATTGGGAAGGTCTTTATAGAAGTCGAGTTGAGCTTCCAATACATCGACAGTAGCACGCGTATCAGCCAATGCAGAATGTGCATTCTCCAAATCTTTCTTGCAATAGAACTTATATGCAGCTGAGAGGGTACGCTGTTCCATTTTCTTGAAGATGACGCATACATCGACAAACTTACTGTTTGAAAGATCTAAATTGATGCCTACACGCAGAAACTCTTCTACCAACAAAGGAATATCGAAATAATTGGAATTATAGCCTGCCAAGTCGCTGTCGCTCAATACTTCGATAAGTTCGCTAGCTATGTCCTTGAACGTAGGACAGTCCTTCACATCATCATCATAGATGCCATGAATGGCAGATGCCTGTTCTGGAATGTGAATGGTACGGCCTAATGCATCAACAGGCTTGATTCGCATAGACTGCGATTTCTCATTGCCACACGGGTAAAGCTTAATGTAGCAAAGTTCCACAATATGGTCCCTTGCTACATCAGTTCCTGTAGTCTCCAAATCGAAGAATACAATGGGTTTATTTAAGTTTAGTTTCATTGAAATAACTTAGTCATTCAACATCATTGGCATGAGCAACATTAACAGGTCTTCGTTCTCTTCTTGCTGAGCAGGAAGGATGACACCAGCACGACTTGGGTCAGCCAATTCAAAGATTACTTCTTGTGAACTAATGCTGTTGAGGATATCTACAAGGAAAGGACCTTTGAAACCAATGTTCATTGGATTACCTTCGTATTCGCAAGTGATGCTTTCTTCAGCATTGGTAGCAAATTCATTATCTTGAGATGAAACAATCAATGTATTATTTGACAGTCTTACCTTAATGAGGTTAGTACTCTGATTAGCAAATACCAATACACGACGCAGTGCGCTAATGAGTGACTGACGGTCAATGCGAACCTTGAATGGATTGTCCTTAGGAATCACAGAGTTGTAGTTGGGATAGCGTCCCTCAATCAAGCGACAGCTTAACACATAGTTCTCAATGCTAATCTCTGCAAAATTAGTATCAAGCTTAATGGTAGCTTCGCTTTCGTTCTTTACCAAGATGTCCTTCAATGTCTTAGCAGGTTTCTTTGGCATGATGAATGATGTACTCTGCTCGCTATGAGTAGTAAAGTTACGATTGCGTACTAACTTATGTCCATCACTTGCAACAAAGGTAATGCTATCGGGCATGATATCGAAATAGATACCATTCATAACAGGACGCAGTTCATCGTCAGCTGTAGCAAACAAGGCTTTGTTGATACCGTTGAACAATGAATTATTGTCAATTGTAACCACCTGAGCATCTGCGCTGACACCTCTCATTTCAGGGAAATCCTCACCACTTTGACCAGTAAACTCACACTTACCATTCTGATACTTGATGATAACCTTGAAATCATCATCGTTGATGGTAATTTTCACAGGCTGATCAGCTATTTCTTTCAGTCCATTGATAATTTGGGTAGCATTAAGGGCAAAACGGCCATTTCCCTCAGCTGAATTGACTTCAAGTGAGGAAACCAATGTGATATCACCATCCGATGCTGTCATCTTCAAGATATTATCTTGAAGCTCAAAGAGAATGCTATCGAGAATTGACAAGGAATTCTTTGAATTGAGAACTCTGTTTAAGGTCTGTAAACGATTACAGATTGTAGTACTGGAAACTTTGAAATTCATATAATGTTATTTGATTTAATTACTCTTCTTTTAAGCACATATTTTCACCTCATCGGCACTTTGGACTACAAATTTAACTAATAGTTTTGAATTATTGAAAGAAATCTTATGAAAATTATTGTAGTTGCACGAATTTTTCGTAAATTCGCATGTTTTTTAAGTAATAAATATGGAATTAACAGGAAAAGTAATTGCTGTGCTCGATGCAAGAGGCGGCATATCAAAGTCAACAGGCAATCCTTGGAAAATGCAGGATTATGTGATTGAAACCAACGAGCAATATCCACGTCGTATGTGTTTCAATGTGTTTGGAGAAGACAAAATCAATCAGTTTAACATTCAGGTTGGCGAAGAGATAACAGTTTCGTTTGACATCAATGCCCGTGAATATCAGGGACGCTGGTATAATGATATTCGTGCATGGAAAGTAGACAGAGTCACTGCAGACCAGCAGGCTGCTCCTGCAACAGAGGTACCGACGCCAACAGCTGCTCCTATAGAGCCTATGCCTACTTTTGAGTCAGAAGATTCAACTGACGATTTGCCTTTCTAAATCAACGGAAAGGATAGACCACTTCATCACTACGAGGACCTAAGCCTCCATACCAGTTGGCACAGCGTACACTATAACATGCTCCTTCGTATGTTTGGCCTACGTTGTAGGTTGGTTGAGTGGTGAAAGCAATGATTTTGCGGTCTCTGCATATAGCATAGCATCCAGCTTCTGGAATATCTTCCCAAGTAATGACCTTACCTTTGGCTTTCAGCACAGGAGGGCGTACTTGGGATGCTTTGTCTTCAGGATACCATCCTGGGAATACTTTATCTACAGTATAGGCTTCTGCCTCTTCATCTGTCAGGTAGGGCTTATAGCCTACCTGAACAGGCTGCCCATTCGTGTTATTGAAGACAGTCTTTCGTTTGCTCATATCAAGCAAGCTGAAATAGCCGTCTGTACTGTTGTATTCAGCAAACAAGGCAGGAACTGTTCCATGCATCTCACACCAACCTTCAGGTGAAGGAGTGACATTCATCGAACAATTGAGGAATACACAACGTGGCGCATTCTTCCAAGGACGGCCTAAATGGAACTTGCCATTCTGGTCGGTATCTCCATCGATGTAGCAATCAGCAAACACATATCCATACTTGCTGCCTGCTGCAGTTGCGGGAGCAGTAATCACATCTCTGCTGCCTGTCTTCCCACGAGCAAGCAAACGGATGTCACAATGGTTGAAATAGACAGTTCCTCCTCCGCAGATGAAATCCACTGTTCCACTGATGCGGCAATCTTCCAAATAAGTGGTGCCTCCATCATTCGTATAGTATGTATCCTGTGTGCTCAGCAGACTTACGTTTTTAAGGATGTTGCCTTGACAATTCTTCTCATTGAGAGCTACTGCACGATTGGCAAAGGCATTGGGGTCGTTCTTGTAATTTGACCAGAACTCAATATCTTGAATATAGGTATTGTCGGCTCCTTTACAAAAGAGGGTACTTGTGATGCTGATGCCTTCGTGTTGTGGACAGTTCTCTATCTGGGTGGTTTGCCAACTGTCACCTATGATAGAAGTGTTGGGAGCCGTGAGGGTAGTCATAGGACTTGGAAATTCCACTCTTACTCCATTCTCAACAGTAGAGATGATGTTGCCCTCACCTTTTATTCTATGATAGTTGGCACGTACGAATATCCTGAATCTGCGCTGCTTATCTGCCCTGTTGTTTGCAGCCTGAATGGCTTGCACAAAGTTTCCATTATCAGGCACAATGAAGTCGTATGTCCATTTATTTTGTGCCTTACATATCAAGGAAAGGGTACAGAGGGCTATCGTCAATATAAAAGGTTTCATTTCACAAAATACTTTTTACCGTTGATGATTACGATTCCTTTATGCGATGAGTTCACTTGAATACCTGAGATGGTGTATCTGTGGTAGATAGCAACATCATTGGTAGGTACACAGATGTCAGAAGTAGGTCTTTCACCATAAAAATACAGATCCAAGAACTGCAACCTATGATCCAGCCAATCAATGATATAAGCATATTCTTCCTTAAAATTCAAGTCTAATTCCGCAATGTCACTATCTCCACTCCAACGCTGTTCCTCGCGTGCAGCTGCTCCACTATGAGTCATTAAGTCATAGTAATGACCATAAAGAGATGTCAGATAATCTAATGAAAAATAGTTTTTCCGCAGTTCTTTATATCGATTTCCCAATTTCTGCCAATAGTTATCTGCATTGGTTTCTATCAGTCTTATTCCAATATTGGTTGTGTTGAGAATAGCAAAATCGTATGCTACATAGTCGGGACGTAATGGATCGTCTGTTATATTCTGTCCTACTGTGCTGTCCATATCCCATAAAGCAGGAGTGATTTTCTGAGACTTTTGCTTGTCATACACAGCCCAATAGAGGTTTTTTCCACATAGGTCGTATGCATTGAGCAGGTTGGCAAACAGATAATAATCGATATAGGCAGGTATATCAATATATTTATCAATCTCTGCTGCAAAATTTTGATTGGTTGAATCACCCACAAAGCAGATGGCATTGTATAAGGTGCTATAGTCGGATGGACAAACATCTTCTATCTTGGGATACTTCAACTCAAACACGTCCCATGTAGGTTGTGTGTTGTCGTACATCGTTTCAGGATAATCCCAAAATGTAGCATATCCCCATCCTGCCGCCTTCCATAGTCCACCGTGTATTTGAGAGGTACTCTCATTATATTTTTTCAGTTTCAACTGTTTCCTGTCGATGGGTTCACAAAAATTGTAGATACCCTGATATTCATCATTCAGAAATAACTCTACGACCTCTCCTCTTGAGGCGGTATGTACATCTGATGTGAGTGACGCATAGTATGGTTTTACAGCAAAGTCATTCCATAGTTTTGATGCGACCAGATTGCGCAGTCGGAACATATCAACCTGACCTGCATCGAGAATCCAGTCATCATCATTTCGTAGGGAAAAGAAAGAATAGTCTTTTTCTACTCCCCTATCATCCACAAATTGTATCTTATAGTTCTTTTTGTGTCTTTCCAATGCTTTGGAAGTTCCACCTCGCCATTTGATATTTGCCTTCATGGTTTGCTGAGCTTTTCCTGGCATCTGTAAATGAACCCCGCCCAATGAACTCTCAGCGCCAAACTCTCCTGTAAGGTGCAGAATAGGAAGATAAGTAAATGCCAACTTGTAGTCTGTAGAATCACCGTCAATGAAAGCACGAATGCTATATACACTGTTCTGTTGAATATTATGAAAAATAATGGTTTGATGAATGGGTTGTCCTTCAACAGAAGCATTCTGCCAAGAAGAATTGGTAGTCAGCGATACAGTAGCCTGATAGTCTATTCCCCAATAACTCTGTGGAATAGAAATCAAGAAAGAATGGGTTCGCTGATCATATTTCGGCTCTATACCATTGATGAGGAACTGAGCATGCGTACAGATGCAACACATAAGTACGGTTCCCGTTATCAAGAATCGTAATCCAGAATACAAATTCAGGCATCTGAAACTTTTGCTCAAAGAATTCATCATCATATAGAACAGTTTTATTCTATCCAACTGTCACGGTCCAGATTTCTGTAGCCAATGGCTTCGCCAATATGGTTGGAGAGAATTTGTTCTGAACCTTCAAGGTCGGCAATGGTACGAGCAACTTTAAGAATGCGGTTGTAGGCACGAGCAGAGAGGTTTAGACGGCGCATGGCATCACGCAGGCGGTCTGTACTTTGTTCGTCTAACTGAGCATACTTTTGCAACAGTGCATTTGTCATTTGGGCATTACAGTGGATTCCTTTCACATGCTTATAGCGCTCTTCCTGAATCTTTCGTGCGTGGATGACTCGCTCTCTGATAACTGCAGAAGACTCTCCCTTAGGGGATGTAGCTATATCTTCGAACGGCACACTTTGCACTTCCACTTGTATATCTATACGGTCCATCAAAGGCCCACTGATCTTATTCATGTATTTCTGAATCTGTGCAGGCGTACACATACAAGGGTGTGTTGGATGATTATGATAGCCGCAAGGACAAGGGTTCATCGATGCTACCAACATAAACGAGCAAGGCATTGTGATATTATACTTGGCTCTTGAGATGGAGATAACCCTGTCTTCAAGTGGTTGGCGCAGGGTCTCAAGGACTGATTTTGAGAACTCTGTGAATTCATCAAGAAACAGAACCCCATTATGTGCCAAACAGATTTCGCCAGGCATGAAATTGGTGCCTCCACCAACCAGAGCCACATCAGAGATGGTGTGATGAGGTGAGCGGAATGGACGCTGGGTGATGAGTGATGTCTGTTTATTGAGTTTTCCTGCCACACTATGTATCTGAGTAGTTTCCAGACTTTCTGCCAAGGACAATGGAGGTAAAATAGAGGGCAGACGTTTTGCCATCATGGATTTACCACAACCAGGACTACCTACAAGGATGATGTTGTGTCCACCAGCTGCAGCAACTTCAAAAGCACGTTTCACATTTTCCTGACCTTTCACCTCATCGAAATCAAAGTCAAACGATGACTGATTGGCATAAAACTCTTCACGTGTGTTGACGATAGTTGGTTCAAGCAAAGTGGTACCCGACAGGAACCCTATCACGTCCTGTATATGCTTGATGCCATAGACTTTCAGTTTATTGACAACAGCTGCTTCACGAACATTGTCTTCTGGTACGAACAATCCTTCGTACCCCATTTCCCGAGCCTTGATAGCAATGGGCAGCATTCCCTTGACAGGTTGAATGCTTCCGTCGAGACTCAGCTCTCCCACAAACATATATCTTTCGATATTTTCAACCTGAATGGTTTCAGTAGAAAGTAAAATTCCTATGGCAATAGGCAAATCGAAACCCGACCCTTCTTTCTTTACATCAGCAGGAGCCATATTGACAACGATCTGCTTCATATAGATCTTGTAGCCATTTGTTTCCAGTGCTGATAAAACACGTTCCTGGCTTTCACGTACTGCCACATCAGGAATACCCACAATGATAAAACGGGGCTGTGGACATGATGTAACGTTGACTTCAATCGTTACAGGAAGTGCTTCTAATCCCTTGAGTGTGGCTGAAGATACTTTTGCAATCATTATTCTTTCCTCCAAAAGCCTTTTGTGAAAATAATCAGGATAGGGAATATCTCAAGACGACCTATCAACATCAAGATAGAGCAGACTACTTTTGCCATAGGACTGATAACAGCCCATGAGTGAGCAGGTCCATAATAGCCTAATGCCGGTCCTACATTGCTTAATGATGAGAGCGACAGACTGAATGCTTCTGTGAAATCCTGACGCAAGATGAGTGAGAAATCGTAGATAGTCAAGTAGTCCTCGTCAACTCCACATAATACCAGGATAAATGCACCAAGGAATAATGACCCGACAAACAAGGAGACGAATGCCAGCAGGGTTTTCTGGATAGATGTAGGAATCACTTCTCCTCCAAGCTTTACTGGTGCGACAACTCTTGGATGCAAGATGCGCTTGAACTCATTATGAAGTCCTTCCCACAGAATGGCCCATCTGATACATTTAAAACCTCCTGAGGTAGAGCCTGAGCATGCTCCTGCAAACATGAGGAACATCAATACTGGCATCAATACTTGCGGCCAAAGGGTGTAATCGTATGAAGCAAAACCTGTAGTGGTTTGTATAGATACGGTTGTGAAGATAGCCTGACGGAATGATAGTTCAAGGTCGCCTTGGTTGTCTTGAATCATCAGTGACACTGTACATACTGCTGTGGTGAGAGCTACAATAGCCAGATACATCCTCAACTCTGGATTTTGGAAAAACTTTCGGATTCTGCCTTTCAAGACGGTATAATATAATAAGGTGTAGTTCACACCAGAGAGGAACATGAAGACGGTTGTCACATATTCAATGGACTTTGAGTTCCATTGGTCATGAAAGAAAGCAGAGTGTGGCGAGAATCCACCTGTTCCTGTTGTTGTCATCGCAATGTTGACTGCATCGAATGCGCTCATGCCGCATATCAATAACGAAGCGATGCATAAGATGGTCAGCAGCAGATAAACAGAACCAATCCATTTTACTGCCACACTGATTCGTGGATGTATCTTCTCATGGAGCGGACCTGTTGTTTCGGCTGCAAACAATTTAACTTCTCCCACACCAAATGCAGGCAGGATGGCAAGTGTGAAGAAGATGATGCCGATACCACCTATCCACTGAGTCACACTGCGCCAGAACAGAATCCCTTTGGGAAGTATATCTATGTTGTCGAAAATGGTTGCTCCGGTCGAAGTGAAACCCGACATGGTTTCGAAGAATGCACTTGCAACATCTGGAACGCAGTCGGTCAGGATGAATGGTATCATACCGATGAGGGAGAACACAAGCCATACCAATGATACTATCAGGTAGCCATCTCTTCTGCCCATGTTTTTGCCAGAATTCCATCCGATGCCCCTACCTATGATGCCCAGTACCAATGTAATGATCAATGTCCATACGTAGGGCATAACATCCTCTTTGTAAATTAAGGCGACTCCCATCGTAATCAGCAACAGACCTGCTTCAATAAAGAGAAGCATGCCTAATACCTTGAATATTTGTCGCCAGTTTACCATCGTTGACTACTGTTTAAGAGAAAAACCGTTCTATTTTCTTCAAGGTCTGACTGCCACAGAATACGACGACTCTGTCGCCTGCCAGTAACTGGGTCTTACCTGATACAAGCTCGCCTCTTCCGTTGCGAATCATACCACCGATATTCACATCGTTTGGAATGCCGATATTCATAATTGGTTTTTTGGTGGCTTTTGAGCCTTCTTTGACAATGAATTCAGCTACATCAGCATCGGCAACAGTAAGCATCTTCACATTGTTGACATCGGCTTTCAGCAACATCTGATAGATATGGCTGGCAGCCAGCATCTTCTTGTTGATGACGGTACCTACATCAAGTGATTCCACCATATCTATGAAGGCAAGATTCTCCACTTGGGCATATGTGTTGCAAATGCCGTTTCGACGGGCTGCCATACATGCCAAGATGTTTTTCTCATCGTTATTGGTGAGGGCAGCAAAGGCTTCGATATGGTTATATCCCTCATCCTGCAAAAGGTCCAAATCATATCCATCTCCATTGAGAATCATGGTGCGATGCTTGGTAATGCGTCCTAACTCCTCACAACGGGCAATATCTTTCTCGATAATCTTTACAGAGTAGTTGTCTGGTATCTCTCCATCTGTTCTCACAGCCAATTTACCACCACCAATAATCATTACGTGTTTCACCTGTGGATAGTTGTCTTTGCCGGTCAGATGCCTTATGTTGTTGATTTGGTCTCTGGTTGTCATAAAGAAAACAAGGTCGCGTGAGAGGATTTTCTCTTCACCACTTGGAATGATTGTTTCATCCTTACGTTTGATGGCTACCACGTGGAACTGATGCCCATCCATACCGATTTCCCTCAATGTGCGGCCAATCAGCAGGTTCTTGGCATTGGTTTTCTGTTGTTTGTCGAGTGGGTTGATGGCATGCATCTTCACGCTGAGCAGTATTAAGTCGCCATCAAATTCCCATAGCTGACGAACCCAGCTGTAGCCAATCGAGGCTGCCAGTTCTTTGCCTGCCAAGTATTCAGGATAGATAAGCGAACTGATGCCTGCGTTTTCAAACAGTTTCTTGTTTTCTTCCGACAGGTATTCATAGTTATCAATACGTGCTACAGTACGTTTGGCACCTAATTGCTTGGCCAGCATACAGCACAACAGGTTTTCGCTCTCATTCGGAGTGACAGCAATAAACAAATTGGCATTTTCGATTCCTGCCTGCTTCATTCCTTTGATGGAAGTTGGTGAGCAGACAAGGGTCATGATGTCAAGGTCGTTATTGAGCTTGGCAAGCCGTTCTTCTTGTTCGTCAATCAAGACGATGTCAAAGTTTTCTTTTGAGAGCATCTGTGCCAGGTGGGTACCTACAGCACCAGCTCCTGCAATCACTATCTTCATTGCTCTATAGCTTTACATATTGCTTCTGCGTCTATTTGAATGAGTTTTCTAAGTTCCTTCACCGTACCATGTTCAACAAACTTATCAGGAATACCCATTCTATGCACCTTGGTGGTATAGCCGTGGTCATTGATATATTCCAGTACCTCACTACCAAATCCACCGTTCAAGATACCGTCTTCCACCGTGATGATTCGCTCGAACTTCTCGCAGACCTCTTTGAGCAGGTCTGTGTCGATAGGTTTGAGGAATCGCATATCATAGTGTGCCACATTCAGTTTTTTCCCTGCGTTGGCTGCATTCATCTCTGCCATGATGATGGCTTTGCTGGCTTCTACACCAATAGGACCAATGGTGAGGATGGCCAAGTCAGTACCATCTTTCAGTTTGCGCCCTTTACCTATAGGAAGTTCCTCGAAAGGACATTTCCAATCGATCTGCGACCCTTTTCCTCGGGGGTATCGAATGACGAACGGACCTTTATTGGGTAACTGAGCTGTGTACATCAGCTTCCTCAGTTCATGCTCATCGTAGGGTGAGGCAATGATAAGATTTGGAATCGGACGAAGGAAAGCCATATCGTAGGCTCCATGATGGGTAGGTCCGTCTTCACCGACAATACCTGCACGATCCAAGCAAAGCACCATATTCAGGTTCATGATGGCTACATCGTGGATGATGTTGTCGTAGGCACGCTGCATAAATGACGAGTAGATATTGCAGAATGGCATCAGACCGTCTTTTGCCATACCTCCTGAGAAGGTAACGGCATGTCCTTCGGCAATACCTACATCGAATGTACGCTGAGGCATTGCTTTCATCATGATGTTCATCGAACAACCTGTTGGCATCGCTGGTGTCACACCTACAATCTTATTGTTCTGTTGTGCCAGTTCCAACAGTGTGTTGCCAAACACATCCTGGAACTTTGGTGGTTGTGGTACATTTGTATTTGGTTCGATACGTTCACCCGATTCATAGTCAAACTTACCAGGAGCATGCCAAACGGTGGCATTCTGCTCTGCTGGTGCATAGCCTTTACCTTTGATGGTATGCAAATGCAGCAGCTTTGGACCTTTCATATCTTTGATGGCACGTAGAATCCTTACCAGTTCGATTACCTTATGTCCATCGGCTGGTCCGAAATAGCGGATGTCCAGTCCCTCGAAAATGTTCTGCTGATTGGTCAGCAACGATTTCATACTGTTGTTGAATCTTATCAGCCCTTTCTTGCGCTTGTCGTTTAAGATACCCCATTCATAGAGTTTCAGGGAGGCTTTGTAGCGCAGCGAGTTGTAAGTTCCGTTGGTAGTAAGTTCGAGTAGATATTCACGCAAGCCACCCACACTCTTGTCAATCGACATGTTGTTGTCGTTCAAGATGATGAGCATGTCATTCGGTGTGCTTGATGCATTGTTCAAGCCCTCAAATGCCAATCCACCACTCATGGCGCCATCACCAATGACGGCAATCACCTTGCGGTCTATCCCCTGTTGCTTGGCAGCTACAGCCATACCCAATGCGGCAGAGATAGAGTTAGAGGCATGTCCACAACAGAAAGTGTCGTATTCGCTTTCTGATGGGAATGGGAAAGGTTTCAGTCCGTGAAACTTACGGTTTGTACGGAACTTCTCTTTTCGTCCTGTCAGTATCTTGTGAGCGTATGCCTGATGGCCTACATCCCACACAATACGGTCGTTAGGGGTATTGAATACATAGTGCAAAGCCACCGTGATTTCGATGACACCCAAGCTAGAGGCAAGATGACCAGGATTGATGGCCAACTCCTCAATAATATCTGTTCGTAGTTCCTGACATAGCTGCGGAAGCTGGGAGAGTGCAAGCTTTCTCAGGTCTTCTGGATATTCTATTTGTGATAGAAGCGTAAATTCGTTCTTCTCTTCTGACATCATATTGTTTTAAGCCCCTCCGAAGTTTCCAACGTATGGGCACATTATTCTTAATTTGCAAAAATAATGCTTTTTCTTGAGTGCACAAAGCAGAAAACACACTTTTTCGTCTTTTTTATGAATAAATATGACAAATACCATGCAATTCGTGATGCTGGGTTACACTATTAAACTCAAATCAGTCATTAGGTTGTTACGCGATAAATTGCTTTCTTATTGGCATCTGTTTCACCACTTTTCAGTTACAATGGAACCCCATTGCGCGTTCAAAGCGCCAAAACATCTGTTCAAAAATTCAAACTATTATCGTCATAACGCGAATGACCGGTTTGGGTTTAATAGAAGTGACCCCAAGAAGTCATTCTTCTAAGGGTCACTTTCCAACATGAACTTTGGTCAGTTCAACTTATGCTTATTCTACTGGGCTTGTCATACCAACGACGATGCGGTTGCCACTATTAATGATAGTTTTTGCTACCTCCTGTACATCTTTGATCGTGATGCTGTTGACTGCGTCAACATAGCCGTCCACGTAGTTCTTCTTTTCACGAACCAAGTTCTGAATAGCTCCCATCCAATAGCCGTTGGTCTTGAGGCTTTCGTCATGACTGCGGAGCATGTATTCCTTTATCTTCTTCATGTCCTCTTCCTTTGGACCATTTGCTGCCATATCGGCAAGGCCTTTGTCGATGATTTCCATCATGCGGACACGCTTCTCTGGAGCTGTTGGGAGCTGAATGATGAGCTGGGCACGTTTCTCTGGATAATCTGTGATGCCTGAATTGACACCTACTCCGTAAGCCCCACCTTCGTCTTCACGGACAGTTTCTGTGAAGAGCATCTGCAGTGCCTGTTCTAGCATGTCGACTGCCAGGATATTATGCAGATTCTCCTGCATTGGAGCGTGGTAGAGTTCGATTACAATAGCATTTGGTGTTTCCTGCTCTTTGGTGAAGATGTTTTCCTTCTTACCAGTTGCCATCTTCAGGTCGACGGTCTTGTAAGTCTCTTTTGATTTGAGTGTAGGCAGGCTACCCAGATACTTCTCGAACAGAGGCTTTGCCTTTTCGATGTCAATATCGCCGATGAAGTAGAACTGGAAGTCATTGGCATCAGCAAAGCGCTCTTTGTAAAGCTGAATCATGTGGTCATAATTGAGCTTGTCGATGTCAGCTGGCTTCGTGCGGCGTACCATATAGTGATTATTATAGATAACATACTGTACGGTATCTGAGAGAGCTGTCTGCGGATTGAGTTCTGCATTCTCAAGAGCAGCCTTTGAGCGAGCCATTGTGGATTTGAACACTTCTTCGTCCTTGCGGGGAGATGTGAAGGCAAGGTAAGTCAGTTTGAGCATCGTTTCAAAGTCTTTAGTCACACAGCTACCACTCATTCCTTCTGAGCGGGTGCCGATTGAAGGACCTACGCTGGCTTTGATGCCTGCGAGTTTCTTGCTCATATCGATTGCAGAGAAGTTGCCCCAACCGCCCATGCTGACGCTTGATGCGTTGCTGATGTCAAGATAGTCTTTTTCACCATACAGGGATGTTCCACCCCAGCTCTGAGCCGACATTGAGATGTTGTTTGGTGTGAAGTCGGTCTTGCGTACGAAGATTTCTATACCGTTTGCGAGTGTCAGTTTGGTGAAGTCGAATGCAGCTTTTTCTGTCTTCTTGATTTTGCTGCCTTTCAGCTTGCTCTCGTCAAGGATTGGTTCGTCTGATACTTCTTCCTTGTAGGCTTCGATTTCTTCTGCTTCGACAGCCTTGAGGATGGCCAGCACTTCGTCTTTAGTAGGCAGGGTAAGTCCTTCTTTTTCAGGGAACATACCGAAGATGACAGGAGCTGCCCCTTTGCGGTCGTTAACCAGCTGTTCAAGTGTCTGGTTGATAGCTTCAACGCTCACTTGATCAGCAATCTGAATGAGGTTGGTGTG
Organism: uncultured Bacteroidales bacterium; assembly: GCA_902787555.1. Taxonomy (GTDB): domain Bacteria; phylum Bacteroidota; class Bacteroidia; order Bacteroidales; family Bacteroidaceae; genus Colivivens. The sequence goes on from CADAGO010000005.1 coordinate 21,036, forward strand.
TTCCCAATCGATTCCTGGAGCTGCCTCATTGTCGAGGAAGTGACGTATGTATTCGTTTACATAAGAGTTATTGCTGATTTTGTCACGACGCTCGTACATATTTTCAATACTTGCCTTGTACTCTTCACGATAGCGCTCATACTCGCTGACTGTAAAGCCGAATCGTTCTGCTCTGAGCATTTCACGATACATCGCTTCGATGGCGCGTTTGTGCTGATTGTCAGCAAATGTGATAGAGAAACCTGCACAAGCCATAGCGTTGGTTACCAGATAGTCATCATTGAACGAAATACCGCCACCAAGGAATGGAGGGTTCTCCTTTTGCAGCAACTCTGCAATACGAGTGCGAAGCATACCTCCCATAGCACCTATGAGATAGTTCTGAGCATAGTTCAGCGCTGTATTTTTCATCTCACGAGGGAAAGCTTCGTGTTTCCACAAGATGTTCATCTGTGAACGCTGCTGTTCCTTGTCGCTGTGAACGGAGAAAATAGGCTCTTTGTTTTCTGCTACTGTGAAATATTCGCGCTTGGCAGCATCTGCTGCAGCTGGCTTGATATCAGCGAAGATACTCTTGATCTTGGCTTCGATAGCATCGACATCCACATCACCAACCACTACGATAGCCTGGAGGTCAGGACGATACCATTTTCTGTAGTACTTACGGATGGTCTCATAAGGGAAGTTCTTTACGATTTCCATCGTGCCGATAGGCATACGATGAGCATATTTGCTGCCTTCAAACAAAACTGGCAAAGCTTTCTCAAGGATACGCTGCTGGGCACTGCTACGCATACGCCACTCTTCTTCAATCACACCACGCTCCTTGTCGATTTCCTTGCCTTCGAGCAACAGGTCGTGGCTCCAGTCGTGCAGAATCAACAGACAGGAGTCGATCGACTGAGGGTTGGAGATAACAGGCACATTGTCGATGTTATAGACTGTTTCATCGAAGCTGGTGTATGCGTTCAGATTCTCACCAAACTTCACACCAATAGTTTCCAAGTAAGTCTTCAGGGAGTTGCCTGGGAAGTGAGTGGTACCATTGAAACACATGTGCTCCAGGAAGTGAGCCAAACCACGTTGGTCGTCTTCCTCCTGCATCGAACCCACTTTCTGGGCAATGTAGAAATTGGCACGCTGCTCTGGCCATTCATTATGGCGAATGTAATAAGTCAACCCATTATCCAGTTTACCCATCTTCACTGCAGGGTCGAGCGGCAGTTCGGGGACTTGCAATTGCTGTGCATTTGCACCTGTCAGCATGGCTACTGCCAGTACTAACAACATCATGATTCTTTTCATCTGTTTATTTATCATTAAAATCAATTCTGTTATATGACGCATTCTTCGTGAGAAAACTACAAATATTTGTAAGAAACTGACGAAAATAGTACGCTTTTCATATTCAGCCTGCAAAATTACACAAAAAAAACGAATTCCATACATTTACCAATGGTTTTTCGTGCTCCTTTTCTTATATTTCACGCAAAATTGCATGAACTATGCAAAAATATTCGTAACTTTGCGGTCAAGAAACAACAGATAAGCAAATGAACAAGAAACACATCATCATAACCTTATTCACTCTTGCCGCCATCACTTTTTTGTCATGCGGCAGCAGCGAACCAGAGTGGGAAGACCCTGAGGCGCACGAAAAGACAGAGCAGTTGCAGAAGCAATACGTGCCATTCATCGTCGGCACCTGGCATTATGAGGGCATACAAGAAAAGCAGCGCGTGTTCGAACAGCTGACGTTCAAAGCCGATGGAACACTCCGCGGACTGCGTAAGTGGCAGAAGCGGCAGCTCGTCACCATCGATGGCGAAGAACGGTACACCGACTGGGAAAACCTTTCACCGACAAATGGAGCTTTCTCTGGTAAGTGGTCACTGCGATGGGAGCGCAACGAGAAGGGAGTTGGTGAGAATCACCTATCCCTATATGCCCAGTACGACGATGAGGGTGAGATTGTTACTTACCTGCCCTATAGCATCATTGCCCTTTTTGATAAAGCCGATGCTACCACCCTGCGTTTTGCCAGTTGGTGGCAGGACAGCAATGGCTGGACAAATTATCAGCGAGGCGAGGGCACCCCAAGTTTTTAAACCCACATCAGCCATTAGGCAGTTACGCGCAAAAAGCTTTCTACTGATTTGGGTTAACTTCTTTTTATTCTTAACTATTGGTGTCCGCTAAAAGTTAGAAATCAATAAAGTATGTGTCCTCAGTGCCGATAAATAGGCGTTGTGGACCCATACTTCAAAAAGTAAGCCCCCTCCATACTTCATATCCTTCTGTTTTAGCGTACAGTCAATATAAAAGTTTATAGTTTAGAGTGAACCACAAAGAAGTGAAGACAGCTATGAGTTAAGACTATAGTTGTTATAAGTCCATTGTCTGAATGGCAAAGGACGGGCTGCTAATTCAAAAGGGAAAAGCAGCCGACTCAATCGGGAAGATGAGCCGGCTGAAAAGGGTAATTGCCTATAGTCATCCGGTCGGATGACTAAAGCCATCCAATTGGACGGCTAAAGGCGGATGACCGTCTGCCTTTAGCCGACTACCCTCGAACTTATAATAATGGAATGGTAATAGTATGCGGAATTTCACCACAAAGATACAAAAAGAATTCTCCTTTTCCAAATAATTCGTAAAGTTTTTTTTGATAGCAAAAAAATTGGCTGAATCCCTATCATGGTTTCTGCCTAATTTGTGTATGGATTAAAAAGTTTTACCGGACAGCAATAATTCTTAACTCTAAACTTAAATATAGGTGTTCAAAATTTGAATCGATTCATTCGATCGATTGAATCGATTCAACTCATCCATTGAATCGATTCAAATTTCTGACAGTATTAATTGGGTCCCATTATGGGACTATAACGTTCCCTTATTGGGACGCAAACAGTCCCTTACTGGGAACCAAGAGCTAAGGTATAGACACACAAACAATGCCAAGTGGTGCCAGCCTTTCGGCCAGCACCACTTGCTTGTTTATTGGTCTTATTCATAGGTTTTTCCAAGTTCCCCCCTGAGGGGCAATAGCGGAATAGGAGCTATTGGGGCTTCGTCGGTGGGGAGGTTAGGGAGAGGCCGTTACTTCACCAGTATCTTTTTGCCATTGACGATGTTGATACCTCGCTGCAATCCAAGTTGAGGTTGACCATAGAGGTTGTAGATTGAATGGTCAATGTTCAATGGTGAATGTTCAATGGGTTCAATTCCATCTGCTGTTTCCTCAGGGAAAAACGGGTCTGGATAGAAGTTTGGACTCTTGTATTCCAACTTGCCATCACGATAGAAGAGGTTGAGTTGCCATGGACGCATAATACCATCCCAATAATCCATTCTTTGTAATGGGTAAGGAAAAATCAAGTCAAATATACTTCCAACCTCTGGGATAACGTAGTCAGATGGGCTATTGAAGTCATAAAGGACATACTCATCATCCTCTTTCGCTAAATTCCATTTTTGCTCCTCGTATGAAAACATCATCAATTGTTTGTCATACTCATCAACGTTGACATATATCTTACCTGTCGCTTCTCTCATTCCCATTACATATCCGTGTCCATACCGGGTTCCAGGCTTTTTCCTTGGATGGAATTCTGTGTTATGATATATGAAATCACCCCATAGTTGTTTGTATGTTTTCGTGTTAATAATTGTATCACCTTTGAAATAGTATTTCGCAAAATTCTCTTCCACGACAACAGTTGTATCAATGAACTCATCTTCTATATAAAGGCCGTTCATATTACAAATATTTGCATAGCTCCAAGTATTATCATCGTCAATGAAGGTCTGTGCTTGCACCGATAATGTCAACAGCAATCCAAATAATACAGCAATCGTTCTCATAATTATTCTATATTAAACGTTCCACCAACCTTTACTTCAAAATTATCAGTCGTTTGTACAGATTGTAGCCCTTTGACTGTCAGATGGGCATTGGGTTTAACTACAACATTTCCTTGAGGAACTTCATTTGTCACATTCTTTCCAATATATACATTACGCCCCTCATAATGATAGTTTCCATTATTGAATTCGATATTCTGCAAATAGATATCGTAGGACTCAACATATTTCAATGCACAATTATGTTTTTGAATAGACACATTATAAGCTGTTGTGATGTTGGGGAAAACGAATCTTCCTGTTATACTATCAGCCATCATAAATAAACTGCTTTTACTTTCATCCTTAGGAATCAACAACACCTTACAGTTTTGAATCGTATTTGTATTAATAATGATACTATCATTTACTTGTTTTACATCAACGACTGATAAATCTTCTGGAACGCCTGTATACAATTCTGTTGAAGGATCACCAAAACAATGTAGACGCATAATGAACGAGTAAACAGAACCTCCTTGAATATATGATTTGATTCTTTTATCAGCACCTATCATGGCATCCCCGACTCTAAATGGATGAGTGTTAAAGAAATGAGGCAATGATCCATGTGGAAGCGTAATGCTGATATTCGCATTAGAGAAAAGAGCATCATACCAACATAACGTCCACAATTCAGTACGTATGGTCGGGGTTTCTACAGTTGGAGCAATCACTGCCACAGCTCCTCCATTTTGACGCCTAAGTAATTCGTGAGCAAAACAATTCTGCTCAAATAAATCACTCCATCCATCCACTTTTAGATATTGTCCGGTTTCACAAGCCATGCTTAACACAATTGGATATGTAGTGTTGTTAAATGATGCAATTTGGTCGAATCCTGTATGTATATTAATCCAACGGCGATAACTGCCATGTCCAATATATAAAACAAGATTGGGGTTTGAGTTAAAACCATTTATTATATGAGAAGAGCTACTTTGCCAATTAAATGTTGAGTCTCGCAGCTCGTATGGAATGGAGTCCAAACAGTAAGTTGAATTATAAAAAACTGGTGTTACATTTGTGTCTTTTTTATAGATTCGAGTTACGTTGAATCCTTGATTCAATAAATGGTTTCGAGTTAACTCATTTGCCCATATTGTTAAATAATCTTCATGACTATCTTTCGGCTTAGAATCTTGGTAATACCCACAGTTTAAAGCTATTTGATTATAATGGGGATTTTGCTGGTATTCTATTATTTTATTTAATATTATCGACAAATCTGTTAAATTGGTTGAAGGAATTCTACCAACTGCTAATTGTGGTAATGAATATTGCGAGGCACTATTGCAAGAATACCGATAGTCTGTTGCAATCAACAAAGTATCCCCAGATCCACTATTTTGAATGATATCGTAATCAATTTCTGTAGGAACCATATTATATCCTCCTGCAATAAGAAGATATTTACAATTATGCAGGCTGTCGCAATAGTTTTTAACAGAATTACGGACTTCGTTAAAACTACTCCAGCTGGCTTTATGAATAAGGTGAACATTGAAACCTTGCTGTTTTTTCCATTTTATGAAGTCTGTCATTACAGAAGAAGTGGAATCATTGCAAACGATTAAATAATTATCTTGGTTATTCGATAGTTGTGTTTTCGATTTTGACGGATCAATTGACGACAGAATCAACGTATTGGATATAGAAAACTGTATTTTTGAATAACAACGGATTTTTCTTCTTTTCGGATTATATTGAACAGGTGTTATTTTTATCCGTGCATAGCAAATGGACTCGTAATATTCGTATTCTTCTATTTCAACAATATTATTCGGGAGAAATAAATTTTTAGAATAGTATATAGAGTCTAATATAAATGGCACTGGAGCAGATGATGATATAGCTGTTGGTGGCTGAGATGGCCACACATCAATACTGCTTAGTTCTGTATATTCAGAGTCTTTTATGAAAACATTAGCATTTTCCGAGCAGACAGGAACAAATATACTATAGGCCGGCAGTTCTGCTTCTCCTAATTCAATTATATGACCGATGCCTTTAATTGTTATGTGATTAAAATTACTATTAATAACTCTTTCTGGATAGAGGCTTGCATTATCAGTTTCAAAAGAAATAGTTGTGATATCCTCTTGTCCTGAATATGTTATTGTAGGCTCTAGTAATTTTCGCGTATCAGCCCCTTTGTGAAATGGTATAATCGTCTGTCCGAATACACATACAGAAAAAACAAACAGCAATATAATAAGTATTTGTCTCATACCCACTCCTCCTTTATTTCGTCAGAATCATACGTTTCGTACTGATGACCTTACCATCGGCAATCAAAGAATAGAGATACATGCCTGCTGCAAGTCCTTCGGAGGTGATATTGACGGATGTCTTGCCCCGTTCGTTGATATTGATTTGCTTCAATTGCTTGCCCGACATGTCGTAAATCATCAAAGCTGCTTTCTGGGTCTTCTTTGGAATTGACAGTTTGATGGTGGTTGACTCTGTGAATGGATTCGGTTCATTCTGTGCCACAGAGAACAAATTGGCTTCTGTACCTTCTATGGATGTTGCCCCTGCACTTCGAGCAGCTACCTTTTTCACATCGTTTCCCTGAAGTTCTTCAATCTTTGCATTCAGCTCTTTAATGGATTGTACTAACAGCGGCACCATCTCAATATAGTTGATGCTGACATTACCTTCCTTATCTTCGTAAACTAATTCTGGATATATGTCACGCAAATCATTTCCTGCAAGAGCATAATGCATGGTCGGTTGTTCTGTAATGTCATTATCTTGATTAGGATTAGAGAAATATTCAGGATGAGAGTTCATTAGTTCCGCAAGTGCAGGATCTAAAGACAAATCAATAGGTTGCTCTTTTTGCTTTGCTTTATTATATATCTGCAATAGATTTACCGTAGCTAATTTATCGCAAACTGTTTCATTATCTTTGTCAAAGGATATGGCAGTATACAAGTCCCCATTACCATTGTTGTTCGCAGAAGGTGTCATAATGGTAGCTGCTGAAAACTGACCAGTGACTCGTACATTACCATTAAAATAACCTGCGTATATACCAGTAGCCATATCTTCACTGGATGTAGATGAGCCATAAATGGCAGCCACTTTTGTCGCACCAGTTGGAATAGGAGGTACTGTTCCGCATATAGCAATATTCTGTGTGGTAGAGATGCCAGTATATCCTCTTACTGCAACTGACGGACCCGTTTTAAAAGTGCCATCTGGGGTTATAGTAAGGGCGGGAGCATTCGATGAAGAATGAACATGAGTTATGGATAATCCATACGAGTTATTTGTGTTTATATGTAACCCTGTTTTGCCTGAAGATGGCAGGATGGATACAAGGGATTGCTGAACTGTAGCAGAAGTTCCATTCCCAATTTTTACATTACCAATGCTGTCAACACGTAGTTGTCCAAAGCAATTCTGCGAACAAATGCCAAAAATGAACAGGCTTGTAATGATAAATTTTTTCATAATCTTTAAAGTTTGATTGTTATTGATATTATGTCTCACGGAAATCACAGATATTACTTTCTCACTCCCTTTTCTGTGCGTTTCTGTGCTTTCTGTGTGAGGTACTTATTCGTTTGCATCTGCAAATATACATCTTTTTGAAATATCTTGCAAATATTTTGGATAAAAACAATTATATTTGCTACATTTGCTACTATTGCCACTATAATGTGAAGCGTGAATTAAATGGGCTGACAAATATACCCTGACAAAGAAGGGAAATAGGTTGTCAAAACATGAATCGATTCAAATTTCTGACAGTATTAATAGCCCGCTTTTTCGTATCTGTCTAGTGAAATCAGGAAGAGTTAGTGTGAGAGGTTGAAGAAGGTCCCATTATGGGACTATAACGTTCCCTTATTGGGACGACGTTCCCTTATTGGGACGCAAACAGTCCCTTACTGGGAACCAAGAGCTAAGGCTTAGAGCTAAAAAAAGCGCAGAGAAGGATTATTTGTCCTCCCCTGTGCGATTAATGATTCATTATAAATGCTGGCAGATAAAATGAAGTACTTCTTTCAAAGAGTCGACGCTCTTCCATTTTATCTTGTTCTGTTTACTAAAGGTTTTCCATGCGTCCTTATCCTCATCCTTCAGCAGTTTTTCCACTTCTTTGTTATTCGCCTCAATTTGCTTATCATTGACAATGAAGAAATACTGCTGTTTGAGTGAAATTGTACGCCCGTCTTCACGTTCTTGTAACAAACGTCCCAATTCAGGTGAATCCAATCCTCCTAAATCAAGTGATGATAGATCGCGTGAGGCAGAAGAATTTAAGCTTGCGCCATATGCTCCTGTACCAGAAAAGAGTGCATCAAAGTCAGCCTTCGTTACCTCAACAACAAGATTGTTCTGGTCTACAGCCAGTATTTTAACTAATTGGTCATCGCTGTAGATATAGGCATCATTACCTATTTCCACTCGGATGATACCACGTGTTTCGGCTTCCAGTATTTTCTGGTCAGAAGAAACATAGTGCAACTTATTGCCCATCAAATGGATGTTCAGCTGTGCTTGTGTCTTTTGATTGCTATCAAAATAGATAGTACCATCAGTGAAGTCCGCATAGAGATAAGGCCATTTCGTATTTGGCTTATATTTTTGGGCACTCATAGCCATTGCAGTGCTAAGCACTATCAGAAATAAAAGAACCCTTTTCACTTCGTGCAAAATGCTACGTTCGGCATAGTTCAAGCGAGCTTGACTACGTTCGGCCTGAGCTCGCGTCGAAGGCTGCACTCTCTTAATCGCATTTTTCATATTCATTTTTTATTTTATAATAACCTTATGAACAATAACCTTTCCATTTGCTGTCTGCTGGCGGATAACATTCAGACCTTTTTGGTAAGTTTGAAGTTGATGTCCATCAAGTGCATAGATAGATGTTTCTCCTACGTTGGTCGCTGTTGTGGTAATAATACCAGCTGTGCCGACAACATTAATGGTAAAATTACGAGAGAGCTCATGACCATTCTCGTTGTTTTTTACCGTCATCGTAAATGTTTTCTTACCTTCTTTGTCGTCCATCTGCTGAGTGGTTACTAGCTTCATGTTCTTTACTTCAAATGGTGGTGTAGAAGCCTTATGAGTGATTGGGTTCACCGGACCTTTCAGCGTAAATGTGTAGGTCGGATTATTTGCTTCGCTCTCCACTATAATATCAGCAACAATTGTTCCGGCAGGAGCGCCTGTCGTTACCGATGTTGATGATAACAAGATATTCATAGGATATTCTGATGGAGGACGTATTCCGATTACTACTCCCTGACCACTAGTGTAGTCCATATCCATTGTTGCATCGTGCAATCCGTCGAGTGAGAAATAACCGTTATTCGTTCCACCCCATCCCCAGTTTACATTAAACCACTGTCCATCGTAACCATCAAGATTGAAGCAGTGTCCATATCCCTTCTTTGGATCATGACCACTATAGGCTACTGCACGTCCGTTTTGAATCTCATTCAAGATTAACTCATGCCAATCTTCATTAGAGAATTTGTCACGGGAATAATATGCGACAGAATTTGGGTAACTGAAATATTTCTTTAAAGCGGAAGGGATGTATGAGGTCTGAGTGCCAGAACCGTTGTAGCCATAATCCATTCTCACAGCAACGCCGCAATGCCATAACAGACGAGCTGCGCCATCGTAGGAATTTGCTCCGCTTATGATGTCTGCCCAGTTGTAGGCAGGTTCCTCATCGTAATTGATATGCAACCAGCCAAACTCTTCATGATCATAGCCATAATCGCCATTTGGACGTGGTGGCCATTCGGCAACACTCATAGCTTGAGCCATACCAACGGCTACACAACCCACAACTGCCTGCCCCTTGGATGTCTTTGGACAATATTTCATATAGCTGCCTGTTTGATTCCAGTTTACCTTAATTAATGGTGCTATTTTTGCAGCTCTATTAGGAGCACGATGTGCAGGAGTACTATAAGATTTCCAATCGACATGTTGTTTGGTATATTTCTTTGCATTGTCGATAATCTGCTCACAATAAATATCCATTTGACACTTCAAATTGTATGGTAGATCCTCGGTCTGGAATTTACCAAAAGTGTTATAGCCCAGCAGAGGGGTTGAGGTATCGTCAGCACTGATAAGTGCCCAACCCTCAGGAGCAAACTGCACCACATAATAGGCAATCTTGCCCTTATATTCCATAGGTGTCACACTTTGCACCTTGGCAGCAAATCTTTCTACGCGTTCAGCTACCAGTTCTTTTGCCATATCAGCAGCAGTCTGAGAGGTCACCCCCTTAGCTTCTGCACCTATAGCCAAAGCCATCATGGTTAACAGTAAAACAATCTTTTTTATCATCACTACTAATTTATCTATCTTATTGTTTTTAGACAAATAATCCTCTTCCTCCCCATGTTTTCCTGTTAGGGAGGACATGAAGAAAAAGAGGATTAAGGGTTACAGAATATTACTTGTGGAAGAGCTTAAAGCTTTTAGGAAGATTCTTACGACTCTTTGCTTTGATTCCACCTTTAGCAGCAGCTCTACGAGCAGTGCTTGAAGCTTCATTCTTTACAAGTACAGAGGTTCCGCCTTCAGGAATCTCCCACCACCATCCTTCAGCATATTCTGGATCGGTTGCCATTACCTTGAGGTCTGAAGAAATCACACCATCAGGGGTAAAGTCAAATTCGATAACATCTTTTCCGGAAACACTCATAAGATAGTTACCATAATCTCCATCTTCGTCGTCGTGCAGGAGACCCATGGCTTGGTAAGCATAGATACAAAGTTTGCAGTCTTCAAGAATATAGTAGCCATAAATTTCACCACCTTCAACATAGAAGTCTTTGATGACTACATCGCCTTCTTCTGCATCTTCACCGGTATCTTCCTCAATGGTGAATTTACCCAAATTATAAGTCTTGGAACCCACCCAATAGAATGTATATGAACCCAATACATCGGCTTTGGTGATGGAATAGCTTGTCCAGAATACCTTATCAGAAGAGTAAGCTGCATTGCTGTTTCCAAGAACATCCTTGAATACACCTTCTGCAATAGAAACAGTTACTTTATCACCAGCTTGTGTAGCTGCAGGCAATTTGAAAGTAACTTTTTGAGTAGAGAAGTCGTCGGCAGTACCGAAAGTGATGTTTGCCTTAGGAAGCTTATAGTTAACGGTGCGGCTATTATTGGTATAGGTAACAATAAAGTCACCATCTTTCACCTCTTCCTCAACTACATATACTTTCTCAATAAATTCAATTACACCTTCGAACTCACTCCACTTAGGGAATGTGCCACCAGCCTTAGGAGCTGTGAAGCAACTGTCAGCGATAGCCCAAGTTTCATTAGGAACTTGCAGCCACAAAGCATCTCCAAAGATTTCATCAATGGTAGAACCTTCAAGGTTAATGGTGCTGGTGAATGAAGCACACTTGTTGCCAACAGCATCAACGAAAGCGCCCTCTTCCCATGAGAAAATGACATAAGCACCTGCCGGAGCTTCAGGAGCAGTGAACTGAGCAACGTTCTTTGATACGTCTACCTTAACGTTTTGTATATCTACAGGGTTGCTAAAATCAAACTCTTTGTAGTATTTTGCAGTAACCTTGCCCTGACCTGCCTGAATCAACTGATTAAAGGCAACAGCAGCTGTCTTTGAAGCTGCATCAACTTGAGCACCAACTATCTGAGGTTTACCAGAGTCTGTGGTCTTGATGCTTGCAACAGCAACCTTACCAACTATACCTTTGTCATTGCTGGCAACAGCGTAGACTTGATAAGTTGTGTTTGGAGCCATTCCGTTAACAGGAACAGTCAAAGTCTTATCCTTTGATGTATTGAATACGTCATTACCATATCCTCCTTTCAACAAAGTAGCAGCATCTAATTCCTCTGCTTCGTCGTTGGCATCCAGTACGTAAGCATAATAGGTCGTACCTTCTCCAGGAACAATGGAAATGACAAATGCAGAGTCTGTTGGAGCTGCTGCTTTTACGCTGACCTCAATAGAAGGCCCTGCGCCATAGTTCTCCGTAACAGGATCGTCCCATGTCGTACAGCCTGTCAGAGTAACGGCTGCCGTTATTATATAATATAATAATCGCTTCATAATTGTATGTACTATTATTATTTTTGTTAATGATATTATTTCTTGTTAATTACGAGACCTACATCCATGATGTTATACCAGCCATCACAGTAAATACCGTAGCCATTCTCGAACCTCAGCTGTTTGCCACCATCCAAGAGGGTGAGGGTGATGTAGTCGCCTGAGCCAAGTACGGCGCACTCGTCATCGTCCACTGGTAAGCCAAATGTGAAGCCTTCCAATGTGGCCACGTTGCCGTCGCTGTCTTTATATCCATGCTCCTGACCGACAGGGATGTGAATCTCTGTCTTCTCTTCATTAGCAAAGCCATAGAAGAAGTTATAATTAGGAGCAACATAACCATACTTGCCAAAGTAAGGATCAATGTTAGCAATCCAAACCTTATTGTCATCACTTTCATCTGTTGAGATGGTAATCTCCCAGTCAAAGTGACCACGGCTTGCAAAGTAAGAGTCTGCAGATGCACTATAGGTTCCTAAGAATGCAGCCAAAGGATGCTCATCGTCACGAATTGTAACGACACAATTACTATTTGCACCAAGATTCAGCCCTTCTGTCTTAGCAAGTGAAATATTGAACTTGACATTGCCATCATAGCTGTTGTTATCAATAATCTTTAACTTAATTGTCTGAGTAGGCTGATCTTTTGTGAAAGTCAGTGACTTTGATTCATTTTCCAAAGTAAAATGAGTACCTTCCACTGCTCCAGCAACTGAATCTGGAGTGATTGTGAACTCCACTGTCTTTTCTAAACCTGACAAAGAGGTAAGCATGACGGGGATTTCAATGCTATTATCCTTCTCGCCGACAACATAAGCAGCACTTTGCATGGCTACGAACGCATCAGCATCGTTAAATGTAGGATAGTCATTATCACGGCATGAGGTCAAAACCATAGCGGACAAAGCTAACCCGAATGTGATTAATTTATATAGCTTCATAACTTATTTTTCCTTTTTAAGATTTATAATTTTAGAAACCAGGGTTCTGTACCATGTTTGGATTGGCATCTAACTCACGCTTTGGAATAGGCATAGCCCATTTATTGTCAGGGAAATTAATGTCTTTGTTGATGCTTCCATCGAAATCAGTACGAACTAAGTCTTTCTGACTGCGAGCATAGTCATAAACAATGTGTCCCTCGAACATTAACTCTTTACGACGTTCTTTGAAGATATCGAATGGCATCGCAACTGTTGCACCACGCTTATCTGCAATAGCCTTCAAATCACCCAATGCTGTTGCTCCACTGATAGAGGCACCATTAGCGATAGCTTCTGCACGGTTCAAGTACATTTCTGCCAAACGAAGGATTGGTACATTCACCTGACGGGGAACACCACCCTCCTTACCATAATATTTGTTAATCATATTATCGTTCTCGTTCTTGAAGAAGAACTGCAGACGGCAGTCTGTTGCATCTGTGTAAAGGTCAACCAAGTCTTGAGTTGCGCAGATATCCTGTGAGCCTTCATTGCCGATACCTGTCAAGTAAGGTAAATGGGTCCAACCTGACTCATCCCAATACTCATTCTTGTTTGAGCCAAACATCTCGAAAATGACTTCGCCCTTAGCTGGTGTTACTGCAGAGCTCCACATTGCCAAATAATCATCAGCATTCAACAACTGATACTTGCCGCTGTTGATGACCTTCGTAGCATAGTCTGCGCACTTTTGCCATTCACCCATATAGAGGTAAACGCGAGAAAGCAATGCCTGAATAGCTGACTTTGAAACCATTGCTGCTGGGTCGCTGATTCCTGAACGTGTGAAGTTGTCTGCAATCAGACCTTCTGCATCTGTCAAATCTTTAACAATTTGAGTATACACTTCTTTCACTGTATTACGAGCAGGGTGACCGTTTTCTGTAACCAAAACTACAGGTACACCTAAACTTTCAGGAGCGTATGTATAAGGCTGTGCGTATGTGATTACCAAGTCGAAGTGGCAAAGAGCACGTATAAACAGAGCCTCTGCTTTCAGGTTGTTCAGGTCTTGAGTTGAGACTTCGCTTGTTTCCTTGCCATCCAAATTGTTGATAATGTTGTTAGCCCATGAAATTGTATAATAAGCGTATGCCCATACAGAAGAAGTGCTATTCTCTGTGTAATTCCACTGGGCATCCTGACGATAACGACCAGAACCAGCTAAAGACAATGGATTCTTGGCATTACCACCACGCAATTCTGACTGAAGGATGAACTGAGCACCATACCAATTGCAGCTTTGGAACATGGTATAAAGACCAGAACCAGATTTGTCCAAACCAGCATATTTTGAAAGGGTGAGTTCATTACTCTGCTTCAACTCAGGCCCTTCATCAAGAAAGTCTTTACATGACGTGAAGGTGCCGACAACTGAGAGAAGCGCTATTCCCATTAATATTTTCTTCATATTGCTTGTCATTTTTTGTTTTGTCATCATTTAATAAAACTCTTAGAATGCTAGTTCTACACCCAATGCCCATGTCTTGGAAACTGGATAGATACCTGCTCCCATACCATTCACTCCACGTTCTGGATCCCAGAAGTTAACATTGTGGAAGGTGTAAACATTCTGACCGCTAATGTAAACTTTTGCAGCAGTAAGACCAACCTTATTGATCATTTGACGTGGCAACTGGTATGCTAATGTGATATCCTTGATACGGAAATAGTCACCATTCTCCAAATAACGAGTACTTGAACCACTTGAGTTCGAAGGATTATTAGCAATAGGCTTTGGATTCACACCTGTGTCACCTGGTTTCTTCCAATAGTTCAAAGCTTTTACATCTTGGTTCATACTCATTTCTGTACCATCGCTAATCAAGTAGGCGTGTTCGTTAACAATATATACTTTGTTACCGCCCTTGAATTCACCAACGATACTCAGTGAAAGGTTCTTCCAGCTCAAAGTAGTGTTGAGACCTCCAATAAATGTTGGTTCTGGGCTGCCGCACTTTACGTAACGAGCCTTGCTGTTGTCGTTTGACAACGAACCGTCTTCTGTGCGCCACAAAGCTTCACCATTAACAGGATTTACACCATAATAGTCTTTCAAATAATAGGTTAAGAGCTTTTCACCAACAATGTATCGAGCGGCACCAGTTCCCATCATCTCATCACCTGCAAGTTCAAGAATCTTTGACTTGTTGTGTGCAATGTTGAATCCGAAATTCCATTTCCAGTCTTTGGTATTGATAATCTCAGCATCAAACTGGAACTCAATACCAGTATTACGCATAGAACCAACATTGGTAAGAGCTGTGTTGAAACCTGAAGTTGAAGACTGTGCTTTATCAAGCAACATGTCAGTAGTCTTACGGCTATATACATCAATACTTCCAGAGAAGTGCTTCAAGAAGCGGAAGTCAATACCGAGGTTCCAAGACTTGTTCTTCTCCCATGAAAGGTCATCGTTGGCAGGAGTTGAAGGACGCATACCTGTCAGACCATTATAGATTGTGGTGGTATATGTACCGTATGCCTGATATACTGCAATGTTATTATTACCGTTAACACCATAGCTAGCACGCAGTTTCAATACATTCAGCCATTCAACATCCTTCAAGAACTGCTCGTTATGAGCGTTCCATGAGAGACCCAATGACCAGAATGTACCCCAACGGTTGTTTGCACCAAACAATGAACTACCATCTCGACGGAGACTTGCCTGCAAATAATAACGTGAATCGTAGTTGTAGTCAAGAATACCGAACCAAGACATCAGAGTTTCCTTTGAACGGCCATAGTCTGCACCAAACCAATCGTCAGCATCAAAGTTACCAGAAGTCAGATAAGGGATATCTGGATTGATGTTACCAATTCTCTGAAAATTGTCAATATAATAGTAAGCGGTTGCTTCCTGACCTGCCAACAGACGTACAGAATGCTTGTCAGCAAATACATCTTGGTAAGTAGCTGTGTTCGACGTTGTCAACGTACGGTATGTAGTCTCACCTTGCTGGAGGCGAGGATAACCTGTTGCATTGTTGTGTGCCTCCGATGACCAGTAACGACGGCTTTCGCCAAAAGTCAGGTCTACACCGTTGGTTGTCTTGAACGTCAACTGCTTGATTGGACTATATTCCAAATAGAAGTTACCCTTGATATCATACTTCTGATCCCACTGTTCGTCATAAAGAGCTGTTGCACGAGGGTTCTGATTTGAGTTCTCAGAAATGGCAACATAGTGTGTTCCATCTTCATTGTATGCCTTTGACCAAGGAAGGATAGTCAGACCTGCCCATGCTGGGTTTGTGTAGTACAAACTCTGAGTAGGAACGTCGTTACTTTCACGATAACCACCATTGATACGTACACCTGTCTTCAAGTGATCGTTGATTTCGTGATCAACATTTACGCGAGCAATCAAACGCTTGAAATCAAAACCATAGTAAATACCTTCAGTCTTGTTGAAAGAAACAGAGTTGTAATACTTGGTCTTAGATGTTCCACCTGACATTGTAACTTCATATTCCTGCAACTTACCTGTACGAGTGAAATGATCCATCCAGTTAGTCTGTGGACGGGTCAGCAACTCGTATGGACGATAGTAGTCAGCACCAGCTTGAGGATTATCTGGATCCTTACCGGCATTTATGATAGCCTGACGTTGGTACTCCAACAGTTGCTGGCCGTTCATCACTTTGAAATCGTTGTCGTTAGCCAAGTAAGAGAGGCCAAAACGAGCACGAGCGGTGAATTGGTTCTTTCCCTCACGACCGCTCTTGGTAGTAATCAGGATGACACCATTGGCAGCACGAGAACCATATACAGAAGCAGCTGCTGCATCCTTCAAAACTGTGATACTCTCAATATCATTTGGGTTCAAGGTAGTCAAAGGGTTTCCTGTACCTTCATTACCTAAATAAGAGTCATCGCCAGTAGAAACAGGAAGACCATCGATTACATATAAAGGATTGTTACCTGCATTGATTGAACTGGTACCACGTATACGGATGCTTGAATTAGAGCCAGGTTGACCCGTATTCTGAGTAATCATCACACCAGCCATCTTTCCTGCCAACATCTTATCAACAGAGAGAGCAGGAATATCAGCAATCTCGTCACCACTGACCGTAACGATAGAACCGGTCTTGGCCTCACGACGTTGAGTACCGTAAGCCACAACGATGACTTCATCGATACTACGTGCTGCTGTTGCCATGCCGATGCGGATAACATCACGAACTGGACTCATTGCATCCTCATATCCCATATAAGAGAATTCAACGGTCTTGGCATCAGATGGCACAGTAATTGTAAACTTACCATTGATATCAGAAATACCAAGAGCCTGACCGTTCACTAAAACGTGAACTCCTACCAGAGGTTCGCCCGTGCCTATGTCGGTAACAACACCTGACACGGTTCTTTGGGCGAACGCCATACTTGCTGAAACAAACAGACAAGTAAGGAAGATCCATAATCTTTTACTCATTCTTTTTTTGTTTTGGGTTAATACTATTATTGTTTGTTAAAAAATTTCATTCATCTACACCTTATTAATATATTAAGGGAAGATTCTCTCGTATGAGAGAGGACTCAATGCGCCTTTGGGGCGCAAAGGTAGGAAATATTTTTAAAAAAACACAAAAAATACTTAACAAAATGCGTTTTTCTTAGTTCCAGACGCAGAAAAATGCCATTTTGTATTCAAAATGTTAGTAAATAGAGGCTAAAAGTTGCAAACTGCCATTTATTCGAAAAAAGCATTTTCACTTAGGTTTGACGGGTACAATTGCAACAGAATAGATGGGTGTTTATGGCATGTAAGTGGATAAAAAATGCCCCGATGGGTTGGGTCGGGGCATTTGAAGTTTAGAATGAAACGGTGAAGGAGCCACCGAGGATGAAGGTGTGGCGGTTCTTCTTGATGCTCTGATGCTCGGTAAGTTCGCTTAGGTCTTCAGGCGTAAGTAACTCGCTGAATTTGGCTGACTCATCACCAATGCCGAGGCTGATGGCATCGAGGGCGAACAACGAGGGATTGTAGGTCATCGTGTAGGTCTTGCGCGTGTAGTCGTAGTCGAGGAACAGACGCCATGCGTAGTTCTCTTTGTATGCATAGGTAAGCGAGATACCTGTACCGAACTTCATGGTGTTGTTGCCTCCAAGGGTGAAGTAATCCCATTCGGAGGTGTAGGTACCTGGCATAGGCTTTGCCTTGAGAAAGACATTATCGTCGTCTGATCCTTCCATGAAATCTTCAAAGTCGAGTAATCGCTTACCACCAGTGACTGTAGCATTGAGATCGACTTCTTGCATAATGCTGCGTCCCACAAGTAGTTTCGAACCGATGGCGAAACGCTTAGAAAGTGGCAGGTTGAAGTAAACACCGAGATCAGCAGCAAATTCTGTCAGGTGGTCGCTCTTAATAGTGAAGCTGGCATTATTGATAAGCACATCACTGTTTTCATCACCATCGATAAACTTACGGAAGTTAGCATCTGTCTGGTAATCGTTGCCATAAAGGCTTTCGATAAGGTCAATCCAAGCATAGTTTTCAATGCCGTCCCAACCCTTGATTGGCGAACTGTTGACACGCAGACGGCCACCTACACCTATATATTTATTAAAGAAGTAGGCACCTTCAGCTCCTACTGCGGTAGAGGCTCCGAATCGAAGGTTCAGGTTCTTGTCGCCATCTTCATAGCCGTCGAAATCCAATTCAAGATTCTGCATATCGAAATCCAATTTCTTCGAGCCGAAGCCGATACCCATCGATATGGAGAAAAACGAAGGATTGTCAATAATGCTCTTATTGCTGCTGATGTCGCCCCTCAAGAGACCATGATGCTTGAAGATGAGGTCGCTGAAGGCATAGGCCAACTCACCCGACATGATACCGATGCCAGCTCCTGAGAGAACGTCGCTAACCCAATGGCGGTTGTTCAATACTCGCATCACGCCAGTAGCCGTAGCTACTCCATAGCCTGCTACAGAGTACCAAGGGGAGCGAGTCAAACCATATTCCTTGTGGAGAATGGTAGCACCTACAAAGGCGGTTGCGGTGTGACCAGATGGCCATGAATTACGTGTAGAGCCATCGGGACGCATTTCCTTGGCGCTGTACTTGATACTATTGACAAAACCTGCCATGAAGGCATACGACATCGCTGCAGAAGCTAAGTATCGTCCCCAATCGCTACGACCTTCGACTCCAGCGAGTTTCAAACCAGTAGTCATTGCAGGACCAAAGAACTGGGTGTAGTCATCGATACCTGTCTTAAAATCGGTAAGCAGGGTGTGTTTGTTGTCCTTTGTGTTCTGACGGAACGACTTCTTCTCGCTCTTGGCTATGATACCAGCCACGAAAATAGGCACACCTGCGAAAGTGAGGTCGTCCATGAACTTATAGGGCTTTACATCCAGATTGGTGCGCATCCACATTTTGTTGTTCAAGCCGTCTGGTGAAGCTTGATGCATAGAAAACGGAATGTGACTGATGGAAGGTAAGTCCTGAAGTGTGATGTCGGTCAGAGATGTGCTGTCGCCTTGCATCATTTGCATTCGGTTCACCATTGCAAAGTCGGCTTTTGGCTCAAACTTCGGCACAGTAATAGTGAGAGGTTCGCTATTGCTGTTGTAATCAAAGGCTGACGCAGGAACTATGCCCATAAGTGAAATACTTATGGCGATGGTCAGCTGAAGCATAAGTCGAAATATCTGTTTTATATTGTACATCATTGATTTACTAATATTTCTTTTTTCATTTTTTGTTGGTCTTCTTCTATAAATTGTAAGAGACGGTCGACAGCTTCTTCCTCAGGGATGTTCATCTCGATACATTGTTTCTGCTTGTAAAGGCTGACCTTTCCCCGTGCTGCTCCTACATACCCATAGTCGGCATCTGCCATCTCACCAGGACCATTGACAATACATCCCATGATGGCAATCTTCAGTCCGCTAAGATGGCTGGTAGCTGCTTTGATACGTGCGATGGTTTCTTCCAAATTGTATAAAGTGCGTCCACATCCTGGGCAACTGATATATTCTGTCTTGGTAATACGTACTCTGGCTGCTTGCAGAATGCCGTAGGCTACAGGTATCTCTTTTTCAGGAGCTTCGCTGAGGCTGACACGAATGGTGTCGCCAATACCATCTATGAGCAAGGCTCCAATACCTACTGCACTCTTCAGACGTCCGTCCTCTCCTTCGCCTGCTTCTGTGACACCTAAATGAATGGGGAAGTGCATATCTTCCTTGTCCATCGTTGCTACCAGCAGACGGACAGTACGTACCATGATTTCTGTGTTGCTGGCCTTGATGGAAATAACGACATTCAGGAAGTTCTCCTTGACACAGATGCGCAGAAATTCCATACAGCTCTCTACCATTCCCTCAGGGGTGTCGCCATAGCGGCTCATGATACGATCGGAGAGCGAACCATGATTCACACCGATACGGATGGCAGTGTGGTATTCTTTGCAGATATTGAGGAAGGGAACGAAACGTTCTTCAATTTTCTTGATTTCATCGGCGTATTCTTCGTCTGTATAGTCGAGATGCTTGAACTTACGAGCAGGATCTACATAGTTGCCTGGATTGATACGTACCTTATCGGCATATAATGCTGCCACATCTGCTACTTTGGCATTGAAGTGTACATCTGCTATGATTGGCACATCATATCCGTCACGCCGTAGCCCTTCCTTGATATTCTTCAGGTTTTCTGCCTCACGGATGCCTTGGGTAGTAAGTCGGACATATTCACCTCCTGCATCAACGATGCGCTTTATCTGAGCGATACATCCTTCTGTGTCCATCGTAGAGACAGTTGTCATCGATTGTACACGAACAGGATTATCGCCGCCCATAGGTAGGCTACCTACCTGTACTTCTACTGTTTTTCTTCGCATAACTGTAAAATCTTATGAGCGAACACTGCTGCATTCTTGGCTCCGTCGATAGCCATTGTGGCTACAGGTACGCCTGGAGGCATCTGTACGATGGCCAATAAGGCATCGATGCCTTGAAGTGCGCCTGATTTGATAGGCACTCCAATAACAGGCAAGGTGGTATATGCGGCAATAACTCCAGGGAGTGCTGCTGCCATTCCAGCTCCTGCAATGATGACCTTTATTCCACGCTCTTTTGCTGTTTTTGCATATTCTGCAACCCCCTCTGGATTGCGGTGTGCAGACATCACATTGACCTCGAAAGGAATACTATGTTCTTCGAGATAAGCTGTTGCTTTCTCCATGACTGGCATGTCAGACTGACTGCCCATGATGATTGATACCATATTTTTATTTACTATTTAACCATTTACTATTTAACCATTTACTATTTAACCATTTACATCTTCTCACATTCTACTCCCCTCCATGTAGGGAGGGGTACTGGGGGTGGGGCTTTATATCCATGCAAACAGGATGAACACCATTGTGACAAAGGCACCGATGAGGAATCCAATGATGACCTGTGAGAGGGAATGCTGGCGTAGCAGCATACGACTGGACCCCATCAATCCTGCAAGTAGAAGCATACAACACATAGGGACGATAGGATTGAAGTAGAACAGATAGCTAAAAGCGATGACCGTTCCGAATAATCCACCCATACCAGCCATGTGGGTACTAACTTTCCACCATATATTAACGATGGCACAGATAAGGCTGGTCACCAATGTGGCCAATATCATGCCACGCATGAACAAGGCAGTATTGAGTTGCATAAACAGCACCAGACAGGCTATATAGCTTGCGATGGTGATGAAATAAGGCATGTGACGATGCTCACGATGGCTGAGTTGCCAATGTGTCCATTTGTTGACGCGCCGGAATAAATCAATCGTGACTCGTGGAATAATGACAGTAAAGAGCAAGACAATACTGATGACGAATACCTTATAGCCAAGGGGCCACATACGGAGATAGCTGAAGATAAACAGCCACATGAATGCCCAGAAAGGTGCATAAAAGGGTGAAAATACTGCAGAATAGATCTTGGCAGCTGTAATTAAGTATTTCTGATTCATACCCTCCTCCTTTCCGATGTGGAGAGAATACCCATTTCACTCCTGTATTTGGCAACTGTTCTTCGACTGATATTATGACCCTCTGCAAGGAGTTTTTCCACAATCTTCTGGTCAGGAACAGGTTTTGACTTGTCTTCTTGTTCGATTATCTCCCGAATGCGTTCCTTGATGGTTTTGTGTTCTAATGTTTCACCATCAGCATTGGTACGCGTTCGCAAGAAGAAAAAGTCGAGGGCATACAATTGTCCGTCAATCAGTACATATTTTCCCTTTTTGACACGCGAAACAGTCGAAATGTCTTGCCCCGTCAGCTGTGCTACATCTACCAGTCGCATGGGACGTAAGAGCGATTCGTCCTGTGTCAGGATAAAATCCTTTTGCAGTTTCACAATCGCTTTCATGGTAATGTAGAGCGTCTTCTGGCGTTGCTTGATTGCTTCGATGAACATCTTTGCTCCTTCTACCTTCTGGCGCGTGTATTCGAATGCTTCCTGCTGTGCATGCGTCATCTTATCGGCATGCTTCTGGTAATTCAGAAGCTGATTCTCATAGTTGGGTGATATTCGCAGTTCTGGCACTTCTCCATGATTGAGTTCCACGCTGATAGTCCCATCGGGTGTTGTTTCGATGATGAAATCGGGGTCGATTGTTTGTACCCGTTCGTCTGCTGATTCGCTAAGTGCTAATCCAGGACGTGGATTCAATTTCCTGATACCTTCCATTGCCCTGGCTACTTGTTCGTGTGATGCTTGCGTGAGATGGACGAGTTGTTCGGTGTTTTGGTGTTGCAACACGTCAAAATGGTTTTGGATGATGTCACGTTCCAACTGCAGTCGTGCCTTGCGAACAGCATCAGTACAGTTTTCCAATTTGCGATCCAACTGAATGGTCAGACACTCTTGAAGGTTGCGTGCACCAATACCGGCAGGTTCGAACTGCTGCAATATCTTCATTGCTTCTTCTACTTCTGCCAAATCAGCATCAATATTAAATTGGAAGAGCAGGTCGTCAGCAATGCTGCTTAAAGGTCGGTCGATGAATCCGCGATCGTCCAATGTGCCAATCAAATACTCAATCAGTTCCTGTTGCTTAGGAGTGATATTGAAGTCATAGACTTGGCGCTTCAAGTCTTCGATAAACGACTTGGTGTCGCCTATTGGCATTGTTTCTTCGTAGTTGCGACCTGACGTTGGGGTGTAGACGGGAATATCATCCTCGCTATAGGAGAAGTCTTCCGAGTTGTCGTCTGAATCCATCTGTTGGATGCCTTCATCGGTAACATCACCTTCTTCGTTTCTGTCGCCTTCGTCGTCGTGTCCCTCTTCTAATGCCACATTGTCGTACCCCTCTGTTTTTACTCTGTCTTCCAATTCCACAATCGACAGTTCTACTAAGCGTGCAGTCAACAACTGCTGAGGAGTCAGTTTTTGCAACTGTCTCTCCACCTGCTCTTGTATTGTGAACTGTCCTTGTGGCATAGTATTATCGACGGTTGAGTAACAACAGAATATAATAGAATAAGGTGGCAAGCGAACTCAATGCGGCTACTACATAAGTATATGCAGCAGAGCGAAGAGCGCTGACAGCATTGTCGTGGGTTGCCGCATCAGTCAGGCCTCTTGAGTCTAACCATTTGACAGCACGTCGGCTTGCATCTATTTCAACTGGCAGAGTGACCAGCGAGAAGATGGTGGTAAGGGCATAGAGTGCTACGCCAATCGCCAACACATAAGGATTGCCAGTATAGCTAAGGAGCAGCATTCCACCCAGTAATACCCAAGACATCCAGTTAGATGCGATGCTGACGACAGGCACCAACTTAGAACGCAGGGTAAGCGGCCCGTAAGCCATCGCATGTTGGACAGCATGTCCACATTCATGTGCTGCTACAGCTGCTGCCATGATGCTATTGCTCTCATATACCCCTTCGCTGAGGTTCAGCGTTTTGTTGATGGGGTTATAATGGTCGGTCAACTGACCTGCCACGCTTTGCACTGTTACATCCGTGATTCCGAAGTCATGCAGCATCAATTCGGCAGTCTCTCGGCCTGTCAGACCTTTGAATGAGCGGATTTGTGAGTATTTCTTGAATTTGCTCTTCAGGTTCCATTGTACAAGCCAACTTGCTAATGCAATTCCAAGGAAGAGAATCCAATAGAGTGCATTTGCGGAAATACCTGTGTTGCCTACAAAATAATTTGGGTCCATATCAGTTATCCAATGATTCGTTGTAATCCAATTCTGCCTGAACTACAAAGAAGACATCTTCGGCCTTGTAGTCACCTACCTTGTCTTTCTTTGCCTGTTCCACGAGGTGCTTTGCCACTTCCTCCACATCAATATCCACATACCCCTCTTCATCGGCTTCAGCATTTGAGAAGTATTCGAGCATCAAGTCGATGAGATAATAGATGTCGTCTTCAGTGAACTTGTCTTTCAAGTCCTGAGGCAATTCGTTGAGGATGTATGCCACTTCCTGAGCATCCTCCTCAGCCGCTTTCATCAGTTCGTCATCAATTTTATTCATAGCCTTAACCTTTATCGTTAACCGCTGAGCTACAATAACGCAGTCAGTTTGTTTTCGAGTTCGCTCTTAGGACAAGCACCGACTTGTTTGTCGACCACATTGCCGTTCTTGATAAACAGAACAGTAGGGATGTTGCGGATTCCGAACTGTGTTGCCAGTTCGTCTTCATCCTCAACATTTACTTTGCCGATGATGGCTTTGCCTTCATATTCGGCTGCTAGTTCTTCGATCAGTGGAGCAATCTTTTTGCAAGGTCCACACCATGTTGCCCAAAAGTCAAGCACTACAGGCTTGTCTTGAGCGATAATTTCGTTAAAATTCTGTGATGTAATTTCCATAATCTTATTTACTATTTAATCATTTATTTACCATTTACTATTGATATTTATTGTTCTATTTACTATTTGACTATTTATTGTAACTACTCCCCTCCATAGAGGGAGGGGTAAGGGGGTGGGTCTTTTATTTTACTAATATTTTTTCTCCATTTACTACATTGATTCCTTTTTGTGCGCTAGCGAGTCGATAGCCGTTGAGGCTATATACGCCACTTTTCTCAAAGGGATTCATCGATAGTCCGCGGATGCCAGTAGGCATTTCCATTGCTGAGTTGAACCCAATGAATTTGATGACTGATGTGCCGGTAGTCGATGTCAGTCCGAAGATGGTGTTACCCTGACTGAATGTATACGACTGTCCTTGACATTTGTCGTCGAGGCCGCTCGCAGTAATGTCCCAGTATAGCATCACATCGCCTCCTGTGAGGGTCTGTACTCGTGTTGGTTTCACACTTGAGCCGTGATTGGTACCATTGAACCACCATAGGAAAGCCGACCCATCCGATGTACTAATGTTCGATGCACGGATTATGAAGTACTTATCGTTAGTATTGATGGTGTACTTGTCTGTGCCGAAACTTAGGCAAACGTTATTGTTGCCCGAGGCTTTCACGGTGATGGTATTGGCTGTCTTGTTTACAGAGATGTTGTTTTGTGCCACTCGGCTTCCATCACCTGTCTTTGCCCACTCGTCTGCCACGAATGAGTAGTTTGTGGCATATTGCTTGCTATAGTCCTTCAATAGTCGCAGATAGTAGAGACCAGGACAAGGTGTACTTCCGCTTGCAACAATCTTAAAGGTAAGCTGGGACTTCACCGTTCCGTCGGCATTCTTCAGCAGTTTGTCAGGAATCGGGAACTCATAGTTAAAGAACCCGTTGGTGGCTGTAGCGAACGACGACGGTACTTTATAGTCAGCAATCTTTGTGCCATCAATATAGATAGCTGCCACTCTGTCCTTATCGGCAGTTGTAAACCGGCACATCACGCTCAGATCCCTGTCAATTTGGTCTTTGTTGGCCAGCACATACTGTATATATCCACCCTTCTGCACATCACGATAGATTTCTCCATTATAGCTACCGTAGGATGAGTTGGATGAGTACTGTGCCTGATGCCCTACTTCGCTTTGCTGTTCTCCTGTTCCCACATAGTCGATGGTACGTGCCAAAAATGCTAAGTTCTTGGCTTCTTCGGCTGCCAACGAACTCTCAGCAAATTGCTTGGCTGTTTGCTGGTACCAATAAATCATGTAGCGCGAGTGATGGGTCGAGAAGAAAGGTTCGAGGGTCAGCGTGCGCCATTCTGTTTGGGTATCGCTGCGTGAAACGTCGAACGAGAACTTCAAGTCACCAGTTTTTGTCACTCGATCCAACACGGTGTTGCGTTCGCATATCAGCAATGGTGATGATACAATCGACATTGAATTGGCCATACTGCCTGGTGCATGATCCATTCGCCCCTCGCCTGCATATTCGTTCTTCAGGTCTGAGCTTGATGTCTTGGCTGCCAGAAGGATTGGACCATACTTCAAGGCGATATACTCTTTTAGGAGCGGACATTGCTCGATGCGGAGATCCATCGGGAGGGCAATTTCGATTACATCGCCTTTCTTCCAGGCGCGTGTAATCCTTACATAGCTGGCTGTTCCCTTTGCGATAGTAATGTCTTCAGTCTCACCATTTACCTTTATGCTATAGTCGCTGCCTGCCCATGCTGGATGTCGGATAGCGAGGGTATATTCACCAGCCTTGTCGATTGTCAGTTTTGTACCTTCCTCATAAGGATATTTGGTAGTTTGCGTCAAAGCATACACATCGTCTTGCAGCTTGCTGGGTGTAAAGAGATTGACGTATAGCGTCTTCTGCCTGTCATCGTGTGTATATATGAAGTGTCCGTATTTACTGTGGTTTTCCATACCTGTACCCACACAGCACCACATACCTTTGTTTACTTGCGAGTAAATCTTATAGCCCTGAGGACGGAGTGTAGTAAAATAGACATATCCACCCGTCTGAGGATCCTGGGTTGAAAGGATGTGGTTGTACATCGCATTTTCGTAGAAGTCGGTATAGCGAGCCGTGTGTGTGTCGTCGAAGAGGTCTTCAGTCAACTTCATCATGTTGTTTGTGTTACAGGTCTCAGGCCCGTTCAGATTGCTCACGTAGCGCTCTCCGTTTCCTTGATTCAGGAAGTGTTCGTCCACTGAGTTGCCACCAATGCAGACCGTTCGGTTGCTGACCACATCCTGCCAGAAATTTCTTGCAGCCGTCTTATAGGAGGTGGCCGAAGCATCGAGTTGGGCGATACGCTCAAATCCTATATACTTAGGAACCTGGGTGTTGGCGTGACGGTTGTTCAGGAATGTTGTGTTGAGCGACTGCATGCCATTCACCATCTCTGCATGACTGTATTTCTTGGCTGCAGTGAGGTATTTCTTGTCACCAAACAGTTTGTATGCATCGGCGATTGTTTCGTTCATACCTCCGTGCTCGTTTCCCAGCACGTTCTGCATATCACTTTCTGATAGTTTCGATACTACATTCACACTCCAGTCGCACAGCTTGCGGAACATTTCCTTCGCCTGCTCGCTGTGGGCATAGATATAGGCATCTCTCAATCCTGCCAACACTTTATGCTGGCAATAGAAAGGTACCCAGCCGCCATATTGCTTGTAGGGACTGATGTTGTTTGCATACATTGCTGTCCATATCTGTGTGATAGGCTGCCCGCCGATGAAACCTTCCATACCAGACGTATTGCCGTTGTAGGCATCCTGACAGTCTTTCATGATATTCAGGCAGTAGTCAAGACGCTGCTTCAGTTGGTTCACCAATGTCTTTTGTGAATCATCACCCTGTAGAGAAGCATACGACAGCGCCAAAGCACTGATATAATGTCCACCCACATGTCCTTCGAGCGACCATCCTGAGTCGCCCCAGTTGCGGAATGTGGGATGTTTCGAAAGCCAGTTGTAGTACTTGCTCTTCGTATCAGTGGTCTTAGCCAACCCTGCTTCACGCACAAACGGAGTCATCAGTCGGTCTGCGTCATATTGCAAAAGGGTCTTAGAGTTAGTAATCAAAGCAGTACGGAAAGGCCCGTCGGTTAGTGTCACCTGTTCCAGGTCGAAATGCTGTGGATAGAGTTCGCTCTGAGCAGTCACATGCATAGCGCCTGTCAGCAACATAGCCATTCCTATCAAAAGTAGTTTCTTATACGCATTCATAGCCTAAAAATTAATGATGTAGAATTCTCTGCAAAGATACAAATAATTTAGCGTTTGGCAATTAGTGATTCGTGTTTTTCAATCTTCAATCCTCAATTTTCAATCTTCAATCTTCTTTTTTCAATTTCAGCAGCATTTTTAATATCGAACGCAAGGGTTAAGGCAACAGGCAGGCATTCAATCTATGGTAAGGTAAAGATAGATGCCATTCATCTTTTTTCTATGACAATACCGCTTTTGAGGGTCGGAAACCTGACAAATAGCGATTGAGTACCGAGCACCTACCGAGCACTTACCGAGCACCTACCGAGCACCTACCGAGCACCTACCGAGCACCTACCGCTTTGGTAGGTTCATATTCATTATTGAGTGATGATGGTGAATGTCCTATGCGTAGTATCGAACTCAATATGCTCGCTGACCACATGCTGGCGGATGGTGCCGTCAGAACAAAGTTGTGCTGGGGTTCCGTTGATGAGGCTGCCATCATCGGCAAGCAGCCAGATCTGGTCGGCAACCTGAAGGGCAAGGTCGATATCGTGGATTGACATTAGGATAGTTTTTCCCATCTCGTGCGCCAGATTCCGAAGCATGAGCATCACGTCTACCTTATTTGGATAATAGAGGAATGCTGTGGGTTCGTCGAGCAGAATGACGGGTGTCTCTTGTGCAATAGCTTTGGCAATCATAGCTTTCTGCCGTTCTCCATCGCTGAGTGTCTGGAATGCCTGCTGAGCTACCTTTTCGATACCAACACGCTGTATGCATTGAGTGATTATTTCGTGATCGTGTTGGGCGAGGCGGCCCCAGAAACCCGTATATGGGCTACGTCCGAGACCTATCACTTCGTAGGTGGTGAGGTTTTTGATGTGGGCATTGTTGGTAAGCACAATGCTGATGAGTTTCGACAGTTCTTCGTTGCTGTAGCTGCTGACAGACTTGTTGAAAAGCATCACTTCACCACTCAATGGAGGTTGAAAAGCTGCAAGCGTACGAAGCAGAGTGGATTTACCTGTTCCGTTAGGACCTATCAGACATGTGAGTTGTCCTGCTATCAGGGGGGCATTCATATCCTTGCTCACGATACGGTCTTTCCCTTTGAGGCGATATCCTGTTGTCAAATGCTGCAGTACAATTGCTGGTTCCATTTATAGAAGAGTTGAAGATTAATATTTGAATGAGCTACCGCCCATAAACTCACGAAGCAATGAGGTGGGAGGAGTAAGTGTCATATCTTCAATGGGAGTAAACATCAGGAGCAGACGTCGCAAGCGGTCTGACACCTCGTATTGCGGCATGTCGGGACTGATCTCGGCAAGGATTGGCAGTACTTTGTTGCGCAAGACAGCCAGTTCGTAAATCTGTACACTATTGAATTCGACATCAGCATATTTCTGAAATGGGAATACCCATATATCCTCACCACGCCGAACACTTGGCCAGCGATCGATGGTGGCAATAGCCGATGCTCCACGATAGCGATGATCTCTCAAAATTCGCCGAATTAATCGACTGTCTGTACGGCTTACCATTGTATCCTTATCAATGTGAATAGGTGCCAGAACAGATGCATAAATGCGATATTTATAAGCCTCAGGTATCTGGGCTGCCAGTTCAGGGTTGAGACCATGAATGCCTTCGAATAGTAATATCATATCGTTGTCCAACCGCAACTTACGGCCGCTTGGCTGGCTTGTTCCAGACGGGAAATCATAGCGAGGCAGTTCGATTTCCTCACCTCGCAGCAACATACCTATATGCTTTTGTAGCAATTCAAGATCAACGGCATAGACAGATTCGTAGTCATATTCGCCCGATTCATCGCGAGGAGTACGAGTGCGATCTACGAAATAATCGTCTAATGAGATAGGATAAGGTTTCATGCCGTTTGCCATCAAATGAAGTGACAAACGCTTACAAAAAGTGGTTTTTCCGCTTGATGAAGGACCTGCTACTAATATTACTTTCACATTCTGGCGCTTGATGATATCATCGGCAATGCTTTCGATGCGTTTATCCATGAGAATTTCGGACATATTGACGATGTCTTTCATCAGGCCTTCGCGAATTGCGCGATTCAAGTCTTTGATGTTATGAAGTTGCACAAAATCAATTTCCTGCGTTTTTTTGTCTTGAATTTGCAGAATTATGCGGTCTTGTTCCATATATGTTAATAAGTTTTAGTATTTTTGCAAAAGATTTGTGTGTGCAAAGATAAGAAATAATTCATAATTCATCAATCATCATTCATATTTTTTTAGTGCATTAAGCATTTTTTATTGTCAAAAAGCGAGAAAAGTGGAATTTAGAACAAAGGTTCATATTCATAACAAGGGAATTAGTTTATCACATCGTTACAAATACCTGCTGTTAGGCTCGTGTTTCTCTGACAGCATCGGTGATAAGCTCATGAATGCAGGGTTTGATTGTGTGGCGAACCCCTTTGGCGCACTTTATAATCCATTGTCGATTATGAATGCGCTTTCGATGAGAGACGATGAATTCTATCGTTGGACGCAGAAGTCCTGTGATGACCTTAATTTTGATCAGGTCATTCACACGACAGATGTGTTCGTCCTTACCTTTGGAACTGCTTGGGTTTATGAGCTGAAAGAGACGGGGCATGTTGTTGCTAACTGCAAGAAACAACCTGAGACTCTTTTCTCAAGACGTCGCATCACCATTGATGAAATAGTAGAGAAATATGCCCAATTCATCGAGAATGCAGTAGTTCCAAATCATAAAACCATCCTTTTCACAGTGAGTCCTATTCGACATAAAAAAGATGGCTTACACGAGAACCAATTGAGCAAATCCATTTTGTTGTTGGCGATAGATTGCCTGTGTAAAGCTTATCCGAATAATTGCTATTATTTCCCTTCTTACGAAATTATGTTGGACGAACTGCGTGACTATCGCTTTTATGCAGATGATATGCTGCATCCTTCACAAGTAGCAGTTCAGTATATCTGGGAATGCTTCCAGCAAACCTATTTCAGCCCGAAAACCATCGAATTCATCGAGCAATTCGAGCATTTGAATCGTATCCTGCATCACCAGCCACTCGATGCATCGAATACTGCACACCAACAATTATTGGCTCAAACAATAGAACAGATAAATCAATTAAAACATGCAATACAGAATCAGTGATATCGCACATATCATCAATGCAGAGCGTACAGGCTCAGAAGATGCTTTGATTAATTGGCTGTTGATTGACAGCCGCTCGCTGTGCTTTCCTAAGGAAACCTTGTTTTTTGCCATCCGTACGAACCGGAATGATGGTCATAAATATATTGGAGAACTATACAAGCGAGGAGTCAGAAACTTTATCGTCAGTTCGCTTCCAGCCGATATCGACCAATATCCACAAAGCAATTTCCTCTTGGTTCACGATACTCTGCAAGCTATGCAACAGTTGGCTGCATATCATCGTGAGCAGTTCGACATCCCTGTGATTGCCATCACGGGCAGTAATGGTAAAACGACGGTGAAGGAGTGGCTCTATCAGTTGCTTTCGCCCGATTTCAACGTGTGTCGTTCACCTCGAAGCTATAATTCGCAAGTGGGCGTTCCTTTGTCTCTGTGGCTACTGAATCAGCATAATGATGTGGCCATCATTGAAGCAGGTATTTCCAATCCTAATGAGATGGACAACCTGAATAGGATGATTCGTCCTACCATCAGTGTCATCACTAATATCGGAGAGGCACATCAGGAGAATTTCTTTACGAAAGAGGGAAAATGCGATGAAAAGTTGAAATTGATGCGCAACTGTGAGACCGCAGTCATCAATCTTCAGGACGATTTTATTACCAAAGTAGCCCGTCAGGAAATATTAAATAAGGTGAAGAACTGGCCGATGGTTCGAAGCGTAGAGAAGAAAGGGACATCTGCGACTATTACCTACACTCTGAACGGGAAGCAAGGACAGTACACCATTCCGTTTATCGATAATGCAGCTATCGAGAATTCTGTCACTTGTCTGGCTACTTGTGCAAGCCTTGAGGGCGTAAACCTGGAAGCAATCTGTGCGCGAATGGCAACGTTGGAACCTGTTGCCATGCGGTTGGAGGTGAAAGATGGTATCAATGGCTGTACATTAATCAACGATACTTATAATTCAGATATCCATTCGTTGGATATTGCACTCGATTTTATGAGTCGTCGCCCTGATACCCAGAGTCAGAAGCGTACACTGATATTGAGCGATATCCTGCAAAGCGGAGAGGCGTCACGCACACTATATGCTAAGGTGGCAGAGATGGCAGAACAACGCGGTATTGAGAAGGTGATAGGTGTGGGCGAAGCAATCAGTTCGTGCTCGCAATATTTCAAAATGGATGCATACTTTTTTAAGACGACTGAGGACTTGATTGCCAGCGAGGTGTTTGCTTCGCTCAACAATGAGTTTATTCTTATTAAAGGAGCACGTCGTTATCATTTCGACCGTCTCAGCGATTTGCTGACCCTGAAGGTGCATCAAACCATATTGGAGGTCAATCTCAATGCGCTGATAGAGAATCTCCACTATTACCGCTCGTTCATGGAGCCAGAAACCAAGATGGTGTGTATGGTGAAAGCATCGGCATACGGCATTGGGTCGCTTGAAACCAGCAAGACTCTCCAAGACCAGGGAGTGGACTACTTGGCTGTAGCTGTTGCCGATGAGGGTGCAGATTTGCGTAAGGCAGGCATCACGAGTAATATCATGGTGATGAACCCAGAGATGACATCGTTCAAGATGTTGTTCGATTACCGCCTTGAACCTGAAGTGTATAACTTCCAACTTCTTGAGGCCTTAATCTATGCGGCAGAGAAAGAAGGTATTACCAATTTCCCTATCCATGTAAAACTTGATACTGGTATGCATCGTCTGGGTTTCGACCCCAAGACAGACATCGACCGTCTGATTACTCGTCTTAGCAAACAATCGGCATTGATTCCGTGTTCTGTGTTCAGTCATTTCGTGGGTAGCGATGCCGATGAATTCGATAGTTTTTCCCGCCAGCAGTTCGAAATGTACAATGAAGCCAGCCGAAAACTGCAAGCAGCCTACAGCCACAAGATTCTGCGTCATATCTGCAACTCTGCAGGCATCGAGCATTTCCCCAAATATCATTTGGATATGGTACGTCTGGGACTTGGTCTCTATGGTATCAATCCACGTAACAATGAGGTCATCAACAATGTGGCAACCCTCAAAACTACTATTCTCCAGATACGGAATGTGTCTGCCGGTGATACCGTAGGTTATAGCCGTAAGGGGAAGATAGACCATGATTGCCGTATTGCTGCTATTCCAATTGGATATGCTGATGGACTGAATCGAAAGCTTGGAAATGGCAACTGTTATTGTATGGTACATGGACAAAAAGCTCCATACGTGGGTAACATCTGCATGGATGTCTGCATGATTGATGTGACAGGTATCGAGTGTAGCGAAGGTGATTATGTCACCATCTTTGGTGACGAACTGCCAGTTACTGTGTTAAGCGATGCGATTGGTACCATTCCCTACGAAATTCTGACCAGCGTCTCAACACGAGTGCAACGAGTTTATACACAGGAATAAAAAATAACAATCAGTATAAAATGAGTGACGGTAATTTCAACAGGGCACTCTTGCCCAAAAACGAGTTGACAGCAGGCATACGTGCAGGTAAAGCTCAGATGCGTGCGAAAGCAGAGCAGGCATTTCAAGAAACCATCGAGCATTTCCTGCCTGATATGACAGACGAGGCAAAACGCGAAATGAAAGAAGAGTTTATGAGTCGATTACGAAATAAATAAGGAGAAAAAACATGACAACATATCTCCTCGAGTTGCTAAACTGAATAGAAAAAGTATATTTTTTCACGTCAACAGGCTTATTTTTTAGGCTCTACACTTTTTGTTTCAGATAAAAGTGTTATCTTTGCAACCTATAAAAGTTGTTATTACTCCCTTTTTTCGAAAAAAAAACTAACAATACGTAAAACAAACTAAAAAAATTATTTATGTGGTTATTTAATTCATCGATTGGAAGAAAACTGATTATGTCAGTTACGGGCATAGCTTTGGTTCTCTTCATCACTTTCCATGGATGTATGAATGTAGTGGCATTAATCAGTAAAGATGCTTACAACACCATCTGTGCTTTGCTTGGTTCAAATTGGTATGCGATTGCCGCTACCCTTGGCTTGGCTGCACTGGTTGTCATTCACATCATCTATGCGTTTATCCTTACGATTCAAAACCGTAAGGCTCGTGGTAACAACAAGTATGCAGTAACTGAAAAGCCTGATAAAGTGGAATGGGCAAGTCAGAACATGCTTGTTTTGGGTATAATCATCTGTTTGGGACTTCTGCTTCACTTGTTCAACTTCTGGTATAACATGATGTTTGCAGAGATTATCGGAGCAGAAGGATTGAAATATGGCCCAGCCGATGGCTTCAACTGGATTAAGGAGACCTTCTCGAATCCTGTATTCTCTTGTTTGTACATCATTTGGTTGGTTGCCATTTGGTTCCACCTTACACATGGTATGTGGTCAGCTATGCAGACACTAGGATTAAGCGGACACATCTGGTTCCAGCGTTGGAAATGTATCGGCCAGGTTTGGAGTACTATCATCATGGCTTTGTTCCTCATCGTAGTCCTCGCCTTCTGGTTCTTCCCAGATGCTGTAGGTCAGTGCGATTTCAAGTTACTTCCATTTGCAGTTAATTAACAAGTAAACAAGTAAATATTATGGCAATCAATATAGATTCAAAAATTCCTGAAGGACCAGTAGCTGAGAAATGGAGTAACTATAAGGCTCATCAGCGTTTGGTCAATCCAAAGAATAAACTGAAACTCGATGTCATCGTTGTCGGTACAGGTCTTGCCGGTGCAAGTGCTGCTGCCAGCCTTGGTGAGATGGGATTCAACGTACTTAATTTCTGTATCCAGGATTCTCCACGTCGTGCGCACTCTATTGCTGCTCAGGGTGGTATCAACGCAGCAAAGAACTATCAGAACGATGGCGACTCTGTGTATCGTCTATTCTATGATACAGTGAAAGGTGGTGACTATCGTGCTCGTGAAGCCAACGTGTATCGATTGGCTGAGGTTAGTAACAACATCATTGACCAGTGTGTGGCTCAGGGTGTTCCTTTCGCTCGCGAATATGGTGGAACTTTGGCTAACCGTTCATTCGGTGGTGCTCAGGTAAGCCGTACGTTCTATGCAAAGGGCCAGACCGGTCAGCAGTTGTTGCTGGGTGCTTACAGCGCACTTTCTGCACAGGTACAGGCTGGTAAGGTAAAGCTTTACACTCGCTACGAGATGGAGGATGTTGTCATTGTTGACGGTAAGGCTCGTGGCATTATTGCAAAGAACCTTGTAACAGGTAAGCTGGAGCGTTTCACTGCCAACGCTGTTGTTATTGCTACTGGTGGTTATGGTAATACTTACTTCCTCTCTACTAACGCAATGGGCTGTAACTGTACAGCTGCTGTTCAGTGCTATCGCAAGGGCGCTTACATGGCAAATCCGTCTTATGTGCAGATTCACCCGACTTGTATCCCTGTTCATGGTGACAAGCAGTCAAAACTGACGCTGATGTCTGAGTCGTTGCGTAACGACGGACGTATCTGGGTACCAAAGAAGATTGAAGATGCCAAGGCTCTTCAGGCTGGAACCAAGGAAGGTTGGGAGATTCCAGAGGAAGACCGTGACTACTATTTGGAGCGCCGCTATCCTGCATTCGGTAACCTTGTTCCTCGTGACGTGGCAAGCCGCGCTGCTAAGGAGCGTTGCGATAAGGGCTTCGGTGTGAACAACACAGGTTTGGCTGTATTCCTCGACTTCTCAGAGAGTATCAACCGTCTGGGTCTCGATGCGATGAAGCAGCGTTATGGCAACCTCTTCGATATGTATGAGGAAATTACTGACGTATATCCTGGCGACCTCGCCAACGAAATCAACGGTGTGAAGTACTACAAGCCTATGATGATTTATCCAGCTATCCATTACACAATGGGTGGTGTTTGGGTAGATTACGAGTTGCAGACCTCTATTCCTGGTCTTTTCGCTATTGGTGAGTGTAACTTCTCTGATCACGGTGCTAACCGCCTTGGTGCATCAGCATTGATGCAGGGTTTGGCAGATGGTTATTTCGTATTACCATATACCATTCAGAACTACCTCGCTGATCAGTCGCTTTGGCCACGTGTCAGCACCGACTTGCCTGAGTTTGCTGAGGCAGAGAAGGCTGTGGATGCAGAGCTCACTCGTCTGCTCAACATCAAGGGTAAGCGTTCTGTTGATTCCATCCACAAGGAGCTCGGCCACATTATGTGGGAGTATGTAGGTATGGGTCGTACGGCTGAAGGTCTGAAGACAGGTATCCAGAAGATGAAGGAACTGCAAAAGGAATTCGACACCAATCTGTTTGTTCCTGGTTCAAAGGAAGGACTCAATGTAGAGCTTGACAAGGCTATCCACCTTCGTGACTTCTTCACGATGGGAGAACTCGTTGCTCACGATGCCCTCTCTCGTAATGAATCATGCGGTGGTCACTTCCGTGAGGAATACCAGACGGAGGAAGGTGAAGCTAAACGCGATGACGCTAACTATTTCTATGTAGGCTGCTGGGAGTACAAGGGTGCCGACAAGGATCCTGAGCTCATTAAGGAACCACTCGAATACGAAGCAATTAAGGTACAAACTCGTAATTACAAGAATTAATTATGGCTAAAAATTTGAATGTCACAATAAAGTTCTGGAAGCAGAACGGTCCGAAGGACAAGGGCCACTTCGAAACTCATGATTTGAAGAACATACCAGACGACACTTCGTTCCTCGAGGCTCTCGACATCATGAACGAGGAACTTATCGCTGCTGGCAAGGAGCCATTCGTATTCGATCACGATTGTCGTGAAGGAATATGCGGTATGTGCTCACTCTATATCAACGGAACTCCACACGGCAAAACCGAACGTGGAGCTACTACCTGTCAGCTTTACATGCGCCGTTTCAAGAATGGAGAGACTATTACTGTTGAGCCTTGGCGCTCAGCGGGTTTCCCTGTCATCAAAGACTGTATGGTTGACCGCTCTGCCTTCGACAAGATTATTCAGGCAGGTGGCTACACCACTGTCCGTACAGGTGCACCACAGGATGCCAACGCTATCCTCATTCCTAAGCAGGATGCTGATGAGGCTATGGATTGTGCCTCATGTATCGGTTGTGGTGCCTGCGTCGCTGCATGTAAGAACGGTTCTGCAATGTTGTTCGTCAGTTCAAAGGTGAGCCAGCTCGCACTCCTGCCACAGGGACGTCCTGAGGCAGCGAAGCGTGCGAAAGCTATGGTGGCAAAGATGGATGAATTGGGTTTCGGAAACTGCACCAATACTCGCGCTTGCGAAGCTGTATGTCCGAAGTGTGAGACCATCGCCAATATTGCTCGCCTGAACCGTGAGTTTATCAAGGCAAAGATGGCTGACTAAAAAACTTCTTTGTTGATTATCAAAGCGCTGCGGATTTTTGTCCGCAGCGTTTATTTGTTTACTTACAGTTTGAATCAGAGTGAGTTTGCAGTAAAAGTGCGAGATATAATCTAATTCAAAGAATAGATTATCTTGTGGGTATTTTTTTGCTTAAATGTTTGGTGGGGTGATTTATTCTTCGTACCTTTGCACTCTTAAGATTAAAAACGGATTTTGTTAAAAGAAGATATAGCAATGAAGATATTGGTGTTAAACGGACCGAATATTAACCTGCTCGGCAAACGTGAGCCTGGCATTTATGGTTCGAAAAGTATGGATGAGTGCTTTCAGGAATTGGTGGCGCGCTTTCCTCAAGTGGAACTGACGTATTATCAATCGAACATCGAGGGTGAGTTGATCAATAAGATTCATGAGGTGGGATTCACATACGACGGCATTGTGTTTAATGCTGGTGCCTATACCCACACAAGCATTGCTCTGCAGGATGCAATTAGGGCAGTAAAAAGTCCTGTGGTGGAAGTACATATCTCGAATGTGATGCAACGTGAGGATTTCCGTCATGTGTCGATGATTGGTCCTGCCTGCAAGGGAACAATCATGGGATTCGGACTGGATTCGTATAGATTGGCGATAGAGGCGCTGTTGGAATTATATAAAGCATAATAGTTTTGCGTGAAGATTGGAGATTGAGGAGTACATAGCACAGCACATCGACGAGGAAGGAGAATACCTCCATCGACTATATAGAGCCACTCAGACACAGTTGCTGTATGGTAGGATGGCGAGTGGGCATGTGCAAGGGCGTTTGTTGAAAATGTTTGTTGAAATGATACGCCCCACGAATATTTTGGAAATAGGTACCTATAGTGGTTATTCGGCTCTCTGTATGGCAGAAGGCTTACAGGCTGGAGGTATGGTTCACACGATTGAAATCTTCGATGAATTGGAGGATTTTACACGTCCTTGGATAGAAAACTCACCTTGGGCAGACCGTGTGAAATTCTATATCGGTGATGCTATGAAGATTGTGCCGCAGATGAACTTAAAATTCGATATGGCATTCATCGATGGTAACAAGCGGGAGTATGTGAACTACTATGAGATGGTGATACAGCACATGAATAACGGTGGGTTTATCTTGGCCGACAATACGCTGTGGGATGGACATGTGTTGGAACAGCCTGCTGAGCATGATGAACAGACGAAGGGTATCATGGCATTCAATGATTTCGTTGCAAAGGATGAAAGGGTGGAAAAGGTGATAGTTCCTGTGAGAGATGGTATCAGTATCATAAAAATGAAGAATTAAGAATTGTAATATTGAAGACTTAATAATTGAAATAAATTGGAAAGTACAAGACAGAATAAAATTGCACGGCTCATCCAAAAGGATTTGAGCACAATATTTCAGGCACAAACCCGCAAAACAAGAGGAGTGCTGGTTTCGGTGAGTATCGTAAGAGTTAGTCCAGACCTTAGTGTGGCAAAAGCATACCTAAGTATCTACCCCTCGGCACGTGCTCAGGAGATACTCGACAATATCAATGCTCAGACCAGTCAGATACGCTATGAATTGGGCATGCTGGAGCGTCATCAGTTGAGAATTATACCTGAATTGAAGTTCTTTATCGATGACTCGCTCGATTATATTGAAAACATTGATAACTTGCTGAAGAAATAGGTTAGCGTTAGAGGATATCAGTTATTATCAAAAGTATTAGATTGTGTTTTCGTACTACATAGCAAAGCGATACCTGCTGACGAAGAAGTCGCACCATGCCATCAACATCATCAGTGGCATATCGGTGTGTGGGGTGGCTTTTGCTACTGCTGCATTGGTATGTATATTGTCTGTCTTCAATGGTTTTCAAGATATGGTTGCCAATTTGTTCACGGCTTTTGACCCAGAATTGAAGATAGTTGCTGCTGAAGGTAAGTTTATGAAAGCTGACAGCAAAGCTTTGGAGAATGTGAGAAAACACGATGAAATCGCTATTTTTTCAGAAGTTTTGGAAGATCAGGCGATGCTGATGACACAAAACCGACAGGCAATGGCCACCGTGAAAGGTGTGGACGACAACTTTGAACAATTGATAGACTTCCAGCGAATCAAGTTTGGTGATGGGGTGTACGAACTCCATGCCGATGTGATAGAGTATGGTATTCTGGGTGTCAACTTGTTGAGTAACTTGGGCATTGATGTTGGATTCCAGACCCCTATTCAAGTATATGCCCCCGTAGGAGATGAACACATTGATATGAACGACCCCAGTGAAAGTTTCAACCAAGACGAGTTGTACTCACCAGGGATAGCATTTAACGTCAATCAGCAGAAATATGATTCGCACTATGTGCTGACCTCCCTACGATTTGCACGCAACCTATTTGACAGGCCAGGAATGATTTCATCATTGGAACTGAAACTAAAGCATGGGGCAGATATCGATAAGGTGAAACGTAAGTTGACAAAAGAGCTGGGCAACAAATACATAGTGATGGACCGCTATGAACAGCAGGAAGACACTTTCAAAATTATGAAGATAGAAAAACTCATTTCGTATATATTCCTGACATTCATCCTTATGATAGCATGCTTCAATATCATAGGTTCTATATCGATGCTGATTATCGACAAAAAGAATGATGCGATGACCTTACGCAATTTAGGAGCCACGGAACATCAAATAGCCAACATCTTCATAATTGAAGGGCGAATGATTTCACTGGTAGGAGCTATCATAGGTATTGTGTTAGGACTGTCACTTTGTCTCATTCAGCAGCATTTCGGAATCATTAAGTTTGGGCAGTCTGCTGGCAGTTACATTATCGACTCCTATCCTGTAAGCGTACATGTGACTGATATTATCATTGTGTTTGTTACTGTATTGATAGTTGGACTTATATCCGTGTGGTATCCTGTGCGACAGTTGAGTAAAAAGTACACATCGGTATTGGGGGTGTTGATTGTAGGTGGAATGCTTACCTCATGTAGTACAAACGACCATCAATTTAAGATTGAGGGCAAATTCAAGGATATGCCTGCAGGCGAGCTATACATCTACAACCAAGACAATTCAGATGCCAGAATCGACACTATTTATATCAATAATGGAGAATTTGCATACGTTGGAAATGCAGAAGAACTGACA
This sequence comes from uncultured Bacteroidales bacterium, assembly GCA_902787555.1. Taxonomy (GTDB): domain Bacteria; phylum Bacteroidota; class Bacteroidia; order Bacteroidales; family Bacteroidaceae; genus Colivivens. The sequence goes on from CADAGO010000005.1 coordinate 61,714, forward strand.
CCATACACACTGGTGTTTCCCAACGCGTTAGAGCAAGTGATTTTTGTGCAAAACGGCAGTGTGATACACTATAATGCCTCAGCCAATGACTTGAAGAACTATACTGTTGACGGCAATGAGGAGAATGAACAGATGAATGAATTCCGCAAACAAATCAGTGGAAAGAGCATCACACAACAACGTGAGGTTGCAGAGACTTTTATCAATGAACATCCAGAATCAGCAGTTGCCATCTACCTGTTCGACCGCTTCATAGTACAAGAACAGTCTACATCGCTTTCAACCCTGAAAAAGAACATCAAGATCCTGAAGAAAGCGCAACCGCAGAATAGGTTGGTACTTAAGGTGGAGAACATGATGAAACAAATAGAGAATGGACAAGAGGGTAAGACCCTTCCAAACATAGAGGTGACAACGAAGTCAAAACGTACCATCAATATCAGTAAAATGAATGTGGATTACACTGTGCTGGTATTTTGGTCAACATGGATGCCAGGTCGCTATGATTTTATCGATGACTTTGTAGTCCTGACTGAAGACTATGCTGAATATGCAAACGTAAAGATTATTGCAATCTCACTCGACTCAGAAATCTTCAAATGGGAAAATGCCATCAGTGAAGATACAACCTATTGCGAGCATGTATGTGATGGAAAAGTGTGGGATTCAGCTCCTGTAAAGAAACTGGGAATCACTTCTGTACCTACTTTTGTCATAGCTGATAAAAGTTGCAAAATTGTGGCTCGTGGCAGTTCTGTGGGTGAATTGGAAAAAGAATTGCAAAAGTTAGTGAATTAGGATGAGAAAGCTGAATGTACTAGAAATGAACCGCATCAGTGTCGATGAGTTCAAGAAAAGCAAGAAATGTCCACTAGTTGTCATTCTTGACAATGTACGCAGTATGTACAATGTGGGCAGTGTGTTTCGTACAGCTGATGCATTCCGTATAGAAGCTATCTATCTTTGCGGCATTACTTCCTGTCCACCTCATCCTGAGATACATAAGACAGCTTTGGGAGCTGAAGACGCAGTAGATTGGCACTACAGTAAAGAAGCCCTTGAGACTGTAAAGTCTTTACAGCAGCAAGGATATCGGGTGCTGGCCATAGAGCAGGTTGAAGGTAGTACGATGCTACAAGAGTTCAATGCCGAGCAAGGCAAGAAATATGCTATAGTGTTAGGAAACGAAGTGAAGGGAGTGAGTCAGAATGTGGTGGATAGCTGTGACGGATGTCTGGAAATCCCCCAGTTTGGCACCAAGCATTCATTGAATGTAAGTACCGCAGCAGGTATCGTGATGTGGGAAATGAGGAACAGATTGAATAGTAATATCGATATGAATCAATAATCAAGGAAAGCAATGGCAAGAGAAGAGATTACACCTATGATGAAGCAATTTTACGACTTCAAGGCAAAGTACCCTGATGCCTTGCTGCTGTTTCGTTGTGGTGACTTTTATGAAACATATGCTGAAGATGCCTCTATTGCTGCAGATATCCTTGGAATCACCCTAACAAAAAGAGGGTCGGGTGGTTCTGAGCGCTCTGTTAATACAGCTATGGCAGGTTTTCCATATCATGCCCTTGATGCCTACCTTCCTAAGTTGATTCGTGCTGGAAAGCGAGTAGCAATCTGTGATCAGTTAGAAGACCCCAAACTTACTAAAAAACTGGTGAAACGCGGCATTACAGAGATTGTGACGCCTGGTGTGTCAATGAATGATAATGTACTGAACAATAAGGAGAACAACTTCTTAGCTTCTGTACATTTTGGTAAAGCTGCTTGTGGATTAGCATTGTTAGATATCTCTACTGGTGAGTTCTTGGTGGCAGAAGGCAATACGGAAACCATTGATAAACTCATTGCCAATTTTGCTCCCAAGGAGGTGTTGTGTGAAGAGAGTAAACGAAATATGTTTGAAGGAGCATTTGGCTCTCGACTCAACAAATATCCATTAGCAGACTGGGTATATACAGAAGATACAGCTACAAAGAAAGTGCTGCACCATTTTGGTGTGAAAAACATGAAAGGATTTGGTGTAGATCACTTGAAGAACGGAATTGTAGCAGCTGGCACCATTCTCTATTATCTTGAGCAGACTCAACATACCAATATTGGTCATATACGTACTATCTCACAAATTGATGAAGGACAATTTGCACGTATTGGCAAGTTCACCCTCCGTAGTCTTGAGTTATTGGAAACCCTCAATGAAGGTGGCGTGTCACTGTTGGATGTGATAGACCATACTATCAGTCCGATGGGAGGACGATTGCTGAAAAGATGGATTGTGTTCCCATTGAAGGAAATACGGGAAATCAGACAACGTCAGCAAGTAGTAGAATACTTCTTCCGAAATACAGAATTTAGAGATACTATTGAGGAACAATTGCACAACATTGGTGATATTGAACGAATCAGTGGTAAGATAGCTGTAGGACGTGTCTCTCCTCGTGATATGCTGCAATTAAAGACTGCATTGCAGGCTATTGCCCCTATCAAAGAACTGTGTATGTCGGCTGATGATGAAAGCATACGTCAGATTGGTCAAACCCTTGATGCTTGTGTATCCCTCCGTGAACGTATTGAACATGAGATACGTTTAGATGCTCCATTCCTCATTGCTAAGGGTGGTGTTATAGCAGATGGAGTCAATAGTGAGCTGGATGAACTGCGTTCGATAGCTTATTCAGGAAAAGACTATCTGTTGAAGATTCAGCAACGTGAAATAGAGCAGACAGGTATTCAGAGCCTGAAAATTGGCTTTAATAATGTGTTTGGCTATTATATTGAGGTACGCAACACCTTCAAGGATCTTGTTCCTCCAGAATGGATTCGTAAACAGACCTTGGTTTCAGCTGAACGATATATCACTCAAGAACTCAAGGAATACGAGGAAAAAATATTGGGGGCAGAAGAGAAAATACAGGCTCTTGAAACCCGATTATTTACCCAACTTGTCACAGATTCTGCTGATTTCATCGCTTCTTTGCAACAGAATGCAGCAGAAATAGCAAGGATTGACTGTCTGTTGTCATTTGCAGTCAGTGCAAAGGAACACAAGTATGTTTGCCCTGTCGTTGATGATAGTTTTGTGATAGATATCAAACAAGGCCGTCACCCTGTGATTGAGCAGTATATGCCTGTAGGGGAGCAGTACATTGCTAATGACCTCTATTTGGATGCAGAACATCAGCAAATCATTATCATCACAGGTCCGAATATGGCAGGTAAATCAGCTCTGCTACGTCAGACAGCCCTGATTACCATTATGGCCCAGATGGGTAGTTTTGTGCCTGCTGAGAGTGCCAGAATAGGTGTATGCGACAAAATATTTACCCGTGTAGGGGCTAGTGATAACATCTCTATGGGTGAAAGTACCTTCATGGTAGAGATGACTGAAGCAAGTAATATCCTCAATAACCTCACCCCTCGCTCCTTGGTCCTGTTTGATGAATTGGGACGTGGAACCAGTACCTATGATGGTATATCTATAGCTTGGGCAATTGTGGAGTATATCCATGAGAATCCACGCAACCGTGCCCGTACTTTGTTTGCCACCCACTACCATGAACTGAATGAGATGGAAAAACTCTTCTCACGTATCAAGAACTATAATGTCTCTGTACGTGAGGCAGATGGACGGGTTATCTTCCTGCGTAAGCTGGTAAAAGGTGGCAGTGAACACTCTTTTGGTATTCATGTAGCCAAGATTGCTGGCATGGTACCAAGTGTGGTACGTCGTGCTGAGGAAGTGTTGAAAGAACTGGAGCGTAACAACTCTGGAGATGGCATTTCACGTCCACGTACAGAAACTATCTCAACAGGTGGAGGAACACACCAGTTGTCATTCTTCCAGTTGGACGACCCTGTGCTCAGTCAGGTACGTGATGAATTGCTAAATATTGATGTCAATAGTCTGACACCCCTCGAGGCACTAAACAAACTGAATGACATCAAAAAAATACTGAAAGGCAAGTGAAAAGAAACGAATTTGAAATCATGGCTCCTGTTGGTAGCCGGGAAAATCTTGCTGCTGCCATCCATGCAGGTGCTGATAGTGTCTATTTTGGCATTGGGAAGCTCAATATGCGCTCTCATTCAGCCAATCCTTTTACCATAGACGACCTGAAGGAAATAGCTGAAATCTGTCATCAACATGGATTGAAAAGCTATCTGACCGTCAATACCATCATCTACGGAGAAGATATTGATACCATGCATGAGATAGTTGATGCTGCTGTGCAAGCCAAGATATCAGCTGTGATTGCAAGCGATGTGGCTGTGATGTTATATTGCCGTCAGGTAGGCATGGAAGTGCACCTGAGTACCCAGCTCAACATCTCCAACATTGAAGCCCTTCGTTTCTATGCTCAGTTTGCCGATGTGGTAGTGCTTGCCCGTGAACTTAATATGTGGCAAGTGAAAGACATCTACGACCAAATCCAGAGCCAACACATCACAGGTCCTTCAGGACAATTGATTCGTATAGAGATGTTCTGTCATGGGGCACTTTGTATGGCCATCAGTGGCAAGTGCTATCTGAGTCTGCAGAATGCAGGACGCAGTGCCAACCGTGGTGAGTGTGTGCAGATTTGCCGTCGTGGCTATGAGGTGAGAGATATTGAGACAGGCACTCAACTGCAGATAGACAATAAATACATCATGTCGCCCAAAGACCTCAAGACCATCCGTTTTATGGACATCATGATGAATGCAGGTGTGAGGGTGTTCAAGATTGAAGGTAGAGCACGTGGCCCAGAATATGTACAGACGGTAGTAAGTGCTTATAACGAAGCCATAAACAGTGTGATAGAGGGAACCTTTACAGAGGAAAAGAAAGACCGTTGGGATGACTCTCTTTCCACTGTATTTAATCGTGGATTCTGGGATGGCTATTATCAGGGACAGCGCCTTGGTGAATGGTGTGAGGTGTATGGCAGTAAAGCCACAGAACAGAAGGTGTATGTGGGGAAATGCATGAAGTACTTCTCTAATATTGGTGTGGCAGAGTTCTTGATTGAGAATGAGGACTTGCATGTGGGTGATAAGATACTGATTACAGGTGTCACAACAGGTGCCTTAATACAAACAACGGACGAAATCAGATTTGATCTCGTCCCTGTTCAGACTGCCACACGTGGGCAACATATCAGTATTAAAGTAAATGAAAAGGTACGTCCTAATGATAAACTGTATCTGCTGGTCAAACGTACCCTGTCATCACCTATCTCACAATCAGGAATTTAGTAGCTACTCCATTATCTCCGTCAGCATCTGTTGCCAGTACATAATAGATACCAGCAGCTGCTTGTTTGCCCTCAGTGGTGAGTCTGTCCCATGAGAATGCTCCACCTACAGATGTGCCTTCTTTTACCAAACGTCCTGCTGCATTGACAATCTTCACCACAGAATTATTCATCAGACCTGTAATGATGACGTTACCTGTATAGTCAGGCCTTACAGGATTTGGATAGGCTTTCACAAGGTCTTTGTTGAACGATTCCTCTGGGTCAACAGCATTACTCATATATGACACCAGACCATTCTCAGTAGCAAAGAATACTTCTCCTGAGTTGCCATCAATTGCAATTGAGTAGATATCGTTTGAGATAAGTGGGCTGTTCTCAATCGTAAAGTGCTCCAGGATTGCAGAGCCGTCTTCATTGACCAGATACACACCATTACCGATGGTACCAATCCATTTTCTGTTTCCACCATCCACAGTGATACATCTGACATCAATCTCGCTGAGCAGATAGTCAGCATAGTTGGTCCCGTCATTACGTGGCACCTTGCACTGAGTGAAGTAGAAGTCAGAATTAAAGACAGTCGAAGGGTCAAATGTAACAAATGGTCCCACATCTGTTCCTATCCAAATGGCTCCTTTTAAGTCTTCTACAGCACAGTTCATCTCATAAGCATGATAGGATGTTCCGTCTTGGTTGTTAAAGGTGTCAATCAGTCGTGTCCTGTCATCTGAGCGTTGATTCAGTGTACCATTCATATTTACAATAAACAGGCCTGCATTCTGGTCAGAGCTGGAGAAGCGGTTACATGCCCACATCCATCCACGCTGGTCAATTGTCAGGCTATTGGCATTATGGCAGTTTGTGAATTCACTATAAGAGTAGGCAAGCCAATTGCCGTCAGCCTTCATCACTCTTATGGTAGTGTCTTGCAGACAGCACACCATCCAGAGGTTGTTTTGGTTATCGTAGGTCAGTCCTCCTGTCCATGTATAGTAACTGGCATGTGAACTGGTTGGTCGGATACTGGTGATAGGTGAGTTCGTGTGGTCATAGTGCTTCAGGAACTTGTAGTCTTTATACTCTACAATACCCGAACGTGCAGACACAAAATGATGAGTTGGGTCATTAGGGTCTTGAACAATTGCATTAAAATTCCTGAAGTAGTACGAACCACCCATTCCTTCAAAGGCTGAGGCTTCATCAAAGTTGGTCCATACTCCATTTTCATATTGTGTAGCAAAACCAGGACGTGAGGTAGAAGTCTCAAATTCATAGTAACCGCCTACTGCCAACAGTCTGCCATTTACCATTGTCAGGTTGTAGAAGTAGTTGTAGAAGGGGCTGTTAGGGATGACTGAAGCCACAGTCTCTTTGAATGCACCTTCTTCGAGCGATGTCTGCATCAATCCATTGGTGTTACATGCCATCCAATACCTACCACCTGCATACTCTGCATGCTGGGCACCCATTGTATTGCTAATGGTTGTGTAGTTATTGTCCTTATCGACAATGATGATATTGTTGTTGCCAAAAAACAGCAGCACATCGTTTGCCACACAATAGTCTGTGATGGCATCGTTTGTAGTATCCTTATAGGAGAATGTCTCTTTGTTCTGGACGATTTTCAGTTTGTTGTCCTGGGTACATGCGTAATACTGACTGTTGAATGTCATGATTTTAGTGAACACATAGCTTGCCACCTTCATCCAGCTCTTGGCATCCAGCAGGTTGTCTTTCATCAGGCCTTTGTACACTCCGCTTGGTGTAGCTGCATAGATAGTTCCATTGTCTATCATCATGCTGTTTACCTTTTGGCCAAAGTCGTAATAGTTGGCAAATACCTTACGCTTGGTGTCCAGCACCACGATACCTGAATTGGTGGAGATATAGACATTCTCATTTCTGACATACATGTCGTTCAGGGTCTTGTCAGGCAATGCCTTTCCCTTCAGTTCAGGCATATTGTACACATTACCCTTGGCATCCATCATGTCGATATTTCCATTTCCATACAGCAACACAATCTGCTTGGTGGCATCACAACATACCATATTGATGATATGGTTGTCACTCAGCACATTGGTCTTGTCGTAGGTTTCTACATGTGTGTCTTCTGGGTCGTAGCTATACAAACCATTATCGCTCAGCACATAGACTATTTTGTTGAGGACTGCCACCTTGGTTGCATGATGGTAGGCAGCATAGATGGTCCAGTCGCCGTAAGCAGCCTTGGCTGATGTTGGGTATGCAAACTGAATGATGCTCAGCAGGCTTACGAATGCAAATAGTTTAAGAGTTCTCACCATATCATTTACTTTTATGATTTACTAATCTTCTTCTTTTTTCCTGTTCACTGTGTACCAGGAAGTCACACAGCTGGCTGACAGCTCTGGCACGGTGGCTGATGGTGTTTTTGATGTCACCACCCAGCTGGGCAAAGGTGTCGGTATATCCTTCAGGGATGAATACAGGGTCATATCCAAATCCTGCTTCTCCACGTTTCTCTTCTGCAATGGTACCTTTCACAATTCCCTCGAATGAATAGGTCTGACCTTTGTAAATCAGTGCTATGGAAGTGCGGAACTGTGCTTTCCTGTTCTCTTTGTCCTGCAGATTGGTCAGCAGTTTCTGAATGTTTGCCTTGTCATCATGTCCTGCCCCACCTGCATAGCGGGCAGTCATCACTCCTGGCTCTCCATTCAAGGCTTCACACTCCAGACCTGTATCATCAGCAAAGCAGTCGAAGCCATAGAATTTCTTCACATACTGTGCCTTCTGCAATGCATTGCCTTCCAATGTGTCTGATGTCTCTGGCAGTTCCACCTTGCAGTTGATGTCCTCCAGGCTACGGATTTCAAACTTCTTACCGATGATGGTTCTTACTTCCTCCAACTTATGTGAATTGTTGGTGGCAAAGACAAGTATCGGCTTCTGGTCCTTCAGTTTTGTCTTCATAATGCTGAATCCTTCTCCATATACACTTTCTACATTGGCTACAGACACAAAGGCGTAGGGGTCTACCCGCTTGATGGCTCGCATGATGATAGAGGAATATCTGCGGCTGCAGATACACACCAGCACCTTACGCTCTGAGTGGGTGTACCATCCATTTCCATCCAGCACTGTCACACCAAATCCTGCATTTGAGATGGCATCTGCTATTCTAGCATAGTTGCGCGAGAATATCTTGAACTCCACAGCCTGCCTTGTGCGGTTGAGGGCATAGTCCAGGGTCACTCCTGCAATGATGAAGGTGGTGAATCCAAAGACTATCATCTGCCAGGCTTCGTCTGGACCATATTTATGTTCATAGACAAAGTAACTCGACGAGATGATGATACAGTCACACAGCATGATACCCTGCCCGAAGGAGATGTCCTTGTACTTATTGACAATGGCTGCTATGATATCTGTACCTCCTGTACTTCCATTGTGTGAGAAGCAGACTGACAGTCCTATACCTTCGAGCACTGCTCCCAGAACCACTGCCATGAAGGTCTGGTCTTTCACCAGTCGGGGCAGGTCACCTGTCACAGGGTCTTCCACCACTCGCTGTATGGCCCACATGTAGAAGGTGAGGAACAATACTCCATAGATGGTTTTCACGCAGAACTTCCATCCCAGTATCTTCACAGCTGCAATGAGCAGAAATGCATTGATGGTCAGATATGACACCTGCACTTCAATCGTACCTGTGGCATAGAATATCAGTGATGATATACCTGTCACACCGCCTGATGTAATCTGGTAAGGTATCATGAATAGGGTGACACCTGTACCGTAGATAATCAGTCCGATGGTGATGTAGACATACACCGATATCTCTTCCCAAATTATTTCAGCCTTTCTTCTCATTGTGCTGGTTTCAGTACTACATTGATCATCTTACCTGGCACCACGATCACCTTCACCACATTGAAGCCTGCTATCCATTTCTGTGACTGAGGCTCCTTCAGTGCAGTGTCGATGATGGTCTGCTGCTCTGTGCCCACAGGGAATTCCAGTGGGAAGCGTGCCTTACCATTGAAGGCTACCATCATCTTCATGTTGTCCTCTTTCAGATACTCTTCATTGAAGGCTGGCCATGGGGCATCACACACAGTTGTGGCATGTCCCAGCATCTCCCACAGCTCTTCTGCCAAGTGTGGACAGAATGGTGCTATCAGTACAGCCAATGCCTCTTTCACTGCCTTGCTCTCACTCTTTATCTTGGTCAGTTCGTTCAGACAGATCATGAAGGCTGCGATGCTGGTGTTGTATGAGAACTGCTCAATGTCACCTGTCACCTTCTTGATGAGGGTATGCAATGCCTTCAGTTCCTGAGCTGTTGGTTCTGCATCCTTGGTTTCTGCTGTCATGTAGTTCCAGAATTTCTTCAGGAAACGGTGGCAGCCATCAATGCCATTGGTGTCCCAAGGCTTGCTCTGCTCCACTGGACCAAGGAACATCTCATACAGACGCAGGGTGTCAGCACCAAACTTCTCTACAATCATATCTGGGTTGACCACATTGAACATTGACTTCGACATCTTCTCTACAGCCCATCCACAGATGTACTTACCTTCATCGTTCAAGATGAACTCTGCATCATTGTATTCTGGGCGCCAAGCCTTGAATGCCTCTACATCCAGCACATCAGCTGATACGATGTTCACATCCACATGGATTGGAGTCACCTCATAGCCCTCTTTCTTGTCCAGGCTCACGAAGGTGTTGGTGTCCTTGATGCGATACACAAAGTTGCTCCTGCCTTGAATCATACCTTGGTTGATCAGCTTCTGGAATGGTTCTTCCTTCACACTGATGCCCAGGTCATACAGGAACTTGTTCCAGAATCGGCTATAGATCAGGTGACCAGTAGCATGTTCACTGCCACCTACATACAGGTCCACATTCTGCCAGTATTCAGCAGCCTGTTTTGACAGCAGCGCCTCATTGTTGTGAGGGTCCATATAGCGCAGGTAGTAGGCTGATGAGCCTGCAAATCCTGGCATGGTATAGAGTTCTATTGGGAATATGCTTTGATTGTCAATCTTGCTATTCTCCACAATCTGCTTATTTGCTTCGTCCCAAGCCCAGCAGGTGGCATTGCCCAATGGAGGTTCACCCGTCTCTGTTGGCAGGAACTTGTCCACTTCAGGCAGTTGGATAGGCAGACACTCCTCAGGTATCATCTGTGGGATGCCGTTCTTGTAGTACACTGGGAATGGCTCACCCCAATATCTCTGACGGCTGAAGATGGCATCTCTCAAGCGATAGTTCACCTTCACACGACCTAAACCTGTTCTGGTAATATATTCCTTTGTCTTTGCAATCGCCTCTTTTACTGTAAGCCCATTGAGCACCAAAGAGTCCTCCCCCTCGGGGGAGTTAGAGAGGGGCTCTACTTTTGGTGAGTTCATCACGATACCTTCCTTGGCATCATAACTCTCCTCGCTGATGTCTGCACCCTCAATCAATGGGATGATAGGCAAGTCGAAATGCTTAGCAAAGGCATAGTCACGACTGTCATGAGCAGGTACAGCCATGATGGCACCAGTACCATATCCAGCCAATACATATTCTGCTACATAGATAGGACATTTGTCACCTGTGATAGGGTTGATGCCGTATGCACCAGAGAACACACCTGTAACAGTATGGTCAATCATACGTTCACGTTCAGTTCTGCCCTTCACATACTTGATATAGTCATCCACAGCCTTACGCTGGTCAGCAGTAGTCACCATGTCCACCAACTCACTCTCAGGAGCCAGTACAAAGAAGGTCACACCAAACATGGTATCAGCACGGGTGGTAAAGATAGTGAACTCCACATCGCTATCAGCCACCTTTATCTTCACTTCAGCACCCTCACTTCTGCCAATCCAGTTTCTCTGGGTTTCCTTGATACTTTCACTCCAGTCTATGGTGTCAAGACCATCCAGCAGACGCTGAGCATAGGCTGACACACGCAGACACCACTGACGCATCTTCTTCTGCTCTACAGGGAATCCACCTCTCACACTCACACCATCAACCACCTCATCATTGGCAAGTACAGTTCCCAGACCAGGACACCAGTTCACATTAGTTTCTGCCAGGAATGCAATCCTGTAGTTCATCAGTGTGTCACTCTTCTGCTTCTCATCCATTGCCTTCCATTCCTCAGCAGTGAAGCTCAGCTCCTCGCTCTGAGCTACATCAAGACCTTCAGTACCCTTCTCCTCGAAATGCTTGATGAGGGTTTCAATAGGTTGAGCCGACTGGCATTTGTAGCAATAGAAGCTATTAAACATCTTCTGGAAAGCCCATTGAGTCCAGTGGTAGTAGCCAGGATCACAAGTGCGAACCTCACGGTTCCAATCAAAGCAGAAACCAATCTTGTCCAGCTGCTCACGATAGCGGTTGATATTCTGGAAAGTAGTCACCTCAGGGTGCTGACCAGTCTGAATGGCATATTGTTCAGCAGGTAGACCGTATGCATCATAACCCATAGGGTTCAACACATTGAAGCCCTGCAGACGCTTGAAGCGAGCATAGATATCACTCGCAATATATCCTAATGGGTGCCCCACATGTAGTCCCGCACCACTTGGATAAGGGAACATGTTCAGCACATAAAACTTTTTCTTGTTACTATCCTCAGCAACCTGATAGGTCTTCTCATCCACCCATCGCTGCTGCCACTTCTGTTCAATCTCTCTGAAGTTGTATTCCATCGTTCTTTTACTATTAGACAATTGACTATTTACAATTAGCGTGCAAAGGTACGAAATAATTATTAAATACAAATAATGCTTTATCAAATAATTGATAAAGTACCCTCATTTTTTTAACTTTTACTCTCTCCTTATCAATTTGATAACTAACTTCAAGCTTCATATTCTCTTCCTTTATATTCCTTTTTTTTCAATCCTTAGGGCTAACAATTGTTACCCTTAATAGTAACAAAATTTTCCCTTAGGGGTAACAATTTTTTCCATTAATACCCCCTTGTTAGGAGCAATAATGAAGTGTTAATTGTTAATGGCAAATTATGTTAAATTAATATTAATATCTTACTCAATAATCCATCCTTATCCTCGAATAAGTCCTCGTTATTATCAAAGAAGACTGGGTTATTTTGGCCCTTATTACCCCTATTTCTGCAACCAAATTAACCATTATGCCACATAATACCTTCAAAATGAGTTCAAAGTACTGAAATTCAGAACAACTGATATGTTCGCAAAATATAGGGTAAAACATCAAAACAAGGGGGTTTGCATATCTTTTGAGGCCTAAAAGAGCAGGATTTTTATACATTCTATCCCTTTCCGAGCGTTTGCCTCATAGAGGAATTCGATTTACTGATATTGTAACTCATTGTCATACAGCTAATTAGATGAATGAATGATGGTCGGGTGTGACAGTTACAGTTGTGACAGTTCATTTTTGAGGGGTATCAATTCTCTCTATATTATATATAACTATCTATATATTAATTAGTTATAAAGTATTTTAAGGCATGTTGTAACCCTTGATTTCTAATTGTCACAACTGTAACTGTCACACTTTGATCATGATGATTAACTTATATTATTATCTCTATATAAGGCTGTAAGTTGTAAACTAATTATTGTAAACGGTAAGCAGTAAGCTAATTTATCCATTACAAACTACAAAAAGTAAGGATTTAGAAGAAAAAACACTTTGATTAGCATTAATTATGCATTAAAAAGTATGAATTACGAAACTTTAGTTCGACGGAGTCAATTAATTTTCCTATCTTTGCCACTGCATTCTGCAAAGAGTGCAAGACATATTTGCTCATTTGCCACTCGAACTAGCACCTCGGATGTAAAAGAGCAAATTTACACACATGAGACTTGCAGTTAGTGCAGGTTTCCCATAGTGTGTAAAGGTTGTGCTAGACCTGAGTGGCGTATGGTGATAGCCTGCGCTTTTCTTGTGTTTATAAGTTAGTGCAGCATTTGGATGAAGTATTAACTTTTAAACAATAATCAATATGAAACGACTTGTTCTTTTTACATTCCTAACGATGCTGGTGTCTCTCTCAGCATTTAGTTATGACATTGAGGTAGCGAACAGTGATGGAGTCACCATCTATTACGACTATAGTGCTGATGGGAAGGAACTGTCTGTTACTTGTAGTAGTTATTCAGGAAAGGTGGTTATTCCTGAAACCGTCACCTATGGTGAAAGCACCTATCGTGTGACAAGCATTGGTAGAGAAGCTTTCCGTGAATGTACAGAATTGACCTCCATCGAGATTCCTAATAGTGTGACTAGCATTGGGGAGTGGGCTTTCTATGGCTGCACTGGACTGATTTCTGTTGTTATACCAAATAGTGTGACAAGCATTGGTGGCAATGCTTTCTATGGCTGCACTGGATTAACATCCATTAATATACCTAACAGTGTGACAAGCATTGAGTATGCAACTTTCTATGGATGCTCAAGCTTGGCCTCCATTGAGATTCCCAACAGCGTAACAAGCATTGGGGAGTCGGCTTTCAGTCGCTGCTCAGGATTGACTTCCATCACAATTCCCAACAGTGTGACAAGTATTGGCTATGAGGCTTTCAGTCGCTGCACAGGATTAACATCCATCGAGATTCCTAATAGTGTGACAAGCATTGGGCAAGCTGCTTTCGTGGGGTGCAAAGGATTGACATCTGTTGTAATTGGCAATAGTGTAACAAGCATTGGTGGTGGTGCTTTCTATAATTGCACTGGATTAACATCTGTCGTATCTTTGATTGAAAATCCTTTTGCGATTATTGGAAAAGGTCCTGATTTGTCTGATTCCAGAACTTTCACTGTAGATATCTTCAACAATGCTACATTATATGTCCCAAAAGGAACAATAGAGAAGTATAAGTCAACTGAAGGATGGAAAGACTTTTTATTTATAGAAGAACGCACTATTGAAAAAGTGCCACAGGATGTGAATGGTGATGGAATTGTTGATACCCAGGATGTACTGGAAATCTACAAGTACATACAAGAGCATTAAATTCTCTACCCAATCTCCCTAAACAATCAAACGGACAGGAATTGCTCTTGTCCGCTTGTTGTTATATTTGCATTCATAGCTAAAGTCAAAGGTCATTTCGACAGGCTCAAGATGTATCTAAAGTCTAAGGTCATTTCGACAGGCTCAAGATGTATCTAAAGTCAAAGGTCATTTCGACAGGCTCAAGATGTATCTAAAGTCTAACGTCTAACGTCTAAAGTCTAAGCATGGACTTTAGCGTTGAGAGGTTTGTTTCCTAACGATGTTTTCTGTAAAATGTTTGGTGGATTGAAAGAAAAGTATTACCTTTGCAGTCGAAAGTATTACAAATGATTTACAGATTATGGAAACTACAGTTGTTAGAAAACCTGCATCTTTTCGCTTGAGGACTGATTTATTAGAAAGACTTAAGATAAATGCAGCACGAGAAAACCGTACACTGAACAACTATGTTGAGAGTGTACTTCTCGACATCGTATATCATGAACCAAATAATGTGACTAAAGCTGCTATCGAGGAGGCAATGTCTGGGCATAACCAAAACAAGGTGTATAGTAATGTGGATGAAATGTTTAATGATATTCTGAGTGAAGAATGAAAAAGCTTCAGCCAACAACACAATACAGGAAAGACCTGAAAAAATATAAAAACAATCCAAAGAAATTGGCTGCGCTGAAGGAGGTTTTGATGATGTTAATAGATGATTGTCCTATACCTCCTGAGTATCTTCCTCATAGACTTCATGGCAACTACAAAGGTTGCATGGAGTGTCACATCCTTAGTGATTTTCTACTTATATGGATGGATGAGAAAAACAATATCATAGAGTTGATCCGATTGGGGTCACACTCAGAATTATTTCAAAAATAGCACAACGGACAAGGAGTGTTTCCCTGCCCGTTGTTGCTAACTGTGAATTACTTTACCAAATCTTCCAGATTCATCTCCTCGCCATTCACCAGCACTCTCTTCACCTTCTTGCCATTGACAGTAAAGCTACCGTCTGGTTGTTTTTCCAGACCTGGCAGTCTGTTCAACATACTATCGAGAGGCAAATCGTCATTATTGGATTTGATGGCCAATCCATTTTCATTGCTCATAACTCGAGCTACAATGGTGTCTTGCTTTACCCTGGTTTTGATTTCAATGACTCCATTCTTGCCCTTTTCACCATAGATGGCTGTGGCAGCTCCGTCTTTCAGCACTGTGACTGATTCAATGTCTGACTGCTTGATGCCGAATTCCTTCAGCATGAGGACATCTATCGAGGTTGGCTCATTTACATCTAAATGTTCTACTCCTTGCATGATGACTCCATCCACCACAAGGAGAGGTTCACCACCAGCAACTTCTCTTTTACGGGCATTTACATCCACAATTTGAATCAAATCATTTGGTGGCAGTACCACTTTCTTAGGCATGTTGGAAACCTTGGTTAGGAACGTCTTACATCCCACATACGACACTCTGATGTTGTGTTCTGGACTGACAATCTTGATAGAGAAGTTTCCATTGATGTCTGTGACGGCATTGGCATAGATTCTGCCTTGTTCGTCTTGCTCTGTCACATTTGCCGTCTGTAGTGGTTCACCTTTCTCATCTGTCACCTGACCAGTCAACACCTGACCAGGCTTGATGTCTGGAACCCCACTCTTGTCTCCCCCAAGGGGAGATGATTCAGTTCCCTCTTCTTGGGAGAGGGTTAGGGTGAGGTTGTTCTGAGTAGTCTGCTCATCCTGTAGGACGAATGAGGGGGAGGTCTGTTCTTCAATAGTCTTCACCAGGTCTTCTACTGGTTTCATGGCTGCAGGGGTTGCAAAAGCACTGATAGTGAGTGCTATCACAGGGATGGCAAACAATGCTTTGAGCATGAGCCATCTGTTTGATTTTTTCTGATACATCATAGCGATTCTTTTTTTGAGTGAGCCGTGATTCAGATTGTTGGTGAAAGGCTGCAGTCGATTCCCCACTACCTTCTTCACGAGAAATAATTGATATTGCTTTGCATCGATGCCTTGATTGATAACTGCCTGATCTGCCTCATACTCATGGATGGTCTTGAGGTCACGGCTGATGAACCACACAAAGGGGTTGAACCACTGAATGGTCTTCAGCACCTGCATCAGCAGCAAGTCGTAGGAGTGTCCCAGCCTTATGTGTTCCTGCTCATGGGTGAGGATGTACTGGCGACCTGATTCATAGTCCTTCACACTCATCACAATGAAATGGAAAATGCTGAATGGAGGTATCTCACCATTGATGAGGATGATGGTGTTGCCCTGCTCATCTTTCTGCTGAATACCCTTATGCATCAGTCGCACAAGGTTGATGACCTGGATGAGGGTGATGATCAGCATCACTGCCACTCCCGTCAGATAGACCCACATCATCACCTGCACCCAGTTGATCTGAGGCTGAGGCTCCGTGGCTTCATCTTCATATATAAAGACAATCCCTCTATCCGTCATATTCTCTATCAGCTGCACCTCCTCATTGATGATTGTAGGGTGCTCTGTGGTGATGTGCAGCATAGGCACTATAAATGCTGCCACCATGATGCCCAACAGCATCACACGGTTGAAGCGATGGAAGGTCTCCTTGCTCAGCAGTATGAAGAAACAACTGTAGAGCAGTGCCAGTGTAATAGCAGATTTGAGAATGAAAACCAACATATTATTTATTATTTAACCATTTACCATTTAGCCATTTACTATTTAGCCATTTAACCATTTACATCTTCTCACATTCTACTCCCCTCCATAGAGGGAGGGGCAAGGGGGAGGGTCTGCTAGAGGGGGTCTGTTAGGGGTGGGTCTTTTTTATCATCTCAATCATCTCTTCCAGATCCTCCTCTGATACTTCTTCATTCTGTGCAAAGAACGACAGCATTGACTTCAGTGAGCCAGCAAAGAGAGAGTTCTTCACATCTTTCATCACACGGTTGGCATACATCTCACGGGAAATTCTGGGGAAGAACACCAAGGTCTTGCTACCCTCACCCTGCTTCTTTGAGCGGATAAACTCCTTCACTGTCAGTATCTTCAGGAAAGTAGCAATGGTGGAGTAGGCAGGACGAGGCTCTGGATACTCATCAATAATCTCATGAGTGGTCATCCCATCACCCTTGTCCCACATGATGTTCATAATCTCCATCTCAGCCTTCGTGAGTGTGCGTTCATTATTATTCTCTTTCTTCATAATTATTTAAACTTTTAGATTTCCGCTGCAAAGGTAATCTAAACATTTAGATAATGCAAGAAAAAAACAGAAAAAATGCGCATCTCCCCTCATTTTTAACAATAATTATTAGATATCAATCTAAATTATTAGATATAGCAACAAAAAACTGCCCACATTGTCTGTGAGCAGTCTTTCTAGGTTGTAGGATGAAAGCTGTTTCAAGCCCCCATCGCTATTGTTTCATCTGCTGTCTTGCTGCAGATAGGGAGTGTTACTTTGCAAACTGGTAGATGACAAATGTCTTTGCAGGTACTGTGAGGGCATAAGTAGGAGCTGTAACTGTGACTGATGTTGTCTTTGGCTCATACTTATGAGGTTCCTCGATGGTGTTCTCTCCATCCAGATTGTCGGCATGGAATGAGATGAGCTTACCTGCATGGTCGCCCTTCCAACCCTTGAAGTTGAGGGTTACATTCTGGGCACTATTGCCTGTGTTGACAATCTTCACGTTGTAGCACTCAGCCTTGCTGTCGTAGTTGGCACTTGCAAACAAGCCATCCTGGTCGCTGTTGCCAGCTACTGGTTTGCCATTCATCAGGAGTGATACGACATTGGTTCCCTTGGTGGTAGAATACATCTGTTGTACCTGATAAGAGCATGAACGGAAGGAGTTGAGGTTGTCATACCAAATCATATCTGGACGCCACTGCCAGCCTTCTACATGCGCAAAGAGAGGGGCATAGGTTGCCATTTCCACTACATCAGCATTGCGTTCTACACCTGTGAGGAATGCTGCCTCAAGCAGTGCTGCATTGAAGTGATTCCACTTCTTGCCACTTCCATGACAAGCATATTCACCTGCAAATACTTTTGAACCCTTACGTGGATAGTTGTCATAACGGTTACCACTGGCAAGGAACCAACGTTCAGGACGGTAGAAGTGCTCATCAACAAGGTCTGCACCAATCTTGCGCATCTCTGGCCAAAGGAAATCAAAGTCAGCACCTTCACTGTTAGGACCTGATGTACCAATGATCTTTATATTTGGATAGAGCTTACGTACCTGGTCAACAAATGGCTGCAGGTGGTCGATATAGGTCTGACCCCATTGCTCATTACCTATAGCGACAAACTTGAGGTTGAATGGTGCTGGGTGTCCCATATCAGCACGCAGTTTTGCCCACTGGTTCTTGGCTGGGTCACCATTGGCAAACTCAATCAGGTCAATTACATCATCGATATAAGGCTGTAACTCATCAACAGGAACATGAGCAGACTCAGAACTATTCTGGAACTGACATGCTAATCCTACACTTACTACTGGAAGTGGCTCAGCACCTATCTCTTCAGAGAGCTGGAAATACTCAAAGAAGCCCAGTCCATAGCTCTGGAAGTAGTCAGGGAAATAACGGCTGGTGAATGTGTAGTGCCAACGGTTTTCATTCAAAGGACGGTTCTCTACAGGACCTACTGAGTTCTTCCACTGATAACGGGTAGGAAGGTCTGTACCCTCTACAATACAGCCTCCAGGGAAGCGGAATACACCTGGGTGAAGGTCTTCAAGAGCCTTAGCCAAGTCCATACGCATACCATTCTCATGGCCTTTGTAGGTCTTCACAGGGAAGAGACTGATGTGTTCTACATCTGTTGTCACCTTGCTGTCGCCCCACACACGCAGATGTGCTTTAGCAAAGGTTCTGCTTGGTTTGATAATGGCAGTATATTTCTTCCACTCCTTGCCGCTGATGTCCACACCTACATTGCCTATTTTCTGGTCGTCGTTCATTGTGGCATTTTCTACAAGGTCAATCCATAACTTGGAGCTACCACCATCAGGAACACGTGCCCATACTGAGAAACGGTATTCCTCACCACCTTTCACACCCATGCCAAAGAAACCATGGTTCTCAATCATAGTGTGCTTGTCGCTGTGACCTGATGGAGCCAGACGTACATAGTGAGGATTCTTGTTGAATGGACCATCTTCCCTGAGTGTCACCTTGCCTGAGATGTCCCATCCTGTGTAAGGGTTTGGGAACTCAAATGAGCGGTTCTTCACCAGTTCACCATACAAGCCACCATCGGCAGCATAGTTAATGTCTTCAAAGAAGATGCCATACATGGTGTATGGAATAGCAGCCCCCAACTTCTTGGGAGTAATGATAAATTCATGATCCTGGGCATTCATCCCCAATGAGCTTAGCGCCAAAGCGAAAGCAAAAGTTAAATTAGTTACTCTCATACTTTAAGTTTTATATGTGTTAGTAAGTCTTGTTTTCTATTTCGGGGGTCAAAGATAGCTATTTTCTTTCAATTCACCAAATATAAACGGTTTAAATCCTGCTTATTTTGAAGATTATTTGAAAGTTTGGAAAAATAATTGTAAATTTGCATGATGAAAAAGATAATTTTGATAACTGGTGGGCAGCGCTCAGGAAAGAGCTCAAGAGCAGAACAGTTGGCACTTGAGCTGAGTGACCACCCTGTATATATGGCAACTGCACATGTCTGGGATGATGAGTTTGCTGAACGTGTGAGGAGGCATCAGGAGAGGCGTGGACCTCAGTGGACCAACATTGAAGAGGAGCGTGAGTTGAGCAGGCATGATGTCACAGGGCGTGTGGTATTGGTGGATTGTTGTACACTGTGGGCTACCAATTATTTCAACGACAAGGAGGAAATAGATGTGATGCTGGAGCAGCTGAAGGCAGAATTTGACCGTTTCACCAGTCAGGATGCTACCTTTATCTTTGTAACAAATGAGATTGGAATGGGTGGAGTGAGTGCCAATGCCTTACAACGCCGGTTTACTGACCTGATGGGGTGGCTGAATCAGTATATAGCATCAAAGGCTGATGAGGTGATTCTGATGGTAAGTGGAATTGCTGTAAAGATTAAAGGTTAATGGTTAAAGGATTAAGAGGATGAGTTTCAAGGACGAGCTACAACAGAAGATTGACAATCTGAACAAACCTAAGGGGTCTTTGGGTAGACTGGAATCGCTGGCACTACAGATAGGAATGATTCAGCATACACTTTCACCCACCCTTCAGCATCCCTGCCACATCTTGTTTGGCGGAGATCATGGCATTGAGCATGAAGGGGTGTCACTTTCACCTCGTGAGGTGACTTGGCAGCAGATGATTAACTATGGTCGTGGTGGTGGTGGTGTGAATATGTTCTGCCGTCAGCATGGTTTTAAGTTGCGAGTGGTTGATGTGGGTGTGGACTATGAGTTTGACCCTGAGAAATATCCTCATATCATCAATCGTAAGGTGGCAAGAGGCACCAACAATTTCCTGCATGAAGCAGCAATGAGTGAAGCAGATTATCAGCGTTGTATGGCAATAGGAGCAGAGTTGGTGGACGATTGTCAGCAAGAAGGCTGCAACATCATCTGTTTTGGTGAGATGGGTATTGGCAACACCAGTCCTTCAAGTATCTGGATGCACCTGATGCTTGACCTGCCCTTGGAAGCATGTGTAGGGGCTGGTTCTGGACTGAATGCAGCAGGCATTCAGCACAAACTGGAGGTGTTGCAAGCAGCTGTAGCACATTATCAGCAAAGCGGTATTAATAGCTTCCCTCCCCATAGCCGCAAATGGACAGAGACTGTGATACGCTATTTTGGTGGCTTTGAAATGGTAGCTGCTATTGGGGGCATGATTCATGCAGCCCATCTGGGTATGGTGGTGTTGGTAGATGGTTTTATCATGACAGCATGTATGCTGGCTGCTTCGCGTCTGGAACCTACCATCATGGATAATGCAGTATTTGGGCACTGTGGTGATGAAGGAGGGCATCAGTTGATGCTCAAGTCAATGGGAGCCGACCCTATTCTACATCTCAATATGAGGCTTGGTGAGGGAACAGGTGCACTTTGTGCCTACCCTATCGTACAAAGTGCTGTGAATATGCTCAATGAGATGGATAATTTTCAACATGCTGAAATCACAAAATACTTCTAAATGAAACGAATCATTGCAGCAATCACTTTCTTTACAAGGATTCCTCTTTGGCGTATGGTCAATGTGTCAAAGCAGGATTATGAGCATGTGGTGCCCCTGTGGCCGTTGATGGGATGGCTGACAGGGGGTGTGATGGCATTGGTGTTCTGGCTAAGTCAGATGGTGTTTCCTGTCTCTGTAAGTATCATCCTGTCTTTGGGTGCTCGTGTATTCCTGACAGGTGCATTACATGAAGACGGATTTGCTGACTTTTGGGATGGATTTGGTGGAGGTACTGATAGGGAGCGTACACTTGCAATTATGAAAGACTCGCACATTGGTACCTATGGTGTACTGAGCCTTATTGTGTATTATATCATCCTTTGGAGCACCCTCACGGCTCTGATGCCCAGAATGGGCACACCATTATTGTTTGTTGCAGTAGACAGTTTGTGCAAGTACTTGAGTTCTACCATCATCTATTTCCTGCCATATGCTCGCACAGAAGCTGCTGCTAAGAATCAGCTGGTATATGCTCAGGTGAGTATTTGGGAGAAGCTATATAGCCTGATGTTTGCTTTAATTCCATTGGCTATCTTACCCTTCACCCAAACAGTATATACACCTATAGCCCTGTTCATCAACATAGGATATACCTGTGTTGCTGCAATCATTGTTGCTATTGTGTTGTTTATCCTGATGCACAAACGCATTCAAGGGTACACAGGCGATTGCTGTGGTGCCACATTTATTATATTGGAGACGGTATTCTATTTGGTTTTGTTAGCAGTAAATTAACCAGCATAACAGGGTTGCAAAAACCACAAAACAGAGTTCTGCAACAAAACAGATGGTGATGCTGAGCTGCATGTCAGACGTTGTGAGTGCCCGTTCATTATAGCCAATAAAGGGTTTTACAACCAACTCGCCAAAATAGTTGTGAGGCCCACCAAATCGGCAATTCAGAATACCTGCTAAAGCAGCCTCTGGCCATCCACTATTAGGTGAAGCATGTTGTGGACCATATTTTAGTACAAAAGAGAAAAGTGACATGAGACCTACTCCACGTCTTCCCTCTAAAGAGGACTCCTTTTGAGGAAATAGGAGTATTATCCTGCCAAACAATATAATCATCAAGGCAGTAAGACGGGCTGGGATATAGTTGGCTACATCATCAATTCGAGCAGCCCAGCACCCAAAGTCCTTATAGCGTTGATTGCGATAGCCAATCATTGAATCGAAGGTGTTGATGAGCTTATAAGTCAGCATACCAGGAACACCTAGCAACAGAAACCAGCACAAAGGAGCAATGACTCCATCACTGAGGTTTTCTGCCAAAGTTTCCAATCCAGCAGTGCGTATCTCTTGAGCTGACAATTCACTGGTATCACGTCCCACAATCCTGCCTACCTGCTTTCTGCCTGCCTCTAAACTGATGTCCACAGCCTTGAATACATCACGGACTTCTTTACGCAGTGTGTGGCCAGCCAAACAGAAAAAGATAAGGAGAATGCAGAGTGGGTCATAAATAAAAGGATAACCAGCCAGCCATCGAAATAAGAAAAAAGTAAAGACAAACACTACTGCTATTGAGAAAAGCACAAATGCAGCTCCTTTTATCATGCGTTTTTTCTCTTTATTAAGGAGTCGCTCTCCACAGGCTATCCATTTCCCAAAGAATACGACTGGGTGTGGAAGCCATGCTGGGTCACCCAAAAGCAAATCAAGTGCCCAAGCAATGAGCAGACAATATATTATTGTGCAATCCATTCAGCTATTCTTTGGATGAGTTCGTTATTCTCAGCAGGAGTTTGCACAGCAATACGGAAATAACTACTGTCAAGTCCTGCAAAATTAGAGGCATCGCGAATCAAAATACCATACTCCTGTGCCAGAAAGTCCTTGAGAGCAGATGCTTTCCCAATGGTTAGCCTACATAACAGGATATGGGAATCAGAAGGCCATACCTGCACACCACCTAACTGGCTCAACTGCTGTGCCACTCGCTCACGCTCAGCCATCAGTTCTGCCAAATTGATGGTATATTCATCTTGATGGCTCAATAGATAGTTGGCTGCGTCAATTGCTACCTGATTGACAGACCAAGGCATACGCTGCCTTCGCACATCCTCCAAGAGGCTTGCAGAGCCAGTCACATAACCCAATCGTAGGCCTGGGAGCCCATAATCCTTTGTCATGGAGTGTAACATCAAGACATTGGGCATCAAGCATCCTTCTGCTGATGAAATGAGAGGTTGATCAGTATATTCTGCATAACTGGCATCAACAACAAATAAAGTGTTGGGATGCTCACAGATACACTGAACAAGTGTCTCCTTGTTCGTCACAGCACCTGTGGGATTGTTAGGATTGCACAGCCACACAATCTGAAAACCCACATGAATCTGCTCTAATTGGTAGATATTGGTCAATTGATGCTCGTGTAGCCTACAAGCATCGACATACTCAGAGAAAGTAGGCATCAAAACAGCACTGTGCTTACGGCGAAAGGTCTGGGCAATTAGGTAAATAGCTTCAGTTGCTCCATTAGTCACCATTAACTCATCGGCTTGCAGACCCAAAAATAAAGCCAAGTTATTCTCTAATTGAGCAGGTGTTGGCTCAGGGTAATTGCTGACATGATCCAGTTGGTTGGCAAGATGACAGAACAGGTCTTCATGATCGAAGCCGTTATAGACGTTCGATGAGAAATTGATGCGTATGTCTTTATAACGATAGATATCGTCTCCATGCCCATTAATCATTGCTGTTCAAGATAGTGTATAACTTGTTAATATCTATATGTTTTCTTACAAAATCAGCCAATTCATCGTACTGATGCTCCTTAAAATCCTCTATGCTGAGCGAAGGATGAGCAGCTTTGTGCTGAATGCCTGCTGCATTCAATACAAACTCAACCACCACAGGATTATCAAAGAAACCATGAATATAGGTACCTATACAATGTTCCGCTTGGCAAATGAGTTGGTCACTATTGCCTTGATGTATTTCGTAACCTTTACATATCGTCCCTTCAAATTCAAACTCTACCTGACGAGTGATTTTTTCACCTCTCATGACCGTTGAAATGGGCAATAATCCCAATCCAGGCAACTGGGTGATGGTGCCTTCAATACCATCTGGATCACTTACTGTTGTTCCCAACATTTGGTAGCCTCCACAGATGCCAACCACCATCTTGCCTTGTTTATGAGCTTGGATGATGGCTTGAGCCATCCCACTTCTGCGCAGTTCATAAAGGTCGTCGAGGGTGGATTTTGTTCCTGGAAGGATGATGATATCTGCGCGTTCAAGGTCAGTTGTCTGATTGGTATAGAAAAGGTTGATGCGTTCATCGCGCTCTAGCACATTGAAATCAGTAAAATTGCTCATGTGGCGAAGCAAAACAACGGCAATATTTATTTTTCCAGCCACCAAATCCCGGTGCTTCTCAGTCAGTTGAACAGAATCCTCTTCTTCAATGACAATATGATGGAACATGGGTACAACCCCCAATACAGGTATGCCACAAAGGTCTTCCAACATACGTCTTCCTTCGTCAAAGAGACGGATGTCACCCCTGAATTTATTAATGATGATTCCCTTGATACGTTTCCTGTCTTCAGGAGTCTGGAGCATCACACTACCATAACAAGAAGCAAAGACGCCTCCACGGTCGATATCAGCCACCAGAATCACATCAGCATTGGCATAGCGAGCCATAGGCATGTTGACTAAATCTGTATCCTTCAGGTTCAGTTCTGAGACACTTCCTGCTCCTTCCATCACAATCGGATGATACTTGGCTGCCAGACGGTCAAATGCAGCATGAACCTCCTGTCGCAACTCCTCTCGCCCCTCCTTACGGAAATACTCGTATGCTGAACGATTGCCAATGGGTTTTCCATTCAACACTACCTGAGTGGTATGTTCTGAATTGGGTTTCAACAACAAAGGATTCATATCTGTATGGCAAGGAACTTTGGCTGCCTCGGCCTGTACAGCTTGTGCTCGTCCAATTTCCAATCCGTCAGGTGTGGCATAGGAGTTCAAAGCCATATTTTGAGCCTTGAATGGTGCTGGATGATAGCCGTCTTGAAGAAAGATTCGACAAAGTGCAGTACAAAGTACACTCTTCCCTACATCAGAGCCTGTGCCCACTAACATCACTGGATGTAATTTGGACCATTTCATCGTGAAAAACTACGATTTGATTGTGACTTTCAGAGGATTTCGAACTTGGCGGACAAAGTTGCTGAGATAAGCTTCCCAATCGGTCAGAGAGAATATGCCGGTTTCTTCATTTCTATCCCATGCAGAACCGAAATAATAGGTGAAAGGAGAAGCATTGTTTACCGATGAAATGGCCAAAATATGTCCATATGCACCAGGAAGTCCGTTTTCTGACTGATATTTCATCTCGTGCATGGTTTGGGGAAATACAGTCCCAACATAGATGTGTCCAAAGTCTGCATTCTGCTTGGCGCGGTACTTTTCTTTGTACTGGTTTGGATCACCTAAGTCTTCGTAACACATGTAGCCTCCAGTGTTGTTTTGTACATAAGCATTTGGATTCTCATTATGAACAACTATGCCCACAGCGAGGGGAGTCTCATGTGTTAGTCCTGAGTAGCTGATCACCGCTTTGTTGAGGTGTGAACCTGCATCGAGGCTAATGATACGAGTCTCAAAAACCGCCATTCCATCGATGTTTTCTGTCCCGTAAGCCAGCTTGACAGTAAAGCGCAAGGGACCTCGATCAAGGATCTCATATGTTGTATAACAACGAGGATATTTAATGCGTTCGTTGACATAAAGGGCAGCAGTACCACAACCAAGGGTAGAACCTACTTTGTAGCAATCCATTCCATCGCCATGATCCACATGGTAGCTGATTGCATTATAAAGGTCATCAGCTAGATTCCCTTGCCCGATGTTACGTAATTTCTGGATGGCACGCTGCATATCAGGGTCGAGTTCACTGGCATATCGAGCCTCAACAATGAGACGTGAGGTACGTTTGTTCCATACATCATATCCCCACGCACGTTCCCCGCTGCGTTGTAGAGCAGGACCATAGCAACGAAATGCCACTTTATCGTTTTCCCATGCCATGTCATCCACACGCTCGGGGAATTGGCGCCCAAAAACTTTTGGCTCATAAACAGAGGGTTGACCTTTCTGGGCATAGTAGATGGACTTCCCTTTTGCAGGAACACCTACAGGAAAGATGAGTTTCCCGTCGTATGTAATCTGACTTGGCACTTCCTTCCCGTCGGCATCAGTAATAAAGAATGTAGTGATGCCATCTAGTCGGGCTTGAATCAAACTTGCATCCACCTCAGCCAACTCTGTACTGCGTGGTGTAGGGAGTGAATTCGCAACCGTGATGGTAACACGATCAGCAGCATATAAACTGCAGAAATTAAAAATAGTAAAAGTTAATACAAAGTATTTGACTACGTTTAACTTAAGTTTCATAATGATGTTATTTAGCATATTTCTTAACAAAATCAAAGTCGAGGGTCTTGCGGAATAGATTGGCTTTAGCCACTTTGATGCGTATCGCGTCACCCATAGAGAAACGGTGGTGGGACTTACGTCCTATGAGGCAATAGTTCTTATCGTCGAAGTCAAAAGTCTCATCGGGTGCCAGGAACCGCACGGCAATAAAGCCTTCGCAGTGGTTTTCATCGATTTCTGCATAAATGCCTGCTTCAGTTACACCGCTGATATGTGCATCGTATTCCTCGCCCAGTCGTTCACTCATATACTCCACTTGTTTGTATTTGATAGATGCACGTTCGGCAGCAGTGGCCAGTTGCTCCATTGCAGAACTGTGTTCACACAGTTTTTCATATTTCTTCTGGCTGGCACTTGCGCCTCCTTCGGCATAGCGTGTGAGAAGTCGGTGAACCATCAGGTCGGGGTATCGACGAATAGGAGAGGTGAAATGGGTATAGTAGTCGAAAGCCAAACCATAGTGGCCTATATTGTAAGTACTATAGCGGGCTTTCATCATTGCACGAAGCGATACGTATTCCACTAGGTTCTGTATCTTGTCACCTCGTACATCCATCAGCAATTTGTTAATGCTCTTTGCCACTTCGGTCTTTGAACCTTGCGTGATGATACTATACTTAAACCGCTTAACAAACTGTGCCAGATTATCGAGTTTGCCAGGGTCTGGCAAGTCGTGAACACGATAAGGAAGCACTTTGGCCTTTTGTCCTTTCTTCACCTTCCCGATGCTTTCAGCCACAGTACGATTGGCCAGCAGCATGAATTCCTCTACCAGTTTGTTGGCATCTTTTGCTACCTTGAAATAAACACTAATAGGCTTGCCTTTCTCATCTATTTCGAAACGTATCTCCTCACGGTCGAAATCAATGGCACCAGTGTACATACGATTGGCCTTTAGTTTATGGGCCATACGGTTGAGGGTTATCAGTTCATTGCAGTATTCGCCTGTCCGCTTATCTTTTGCTACAGGGATATGCCCTTCTATATCATCAGCCTCACCATTCTGCTCAAGGATTTCTTGGACTTCCTCATACACAAAACGCCGATTACTACGGATGATAGTATGAACAATACGTGAACTATATACCTTCGCCTCTTCATCCATATCGAAGATGACAGAAAAGGCTAATTTATCTTCATCGGGTCGCAAAGAGCAGATATAGTTACATAGCCGTTCTGGCAGCATAGGGATGGTACGGTCGACCAAATAGACAGAGGTGCCTCGTTGCTGGGCTTCCTTATCGATGATTGACCCTTCAAGGACATAATGTGAAACATCTGCAATGTGAACACCTACTTCATAATGCCCTTTGCCAAGTGAACGGATAGAGAGTGCATCATCAAAGTCTTTTGCATCACGTGGGTCGATGGTGAAAGTGGTAACGTTGCGGAAGTCCTCACGTTTAGCCACTTCTTCTGTAGGGATGGCATCACTAATCTTATTGGCATAGCGTTCTACTTCTTTGGGATAGGTATAAGGCAGTCCGTATTCAGCCAGAATGGCATGCATCTCTGTTTCGTTTTCACCATCCTTGCCAAAGATGTCTTTGACGACTCCAATAGGATTACGAGTGTTTTCTGGCCAATCAACGATTTGTACGGCAGCTTTGTCACCATTCTTGCCACCTTTTAGTTGGCTTTCAGGAATAAATACATCGTAGGGCAGTGAACCATCAGGATGGACGAGAAAAGCCACTCCGTGGTTGATTTGCAGCACACCCACAATAGGTTTGTTGCTTCGTTCCAAAACTTCGATAATCTCGCCATTCAAACGGTCTGACTTCTTTCGTGTAGCAAAGATGGTAACTTTTACCTTATCACCATTCAGAGCATGGTGGGTATCATCGTCATGGATGTAAACTGACAATCCATCAGTTGTCTCAACCAAATTGCGACGTCGTCCTAAACAGCGGAATATACCTTCCGCAACTTGGTTTGTCTGACCATTGAAAGCAATCTCGCCATCATAGTTGCGAAATATCTGTTCGTCATCCAGCAACTCGTTGAGTACATCCACACAAAGTATCTTTAGAGGATGGCTCGTTAGTCGAAGCGAACTGAATAGTTGCTTCAGTGTGAACGTCTCGCGGGGACGACTCGAAAGAAAGTCTATCACTTTCTCTTTTAGCTGTTTCTTGTTGAGTTTCGAACGTGTCATAAGATTGTAATATTGAAAAATGATGATTAGTTTACTTGTAACTCTATGACGTCTGAGTGATTGTTAATATAGTGTGCAAACTCACTCGATACTTCAATGGAACGATCAGCATGGAGTTCAACGGCTCGTTCACCTGGTTCGTTAATAATGAAGTCGAGTTTTGTCTTGCCCTTGTATTTGTTTGCCAAATCTGTCAACTCGCTTACTAATTCCACGGATAGGTTTTCTAGCGCAATAGTGAGTGTAATACGTTCCAGCAGCTGATTTTTTACTTCAGACAATAATTCGACGGATGTAATCGAAAGATCAAGATAAGCCGATGATTTCCAAGGCTGCACTACTTGTGCCCTAACAAAGATGGTCTCATTTTCGTTGAACAAATGCCGAATGTTGGTCCATTTTGTGCCAAAGAGTCGGAACTGATGTGAACTCTTGAAACTCTCCAATTTTACGTACCCAAAGGGCTTTCCGTCTTTTGCTGATGTACCTGTCTTGATTTCTGTCACAATACCTGCAAATGTAATTTCTTTTTTGGATTGTAAGCTTTTCAAATCGTCCAATTCATCAAGGCTGGTATTACAGACGTGTTCAATAATGAACGAATACTCATCGAGCGGGTGGGAAGACAAGTAAATACCTACCAAATCGCGTTCTTTGTTTAAGCGCTCAATGTCACTCATTTTCTCGACGTCGTTTGGCTGGGAAGGACGTACTGTCTCCACTTCCATTGCGCCGAACAGACCGAACTGTGCTTCTGATTTGTCTGCTTGATACTTGTTTCCATAACGCATCAATGTGTCAAGAAATATTTCACTATTCGCAGTGGGAGAGAAGAACAACTCGCGAGGAACATTGAATGAGTCGAAAGCTCCAGCCCAAATGAGGTTTTCCATTGATTTGCGATTGAGAGAATTGCAGCTAATACGTTCGAACACATCGAAAAAGTCCTTAAAAGGTCCATTCTTTGTTCGCTCATCAATAATAGCCTGCGCAGCACTCTCGCCCACTCCTTTAATTGCAGCAAGGCCAAAACGAATCTCTCCTTTCTGGTTCACACCAAAGTTAACGAACGACTCATTGACATCCGGTCCTAAAGTAGCAATTCCCATTGATTTGCACTCATCCATCAGTTTTGTGATTTCTTTGATGTCGTCGCGACGGCGAGTTAACAAAGCTGCCATAAATTCTGCAGGATAGTGTGCTTTCAAATAGGCTGTCTGATAGGCTACCCATGAGTAGCACGCTGCATGTGACTTGTTGAACGCATACGATGCAAACTTCTCCCATTCACCCCAAATCTTCTCAAGTATTGCTTCATCATGACCATTCTTCTTGCCACCTTCGATGAATTGTGGCTTCATTGCGTCAACAATCTTCTTTTTCTTCTTTCCCATCGCTTTGCGTAAAGCATCGCTTTCACCACGGGTAAAATTGGCCAACTGGCGCGAGAGCAACATCACCTGTTCTTGATAGACAGTTATTCCATATGTGTCCTTCAAGTATTTCTCCATACAAGGAATGTCATACTTGATTTCCTCTTTTCCATGCTTGCGGGCGATAAAGTTGGGAATCTTCTCCATTGGGCCTGGACGATAGAGGGCATTCATGGCAATCAGGTCTTCGAAAACTGTAGGTTGTAGCTCACGAAGATACTTTTGCATACCTGCCGACTCAAACTGGAATGTACCCACGGTCTGACCTCGCTGATAGAGTTGGAAAGTCAGTTCATCATCGATAGGTATATTGTCCAAATCAATGTCTATTCCTTTTGTCAGTTTAATATTGTTTACGGCCTCTTTCTGTTCCGACAAGGTTTTCAATCCCAAGAAGTCCATCTTGATTAATCCTGTCGACTCAATGACATGTCCGTCGTATTGCGTCACTGCAGTCTTGATATCTGGAAAATCGGGGTCGTCGGCAGTGCTGATAGGCACATGGTCGGATATCGGGTCACGACAGATGATGAACCCACAAGCGTGGATACCCACATTTCGTACCGTCCCTTCAAGTGTCTTTGCATATTTGATGGTGTTCGACTCACGAGGGTCGGTTGAATACTCTGCCTCTTGCAATTCAGGAGTGTACTTGATGGCATTGGGAAGATTCATTTTTGTTCCCTCAGGCAGACGGTCAGGGATGGCCTTGCATAATTGGTTGGTACGGTCTAAAGGAAGTTTTTCCACCCTTGCCACATCTTTGATGGAGTTCTTTGTTGCCATCGTTCCATAGGTGATGATATGCGCACAATTCTCATGCCCATATTTATCCATCACCCATTGCAATACCTTGCCGCGTCCGTCATCATCAAAGTCAGTATCAATATCCGGCAGGGAAATACGATCTGGATTTAAGAAACGTTCGAAAAGTAAATCATATTTCAAAGGGTCTATCCTTGTAATACCCAAACAGTAAGCTACCACGGAACCAGCTGCTGAACCACGTCCAGGACCCACCCAGACACCTAATTTCTCACGGGCAGAGTTAATAAAGTCTTGCACAATCAAGAAATAACCGGGGAATCCCATTGTTTTCATAATGTGCAATTCGAAACGTATGCGGTCGTCTACTTCCTGACTAAGCGGTTTACCATAAATACGCTCTGCCCCCTCGTATGCTAACTTAGCAAGATAGTCGGCTTCAAATTTGATACGATACAGTTTTTCATACCCTCCTAGTTTATGGATTTTTGCCTCTCCTTCTTTCTCTGGAAGCTGGTTTTCCCCGTTTTCATCGGTGGTAAACTCCTTATATAAGTCTTCTTTCGAGAATTTTTGCCGCCATTGTTCTTCTGTTCCAAAATCCTCTGGAATAGGATAAAAAGGCATAATCGGGTCGGAATCGAGATTATAGGTAGTACATTTATCCAATATTTCAATGGTATTGCTCAGGGCCTCTGGAACATCAGCAAAGATTTCGTTCATCTCTTCCTTCGTCTTAAACCATTCCTGTTTGGAATAAATCAGACGATTGGGATCATCAAGGTCTTTACCTGTTGACAGGCACAGCAGATGGTCGTGAGCCTCAGCATCCTCTTCATTCACGAAGTGTACATCATTCGAACAAATGAGTTTTACACCATATTCGTGTGCCAGTTCAATCATGACTTTGTTGGCACGCTGCTGTAGCATGAATGTCTCACGATTGGCATGCTGGTTCGGGTTCTTCACTTCGTGACGTTGTAGTTCGATGTAATAGTCGTCCCCAAAGACGTTTTTGTACCATTCTATCGTATCACGGGCAGCTTGAATATTGTCTCTCAATATGTTAGCAGGCAATTCTCCTGCGATGCATGCCGAGCAGCAGATGATACCTTCATGATATGTCTTCAGGTCATCGTGGTCAGTTCGTGGTTTGTTATAAAAACCATCTACCCAGGCTCTGCTGACAATCTTTATCAGGTTATGATATCCTTGCTCGTTCTTGGCGAGGAGTATCAAGTGATAGCGACGACGGTCTTTTTCTTTGTCGCGGCCTTCCTTCTTGTTGGCAGCCACATAGACTTCACATCCAAAGATTGGTTTGAATGGTTCCAGACCGTCTTTCTTGCGTTTGGCATTTACCTCATTGCAAAGGTCAAAGTACTCCTTCACACCAAACATGTTTCCATGATCAGTAATGGCAAAACCACGCATATCATTTGCGATGGCTTTGTCAATCAGCTTCTGAATCTTTGACGCTCCGTCAAGAATCGAGTATTCAGTATGTACGTGTAAGTGTACGAAATCTTCCATACGTTCTCTTTTCTTTTAATCGTCGGTATAGACCAACCTGCTCCCGTCATCTTGTTCTTCAATTTTGACTTTCACCGTTTCTTCAGGAAGGAAGTTGCCAATTAACTCTGGCCACTCCATGAAACAGAGATTGTTGCTGCTGATATAGTCTTCGAATCCTATGTCGAGTACTTCAGCAGGCTTTTTGATGCGGTAGAAGTCGAAATGATAGATAGGATACCCGTTACTATCCAGATATTCATTCACAATCGCAAAGGTTGGAGAATTGATAACATCTGTGACGCCCAATTGCTCACAAATTGCCTTGATGAAGGTGGTTTTGCCAGCTCCCATCTTGCCATAAAAAGCAAAAATCTTGTGGTCACCCATCGCATCAATAAACTGTCGGGCAGCCTCATGTATATGTTCTAATGACGAAATCGTAATATGCATCTCTATCTCCTTTTCTTGCCTTCCATCGTGATGAGCGGTATCAGCATCTCTTCCATACTGATGCCCCCATGCTGGAAGGTGTTTCGATAATAGTTTACGTAATAGTTGTAATTATTTGGATACGCAAAAAAGTCATCATTCGTAGCGAAGATATAGGTGGTACTCAGATTGGGTGAGGGCAACATTGCTTTCTCAGGGTCCTTGAGTTCATACACCTCTTTTTTATTATAGTTGAGGTTTTTGCCCAACTTATAGCGAAGGTTCGTATTGGTGTTCTTATCACCGATCACTTTCGTTGGATTGCTCACTTTGATAGCCCCATGATCTGTTGTGATAATGACTTTTGCGTCCGTCTGTGAAAGTAGCGAGAACAACTCCCGGAGGGGTGAATGACGGAACCAAGAAGCTGTAATGCTGCGATAGGCTGTCTCGTCAGATGCTAACTCTCGTACCATCTTCGACTCTGTGCGGGCATGCGACAACATATCAATGAAGTTAATCACAATCACATTGAGGTCGTGTGTCAGGAGGGTGCGGAATTGTTGTACCAAACGCTCACTCTCAGCAGAGTTGTTAATCTTCGTATAAGAGAACGTGTCGTGGCGGCGATAGCGCTGTATTTGGGTTTCAATTAATGGGGCTTCGTTCAGATTCTTCCCTTCTTCTTCATCTTCATCTACCCACAAATCTGGAAACATTTCAGCAATCTGGATAGGCATCAGTCCAGCAAAGATAGCATTGCGTGCATACTGGGTCGCTGTAGGGAGAATACTGATATACAAATCATCATCGAACGTGAACTCATTTGCCAATTCCTGACTAAGCACTCGCCATTGATCATAGCGGAAGTTATCGAAAACGATGAGAAACACCTTCTCGTGGTTGTTGAGCAATGGAAACACTTTGCGTTTGAAGATATCAGGGCTCATCAGCGGACGTTTCTCGGGATTGGTAATCCAGTCTAAATAGTTCTGCTTGATAAACTTAGCAAATCCTTGATTTGCTTCTGCCTTCTGCATCTTCAGCATCTCAGTCATATCGCTGTTGGTGGTACTAAGTTCCAGTTCCCAATACACTAGCTTGCGATATACGTCTTTCCATTCCTCTAGACTATACGAGTCATTGATTTGCATGCCGATCTTTCCGAAGTTCTGTCGATAGCTGGTATCTGTCACCTCTGTTTCCAAGTCGCGCTTATGTAGATGTTTCTTGATAGTGAGGTATATCTGATTAGGGTTGACAGGCTTAATGAGGTAATCAGCAATTTTCGACCCGATTGCTTGGTTCATGATGTTCTCCTCTTCACTCTTGGTAACCATTACGATAGGTATCGTACTGTTGATTTCCTTAATCAGTGTAAGGGTTTCCAGTCCACTTAGTCCTGGCATGTTCTCATCAAGGAAAATCAGGTCGAATGTTCGCTCGGAACACATATCGACAGCGTCACGTCCATTTGTGGCAGTGACTACTTCATACCCTTTTTTCTCCAGGAAGATGATATATGCTTTCAGCAATTCAATCTCATCGTCCACCCATAATAATGTTCCGTTGCTCATTAGAAAATAAAGTTATCGTTATCGTCTTCAATATCGTCTTTTGCTTCTCGCTCCATCTCATACAGGTCGTCAGGGTCTTGAATCTCTACATCGGGTCCGTCGAGCAGTCCTTCGTTAAACTCCAACTTACCGATTCTGTCAAATACTTCGTCGTAGAATTCAAAGTAGTCAGCATAGCTCAGTCCTCGATTGAGTTTCTTCATATTCTCTTCTGAGATGATAAACATCTTTAGCCCCTCCATCTTTCGTGCCATATCTGGGTTATTGGTCAGGCGGTGGAGATAGATGTAGGCCTCGTCGTAGTTCATGAAGGTTTTTACCTTCAGCAGACTGATACCTTCTGTCTTTTCCATTTCGATGTCGAAGTTACGGAAGGTAAAGTTTGAGAAGTTATATTGTGCCATCTCAAACAGCAGTTGGTTCTCATTGATGCTATCGCGTTCATATGCCACAACGAACATCCAGTTAGTGTTTTTCTCTTCTGAGAAAAGGGTGTCGCCAGCAATGGAATCCCCATCCAAATAGCTTCTGCGTTCCCAAATCGAACCATTATTCATCCTACCACTTGCTAGCAGACGTCCGTTTTGAAGACCTTTTACATACAATCCCGCCAATTCGCTTACTGAGCTTTGTGGATATTTGGTGACAATATCCTTCATCTCTGTCAGGAACTTGCTGTCGTCACCCTGACTGAGACGGCTCATTGCACTGAGGAACATGAATCGTGCTCTGTTCACTCCCTCTGGGTACTCTTTAGCGGTATAGTCCGCATTGGTAATTACCTTACTGTATTCTTCAGCCACGAAGGCATCGTATGTTTCTTGATAGATAGAATCCTCAATGTGCTTGCCGTATCGTCCCTTGAATTCAAAGTTGGGGTCCGCTATCAGCTTGGCATGTTCGTTGTCTGGATATTCTGCCATCAGTTTGTCGCGATAGGTGGCAGCCTCGTCATAGTGGCCGAATCTAGAGTACAGCTGATACATGTTATAATAGGTCTCGTCAAGATGTTCAAAATCTGGGAAGTCGGTCATGATGCGCTGGAAGGTACGTTCAGCCAAAGGCAGGTTCTCCATGAGGTCTTTATAAATGATACCCGAGTTATATAGCCCATCCACCAATTTGGCATTCGATGCTTTCATCTGTTCTTCGGTGAATGGAATATCTTTCAGATAGTATTCTGGTCGATGTGGATCGCTTTCATATTCCTGCTGCTTTTCCAGTGCTTTCTGCTCCTCTTCTGTCAGTTCTGGTTTCTTTACATCGGCATTGAGTGAGTCGTTAGCAAGTGAGTCAGTAAGGTTTGTAGCATCGAGCGAGTCTAATGGCATCTCTGAACTGTCTTGAGTCAGTGTATCTGCTTCTTCTTCCTCAACTTCCTCTTCGGTGGCAAGTACGGTCTTATTATTGCGACGCCAGTCATCCGCCAGTTGACGCTGTCCCCACAGACGCTGGAATTCATTCTTTCCGTTTGCTACGGTTGCTGGGTTGTAGAAGTACCATTCAGCAGGTGTTTGGTTGTTCATCCCAGGACGCTGCATAGTAGGATTCATAGGGTCACCTTGCGGATTTCTGGCAGCGTTTTCTGCTTCGGCAGCCTTCCTTTCTTCCTCTTTCTCTTTCTTCTTCAGTTCTTCGATGATGTTCTTAATGACCTTCATCCGTTCCACAGAATCCATTTGTGCCAATAGTTGCAGACTGTCTTGTAATTCAACAGCCGAGGCATGTGGAAACAACTCATCGAGGATTCTCGAGCGGTCGTTTACTTCCTTATAGTCTTCCCTGTCCTTGTCGAACAGGCTTAATACTCCTGCGTAACATGGTTGTGCTTTCACAAACTCCTCACGGTCCCAGTACAGTTGGCCCAGATGCAACCAGACTACACCCTTCTCAATACCGTTTCGGGTACTTTTTTCCACACCGTCCTTATATGCATAGAGGGCGTGAATAGTGTCTCCATTTGCCAGATAGATGTTTCCGATGGCATAGTACACCTGATCCAGATAGTCTTTATTCTTCGGGCTCTTAGCCATACGTTTCAGTTTGGCTATCATCTGCTTCGATTGTCCCTTCGACAGTACCTCCGACTGCTTGATGCGGGCATTGAACTCAAGTTCGTAAGGCGGATTCTTAGAATAGACCTTCTTGAACGCATTAAATGCCGATTCATCTTCGCCTACCTGATGATACAACTGACCTAACAGATAGTATAGACGCGCTTTCTCCAACGACCCTTTTTGGCGCTTAATAGCCTGTAGCACATTTGGAATAGCTTCTTGATAGCGTTGCTGACGTATTTGGCAATCGGCAAGGATAGCGGCTTTTGCTCCGTTTAATGATGTTGGGAAACTATCTCGCTCAGCACGGGCAATAAGGTCCTCTGCATCGTACACCCAATCCATTTCCGCATAGCACTTAGCTTCCAGTACACGGGCTTTGGCCACAATATTAGGTTTTGTGGAATAAAGGCGCTGGATATAAGCAAATGTTGAGGCTGCTTCAAAGAAATCGCCCTTCTGGAATTGTGCGTTACCCATCAGGAACCACGCTTTATGCAGGAACGGGTTATATTCCTTTTGAGCCAACCAAGCCTTTCCCTTGGCTGTACGACGTTTTGAAGCGCTCACCTCTGGCTTCTTTGTTATGCTATGCAGCTTGATGGCTTTCTGACTTTTCTCTATGGCACGTTCGAATTGTCCGCTACCCAGTTTCACGGTATTCTTGTTCCCAATCATATAATAGGGCAACATTTCCATGTAGTTATCCCTATTTCCGTCACGTTGGGCCAAATAGCCATCCTTGAACGCCTCATTACCGTTATAGTAAGTATTGTATTTCGTCTTCAGTGCCTGCACACGACGGCTAAGTCCCGTGTTCTTACTTGCAGAACACGAAACAATCACGGTAGCTACTATAACTACCCCGATGATGCCAAGCAATTTCTTCATACTTACTTAATAACGTAAAACGTTACGTTTTATTTTCTCGTTCCTGTATTTTTTTAATGATTGCGTTTTTTTATGATTCACTTTTTACGTTTTCCCCGCTCCTCTTCATCTAGTTTGTATTATTTCTTCGCACCATTTTTAGAGTGCAAATATAGCAAAAACTATTAACTCGTGCAAATTTTCATGCACGAGTTAATCAATTTACGAGAGCTTGATGCCCTTTTTGTCAATAATTGTCAGCACAAACCTCGAAGTATGCCTGAGGATGTGCACACACAGGACAAATATCAGGGGCCTTCGTGCCAACTACGATATGCCCGCAATTGCGGCATTCCCACACTTTCACTTCGCTTTTGGCAAACACTTCTGCTGTTTCTACATTTCTCAGCAGTGCTCTGTAGCGTTCCTCATGACGTTTCTCGATAGCAGCCACCATGCGGAACTTTGCAGCCAACTCAGCGAAACCTTCCTCCTCGGCTGTTTTGGCAAACCCTTCGTACATGTCCGTCCACTCATAGTTCTCACCATCGGCAGCAGCAGCCAGATTAGCAGCAGTATCACCAATGCCGTTCAGCTCCTTGAACCACATCTTCGCATGTTCCTTTTCGTTATCGGCAGTCTTCAGGAATAGTTCAGCAATCTGCTCATACCCTTCCTTCTTTGCTTTCGATGCAAAGTAAGTGTACTTGTTACGTGCCTGACTCTCACCAGCAAAAGCTGCCTCCAGATTCTTCTCGGTCTGGGTGCCCGAATACTTTGTCTTTGTCTCCATGATATCCTTTTTTTACAATTCAACATTTTTCTGCCCACTTTTCACTCTCACGCCACAAAGTTACGAAATAATATGCAATACACAATGCACAATTCATGTTTTTTTCAAAAAAAACGAGCTATTTATACTGTCAGAAATTTGAATCGATTCAACTCATCAATTTAATCGATTCGATTGATCGAATGAATCGATTCAAGTTTTGAACACCCCTTTTTGGGAAGTTAACTCGGTTTCACGAGAATTGATTTCGATTGCCATAATTGTTGTTTTTTAGATGTGTTTGTTATTAAGGTTGATGTTATTGATGCGATTGAACGATGATTAGGTTTGGTAACCAATTCTTTTCTGACTGCAAAGATACAAAAAAAATAATAACATTTGTTAAAATCTTCCTTTTTTTAAGTGCTGACATGTTTTTTCCCACAAAATGGTATATAAGAAGGTGTATTTCGACAGTTTTAAATAAAAAAGGTACCTGAACATTGCAATCCAGGCACCACACGCAATTCAATGAAGCTTTCGTTTCATTATTTCATGTTTATCTGACAAAGACCTTTTTCCCATCCACGATATTCAATCCCTTCTGCAAAGCATTGATTCGCTGCCCTTGGAGGTTGTAGATAGCATTGTTCCTTTCATCATAGAGGGGCACTTTTATGCCTGTCGCTTCTGCTATCAATTGTTGGATGTATGCATATACTTCACCAATAGTAATGTGGTATGTTTCTTGTAGCAAATTGTCAAGGTTACAATCTAGATAGCCTGTTTCGAGGGTCATACCCAAATCACCAAGTTGGTCGGCGAGGTCGTTGTATGCTGTCTCGGCATAGTGCTCACGTTTCTGCTCGCAGAAGTGGCGGAGCAGGGCAGCGTTGATATAATTGCTGACGGAGTGATTGAGTGCTTCTGCTTTTTGCTCTACTGCCTTCATAGCGTTGCTGTATTCCTCTATGCTATAATCACCAACGATGATGTCGCTCTCCTGATAGGTCTTGTTAAACTCTTGTTTCAGTTGTGTATCGGCATATAGTTGCTCAGTATTGGAGAATAGGCTGTAGAGGGTGCTGAGACGGCTCATCAGGGTTCCGTGGTATGCTTCCTTATCAGTCTCACCATAATAGGTCAGGGTGAAATTATCCATCGCATAGTGGCTGGCTGTCGTATTGGCAGTCTTGATTCCGAAATAGATGGTATCTCCTGAAGAAATGTAGAACTCGTTGGCGAAATGCTGTGGAACCATCCCGTTGGATGTGATAGGAGTGAGGGTCTCTACACCACTACTTCGGACAAAGAGATATACACCAGTCAGCAGGTTGTAATCTACATCGTCAGTTTCATTAGTTGCTGCTGCGTCGCATTCCAGCACATACTTACCGTTTGGCAGCCCAACTAATGTGTTGTAATATTCGCCATTTCCCAATGCTGACTTTAAGGATGGATAGCAATCGGCTGCATAGTTGAAATTTCGTGTTGAAACCTCCATGTACCTATCTAAGGCGACTTCCTTTCCACTAAGTGGTTTTTGCGTATTGAAGAAGTAATTAGTTATTTGATGAGGGTCATACGCCATCTTCCATACGCCTGTTTTCTCAAACGATGGATTTGTAATCAGTTCGGTTGCCGACTTCGGATTCTTTTCTGTTGCTCCACCAATGACGGCAAGCACATTTGTACGAATTACAGCCATGTCCAGCCCTTTTCTTATTTCCTCTATCTCGCCAATTGTGAAGTTTGGGCGTGACAGCAGTTTTTCCGCACCTGTCAAGTCTACTGTCGGATAGTTCATCTTCAGTTCATCCAGGTATTCGCTCAAGCTGACAGCTGTCAGCAGAACAGTACGAACAGAGTCGAGTTGTTCGCCACTCAGCGTGATGTCAAAGTAAGCAGTCTCCATCTTGTTGACATTGATACGTGGATGATAGATGGCTGTGCTGTCAATCAGTTGCTTCAGGTATGCACTGGAGCTGCAGGCATATAACTGGTCGGCTATTTTGCTGTACTCGGCTGCAGACACCAGTTTCCAGTCAACGCAATAGGTGTGCCCTTCTGGCTCTTTGCCTGGTTCGAGCAGATAATTCAGCGGCCCGATTGAGGGTGTACCCTCATATTGATCAAATCCCATATAGCAGTCGGGATAGAGCGACTGCTTGAAGTTCCTGTTGTGCTCCGACAATCCTATGCGATACACTCCGCCGCCCATGTTTTTCACCATGAAAACATCATTGTCCACCTCTCCCATCGTAACCCAGCTGTAATCATCTTTGCCAGAAAAACAAATCTTGACAGAGCCGTCGAATATGTGTTGAGGATATCGTAAGAAAAATACCTTCGTAGCAGGTGCTCCAAGATGAGCCGTCCACTTCTGATTTTTGCCATTCCATGAATGACGGTCGTAACAGAAGAACGACTTTGTCTGAGTATTGTATAGGTAGTAGCAGGTAGAATCGATAGAATATCCCCTGAGTTCACTCATCCTATACGAAGCAAACTTCTGAGGTTCAGGCACAGGGCGTATATTGTCAGTCAAGGATACTATACGGGCAAATTGACTCCAAGGGAACGTATTCTGATATTCGTGAATCAATGAGGCAGGCACATGTAGTGTCGCATTATATATGCACGAGGTGTGATCGGTATTTGTGCCCGTACTATTCTTGGAGGAGGAGAATGCTGTGGAGTCGGCTTGAGGGACAATTGAAGAATAGCAGTAGAAGTCATCCAACGAGGTGCCGTCGTTACGTCCGAATGCATATCTGCCAATATAGTTCACATCACCCATGATATAGACTGTCGTTAAATCACTGCCCCACCATATCTCATAGTCTCCAAATACGATATTGCGTGGCATGAAAAATGCATAGTTGCCGATTTCCCGAATGTTTTTCGGAATCGTAACGTTTTTCAGGCTATAGCAGTTATAGAATGTATAATCAGGTATTTTGGATATCTTCTTTGGTATGCTGGCATAAGTCAGCCACGTGCAATTATAGAACACGGATGTGCCCATCTCTTCCACGTTATAAGGTAGGAACACACCTGAGAAATTACAGCTACTGAAGGCATCATTGTCAATCCGGATGAGGCTTCGCGGCAAATCCATTCTGACAGAAGTATTGTGGAATGCCATGCTTCCGATGCTTTCGATACCCTCTGGAATAATCACCTCCTGCAACCGTTCACAGTTCTCGAAGGTTCCAAGGGGTACTTCTTTTTGATTGGCAGACAAAACAGCATACCTAAGGTTTGGGCAATCCTCAAACACATAATCGCCCATGTATTCCACAGAATTAGGAATGATGATCGATTCTATAAAACTAAACCCGAATGCTTCTTGCCCAATAGAATTCAAGGTACTTGGAAGCTTCACATGCCCAGACAGTCCTGAGTTGAAAAAGGCCCAATTGTCAATATATTCCAATCCTTCAGGCATCTCGACAGACCATACACCGGTAAAGGAGAAAGCCGAATACCCGATACCGATAACCTGATACTCCGTTCCTTCCCAAGTTACGTAAGCAGGGATGACCATATCATTCACATACGACTCTGTAGGAATGGTTTTGCGTCCCCCCGCTTTCTCGAAAGTTACCTCCACAATCGGGTTTTCATGCTCCCACAATTCGCTCTCCAAGATGTTATAGAAAATTCCATCGACCTCAAAATCGTATGCCTGAGCCGATGTCGCACCAATCAATAATAATATGCAAAGTAACTGTTTCATTGTCATTCAAGTCTGTTTAGCCGTTTACGTTTACGTTAGTATTTGGGAGTGGCTGCCTTTTATGAGACTCTGTGGAACGCTATTTTTTTATGCGATTCAGTCCAGAGTTAAGTGGGAGTTACTTGGGAATTGCCCCAAAGGTTTTTAGCCCCTCAAAAGCACTACAAAGATACGAAATAATTTTGATAAAACCAAGGGAAAAAGCATCATTTTTAGCCAATAATATGATTTTGCAAGCATTCGTGTCGTTTTGTAAAGTACAGATATCAATTCGAGGTTCAATTTAATTTTTATTAAATTGGCAAAGCGAAAGTGGTCACGATGGTCATTTGGTCATTTGTCAAAATCGATTTCTGGAATGGGGGAGAATCTGCACTACATAATAGATATCTATTATGTAGTGAGCTAAAAGTCCCTTCCATTTTTCATTTTGACCAAATGACCATGACCAAAATGACCGCACCCTCCCAATTCGAGAGCCTGTTTTCGTTTCCCTTAAGGGAAAAATTTGTTACCCTTAGGGGCTGCA
This sequence comes from uncultured Bacteroidales bacterium, assembly GCA_902787555.1. Lineage (GTDB taxonomy): Bacteria > Bacteroidota > Bacteroidia > Bacteroidales > Bacteroidaceae > Colivivens. The sequence continues at coordinate 104,464 of CADAGO010000005.1, forward strand.
AAAAGACAAGGAACTGTTTCACGTTTCAGTTGTTTCAGTTCGTTTTTAGGTATTCTAACCTACGAAAACACTTATATTATATTACATATAATATAAAATTTCTTTTTGACTTTTCATCGCTCAGTTTTTAACTGAAACAACTGAAACGCGAAACGCAACTCTTTCTTTGTAGAGAAGATCTTTTTGTTTCTTCTGACGGAAAAACGATTGAGCGTATTCCTGCAAACAAGTGTTAGCAAGTATTAGCATATAGGAAAATACTCTGCATTTCATGGTTGTTACATCGATGAAATGGCACTTTTTTAGCTTTTTTCGTAAATAAAGCAGGCGAACCAATAGTCGCCTGCTTCTCTTTTCTCCTCCCATCTAAAAGACTTACATTATTCTATTTCTACATTTTCTCCGGGGGCTATCTCACCCATACCTTCTTACCTCCGATGATGTTGATGCCCTTCTGAGGTGCAGAGATGCGCTGACCTTGGAGATTGAAAATTACTTCTTCACCTTGGAAGAGGGGGGCGTTTTCAACAAACATCGGCACAGCATTCACACTGACAGGAATATCAAAAATATTACAAATGTGATTATAATTCATCTTGTACCATTGCTTCACATAGTCTATCTCCTCTTTCAACGTTAGTCGGAGCGGAACAGGATTGTCGTTCCATTTCTCATACTCGCGGTTCCAGGCTCCTGAACGTATAAACATGTCAGAATAGCGGTCAAGCCATTGGTATACGCTGTCAATAGAAAGAACACCCTTTCGGTATTGTTGCGTGTTAACAGGTACTGATGGCGCGACGCGATATCGACAACGGAAAGGAATGTATTATTATAAAGATTGTCGCCTATCAGCATGGCAAAAGTAAATACGACATAGTCGATTAGGTTGTCAACATAGAAATAGTCATTCACCTCTATCTCAAACTTGTCGTCCGATGTACGTTCTGAACAAAAGTCAATAAGTTCCATCAAAGGCATCCATGTTCCCTGTGATGGATATTCGTCAGGATACTTCAATTCCCAAGAGTTCCACAAAATGGTGTCTGTCGGTGACTCCTTGTAAGACAGGAGGTAGATGTCATCATAGTCGTTCCAACTTACTCCTCTGTAAAGAATACCTCTGACACGCACCTCCCCTTCTGCAGAGACCTTTGCCTTCTTCAACCCGAGCAACTTACGGTCTATCTTGTCTGTAAGGCAGTAAAGCCCGTGATATTGGCCGTTAATAAACAGTTCGACAAAACGGCCCTCGGTACCATTCCTGCCTCCAAAGGATGTCGGATAGGGAGTCCTGTTGATGCTGTTCCAAATGTCAAAACAAATCCT
>CADAGO010000006.1 GCA_902787555.1 uncultured Bacteroidales bacterium
GGACAACTTGAACTCTTCACTGTACCTTTGATAATTTTTACTCATAATAGATAAACTTTATTGGGTATTAATTGTGTCTATCTATATCAGTATAAGTCACTTGCTTAGTAGGTCTAAAGTCTAAGGTCTTAATAGCACTGTGACGGGCAGCCGATTCAAAAAGAAAAAGCAGCCGGCTCAATCGGGTGAATGAGTCGGCTGGATAGAAATGATGTTAATTTGGATGATTACTTCATCATGATGATACGTCCATCAACGATGTTGAGTCCTTTTTGAACACTCTTCATCTTCTGACCGGTGAGGTTGTAGATAGCGGACTTTCTTACAGCTTCAGTCTTTGTACTGAGTTCTTCGACACCTGTTGAAACGTCTTTGTAGAGTACCATATGGCTGACTGTTACTGTTGAGTCGTATGTAGGGCCTTTGATACCGTTGAGGCGCGCATAACCTTTTTCCTCAACCATCTTCTTCAGGTCGATGGTCCACACACCATCTTCCACTGTGAAGTACTTCTGCGCCCATCCACCTGCTGTTGTAACCTCGATACGTCCGGATGCTGCCTCGTCGTTTGCGTTGTATTTACCACCATCTACCTTGTTGAAATACATACGAGGATTAGAAGAAGATGTTACAACAACGATAAGCTTGTCATAGTCGGAGAGGTCGGCATAGTTGAGATATGGGAGATTTGCGTCACCATAAACTGTGATGGCAGGATCGTCAATGTGGTACTCACATGCTGCAGCCTTGCTGGTTGTTGGGTTGACTGCATCATCCCACTCCATGAACATGCTGGCTTCGAGGTTTGAGTAGCCAGGTCCTGTGTAGTCGTTTCCTGTTTCTTCAGGTTCTTCTTCTCCTTCTTCTCCCTTCAGTTTGTTATAGTCTTCTTCCGACATGAATGTCCAATAGGTAGCATCGTCTTCAGCGACAAACTTCAGTGTCGTACCGTCGTGACCAAGGCAGTCGTACTGCTTGTGAATACCTCGGTCGGCATTCTTAGCATTCATAATGCGGAATGCAGTGCCGGCATCGTTCAGGTATAATGAAAATACGCCATAACCATAGTCTTCTGTGGTTGTCACTCTTTCTGTGTTTCTTACAGAGAGCATTGTCTGTCCGTTTCCATGGTCACCAGAAGCTGTGTAATCGGTGAGGAAACGATAGTCAGGCAACACACGTCCATCAGGAAGAGTACGAGTGGCATTTTCGTCCTTAATGGTGAATAACTCGCCATTTTCGCCCAAAGTGCCTTCTGCCGTAACGAACAACTCTGACTCAGCGTCATACAAGTACCCCTTAGCTCCACCTGCCGGAAGCTGTGCGAGTACGTTCACACTCATTGTAGCAAATGCTGCTACCAAGAATAAAACTGTTTTTTTCATAATAGTGTTTTGTTAATTAAAAAAGTAAATAAGTATTGTTATTTCATTAAGATTTTCTTACCTCCCACGATGTTCAGCCCTTTCTGCAGTGTAGCCTGCTTCTGACCTGCAAGGTTATAGATGGTGTCATCGGAAACGGTACGTTCTGTAACAGCAGAGATACCAACTGACGTATCCTTAAAGAGCACCATGCGGCTTACTGTCACGGTCGTGTCGTAGGTAGGGCCTTTGATACCATTGAGTCGGGCATATCCTTTATCGCGTACAATGGCAGCAAGGTCGATAGTCCACACATCGTCTTCAATGGTGAAATAGCGCTGTGCCCATCCACCTGCCGGAGTAACCTCTATACGTCCTGATGCTGCCTCGTTGTTTGCATCGTATTTACCACCGTCTACCTTGTTGAAATACATACGCGGATGGTCGGACGTAACGACCACAATCAGCTTGTCGTAATCAGAAAGGTCGGCAAAGTTCAAATAAGTGAGGTTAGCATCACCATAGACAGTGATAGCCGGTTCGTCGATATGGTAGTCGCATGCTACTGCTTCGCTTGTGGTGGGGTTGACAGCATCGTCCCAATGGCGGAACATGCTGGGTTCGAGGTTTGAGTAGCCTGGACCTGTGTAGTCGTTTTCTGTCTCCTCGCCCTGTCCTGTCAGCTTGTTGTATTCTGCCTGGCTGACGAACTTCCAATAAGTAGCATCTTTCTCATCAACAAACACAAGGTTACCGTTGGCATCGTAGCTGAGACATTTGCCTGGTGCGTAGAAATCATGACTGTCTTTGTTGTAGAAGCAATAGATGAGCAATCCTTTCCCCTCGACATAATAGAGTGGGAACACTCCATATCCATTGACCTTGGTAGCAGTGAGCTGGTTGTCGGCACGACATGAGAGCATCGTCGGCTTGTTTTCGCGCTCTGGGTCAGTAAAGGCTGTGGTGAATCTGACGGATGGGAATGTGCGTCCTGCAGCATCTGTGAAATCGTTGCCATTCTTGCTCCATCCACCTTCGTATGCTTCCTCACCTACGATGGTAAACCTAACACCTTCATCAGCCATTACAGCATCTGCATTGATGAATTTCTTAGCTTGAAGGTTATAGAGATAGCCCTTATCGCCATCTTCCGGGTAGGTTTTGCTGACAGGGTCGCCTCCACCATCGCTTTCTGTCTCGATACGTGTAAGCGTGAAGTTATTGAAGACGCACCATACAAAGGTCGTATATGCAGGCTGATAGATACGGATATTGAGTTTCTTCGATGCATCTACATAGGCATAGAGTTCCACCTTGTACTTGCCTGTACCCATCAGACTCTTGGCCTGACCAGTATTGTCTGGGTTCGTAGAACTTGCTGCTGCAGAATACCAATCAGGAATCATTGCCCAATACTTGTCGTTAACAGACAGGTAAGCGTTCGACAGAGCATAACCTTCCTTACCCCACTTATAGCAGTTGGCATTGCTGCCCTGACGTGAAAGGATGGTAGCAGTGAGACGATACAGTCCTGGCTTGTCCACACTGACACTCTGACTCACATAGCCGTGCTTGTTGAACAACTCACCACCGTAATCACCTGCATTGTATGCCTGTGCACTGGCGGTCTTGGCATCAACTGGCTCAGTCAGTGTCCATGAGCTGGTGCTACCCGAAGTAGGATTCTTAATCTTTGCAGTATAACTCTTGGTGGCAATACCCGAAAGTGCGGCTTGCAGCTCTTCCATCGTCGTTGCACTGATGTCTACCCTTCCTGCAGCCTCCAAGGTATTTGCCAGTTGTGCTTGCTGCACAAGCTGACGCTGCTCAGCTGCTGTCTTCATCACAAATACGGTTGCCGTGGATGCCGATGCTGCATTGGCTGTGAAATAGCCGTTGCTGACCGACATATACTTACCAGACGAAGCGCGAAGTACAAATCCATCGCCTTTCGATTCGAGGGTCCACTTCAGATTACCTGCGGTCGAAGCACGGTCGCCATAGCCATCGTGTGAAACATAAAGGCCGTTGTCGAGGAAACTGATGATACAATCACCATCTGTATCCGTAGCGATATTAACAGGCAAACCTATGTTGTCAGTAATGATTCGAGAACCGAAGTTGGCACCACGTCCCAAGAACTTACTCAATGAAGGAGCGTAGAGGTAACCATGAGATGCGAAGGTGTCAGGAGTACGGAATGACAACGATACAGCCTCTGCATTGGCATTACCATCAGGATCAATGACGGCACCTTCAGGGATAGTGAGTGTGTACTGGGTACCAGGTTTCAAAGTCGTTTGAGCAAAGGTAATCATCAAACCCTCCATCTTCATAGTGATGCTAGAAGCAGTTTCACCCTTTGGTGTCAGCGTAGCTTTCGCACCTGAAGCAAGTGTCGATCCGACCTTACATAGTGCATAGATATTGGTCAGCGTCTCGAAATACGAACCGTCCTTGATATCGAATTGAAGGGGCAGATTCAGGATGCTGCTTTCCCCGTCTAACATGTTGTTCATGAAGTCGCGAAGATCGGTAGCTGATACACCCAACTTCTGGTTCAGGTAGTTGAAGTAGTGCATCTGCATAGTGCTTCCCTTCGAATTCTGGATGATGTAGTTGATAGCTGGGTCAACCTTCACCTTACGACGTTCGCCTGCCTGTGAGTAGGATGTAAGCTCATAGTCATGATAGATCTGGTCGCGTGACATGCCAAGCAAACCCTCAATCATCTGTGCCAGACAACCTGTGCGGTCGGCACCTACCTGACAATGGAAATAGAGCGGATTACCTGCATTGACGTTCTTTACCAAGAACTTGAAGATGTTGCTCCATTTTGTGGCATCGAGTTGCAACGTGTTGTCGCTCCAACGACTAAGGTCGGCAAAGTGGAACTGAACATTTCCGAGTGCAGAAGTAGTAGTGTTTCCGCCTGTATTACCACTGTTACGCAAGTCGATTTCTGCCTTGATATTCAAAGCCTGTATCCTCTTCTTATCATTGGCATTGATAACCTGTCCCACGTTCATCTCACTACCACGGAATATCTTTTCATAACGAATATGGTTGCCGTCGCAGTTGGTCCAACCACCCAAGTCGCGCACATTGCTGATAGAGCTTGCTTGAATCATACGAACCGTACCGTCGGTGTGGAACTGACCTTTCGTCAGCACACTGCCGTCAGCTGTCTCCACCTTATAATAATAATCGCGCGTAGGAATGAGATTCTGAATCTCACACATTATCGTACCGACTGGATAGGTCGCAGTTGTTGCATTAGCATAGTCGCTGCTGTTTGCAAGTGTAAGTGTCAAAGTCTGGTCGGCCTTTGGTACGGGAACCACAACGGGTTTCGGCTGGTCGCGACGAATCGGTGGCGTGATATAGTAATTATAAATGACTGACGGTGAAGCCTCTGTGTAGGTCACCTCTGAGAGGTACTTACGTGCAGCGGCATTTTCCAAGTTGGTCGAGAAACTCATATTCTGATAGTCAGCTACATTCCATGTCAATGTGCTTGCCTTCGATTTCAATTCTGAAGCCAAATAAAGAGTGGCTCCATAGCCCTGGGTCATATACTTGCCCACCATATAGGCACCTTCCCACAAGGCTGGGATGCTGTCAGGACGAAGTGCACGTACAAGCACATCATCGACCTTGATGGTTGTAGCCTTATCCACCTTCACATAATAAGGATAGCCTGCCTGCATCTCTGAAACGGGTACTAACTGTCCCACCAGTTTGTTGTCGTCCATACTCACCCCACCAATAACACATACCTGCTTAAAAGTAGCCGAAATTTGTTCTGCATTCATGTCGAATGGCAAACATAGTGGTGTCCAATCGTCTGCAGCAACACTGATATCGGTTGCCACATCGGCATAGGTGTCTTCGGCCAGCGCAAATTTTTGTGACTGACGCAAGTTCAGCGATACCTTTGGCTCACCATAGTAGAGGCGGAACTGACCACATACCATCCAGTTGTTATCAGATGCAGAAACGATACGTACACCCATCTTCACATCACCATCAGCATCAAGCGTCACACGCATGACATTCCAATATAAACCAGCATCGAAAGCTGCCTTTGCACCATTCAGGTCGCTTGGGATGACACGCTGATTGGCACCTTGTTGCCATGAACCGGTACGAAGAGGAACATATCGTGCATCATCGTTGATATGCTTCACAGCCTGCATTTCCGTTCCGAAATACATATTCGTCTTCTGAAAGACACGACCTGATTCATATTGTGTGTTGGCGGTCAGATAGTCAATTGGGCGATTGAATGCCTGCACCTTCATTGTGTACATACCTGCAGGCAAGTCTTTGAGCGTATGAACCACATTGGCTGTTCTGGTATTTGAAAACTCTTTCACGTCTGTATTGTTATCAATCAACGCAGTCAAGTCAAACTGTCCTGACGCCGTAGTACCTGTTGTAACCAACTGCTTGAAAGCTGTCCATACCAGTCCATCGTTCTCTGCCAGTTCTTCAACTGTGGCCGATGCTTTAGCGGTCGTCATTACTGCATCGAACGCTGCATGATTCTTGGCTTGATTGGCAATCGAGGTGTATGTTGCCCACTTCGCCAAATACACTTTCTGTTGAGATGCAAAATCTGTTTGGGCATTCACCCCTACCGTCAGTGCAAACAGAACGGTGCCTACAAAAGAGACTGTAATTCTTCTAATTCTTCTAAGATAGTTCATACGATTTGATTGTTTAATAGTAAATAGCATATAATGATGATGCAAATATACAATAATTCAATGAAACAACCAAAGATATTAAAAAAAACACACGTTTTTAAGCTAAAAAAGAACAAATGATTATAGATAAATGGAAAGTAATAACAAAAGATAGCCAATAACAAAAGTGCTATCGGCTATCTATTTCTATTCACGACAATGTTGGGACAGTCGTGACAATCAAACTGCGAAACAGGTCTGTTACTTCACTTTGATGACCAGATACTTCGAAACGCTCCAGAACTCTGGTGCATTGGTAATTCTCAGTGTGTATTCACCCTTTGAATCTTTCAGCAGTGAGTAAGAGCCTTCTGGGTGAGTGGTCAGCAACTTAGCAGACTTGGAGTTGAGAGGAATGACATTCACCTTACGGATATCAATCTTGGTAAAGTAGTCGGCATCAAAGTCTTTGGTCTTCAACACATCACCGTCAACGAGAATACGGTGCTGCTTCAGTTCCTTGTTGGTTCCGAACATGTAATACGCTGTGTTGAGCTGCGCATCTTGATTCTTAGCTATTTCAGCATTCATCTCACTCTCTGCTCGTACCTGTGAGTTTTCTGCCTGCAGATTCTCAACAGATTTGCCAAGTTCAGCAATCTGTACGTCACGGTCAGCTATTTGCTGACGAAGTTCTTCAAGTTCACGGGTTTTCTGTTCCAGTTGTTCTGTCAACTTGTTGATAGCAGCCTGCATTTTACTTGCATTCACGCTGCTCGTCTTCAGCTTCTGCTGCAACTCCTCAATCTTACGACGGTTTTCCAACAACGTGTTTTCAATAAACTCCATGTTCTCTGCGATATCTGCCGCAGTACTACTACCTTCGGCACCTTCGCTGAGCAGGTTTACCCTACCCTCTGCTTCGTTAATGGCATTGAATCCTTCCTGAATTTCATTGAAGGCATCCATCATCTCGTTCAATTCGGTATCTTTCTGATCTAACAGACTTTGAAGCGAATCCATACGTGAATCCTCCTCAGAAACCTTACTCCCTTTGAACATCTGTTCGCATGACACCATCATTGCGGCACATACGATTAAAAGCAAACTTTTTTTCATTTCGATTTTTGATTAAAAATGTTTTTATTAACTCATTCTTCTTTTGCACCAAGCACAATCACAAACTCACCTTTCGGTTCGTGCTCCTTGAAATGCTGCAATACTTCAGCAATGGTTCCTCTCACACTCTCTTCGTGTAGCTTAGAAATCTCTCGGCAGCACGACACTGGTCGTTCCGCTCCAAACACTTCGGCAAACTGCTCAAGGGTCTTCACCACCCTGTAGGGCGATTCGTAGAACACAATGGTTCGGTTTTCGGTCTTGAGTTCACCCAGTCGTTTCTGACGTCCTTTCTTCTGAGGGAGAAACCCTTCAAACACGAACTTGTCGCAAGGAAGCCCAGACGAAACCAACGCAGGCACAAATGCTGTAGCTCCTGGAAGAGTCTGTACTTCGATACCATTGCGCACACACTCACGAACGAGCATGAACCCTGGGTCGCTGATTCCGGGTGTACCTGCATCGCTAATGAGTGCAGCAGATTGTCCGGAAAGCAGACGTTCAACTACTTTCTGACATGTCTGGTGTTCGTTGAATTTATGATGTGAATGCAATTCATTCTTGATGTCGTAATGATGGAGCAATACCGACGATGTACGCGTATCCTCAGCAAGGATAAAGTCCACCTCTTTCAGCACCTTGATGGCTCTGAACGTCATATCCTCCATGTTTCCTACAGGTGTAGGTACGACATACAACATTTCTTTTACTACTATTAACGTTTTACAATTTTCTATTTAATAACGACCTTGCACGAACCCGTCTGTCCGTCAGTTGCGTTCACATTCACCACATAGACACCCTTCGGCATATCACCTACAAACAGTATCGCATTGCCTGACTGAAGATTTATATTTGCCACACGACATTGCTGACCTGCTGAGGTAAACATGGTCAGTTGGGCTGTGGTAGGATGTTCGCTTGTCACACTGACGTAGCTGTTCTCGTAACGAACGGTCAGACTGTTTTCTTGAGCAAGCATGTTCTTGACAGCTGAATCGAAGTTACTGTTTTGATTGTAGTACAAGCTGTCGTACGAACCAATGCGGTTGGTTGATTCAATCGATGGAATCGTCAGCACATAAACGCCTGAACCTCCATCAGGATAACGACCGACTGTCTGCTTATCAGTATGTTCGCAATAGTTGAGCGTATCAGCCCATTCTCCATCCGCTGCCGTCAAAACAACAGCCCCGCCCTCTGCGGCTAACTTGAATGTTGCATGCATCTGCGATACAGGTTCGAGTTTGTCACACCACACAATCTTGAATCCATGTGCAGGGATGACAGTGTTCACATCCTCTTGAGCTGTAATCTGATATTTCTGTGGCTTGTTTACATTATCGCTCAGATACATGCCTGCAAGGTCGATATCTTCATCCGTCGTATTATACAATTCAATCCAATCGTTTCGCTTATTGTACTCATTGACGTAATAGTTGTTCGAAGCGCTCACTTCATTGATACGAACAGGTGTCACACCAGCAGCAGCCAGTTCTGCCTTTGTGAGCGGTTCATAACATGCTGTCAAATGATGCGAACCAGTTGACGGCAAGATATATTCTGCATCAGTTGAAATGTAGTCGTTCTGCTCCTGCTGTTCACGTGGCTTCGTCATCGTAATGGAAGCATCAAACCAAAGGTCAGAAGAAGTGTTGTTACAGTTATGTACTTCGACAGCAATCACGTTCTTTCCTTTCTTCAGCACAGAGCGGTCGATAGGCATTGTTCCGATATACGGATTCTCACCCTCGTATGTATTATCATAATAAGTCTGCACATAGTCGGCATATTTAGCGCCTGAAGGCATGTGATATGTGCCGATTTCCTGACCATTGATATAGACGATAATACCGTCGTCCAATTCAAAGTTGAACGTATATGTCTCATTGTCTTTTGGTGCAGCATCAAGGGTGAATTCCTTACGGAAGTAGAATGTCGGGCGTGAATTATTGTTCTCGTCCAGACGAGTCAGTTTCGTAGTTGCATTTGACATTGGTCGGCCGTTGTTGCCGAATCCGAATGGAGCCTGCCCAGTATACCAACCTGTCGTGTTGTAATTCTGACCTTTCCAATCAGCATCGTCCAACGAACCATGCTCGAAATACAACCATGTGTCGGCAGCCTTCAAGACTTCGGTGGTAATCATATCCGACATCTCGCCCTCTTGCCATCCCATGAAACGATAGCCAGGAATGTCATAAGCACGAAGGGTATCGGGTGCAAACAGGTAGCCATTAAACATCGCTTTCGGTACTTCAATTCCGTTGATGGAGATACGTCCGCTTGGGATGTTCGTACCCAACTCAACAGCCTGAATCTCTGTTCGCGTCAGATTAAATCGGCGGTAGTTCTTCATCGCAGTCATCATCCTCGACTTGAATTGACCTGTGATTGCATTGATGATACCTTGCGAACGTTCTTTATTGTTGCCGACAGGGTCGTTGCCTTCCCATCGGAGTGCGGTGCGGCGTTCATCGGCCAACTCATTGACTATCCTCGCCAATTCATCATCGTCACGGAATACACAACCACCTACAATACAATATGTATCAATGAATTTCTTGCGGAAAGTATCGTTCCCTAGCGTATTAAGGAACATCGTCACCAGTTCCACCTCTTTCGTCAGACTTGTACCATTATATTCTGGTCGCTGATAGAAGGTATAGGTGCGCTTGTTCTCGAAGTCGTTGAAGATATTGTTACCTGTACGATCCACACAGTTATCGAGGTCGAACACCATGAATCGGAACTTTCCGTCGTTCCTATCACGGAATCCCTTACAGTTGTTGTGTGGCCAGTCCCAATCGTTCAGGAAGAACTTATAGGCGAAATAGTTTACATAGTCGTCAATATCCACAATTTCACAAATCTTCTTGTATATTTCTGAATTCTGAGGATCAGCAGCAAGGTCTTCCGTCAGATGGTACCAGTAATCAAATGCATCGCGTGTTCCGCTCTTCTGCACATATCCAGAGTCTACACTCATTTCAAACGAGTCTATCTCATCGTTGTTCGTTCCCAAATTAGCGTATGCCCAATGCTTGTTGCTTGGTTCACGCATGTTCAGCATACCGATATGTTCGCCATTATAGAACACATGTGTCGGCTGTACGGATTGCAGGTTGAGTTTAAAGCCTGACAATCGTGCAATCTCCTGAAGTGAAATATCCTTCAAGCGATATTTATTATAGTTGTCATTACCTCCATTGCGGAGCAGAAGGGTCTTGTTGCGGTTGTATGGTTTATCTTTGAAAAAAGTATAATCGTACTTACCATCACCAAACACACTATTGGCCTTCAGCTTAAACGATTTAGGCAGGTACTTGCGGCTCCATCCACCAGCAATGGCGTAGTACACCTCTTTGTTTACTACTTCCTGATTATCAACGATATATTCAAAGTTCACAGGACGATCCCACTCCATGTTGAAGTTACGTTTTGTCCAGTCTTGATTGGCGGTCTTACCGTTAGAACCTGAGACATATACACCGATTTCGTCATCATACAGGTTTGCCGGATCTGTCACTACGGATACTACAGGAAGGTAATAGTCGCGGTCTTTATAGATATACGAGCGAGTCACTACCCCACTGGGAAGATATCCGCTTCGGAACAAGCGCCAGCGATAAGTAGTTGTCTCCGTTACAGTGAACTTTCCATCACGGCTCAAAATACCATCTGTCAGAGTAGGAGTAGTGCCGTCGGTAGTATACATCAATGTAGCACCTTTTGGAATCGTTACCGTCACATTCAACGGAGTGGTAAACAACTGTCCAGGCTGGTCCACAACTGGATTATCCAACTGCTCTGTAGCAAACGTACTTAATTTGTTAGTCAAAGTCGGTGTCGGGTCGGCTGTCCATCCCCACTCATCGCCGCCATCTGTCTTACGTGCATAGGAAGCGCGCATGATGGCTGACGGATAGTCCTGACTGACAAGCAGATTGCCTTGATCATCAGAGATATAGATGGTACCGCCCTCTGCATCAAGTTCCATATTCACCTGAGTATTTAACCAATGTTCACCAACGTCCTTCTGTGTGTCAGCATGGTCGAACCACAAAGTGAAGAATCCATGAGCAGGAACACTACCTATTTTGGCAGGCAGCATTGCTTTCTTTAAATTCTCCGGATCGTCGCTCACCCAATATCGTCCGATGTTTGCAGACTGATCAGTCGGGTTATACAATTCCACCCATCCACCGAAATTCCACGATGGGTCAAGGAACATATCTATATTAGCGACCATGATTTCGTTGATGACCAATGACTCCTTTGTGCCACCCGAGTACTTCACTGTCACCTTGCAGGTTGCCTTCAAATCTGAGCCATCAGTTGTTGTAGCTGTGATAGTTGCTACTCCTCGACCGACACCTGTTACATGTCCGTTCTGATCAACTTGAGCAACCGTTGCATCAGAAGTCTCCCATGTCACACGTTTTACAGTAGCATCATCTGGACCGACAGTCGCGGTAAGCACGAAAGTCTCGTCCACATTGATATCAATCGCTTGCTTATCGAGCGTTATCGAGGTAGCGTTGACCAGTTCGCCCAAATATTCCAGTTTCCAGTTATCAACACAAGTCCATTCATATTGGCCGTTGTTTCCACCCCAGCCTCCCCAGCCACCCCAGGGATCGTCTGTTGCACCTACGTGTTCGTCTTGTCTGATACCGATTGTCAGCTGACCATCGTCACCTACAGTCACCTTAACAGAGTTCCAATAATAGCCTGCATCAAACCAGTTTCTGGCTGCTGTCTGCGTGTTGGGGATATAGCCACCTGCTGTCTGAGAGCTACCGCCACCCAAATCCTGACGAGTAGCACCGCTTGCTGCCAATACTACAGGTACAACAGCATTATCCAAAGACGATGTAGCATATAGCTGTACCTTCTGATACTCGGAGGGATTGCCACTGATAGAGTGTTGGTAATCATCATCTGATGAACCAGAACGGAAATAAGCCTGCACGCTCAACCGATAGTGACCCGGTGTCAGTCCTGTCAGGTCCTGATACGAATCGAACAATCGCTCGTAGTGCTCACCATTCTCACCAGAGTTTCCACTGATGTTGAATTGTGTGCCCCACCAGCCGCTCACATCATTATTATCGAATCGGGGATTCATGATATAGGTGTCTGTCACATCCACCCATCCAGTATCGGCATACATATTGGAAGCAGCCATCATGACTGCCATTGTAGTTAATAGACTTGTAATCCTTGTTTTCATTGCCAAAATGATTCAATTATTCATAATTTCAACCGACAAAGTTACACATAATATATTTAACTACACCTTTGTTTTAACAAAAAAGCGCCAAACTTACTGAAAAACAACTTTTTTTAACATGGATTTCATGATAATATCATAAAAGGCAGGAAAACTGCAATGCAGCACTTTATCTCTGAATAGGATAGACGAAATCGTCAAAATGGGCTTTTCCTCCATCAGCGTTAACATTGTAACAGAATAAGCCGACACGTGTTCCTTTCCAGAATCCATTACTCTGACGGAATTCCTTTCCGATGGGCTTCAATGAGTCACGATCCGTTCCTGCCATAAATTGAAACTTATTGGTCAAAGCATCATACTCAAGTCCTAAACATACACTATCCGCATTGATAGGAATGTCTTCGAAATAAGTCATTCGAAAGCCATTGTCCTGATATAGACACAAGCGGCCTTTACGGTTTGTCACTCCAATGGCGTAAAACGACTGTCCCATCGAAGTCAATCCCGCACATGCATCTTTCAGTTCGCTGACATCAATCATCACAGAAATCAAGCCTTTCCAGCCCATGATTTTCTGCGTAAGGATATTGTGTGCCATCATCAGATTGCTTGAACGTTGTGCCATAATCGTTAGTGAGCCAGAGCGGTCGGTAAGACTCCAATAGTCGTTATGAGGATTATGACAGAACTGCCATTGCGGACTTAAGGTAGTAGAATTGAAATTATCGGAAGTCTGGGGCACATGTGGTTTCAGAGTCTTATACATCTTGGGCACTTGCCACGAAGTGACAGGATTACCAACACCATTTCCATCCATATCCACCCCCATCAGCGGCCAACCATCTTCCCAATGAACAGGCTGGAGATGAACCACACGTCCCATAGGACTACGCTCCTGAAAATGAAAGAACCACCATTCTCCGTCAGGTGTATCGACCAATGCACCCTGATGTGGACCATTGATGGCTGTCGGGCCTTGTTCGAGCACTACTTTACGTTCGTATGGGCCATACAGGTTCTTGGAGCGGAGTACCGTCTGCCATCCTTCACTTACCCCACCTTCTGGAATAATGAGATAGTACCAACCATCCTTATGAAGAAACTTTGTTCCTTCTGCTACAGGACCTGTGTAGATTGTAACGCCATCATCTAATAATTGCCGCCCATCAGTACTCATACGATGCAGAATAATCGGACCTGCACCATGTGCACTACGTCCGAGATAAGCATTCCCCTTATCGTCCCACACAGGGCATGGGTCCTCCCATTTGGCGATATTCTTAACTTGACAAAGAGGTTCCCAAGGACCTTCAGGATGCTTTGCGCTGGTCATGAACAACCCCTCGTCCGGAGTACAGAAATAGACCCAGAAACGGCCGTCATGATACCGAATAGACGGTGCCCATGAGCCTCCCGAATAATGGCGATTATCATCCCATCCAGGAAGGTCGAACCGACTATACAATTGGGTTAAAACAGTCCAATTGACAAGGTCGTCGGACACCAGCAACTGCATACCGAGAAAATGGAAGTCGGATGCTACCATATAGTACTTCTGACCTACACGAATAACATCGGGGTCAGAATAGTCAGCATTGAGGACGGGATTCATATAAGTGCCGTTTCCCTGGTCGCCCCATTTATAACTTTGTGTAGTCTGTGCTGCTGAAAATATGACCGACAGCAGTGTCGTAAGGCTGAGAATGATTCGCTTCATTTGGATTATAAATTTACTTGTCGGTTGCAAATTTACAATAATTCATTGAAACGACCAAGGAAATAGCACGAAAAAAAAAGATAATGTGTGAAGTACTTGCTAAATCACGACAGCAGTACCGCTTGTAGCTACCATAAGCATAGAGCCATTGGCACCGATGGTCTCATAATCGATATCGATACCCACAATAGCATTCGCTCCCATAGCCTCTGCACGTTGTCTCATCTCATGAAGTGAGGTTTCCTTTGCTTCTATGAGAACTTGTTCATAACTGGCAGAACGTCCGCCTACGATATCGCGTACGCTTGCAAAAAAGTCCTTCACAAAGTTTGCACCAATAATAGTCTCGCCAGTCACTATACCCTTGTATTCGCGGATGGTCTGGCCTTCAATTGTAGGGGTTGTTGATAAAATCATAGTTTTCTAAATCTAATAAAAATTAAACTGTTTTTTTACAATTGACGCAATGAAACGACAAAAACTACAGGATTACTAAGATATTTTGACGTAATGACTGCATTTTGTTTAGTAGAGATTGGTTGTAAGCAGTTGGCAAAGCTGTTCAAGGTATTGGCGGTCTGTGTCGTCGAAAGTACCGAGAGAGGTACTGTCAATATCAAGCACACCAGCAACTCTTCCGTCTTTCGTATAGACAGGAACAACAATCTCAGAGCGTGAAAGGCTGCTGCAAGCAATATGACCAGGAAACTTCTCTACATCGGGAACGACAAGCGACTGCCGTTGTTGCCATGCTGACCCACATACTCCTTTCCCGAAGTGGATGCGATAGCATGCTGTAGGGCCTTGGAAAGGACCAAGATATAGCTGCGGTTCACACCCTTCTTGCTCTTTAACAAGGTAGAAACCTACCCAGAAGAAACCAAACGCTTCCTTCAATGCTGCAGATACATTTGCGAGAACACTGATTTCATCGTGCTCATCTTGTATGAGGAGCGCTATGTCTGACAAAAAAGAGGCATAGCGCCTCTCTTTGTCATTCGTTATCGAACGATTAGTATCCATAACTTATCATCTAATATGCGTCAACTTATCGCTGTACTCTACCGCTTGCGTTTCCACCAGCGAGTGCTTCTACTTCTTCAATCGAAACATGGTTGAAATCACCTGGGATGGTATGCTTCAACGCACTGGCAGCTACGGCAAATTCAAGTGCCTCGCCTTGTGTGGCTTTCGTGAGGAGTCCGTGAATAAGTCCGCCAGAGAAAGAGTCGCCACCTCCTACACGATCGATGATAGGATTGATGTCGTAACGCTTCGACTGATAGAACTCATTACCATCGTAGATGAGGGCTTTCCATCCGTTGTGAGTAGCACTGAAGCTCTCGCGCAATGTGCTGACTACATACTTGAATCCGAACTCTGCTTTCATCTGCTTGAAGATACCTTCATATCCTGCTGCATCGGTCTTACCACCCTCTACATCAGCATCGGGCTTGAATCCGAGACAGAGTTCTGCGTCTTCTTCGTTTCCAATACATACATCAACATACTGCATCAGTGGACGCATGACGCTGATGGCTTTTTCGCTGGTCCATAGTTTCTTGCGGAAGTTGAGGTCACAGCTTACTGTCACTCCATGACGCTTTGCTGCGATGCAAGCCTGACGCAGACACTCTGCACTGGCATCGCTGATAGCAGGAGTGATGCCGCTCCAGTGGAACCAGTCGGCTCCTTCGAATATCTTATCGAAATCGAAATCTTCAGGTTTGGCTTCTGCAATGCTTGAATAAGCGCGGTCGTAGATGACTTTTGACGGACGCATCGATGCACCTGTCTCAGCATAATAGAGACCTACACGATTACCTCCACGGGCAATGAAGTCTGTATTGACACCATATCGGCGTAATGCGTTCACAGCTATCTGACCAATCTCGTGTTTCGGCAGTTTGCTGACAAAGTAGGCATCGTGACCAAAGTTTGCGCAACTGATGGCAACATTGGCTTCGCCACCACCTGGGATGATGCAGAACTTATCTGCCTGCACGAATCTGCTGTTTCCTTCCGGACTGAGGCGAAGCATGATTTCGCCCATTGTAATGATTTTCATAAACAATTATTTTTGAGTCTCTTATTTTCCAACTATTTGCAGTATCTGCTTGGCATCCTCATCGCCTGCAGCCTTGTCCTGACGCAGTTCGGTAAGGATTTCTTCACCGTCCTTTTCATTCGTCACAGCCTTCTTGAGCCACTGCTTGGCTTTTGCCTGATCGGCAGCAACACCCTTGCCCTTCATATATGCCTTACCAAGGGCGAGCTGAGCTTTGCCGTTATCCTGTGCAGCTGCTTTCTGGAACCAACTGAAAGCCGTTTTCTTGTCTTTCTCTACGCCTTCTCCGTCCTTGTAGCACTTTCCTACTTGGTATTGCGACTTGGCATGTCCTTGCTTGGCTGCCTTCATATACCACGAAAAAGCAACCTGGTCGTTCTCTGTTACTCCGTATCCTTTATCATAGCAACGACCCATGAAATACTGTGCTTTCTTGTGTCCTTTCTCTGCGGCTGGTTTCAACTTGGTGATAGCCTGTGTATATTTCTCTGCATCATAGAGCGCCTTACCTTCCTCATAGAGTTTGTCGGCACTTTGTGCAAAGACAAATGACGCAACAAGCATCATCATCATTGTGAGCATTGTTCTTTTCATATTGTTCCCAATTGATTTGCGGTGCAAAGATAACAAATAATTACTATTTGACAAATTACTATTTACTATTTTTCACATTTTCTTTACTCTTAAATCTTATCTCTTAACTTTTTACTACCTTTGCATCGCAATGAGTTCAGATGTGTTTCATTTCAAGCAATTTGATGTACGTCACGACCGCAGCAGTATGCGAGTTGGGACTGATGGTGTGTTGCTGGGTGCATGGGCTGGCTCTGCTCAACTCTTGTCTCTCGCCACTCACCCCTCGGTCTTAGACATCGGTACAGGATGCGGACTCATTGCCCTGATGCTTGCTCAGCGCTTCCCAACAATGCATATCACTGGAATTGACATAGACATTGATTCCGTAGAACAGGCTCGCGAGAATGTGACGGACTCTCCTTTTGCCGACCGTATCGAAATCCTTCATCAGCAGTTGGAGACATTTACTCCACCCACGCTTTTCTCACTGATTGTTTCCAATCCTCCGTTCTACGAAGAAGACACTGTTGGCTATCGTGAAAGCCGGAATAATGCCCGGCATACGTCCTCACTTACTTTTGAGCAACTCATCACAGATGTTGACAGGCTATTGTGTGCTGACGGAGTGTTCGATGTGATTATCCCCTACTCTGCTGCTGAGCGTTTTATCGGTATCGCAGCCATTCACGATCTGAGCCTCGCGCGTAGGTGTAATATAAAAGGTGGTGAAACTCGTCCATTCAAGCGAAGCATGCTTTCGTTTACCCGGCATCCCGTGCAGACTTGCTACACCTCACTTACACTTAACGACACTCAAGGCCATCGTTCGCCTGATTATCGGAAACTCACTGATGATTTCTATCTGAAATGACTTCATCTATTTTCATCCCCTGTTTTGTCCTATATTAGAACATGAACCAAGATTATTGTTCGCAATTACTCAATTATCTTCATTTCCTAAAAAATAATTTGGTTTATAAAATAAACTTGTTTACCTTTGCACCGTGATTCGAAACACAAAGCCAAACTGACTCTTTCTGCAGAAGAGAAAGCGAGGCACCAGAGAGTATCAACCCAAGTTAAAAGAAGCGAAAGCTTAATAATCAAACAAATCAAATCAACAACAATGGAAGAAACAAAGAATATGACTGCCGAGCGCAGTCTTGAAATCATTACCGAACAAATCGAAAAAAGTCGTCGTGCCGTATCGAAGACAACAGGGCAATCACTTTTCGTATCAGGATTATGCACTATGGGGATGGCAGTCATAATTGCTATCACAAATTTCATTTTGATAAATCACGCAAGTGGCGGACTAGGCCACCTGCTTTGGTTAGTATTGCCAGTTATCATCTGGCTCTTCATGCGTAAATATAATAAGGAACGTGAGCACACGCCTGTAAGTCTGGTCGGCTCGATGGTCGCCAAAACATGGTCGACATTCGCATGGTTCGTTATCGGCTACTTTATCATTGCCCTCATTTGGGGCTTTGTAGCTATGCGAATGCTGCAACCAGAAGAGTATGTTGCCACACGAATCGAGGTTACTCCAGTCATAGTACTGTTGATGGGAATGGCTATCACAATCACGGGTCACATACTGAAACAGCGTTGGCTCATCATCTTCGGCATCGTAGCTGGGTTGGGATGCTTCGTCTGGGAGCATTTCAACATGGGAGCAACTACTGTGATGCTTCTCTCAGGACAGCCACATCCTAGCCTAAGCTTTGCAGCTATCGCTTCGACCCTGCCTTGCCTCACCATCTTTATATTTGCATTTGTCGGCCTGATGCTTCCAGGTTGGATGCTTAAAAAACAGAAGTAGCCTATGTTCCAGCCATTAGATCCCCTACTCCACTCCGAACTGCGACTGGCCGTTATGTCGCTACTCATCAGTGCCGAGGAAGCCGAGTTCCCCTATATCAAAGAACAGACGGGAGCAACGGCTGGCAACTTGAGTGTGCAGCTCGACAAACTGTCGACAGCCGGCTACATTGAGGTGGAGAAGACGTTCAAGGGAAAGAAACCTTGTACCATCTGCCGCATCACACCCGCCGGGCAGAAAGCCTTCGAAGATTATATTCAGGTACTGAAAACATATCTGAACGTATGAAAAAGTATCGTTCTTCAATCATTCTGTTTCTGGTATTCGCAGCCATTGCCATCTGGTTATGGCTGTCTACCGGCAACCTGTTCTTCCTCCTCAACTTTTCGTATATAGGCATCTGTATCGGTTTAGGAGGAGTGCTATTCGCAGTAGGTTGGAAGTATGCCAGAGAATTCACCCAGTTTAGTGTTGGCTCTTATCTGTTGGTGTTCCTCGGTCTGATATGCCGTGAGAATATGCAGATTGAGGGGCTGTGGTACTATCTGCTCTGTGGAATATGGGGAGCAGGAACCATACACTATGCCATTGCTAAAATCTTCGGTCCACTGTTGTTTGGAAGGGGCTGGTGTGGATTTGCCTGTTGGACGGCCATGATTCTTGACCTTCTGCCATATAAACAGCCTAAGACGCCAAGAAAGAAATGGGGCTTCATCCGGTATATCATGTTTGGCTTGTCATTAGCGGTAGTTCTACTGCTCTTTTGGCTCAAAAAGGCAGATTCCAACACCATGTTCATGCTGTTCGCGATTGGGAATATTATCTATTATGCAGTCGGCATCATGCTTGCCATCCTTCTGAAAGACAATCGTGCCTTCTGCAAATACATCTGCCCCATAACCATATTCCTCAAGCCAATGAGCTACTATTCCCTGCTCCGCATCAAGTGCAACGAAGATAAATGTATCAAATGCGGAAAGTGCCTGAAAGCATGTCCGATGGAAGTAGAGGTAAACAAGAACGCCCGCAGTCGCAAAAATGCCACAGAATGCATCCTCTGCCAACAGTGCACCAAAGTATGCCCCACCAAAGCCCTGACCATCTGACACTTCCATACTCTTAATTCAGCGGCCTTGTTTCGTTATAACGGAATGACGGTATAACGTGACAAAGAAGTGCGTCCTTTCTCTCAGTCCGAAACCAAAGCCCCTCCATAAGTGAGGGGTTAGGCTTCTTACCGGTTTTGAGTTCGGTTTCTCTTGCATTGAGTTTGATTGCCATAGTTTTTCCGAATTAGTTTACCGTTTTATGGTTTACGGTTGGTTAACAAATTGACAAGTCTATCGTTGTCGTTGGATTGGGGGTTGTTTTGGGCAGTTAGCGGTTTCTGTTGCGTCTCTTAGTGCTGGCCGTTGCAACTATTAAATCCCGCAATTTTTACGCTTAATGCCCGCAATTTTTACGCTTAATGCCCGCAATTTTTACGCTTAATGCCCGCAATTTCACCTCTTTTCTTTGACACTGCAAAGTTACGAAAAATTTTTGAATTGGCCAAATGTTTTGGTAACTTTTTTCGTTAAAATGTGAAAATAATTTAATTGCATGGATTCGGAATTCAGAATTCTGAATCATTTTTTTACCATTTGCTTGGTAGTATGAAAACATTGTGGAAGAATAAAAAGGTTACATATAACAATACACACACAAACGGACAAGGAGATGTTCCTTGTCCGTTTGTTATGATAGCACACTTTTTTCACTATTTGTTGGTCTGGCTGTTTACTCTATAAAATTGTCGTTATACCAACTTCCTTCGTACACTTCACCTTCTACGGTTGTGAGTTTACCATATCCGTTGCGCATGTCGTTTTTCCAGTTGCCTTCATACTGATTTCCGTTTGGCCAGGTATATGTGCCATAGCCATCTGCTTTACCGCGATGGAAATTACCTGAGTAGCGACTTCCGCTCGAATAGATATATGTGCCTTGTCCTTCGCTCTTTCCCTTTTCCCAGGAACCTGTATAGCGGTCGCCATTGGGATATTCCATAGTTCCTTCGCCATCGGGAAGTCCTTTTTTGAAAGTACCTGTGTATTTTTCTCCAAACTCATTGATTGCCACACCATCGCCTTCGAGCCATCCATCCTTGAATGTTCCTTCCTTCATCGAGCCGTCTGGTGCAAGATATTTTCCTTCTCCGTTGGGATGACCGTTCTTGTACATTCCTTCATAGTATGAGCCGTTTTTCCATCTATAAGTGCCTTTACCGCATGGCAGGCTGTCGACAAACTCACCTTCGAACGAATTACCATTCTCCCAAGTGTAGAGCCCCTTACCATTAGGCAAGTCGTGTTTCCACTCTCCTTCATATGAACAGCCGTTGGTCCACACAATCTTACCCTGACCTTGACGCTCACCATTCACCCAGTTTCCTTCATATTTGCTACTGTCGGCATACGCAAACATGGCAAATCCGTTAACGGGTTTTTCAGCCACTTTCTCGCCACACGATGCCAGCATAAACAGAGCCGGCAACAACAGATACAATATCTTTTTCATTGTTTGTTTGATTGTCTTCTTGTATTTTTGCGTGCAAAATTAGTAAATAATTCATAATGCTTAATGCATAATTCATAAATATTTTATAAATTTGCCGTAAAATACAACAGAAATCGTGGCAAAAGTAAAAACAAAATACAACAAAAAGAAGTTCTACCTCGTATTCGCAATTGTTGTTGCGGTGTTAGCAGGTATCGCTCATCTGTGGAATCTCAGTCCTGTAGAGGAACTGTTGTTGGCCAAACGTCAGCAGCGCATGGTAATGGACTCTGTAGCTGTTTCGCCCGAGGTATCGGAGCAGATATTATCTGAGGAAGAACTGGAGAATGATGACAACGAGTTGACTTCTACGCAAGACACTATGTCTGAACTAACGGAAGAGGATGAAGAACTGATGTTTGAGGCGGAAACTAACGACACCTTGCTCATTGATACCACAACAGATAATCCTTGGGCTAATGTGTTTGTATCAAGCAAAGTGTGGAGCTATCCGGAGTGTTTCCCCGACAGCAACGCCACACAGCTCATCGCAGCCGAAGCAAATGGCATCAAGCCTGCCCCATCGCGCGATGTGATTATGAAATATGTGCGTAAAGGACTTCTTACCGACATATCCACCTCACCTTATTATATAGTTGAGGACCTTACGCACTCGATGCCCTATCTTGTGCCGAAAGCACATAATCTGCTCAACACTATCGGCATCAATTTTGTCGATTCACTCCATTCAAAAGGCTATCCGCTCCACATCCCTGTCGTCACATCGGTGCTTCGTACGGCAGCCGACATACAAAATCTGCAACAAGGCAACATCAACTCTGTCACCAATTCGTGTCATTGCTACGGAACCACCATCGACATCACATACAACCGATTCGTGCCGCTCGAAGGAAGTACCCTCACATGCTATGACGAAAAACTGAAGAAAGTGCTTGCAGAAGTTCTCTACGACCTCCGTGCTGATAACCGCTGCTACGTGAAATACGAACGGCTCCAAGCTTGTTTTCATTTAACGGTCAGATAATTATGCGCTACTTTATCTATTTATCATACGACGGAACGAATTACCACGGATGGCAGATTCAGCCCAATGCTAACTCCATTCAGGCAGAACTCATGCGAGGTCTCTCCACCCTATTACGCAAGGACATTGAAGTCGTTGGGGCAGGACGTACCGACACAGGGGTGAATGCCAGCATGATGGTGGCACACTTCGACTATGAAGGTCCTCTTGAAGTAATCCCCTCCCCTTTGGGAGAACGTGAGAGTGGAGTGAAGGGGGCACTCGACTATCGTCTCAACCGCTTGCTTCCACCAGATATTGCCATTCAAAAGATCGTACCAGTACGTCCTGATGCTCATGCACGATTCAGTGCAACAGCCCGTACCTATCAGTATCATGTAAGCAACGTGAAAGACCCCTTTAGCCGTCACTACAGCTATCGCTGCCCATTCACGCTCGACTACGATAAGATGAACGATGCCGCAAGCCACCTGTTCAACTATACAGATTTTACCAGTTTCTCAAAACTCCATACCGACACCAAGACCAACAACTGCAGAATCATGTACGCACGATGGGAGAACGGCATCTTCACCATCAAGGCCGACCGCTTCCTGCGTAACATGGTACGAGCCATTGTGGGCACCCTTATGGAAGTAGGACGCGGAGCTATCACGATTGACGACTTCTGCAAGATAATCGAAAAGAAAGACCGCTGTGCCGCAGGTAGCAGCATGCCAGGCAATGCCCTGTTTCTCACAGATATAGAATATCCAGAAGATATATTCAAGATTGAAGTACAGAAAGTTTGAAGATGAAACGATGCTGGTTACATATCACCCTTTTGTCGCTGTGGTTCTTCATCTCTTCAGCCCTTCACGCTGTGCCCACCTTGCCCGATAGCCTGTTCAGTAAGGAATTGCCGGCACAGGAGAAAGTGTACTTGCATCTCGACAACAACTGCTACTTCGCAGGCGATACCATCTGGTACAAAGCATACGTCATTTCTGCCGACACCTACGAACCAAAACCCGTAAGCCGCATCCTCTATATCGAACTGCTCGACGAGCAAGGCTATCTGGTGGAACGCCAGAAACTGGTGGTCGACGAGGCAGGCAACGCTCACGGTCAGTTTGCACTGAAAGACGATGCTTTCGCTGGCTATTACGAAATCCGAGCCTATACGAAATGGATGCTCAACTACGCCTACATCTCCGAGCAAATCCTCTCCGACTACATCAACGAGCACTTGCTGGGTGGAGAGGACGACATCCAACGTCAGAACCGCAACTTCTGCGGCCTCTTCTCGCGCGTCTTTCCCGTTTATCAGAAACCTACCGTCGATGCTGCCTGGCAGACTAAGACTATGCCACTGAAGGTTACACTGGGCGACTACGAACGCCGTTATCTCGAACCCAAGCTCAATGCACACTTCTACCCTGAGAGCGGACATATCGTGGCAGGTCATCACACCCGCATTGGCTGGGAAACGGTGAACGAGCAGAAACAGCGTATCGATGTGGAAGGCGTGCTGATGTGCAACGACTCCATCATTGCTCCACTCCCTCCCAGCCGAATGGGTCGCGGCATCATGGAGTATGTGTTCAGCGATTCCTGTCGGTATAAGGTTCGTATGATGCTCAATGGGATTCATTACGATTTCGACCTCCCAACCGTTGAGTCTGAAGGAGTCACAATGCGGGTCGAGATGGACGATGAAGCAGTCGAAATCTCTACCAAGCAGACCTTCCCTCAACCTCGTGAACTCTATGTATCGATTATCAGTGCAGGGCGGAAAGTGCTGTGCGAACCTTTGGGCGAGGACGGTATTGTTGCATCATGGCTCGAAGACCTGCCTTGCGGCGTCAATCAGGCTACGGTATTCGACAGCGACGGTAACATCTATGCCGATCGACTCTTTTTCGTCAACACCCTCTCCGAACTGACCGCCAAAGCACTCGTCAACGACGACACCACACACATCCTGCGTCCCTTCGAGAAGGTGAAGATTCCAATCATCGTGACCGACCATCGCGGCATTCCACTCAAGGAGCAGTCGGTATCCGTCTCTGTGCGTGACAGCCAGCAACTCGACCCCACATTCAACACAGGCAACATGCTGACCAATATGCTCCTCGAAAGCGACATCCGCGGCTACATAGAGAACCCTCATTACTACTTCGAAGCCAACGATGCGCAACACCGTGCCGACCTCGACCTATTGATGATGATACAAGGCTGGCGACGCTACGACTGGAGCGAAATAGCAGGAGTGAAACCTCAGCAGTACGACTACGAACCTGAACGCAAGATGCATATCTACGGGCAGTCATACGTTCTGGAGAACTGGCTCAATCGCGTTGTCTTCAAGAAAAATCGTGGCACCATCACCCTCACCGCACAGATTCTCTATCCAGAAATGACAGATACAGGCAAAGGCGGTCAGAAAGGAGAAATACAAATCGACGCGAACGGACAGTTCCGGGTTGTATATCAACCCTTCTATGGCAATGCCCAGCTGGTGTTCCGAGCCCTGTTCGACACGAAAAAGAACAAAGGTGAAATCCACACATTCAACGGACAAGAGTTTTTTGCCCGAGACAATCATATCCCTGCCAGCGATCGCATCCTAGCCGACAACCAACAAAGGGATTATGTCGACCATGACATCATGTTGCTCATTCGCCGCGAGTACTACTATCCTAACAGCGTGAAAGAATTGAGTTGGTACGAGGTAAACAAACCTTTCACCATGCCCGACCAGCATCTCACCTGGGAGGAATATTGTAAGGACATCTATGCCTCCGAGTGGATTCCCGAAGTACAAATCCGTGCCGACCGTGCTCACGCCCGTCATCGCAAGGACCTGCCCGTACAGCGTCTTGATTTTTATGACTTCTTCAACGACCTCACCGATATGGGCTACCATCCCAAACAATGGAAGTTCGATAACGAAGAATTCCGTCTTGCGTTTTATGAGCATGCTATCTTCGACTACATGCAGCATCAGAACCCGCGTAGCAAAGTCAATAAGGAGAAGCGCTATATCACTTATGACTGGCAAGACGAAGACTCCATTAAGGGTGGAGATGATGCACTTAGGAACTCTTACATGAATCTGCAACGTCTCAAAGCCATTCATATCGTCACCGACAACTCACGCCGTCCCGCTGCCTACGAGCTAGACCATCTCGATGGGTTCAAAGAGACACAGCATACTGGCGGGCTATCCGCTTATATCAATCTCGAAACAGGCAACAAAGTAGAGCGCAATGGTCGAGTAATCATCTTGCAGGGCTTCAACCGTCCTGCCGAGTTCTACCAACCCGACTACAGCCATCGACCCCTACCCGACTACCTCGACCACCGGCATACCCTCTACTGGAATCCGTCTGTCACGACCGACAACACAGGGCAAGCCTATATCGAGTTCTACAACAGCAGCGAATGCACCCACTACGACATCTCTGTCGAGGGTGTAACCCGCAATGGTGAATTTATCGTAAAACAAAAATGACCAAAGATGAAAAGAAACAAAGTATTAGTATGCATTCAGTCAGTCCTCCCCCGCGGGGGAGTTAGAGAGGGGCTGTTTTTTCTTTCCCTTCTTCTCCTCTCCTGCACCGCTAACTCGCAGACCAACGGAAGCGATGAAGACACACTGACCGTCGATACCCCACAAGTCCACCATCTGTCGCTCCTCTTCGCAGGCGACCTCATGCAGCACGGACCGCAGATCAAAGGAGCACTCCAAGCCGACGGCACCTACGACTACACCGAATGCTTCCGATATATGAAGCAAGAGATCTCCGAAGCCGATGTAGCCATCGCAAACTTCGAGACCACCCTTGCCGACAAACCCTATACCGGCTACCCCACCTTCTGTGCCCCCGATGCCTTCCTGCGCGACTGCCAAAAGGCAGGGTTCGACATCATGCTCACAGCCAACAACCACACCTGCGACAAGGGAAAGAAAGGCATTGAGCGCACCATCCAGATGATGGACTCATTAGGAATGCCCCATCTCGGTTCCTACGTTAACGAGGGAGCACGCCGTGCCCAATACCCCTTCCTTCTCGAAAAGAACGGATTCCGTATCGTACTCCTCAACTACACCTATGGTACCAACGGCATTCCTGTACCCAAACCCAATATAGTCAACCCCATCGACACCACCATCATACGTCAGGACATCCAAGCCGCCAAGGCCATGAATCCAGATGCCATCATTGCCTTCATGCATTGGGGAGTTGAATACACGATACGCCCGATTGCTTCACAAGTCACGATGGCCGACTGGCTATTACAGCAAGGTGTTACCCACATCATCGGAGGACATCCCCATGTGGTCGAACCGATAGAACTGCGCGAGGATGACAACGGTGAAAAACATGTTGTAGCCTATTCGCTCGGAAACTTTGTTTCCAATCAATCTCAGGAATACACCTATGGAGGCATGCTCGTAAAACTAGAGTTAGAAAAAGACACAACTACACGTGTTGCCGACTGTAACTACTCTCTCTACTTTGTCACACGTCCTGCTATGTCTGGGCACAAGCAACACAGAGTATATCCCGTCAGCATTCCCGACTCACTTATCACCCGAGCCGAAGCCAAACTCCGCAACACCTTTATCAATTCTATCCGTCCGTTCTTCGAAACCCACAACAAGAACGTACGCGAAGTTATGACCTTCGACATATCTTCATTCATTGAATCAGAGACAAACGACTAAGGTATGTTACATACATGTGGTGGAAATCCAATAAAGAGAGCTCTTGACTCAAATCTATAAGGATTTGAACGTTTTTTGATAAACCTTATGATATATATATTGTAACTTTGCAGGCAAAATGATAAGTTAACAATAGAGGTGCAAAAAAAAGAACGCCTAAACAATGTTGAATAGTAAATTGGATTAATTATGAACTATACAAAAAGTACTTTTGCTGCTGCAGCACTGATGCTGACAACGAGCCTGATAGCTCAGAACCCTATCATTTGTGACCGATATACGGCTGACCCAGCACCATACGTGCATGGTGATACGCTGTACTTATTTGTAGATCATGATGACGATGTAACTGAAAACGGGTATTTTACCATGAGAGACTGGCTACTGTATAGCACAGTTGATATGGTGAACTGGACATATCTTGGTACGCCCATCACTCCGAAGCTGTTTACTTGGGCAAAGCAAGACAATGACTGCTGGGCAAGTCAATGTGTTGAACGCAACGGACGTTGGTATTGGTATGTTACAGCAACAATCAAGGGACAAGCCTATCCTGGTATTGGTGTAGCCGTAGCGAACTCCCCTGCGGGTCCATACCGCGACCCCATCAAGAAACCACTGGTTCAGGGTTGGTTCAAGATTGACCCAACGGTATATATTGACGATAACGGACAAGCGTACCTCTTCTACGGCAACAACAACCTGTGGTATGTTAAGTTGAACAGAGGTATGACGTCGTTCACAGGCAGCGAGGTATCGGTAAACATCAAGAGTGAGGAGGCTTTCGGTCCATATAAGGGCTATGAAGACAACGGAAATCCGAAACCCAACTTCGAGGAGGCTTCTTGGCTCTATAAAATGAACGGCAAATACTATTTGGAATATGCTGCTGGCGGAGTTCCTGAACATTGGGCATACTCAACTGCTGACAAAATCACCGGACCTTGGACCTATCAGGGCAAAGTGATGGGAGAAGCCAAAAACAGTTTTACGATTCACGGCGGCAGTGTTGACTACAAGGGACACAGCTATATGTTCTATCATAATGGTACTCTACCTGGCGGTGGCGGATTCAAACGATCGACTTGTGTTGAGGAATTTACACGCAACGAGGACGGTAGCATTCCATTTATTCAGTTCACCACGAAGGGTGTGAATCCGATTCAGACCCTGAACCCATATGAACTGCAACAAGCAGAGACTATCAACCAAAGTTCGGGCATCAAATGTGAAGGAGACTACAACGGATGCTACGTGACGAGCATTCATGCGAGCGACTATATCAAAGTGCGTAATGTGGACTTTGGTGCAATTGGTGCAGAGACATTTTCAGCACGCATAGCAGCAGCTGGAAGAGGTACGATGATTGTACGTACTGGTTCGAAGACCGGTTCCATCGTAGCAAGGGTACAGATACAATCTACAGGAGGACTAGACGTTTGGGAAGACATCAGCGTAAATACTACACGCACCGTAAAGGGCATACAAGACCTGTACTTTACATTCACGGGTAGCACAACAGGGGCATCTATCCTCAATTTCGACACATGGCAGTTCAGTGAGCTTGGTAGTTCAGTGGAGTTTGTAGGCAATGACAAAACAACAAATAAGGATAGGATTTATAACCTTTATGGTCAAAAACTCCAAAAAATAGACGATGCTCCACAAAAATCAATCATTATTACACCTCAAGGCAAGGTGTTCAAAAAATAATTACTAAATTTGCACCGCAAATCTTTAACAATCACGAATATGAAACTGAAATCTACTTTTGTAGTCATAGCACTACTCGCAAGCCTAAGTATCAATACCGCTCAGGCACAAACCACAAAAATGGTTAATCCACTTACTTACACAGACATTCCTGATAATGATGTGATACGTGTGGGTGACGACTTCTATATGGTCAGCACAACGATGTTCTTCTGTCCAGGTGCGCCTATCATGCACTCTAAGGACTTGGTACACTGGAGAATCATCAGCTACATTTACGATTATATTGCAGACGATGACATTTATAACCTGCGCAATGGAAAGGATGCGTATGGAAAAGGTCAGTGGGCTACAACCCTGCGTTACCACAACGGTATGTTCTATGCACTGTTTATCGCAAATGACCAGCACAAGACTTACGTATATCGAACAACAGACATCACTAAGAGCAATTGGGAACGCAACGAAATCGAAGGAGCATTCTTCCACGATGCGTCACTGTTATTTGACAACGACGGTAAGGTTTATGTGGTGTATGGAAACGGAGAACTTCGCATCACAGAGCTGACTCCCGACCTCAAGGCTGTAAAACAAGGAGGAGTGAACCAAGTGCTCATTAACACACCTCGTCAGGGTTTTGGACTGAGAGCTGAAGGTGCCCATTTCTATCATATCGGCGATTACTACTACGTGCTCGTGATTGACTGGCCAAGCGGAAAGCCACGTACAGAACGCTGCTTCCGCAGTAAGACACTTCTCGGCGAGTATGAAGAGAAGATTGTACTTCAGGGTGCATTCGACGGACGTGGTGACGGTGTGGCTCAAGGTGCTATCTTCGATACTCCGAAGGGCGACTGGTATGGCGTTATCTTCCAAGACCACGGAGGTGTAGGACGTGTCCCTACCCTTCAGCCAATGAAATGGGTAGATGGTTGGCCAATTCTCGGTGATAACACTATCCCTGTAAAGGAATTTGATGTAAACCTCGCTCCATACGGTGAAGACCATATATGGGCCAGCGACGAATTCAATTATAAATCGAACGATGAACTGGATCTTGTATGGCAATGGAACCACAAACCAATCAATGCAGATTGGTCAGTAACAGCACGCAAGGGTTGGCTGAGACTCACCACAAGTCAGTTGGCTACAAATCTGTTCAACGCACGCAATACACTCTGCCAACGTACAGTAGGACCTCGTTGCATGAATGAGACCGTGCTCGATGCATCAGGAATGAAACCAGGCGACAAAGCGGGATTGGCTGCTTTTCAAAGCAACTTCTGCTCAATCGGCGTAGAAGTGGACGATGCAGGCAAACGTTTCATCGTAGCTACAAGCGGCTCACGTCGTGATGCCAAGGAAGTGCTGCGTATGCCCCTCAAAGGCAAGAAGGTGTGGTTGCGCATGAAATATGTATTTACCCCTCAGGCTGACGACTCTTGTGGACCAGACAAGGCATTCATGAGTTATTCGACTGATGGAAAGCGTTGGGTAGATGTTGACAATCAGTTGCAGATGCGATTCACTCTCGACTTCTTCATTGGCTATAAGGCTGCACTCTATAACTATCCAACAAAGCAGACGGGTGGTCATGCAGACTTTGACTATTTCCACCAGTGGACATATTAAAAACAACACCCCCACCCTCTTAGGAGTAGAGATATCATTCGTAAAAAGTAAAGAATTTAGATTGTGAATTAAGGATAATGAAAAAAACAATATTACTGACAGCAATGTTCTTATGTTTTATAGGCATTGCTGTTGCCAATAACATAGACGAGGCATACGGTTTTACCATTTTCACTAAAAACGGCAAAGTACGTATTATCCCATTGGCTGACAATGCTGTAAGAATTCGAGCATACAATACAGATGCACCTCAGTTGGATGAATTAATCTATACAGAGAACTTCAAACTACCTAAGTGGAAGACAGACGTAAACGCAACCTTCACAAAAGTGAAATTGAAAGGGATGAGTGTGGAGTACAACAAATGGACAGACCAACTCATCTTCTTCGACAGTAAAGGGAAAAAGATTCTCGAAGAAGTGGCATATACAGGCAGGGAATTGAAACAGAGCGAATTGGTCGATGGTACAAACAAATGGGTGAAAGCATCGCAGTCATTCGTCTCCCCTACTGATGAATTCCTGTTCGGTACGGGACAATTCCAGGACGGCTATCTGAACATACGAGGATTGACTCGCCGACTGACTCAGGTGAACACTCAGATTGCAGTACCTTTCGTGCTTTCGAGCAAAGGCTATGGACTGCTGTGGAACAACTACGGACTGACTGACTTCAACCCATCGACCAACAGCGCAGTGTTGCAAGGAACAGACGAGCAAGGGAATGTGATTGAGGTAAACACAACAAGTACGACAGGTACGGTTCGCGAACGCCGAGTATCAGACTCGTTCAAAGCCGACATCACGATTGACGAAGAAGGCGACTATTCATTCTTGCTTGACGTAGGACAGAAGATGGCTCGCAAACTCTATCTGGCAGTCGACGGAAAAGCTATCATCGACCTTAACAACACATGGTTGCCCCCTACAGGCTCTACGATGTATCACCTTAGCAAAGGAAAGCACCAGTTGACTGTGAAAGGTGTGAGAGGCGACAGACCAACCGTTTCATGGCGTAAGGAAAACGGAACCACCATGTTCCACTCTCCTGTAGCTGCAGGTATCGACTACACCGTATTTGCAGGAAATGCAGATCAGGTGATTAAAACCTATCGTCAGCTGACAGGTAAAGCACCTCAGATTGCTGAATACATGTTGGGCTATGTTCATTGCCGTGAACGCTATGACACCCAAAAGGATTTGATGGAGAATGCACACAAGTTCCGCGATAAGAACATTCCTATCGACGTCATCGTGCAAGACTGGCAATGGTGGGGTAAGTATGGATGGAATGCAATGCAATGGGACGAAGGAAAATATCCGGATGCAGCAGGAATGGTTCGTGAGTTGCACGACATGAACATCAAGTTCATGCTGTCTGTATGGTCGAAAGTCGATAAGAGCTCTGCACTTGGAAAAGAACTACAGCAGCGAGGCGCTTATATCGAAGGAACCGACTGGATAGACTTCTTCAAACCAGCTGTGACCGAGTATTATTGGCAGCAATTCAGTCAGAGAATCCTGAAGCCCTATGATATCGATATCTGGTGGTTTGATGCAACAGAGCCTGAGAACGACGACATTCATGGCAGACGTGTTGGTGACCGTCAGATGCCAGGCGATATCTATCGCAACGTGTATCCACTCAAAGTCATTCACACGATGTACAATGGTCTGCTACGCGACGATGTAGGACGAATACCATCTATCCTCACACGTTCAGCCTTCTCTGGCATGCAGCGCTACAATGCGGTTGTATGGAGTGGCGATGTAGGAAACGATATGGACTGTCTGCGTCGTCAGATAGCAGGTGGACTGAACTACGTAGCAACAGGTATGCCTTGGTGGACTTATGATGCAGGTGGTTTCTTCCGTCCAGGCAATCAATACTCAGACCGTGCTTACCAGCTTCGAATGCTGCGATGGATTGAAACAAGTGTATTCTTGCCCATCATGCGTGTACACGGTTACCAAAGCCGTACTGAACCATGGCAGTACCCAGCTGATATCGAGAAGATGTTTGTCGACTGCATCAAGGAACGTCAGGAACTGCTTCCATACATCAAGGATTGTGCCCGTCGTGTAGCTACAGAAGACTATACCCTGATGCGTCCGCTCGTCTTTGACTTCTGTGAAGATACAGAGGCATTGCGTCAAGAAACAGAATACATGTTCGGCCCTAAGTATCTGGTATGTCCTATAACGGCTGACAACGTAAACGAATGGAAAGTCTATCTGCCCAAAAACAAACGTGGATGGACACACCGCTATACAGGCCAGCACTACTCAGGCGGTCAATATGTCACTGTGCCTGTTTCGCTTGACCACATCCCCGTGTTCGAACGCAACTAATCCCTATAATAAAAGCATCTTTCGCCAAGCATGTAGCAGCGAAAGATGTTTTTTGCATTGCCTGCTTCTTTTTTGCTAGAGTACACTCCGTCACTTGCTGGAGTGTACTCTAGCAAGTGTTCGACTGCACACCAGCAATTCAAAGAGTTTGCACGCAGAATTCGAAGGATTTGGTGCTTGCAAACATTGTGAATTCTGCGATTTAACGAGAACAAAGCCATACTTGTATGAACTTTGTCGAGTGATAGCAGAATTGGCCGGCCAATTCTGCTAAAATTCGATCCGTATTTAGGCTTGAAATAACCTATACGATTGAAGGCGACGAGATATGCTCTATTGTCAAAATAGGCAAGAAACAATATTTTGACTGCACAGGCGAAGGAGTAGTTGTGATTATTGCAATTCAGGAGGGTAACAAAAAATACTGGCAGAGCACGAAGAATTATAAGCCAATTGTTATCCAGTCTTCATCGGGTATCGAAGACCTCGCATTAGATGGTGACAAAGACACGAAGATATACGATGTTGCAGGCAATCGTGTCGGCGAGTTGAAGAAAGGTATCAATATCATTAAGATGAGTAACGGAACCACAAAGAAGGTGATGGTGAAATAAATCAGCCCCCTCTTATCCCCTTATTAGGGGAAGATGGGGAAAAAATGTAATAATGCAATAAATGAATCAATCAGCGCACGGTTTCCCATGCGCTGATAAATTTTGTGGCATTGCCCTATATTATTAGGACTTACATCCTATCCTGAATTATGCCGCACCTTCGGCGCCAAGTAAAATGGTTTTCATTGATTTTCTGTGTTAAAAATGTTTTTTTGCATAGAAAAGCAATATTTTTGCAGATTACGATGGCGGTTCGGCATTTTTTTCTTACCTTTGCATTTTGAAAACAATTATTTTTAATTGAAAATGGGATTAGCAGATTTTTTTAAAAAGAAGCAGAAAGCGAATGTCGGCGGAATGGAAGACTTCATGACCTTGATCAGGGTGTACTTCCAAAGCGTATTGGCTGCGAATCTGGGTATCTCCAATGTGGCAGCCCTACCCGATTTGATTGCATTCAAACGCTCTCTCCACGTTGCTACTGTGAATAATAAATTAGGTGTCGGAGAGAAAAAAGCATGTCAGAAGATGCTACAGGACCTCTATGGTATCAGCGACAACTTCTTCAAGGAAATCGACCAAAGCATCAAGAAGAGTTGCAAGAACCCGAACGATGTCCGAAACTATATGTTCCTCTTCTCAGGATTCACTCAAGACCTGATGATGCTGGTGGGCAACCTAATGAAATGGAAGTTCCGCATTCCTTCCTTCCTGAAGAAAGCATTGAAGGTGATGGTAGAGAAAACGGTGAACGACATCTTTACGAAAAACGATTGGAGCGACGACGGTGTACGCAAGACCGTTGCTTCAGTGCGTAAGTATCAGAAAACGTTAGGATTCTCTCAAGCATGGATCAATGAGTACGTTTACAACGTCATCACCCTAGCGAAGAAAGAACCTAAACCCTCTCAAGAAGAGATGGAGAAAGCAGAAAACAAAATGAAGAAATAGACATACAAAACCGATAGTGTAGCGTTTAAAGATTATCAGACATGACCAGCGACGAACAGAAAAGAATCCGTAGTTTTGAAGCAAGAGTAAGGCAACTTATTTTGCAATACCGAAATCTTCAGGATGATATCGAAAGTCTGCAAGCCGCCATTGAACAGAAAGACAAAGAAATTGCCAAATTGAAGGGTCAGCTGAAATCGATGGACAAAACTTATCAAAGTCTGAAGATGGCCAAGTTCATGGAAATCAGCGACGGCGACATCAAATCCGCCAAGCAGAGACTGACAAGGCTCGTGCGCGAAATCAATCGATGCATCGGACTATTAAACTCAGAAGAAGTCACAGTAGATGCTCAAGGAGAATGACTCCACCGTTTGCTATGACTGAAACAGAGACATGGAACAGAAAAAACTCACCATACACGTCAACATAGATAATATGTTATTACCGATGACGGTAACAGACTCTGACCAAGAGGCTGTCATCCGTAAGGCTGCAGGCAATTTGAACCAGCAGCTTATCACTGTTCGTGAGCGATATAAAAGTGTTCCAAACGATAGATACTACGATGTGATGGTGATGCTTAACTCAGAAATCAAAGCATTGGCAGCAGAAAAAAGAAATGACACCAAGCCAGTGTTTGAAATCATCGACACCCTCGAAAGAGAAATTGATGAGTTCATTAAAAAATAGCCTCATCGCATCTTACATCCGAATCAGAAATCATCATGCGCACATTTTCAGATTGCTACAACTGAGCAAGCTGATATTGTGCGTTAGTATTAACATAAAAAATAACAAACGATAATGGAAATAATAATTGCATCAGTAGCTGGCCTCATTATAGGTGCTATAATAGGATACGTATTGTTTAGGTACGTTCTCAAGCAGACCTATAACCAGTCAATCAATAATGCGAAACAGGAAGCAGAAGCAATCAAAAACAAAAAACTACTTGAAGTAAAAGAAAAGTTCTTGAACAAAAAAGCTGAACTTGAAAAGGAAGTAGCACAGCGCAATTCTAAACTTCAACAAGTAGAAAGCCGTCTGAAACAAAGAGAGATATCACTCAATCAGCGACATGAGGAATTGATTCGCAAGAAACAAGAGTGTGACAGCATGGCACAAAGTCTCGAAGCAAAAATTGCCAACAACGATAAGAAACGTGCCGAACTCGAAGAGTTGCAGTCTCAAGAACGTACAAAACTTGAAGCCATAAGCGGTCTGTCGGCTGACGAGGCGAAAGAGCACCTCATGGAAAGTATGAAAGACGAAGCACGTACGCAGGCTCAGCAATACATCAATGAGATTGTCGATGATGCCAAGATGACTGCTAACAAAGAAGCAAAACGAATAGTGATCCAGAGCATCCAGCGTGTTGCTTCAGAAACCGCTATAGAGAACTCTGTTACCGTTTTCCACCTCGAGAGTGATGAAATCAAGGGACGCGTCATTGGACGTGAAGGCCGTAACATCCGTGCCCTTGAAGCTGCCACTGGAACCGAACTAGTGGTAGACGATACACCTGAAGCAATTGTCATCAGTGCCTTCGACCCCGTACGCCGAGAAGTATGCCGTTTGGCACTCCATCAATTGGTGGCTGACGGACGTATCCACCCTGCTCGTATCGAAGAAGTCGTTACGAAAGTACGTAAACAACTAGAGGAAGAAATCATCGAAACGGGAAAACGTACAGCCATCGATATGGGTATTCATGGTCTGCATCCAGATTTGATCCGTATCATAGGTAAAATGAAATATCGTTCTTCATACGGACAAAACCTGCTGCAACATGCACGTGAAACAGCCAATCTATGTGCTATCATGGCTGCAGAGCTAGGTCTCAATCCAAAGAAAGCACGTCGTGCCGGTCTGTTACACGATATAGGTAAAGTGCCCGATGAGGATCCCGAAACTCCACACGCACTCTATGGAGCCAAATTGGCAGAACAGTGTAAGGAGAAACCAGATATCTGCAACGCTATCGGCGCACACCACGATGAGATGGAAATGACTACCCTACTCGCCCCGATCGTGCAGGTCTGCGATGCAATATCCGGTGCCCGTCCTGGTGCCCGTCGCGAAATTGTAGAAGCATACATCAAACGTCTGCACGATCTCGAAGAATTAGCGATGAGCTACCCAGGTGTCACCAAGACATATGCTATCCAGGCAGGACGTGAGCTGCGTGTAATTGTCGGAGCAGATAAGATTACAGATGCTGATACCGAAATTCTCAGCAACGACATAGCCAAGAAAATACAAAACGAGATGACCTATCCTGGACAGGTAAAGATTACTGTTATCCGTGAGACTCGTGCCATCAGCTTTGCGAAATAACAGTTGATAAATGATGATTATCGCTAAGAATATTAAAATGTTCAAACAGTTTTTCTCCATATTACTAATCATCGCACCGATTACTGCGTGTAATGCCCAGCTCAACCGACTTGGGACAGATGTGGAATATGCTGGAGAAATACATGCAACTATCAGCGATAACCAAGCACCATTCTGGCTCGTTAATAATAAATACGGACTCTCATCCATCAAAGATAATTTTGGTTATGTGAGAGGTAGCATTCGGCGTACTTTAAACGCAGATTCACTGCGTCAATGGGCAGTGGGATATGGAATGGACATAGTGATTCCACATCATTTTACATCAGACTTTGTGTTACAGCAACTATATGTTGAATCACAATATAAAAACATTCGTTTGACAGTAGGTGCCAAGGAGTTGCCAATGGAATTTTCAAATTCTGAACTCAGTACGGGTGATATGACAATGAGTATCAACTCCCGTCCAATACCACAAGTACGTCTTGAAATGCCAAACTACTGGAACATCCCTGGCACAAGTGGATGGGTAGGAGTCAAAATGCATGCAGCATTCGGATGGTTCACGGATGATCATTGGAAAAAGACGTTTACAGAGTTTGATCCATCATCTCGACACACATCCAACGTACGATATCACAGTAAATCTATCTATTTCCGAATTGGCAATGAAAAGAAGTTTCCTCTGACTCTCATGGGTGGCTTACGAGCAGATTGTCAGTTTGGTGGTGAAGCATGGAATCTAAGCCAGCGCAAAGACGACACTACGTATGTAGACCTTTCTTATGTGAACCTCAACAACGGATTGAAAAACTATTGGAATGCTTTGACCTTTGGAGGAAGTGATCCAAACGATGGCGATTTCAAAAATACTGAAGGTAATCACGTAGGTAGCTGGCATGGATGCCTGAGCTATCGGGGGAAAGGATGGAACGTTAAGGGTTACTTTGAGCACCAGTTCGACGACCATTCACAATTGTTTTGGCAATATGGATGGAAAGATATGAAATGGGGTATCGAGGCCCAACTACCCAAAAATCCTTTTGTAAGTACAATGCTCGTTGAACTTATCTCCACTAAAGACCAAACAAGTGCAGTCTATCATGATGCCACAGAGGAATTGCCTATTCAGATAAGCGGACGTGACAACTACTATAACCATCAGGTTTATGGTGCTTGGCAACACTGGGGCATGACAATGGGAAATCCTTTGCTAATATCGCCTATATATAATGAAGGACATCAGATTTCCGCATTTCATAGTCGCATCACGGCCACTCATCTCGGTATTGCAGGCAATCCGTGTTCTTCGATTCACTATCGACTACTATATACTCATATGCGTTCATGGGGAACCTACGACGATCCACTCATTGATACCCGACACAATGATTTTCTGTTGGCAGAAATGACAGTCAAGCCACATCAGTTGAAAGGATGGTCAATCACAGGAGCCTTCGGATTGAATCGTGGAGATTTACTCAAGAAATCTACAGGAGGGTCATTATCAATCAGAAAGGAGGGTATCATCAAATGAAACCAATAGCATATTGTTTACAGTTCATGGTTCTTGCTATGTTCATCATGTTCACTTCATGTGACAAGACAGACAAGAATGGAGATTTTGACGGCAATTGGCAGATGATAGAATGGCGGGATAATGCAACAAATCATATTCTTGCAACACGGTACACACAGCGCATCTTCTATGCTGTCAAATTGAATATCTTGCAGATGCGTGAGTATGGCAAACCATATGACACTTGGCATTTATCATATTTTCATTGCAAGAACGATTCGTTATATATAGATAAAGTATTCCATCGTCCGTTTGATCGTGAAGAAACTGTTGATTCCCTTGCTGTTTATGGTTGTGCACCCGAAGGACGATATGCATTTATCAAACTAACAAAAGATGACATGATTCTCCGTAACTCACTATACACCCTAACATTCAGGAAATATTAAGGCAAACTATAAAAACAAAAGGAGCGATGACGCTCCTTTTGTTTTCTTTCTAAACTGATATGACCTATAACCAGTTTGCTTAGAAAGTGAGTGTAATTGTTTGCTCTTCTTGTGCAGTTAATGTGACTGTTTGCATCATTGTATATACCCCACCCTTCTGTGCACTATAGTAACGCAGTTGTAGAGTTTCATTTTCGTCTGTACGGAATACTGTGAACGGCTTTTCCACGGTTCCCACACCGCGGCACTCATTACCCACGAAGACAGCTACACAGTCGCCGTCGGCTGCTGTGAAAGGAGCTTTTGCAGGTAGATTGACTGTCAGTGTATTTTGCACAGGATACTTTGGGCATCCCTTGAGCAGTGACGGAACAAAGTCTTCATCGAAGCCATAAGTAATCTCTGTAGCGAAGGACTGATAGCCTTCTAAAGAGAAAATCTGATTTAGGGCAGCACAATAGTAGCATAGTGAGAAAAGAACATTGCGATCGTTGCTGTTACCACGAATTTTCAACACAAAGGAGATATTATTGTTTTCGTCAACATTGCGAACGGCAGGTACTGCTCGGCATTCACCATTAATTAGTACTGTCATTAGGTCTGCATCTGTAGAGTAAGGCACTAAGGCGTCCTCCAGTTGCACCATGATAAACATCGAGCTCTCGTATTTCGTCGGATCCGGTGCCAACCATGATGGTGATGAATCATTACCCTTAAAATCTACACTCCATTTAGGGGGGGCTACGTTAACAAACGTATAAGATCTCGACTGTTCATCGTCATCTGATGAGCAGCCCATAATTGTTAGGGCTGCTATCAGTACTATGATCTTGTCTATTTTCATACTCATAATGATTTACTTGATTATTTGTTTCTTTCCATTATAGATATAAATGCCACGCTGAGTAGGTCGTCCAATGAGCTTGATACCTTGTACGCTGTACCATCCATTATCAATTGTGGTTTTTGAATGCTGTAATGCAGTAAAATCAATCATCGTTGGCACTCGAAGTGAACCTCTAATAGCATCAGGCTGATAATTCATCATTTCGCCAGAAATAGCTATGATATTACCTTCGCGTTCTATCGTGAAGGACATCGGATTCTCCTGATCGCCATTGATGCTTAGGAAAAAGACCGGTGAGTTTTGAGAGTTAATAGTCGAGAGTTCTGCTTCTCCTACCATATCTTCTCCAATATAGGCAACTAGCCTGTCACCTTCTTCTACATTAACGCCAACAGGTTGAGCCACAATTGTCATTGTGGTACGATGGTCGATGCTACGTCGAGGTGAATTTGTATCAAGATCAATGAATGTTGCACCTGGCTCATAGAAAGGATATCTGAACGTCACTGCACCTTCTTTCTGACGATAAAGCATATATCCTTCACCTGGTTTCATATACTTCAAAGAACCAATCCAAGAAGTAGCACCATCACTACCCTCATAGAACTGCGCAAAGGCATTTTGGCTTTTGATAATATCACCATCTTGAGCATAGTTCCAATACTCTGCCAATGCCGTAGCTACTGGCAGGTTCACCAATGGCGTATAGCCAATACTGTTCCATCCTTGCTTCACACTGATAAGACGGTCTTCTGGTTTTTTAAGACATGTGCCATCAATTTCAAAGCTAATGTCATTTTTTGTCTTTACGCGATAACTCAGTGCTGTTGACAGACTTACGTTATTGATATCTGTTTTGCGATTACTCATCCACTGTCCATTCTTATATGCCAATGTGAGGTCTTGCGAGTCTTCTGTCACAATATCACCATCTTCCCATTTAAACATATTGAGCAATGTAGATATCTTCTCGAACGCAGAATTTTTAATATTGAACGATATCCAGTTCCATCCAGACACAAGATCAAAATGCTGAATATACATGTCGCTAGCTATCATCTTCAATGGATCTTTTAATGTTCCTGCTATGGTTTGTTCGCCAAATACTATTTCCTCCGTAGTTGTCAACAGCATTGTTTTGCCAGTTTCATAGTGCCAGAGGCGGAAATCGATCGGTATTGCCTTATTGGTGTTGTTATATACTGTTAGGAACACCATACTAAGTCCAGTAGATGAATCATACTCAACGTTAGCACGTCCCAAACAACGGCCATCTGCATCGAAAGCTGCAACGATGTCTCGTGGGTTAGTGACAATGGCATCACCGATGCTCACCTGACCTATTATATTCATCGAGTAGCGTTTCAGAGACAAATCCACATACCATTCCGGTTCATCGTCTTCTACTGTTATTTCCAAATTCATTGGTTCTGATAGTCCATTTTCATCCGTCAGGTATATGACTTCATCGTAAAC
Source organism: uncultured Bacteroidales bacterium (assembly GCA_902787555.1). Lineage (GTDB taxonomy): Bacteria > Bacteroidota > Bacteroidia > Bacteroidales > Bacteroidaceae > Colivivens. The sequence continues at coordinate 40,789 of CADAGO010000006.1, forward strand.
ACCTACATTCAAATCATCACTAATATAGAAGAACAACTCTTGTGTGCTCTGAGGATCTACTACATTACTCTCTGCATCAACCTTCAACCAACGTGGCAAGCCCTCAATGGTATAAGTATGTTCTGCACCACTAGTATTTACGATATGTGTCAAGATATAGCTTATACGTCCATAGAATGCTTTTTCACTATGAAAACTGTTTTTCCATCGTAGTGGGTTACGATGCACATAGAACGACTCTGTAACAGGCGAAGCCATGTAATTACCGTTCTTGTCAGGAATATCCGTCACTGTGACATACACTGTACGTTTGTTGATTTTCTTATCTAGCTCATCGATGTTCACCAATAATTGGTTATTCCTACCCACAAAACTGAAGTTCAGGTTCTTCAGTTCCTGATAAGGCTGTACCGGTGCACCCACCGTCTGGTCGATGTGATTCATAACTTCACTAACAGGGGTAACGAACACACTGTCATTCGAAACATGCTCAATACCGTCTTCATCAATTGTGATGACCTGATTCAAAGCGTATGGGAATAGCAACAATTCGTTCTGCTTTGTTCGCTCCTGACGGTTGAAGCCTAGATAAATGATAAGTCCTGTCTCACTGCCTCGTGGGCTCTTCTTCGAGTAACGCTTAATGAGTGTCGTAGGCAGGGCCTGCTTGAAAAGGCACAATTCATCGATGTTTCCAGTTAAAGCATGATCGTAGTGTTTCTGTTCAGGGGTCTTGCCTTCCTCCTGCCAAACCATGTTGCCTAAGAAGAAATTATTACCCGTCATGCCACCTAGCTTATCAGTCATGAACGAAGCCTTGAGCACGTTGTCCACATAGATATTGCAAACCTGACGTGAGCGGTTCACAGTCATAGCGTAGTGGTGCCAGGTATCGTCACTATAGTTGTCACCCAACTTATATTCCTCACCGTTCGAGCGATACTTCAGTGTCTCATCCTCGAAACCGATGAAGAAACGTTCAGTAGCATTTACGTCAGTAGCCATACCTGAACCGTTGCTCAAAAGAGCACCCCGGCCGTTGCGGTCGGTTTTAAACCAGAACATCAGAGTGTAGTCTTGCTCGCTGGTACGAGCCATGAAATCGGTCTGAAGTTGTAAGCCCTTCACACTGCGGTTCTCTGCCTTGTCGAGATGCAGCGACATACCACGTGGAAGTGCCCATGTTGCACCTGTCAACATCAGGTCTGCACCACCTATACCCCGATCAACAACAATCATGCCTTCGCCATCGTTCATCGGATAATAGTCAGTGAGACCCATCTCAAAACCAGAAAGCAGTCGCCTGCCATATGTGTTAAGCAATGTTTTATCCAAAACGCGATTCCACACGCGACCTTCTAACATACGTCCCTTGTAATAATTGCGTTTGCTGATATCGCTTTGGTTCGTAGAACCGAAAATCAATGGACCATATCCACTATAGGTGATGTCGTCCATACTACCAATAAGCGAGTCGTTATATAGGTATAACTTCTTGTTCTCATTATCAAGCACCAATACCACCTGATTGAAATAATCGAAGTCTATCGTTTTGTCGCTCACCAGCGATTTATCGTTCACTACAGCCTTCAGTTTTTTGTCTTTCGTTACCCAAAGTTGTAGGCTATGGCCATCGGTACCATGGCTGAAAATAGGCATGTCCTGACCAGTCTTATCGGGCTTCACCATCACGTCAATGCTGACGTTCTTGTCTGTGAAATTACGGCGCGCTTGTGATGCTGCGAAGCCACTACCGCCAAACAACAAAGACGGTTCTTCTTGGATAGACGTCTCGTTTGTCTCGCCCACCACCTCAAAGTTAGTAATATGGCTCAGGTAGTTGTGTTCTATCTCCTCCGAGAAGTTGAAGATAATGTTGTCACCTGGACCTAGAATGCCGTCCTTCGGTTCTGATGTGCCAAAGAGTTGCGGACGACGGGTATCTTTCACACCCGTGAGCACCGCAGACGAGTTGGTAACGAAATCATTACCATTGCGACAGAACAGCACGGCCCTAAGGTCATAGCTTTTCTCCATCTCCTTGCCGTCTCCATAGAAGCGTGTATTGATATAGCCGTTCTCTGGTATCATCTCCTTCGTACCGCTTGCAGCATTATAGAGATCCTTGTCCTTATAGAATCCGCATAGGTTAGTCCAGTAGTCATCGCCACGCGTAGACTCCTTGTATTGGAACTCAATGTGGTCGAAGTTGTGCTGGTTCTTGTTGAAGTTGCTGATAATTACAGGCATGTACCAGCCGCGAATAGAGTCGTAAGGAGCATCGGTATTCATAATCCACTTGTCGCCAGGCGATGAAATCGCTATCGACCCAGCCTCTCGCAGGAAATGAACTGAGAATGATACCTCGGCATACGTTTCAATGTCGCCCATCGAGAGAAGGCCGAGTGTCAGGTCTTCATAGTCGAAGTCTTCTGTTGCAGACACCTCAATGGTCTTCTCTGTCACCTCGCCCGGTACTACCCTTACAGTCATACCAGCTGTTGTCAGTGGCATACCGTCACACATCACTTTGGCACCCTTCGGGTTCGTCTTGTCGTCCAAGTAGAAGGTCCAATATACCAGCATGCCTCCGATAGCCTCTGGCTGCTCGCTATCGTTTGCTAAATAGACTTTAAAGCGTGCAGGCTCGTCTATAGGTACACCGCTAATGCTCTGCTTGTCCATCTTGATGACAGGGTTCTCGATTTTCTTCGTACGTTCATCGAGTATAGAACCCGTACTGTAGAAGATTGACTTACGTTCAGGCTCCCATGGCTGAACAGTGGCACCGCCACGGGTGCGGTAGATGAAGCCGCGAGGCTGTATCATATCGCGGACAATGTTGCGTGAGCCGACATTGCGGTCGATGAAGTATTCCATGTAATCGACATTGTTCAGGAAGTTCTCCTCCACGAAGACATCAAGCTTTCCGTTTGTAAGTGTTGTCTCTTCACGTGAATCAATCATAGTTGAGTAATAGACATCAACATCCAGATGACTCTTCTTGTCCATCTTGATATCAAAGCTCTCCTTACGGCTGTATTTGGTCGTTTCGTTGCTCTTCGGAGTCACACCGAAAGCTGCCACAGGAGTGAGTCCAAAGTTCCATTTCAAGCCGACAAAACTGATGTCGTATTGAGCAAGCGGGTTGGTATTATTTTTACTTATTTCGTCTACTCTTGTTTTGTTTACCGTCTTTGTGGCAAACAATCCTGCAAGAAACTTGCCTGCTGTGTTGCCAAGAACAGTCATGATTTCAGCAAAAGCAAACCGCGTACGTTCGATGTCACCATAGGCGTCAGAATTAGGGTCGGGGTTCGCAAAGTAGTTATGTGTGAAATCTGTGGCAAACCAGTTATATGATGTGGTGTTGGAGTATTCCGTTGAGAAATCCTCACTATAGCTCACAGAGCCGCCGCCGTCGATGTCGAAGTTCTTCATTTTCTTGGTAGCTGTCAGTTTTTCCTTCTCGTTACGAGCTACCATGTTTGCCCATGTATATATCGTCTCACAGTAGTCCTTCACCTTATCCTCCTCCTGTCCTTTGTAACCGTTAGGCAACACAATGAGGTAGTTGATACCTTCCTGAGCTTTCTTGATGGTTGTGTTATACACCCAACTCCAGCTTTCATCGCCCATTTTGACTTCCTTGGCAGTATTCATCATACCAAACCTATCGTCATCGGACTCTCGTAGCGACCAATATACTGGTTCCTGCGTAGCATTGGCCAGTTGCTTGGCTTCAGTCTCAGAACCAGTAAACATCAGTTCGCGACATTGCTTAACCAACAACGGTATGAGCTGTTTCACAATATACTGTTGCGAATGAACGAAGGTAGAGGTCACCTCTTGTCCGCAGCCGATTACCTCAGTACGTACCAGATGGTAGAGAGAATCTTTCTCGTCACGTCCTTGAGCTATCTCTATCATACGTCCTGCTGCTCTGGCTCCTTCGTTGACACGGAATACAGAGTCATTCACTGCCTGAACAGCTATCGCCGGGCGAACGAACATATTAGTCTCCATTCCCATATATACGTCAGCATCGGCACCCACCATCGTTGCAGCTCCTGAGGTCGTAATATCTTCGTTGGCTGTCATCGTGTAGGCAAAGGCACGTTGGCCAGATCCTGAGAACACGAGATCGACGCTGGTGTTGAACACGCCTGAGGCAGTTCCTACCTGACCATAGTTGGCACCGCCACCCATACCTGCCCAGATACCTGTATAGAAGTTCTGTCCCTGTCCGGCACTGATGTTAAAGCTGAGACCGCCCTTCCATGCCATATCCATCTGGTAAGCGAGCTTCAGCGTAGAACCTTTGCTCAACTTTGCCGTAGATCCACCACCTGGTGGGTCACGTAGGATATCGACGAGTACAGGTCGCTTGATGGACAAGATGTCCTTTGCGCCCTGTTTAGCATACTGACTGAAGACATATCCCTTCAGCGGTTCACCTTCTGTCGTCACACCGTCGCGCTCCATCGAGAAGGTTACGGTGTAGAGTGCATCCTTACCTACCTGGAGGTATGGCAACTGAGCTGCCCGCAGGGTATAAATGCGTTCACCATTATCATCGAGTGTAAGCGTATCGCGCTGTGTGCCGCTCATGAATCCGTTACGGATTGTTACAAAACCACCTTTGAGCTTCACCACATCCACGGTGTCGCTTTCTGTATTATTGTTATAATAGTAGCGTTCTACAGCCGAGAGCTTGATGTTATAGCCGCGGTCAGTACTGAACACAGGATAATCGAAGGTATACTTAGTCGTCACGGTTTCCTTCTTCGTCTTCGGATTTACCGTCGTCACAGGGAATGCAACAGGAATCTGCTTCCTCTCGCCCGACAATGTACGCAAAGAGTATGCCTTCTCGCCAAAATAGTCGTACTTGTCGTAAACAACTTGCTTACGTTCGAGGAGAACCGGAGAACGATAGATGCGGTTGTAGATAGCATTATAAGTCACATCCACGCTGGTCACTGTCTTGTTATCGGCAGTCAGCCATTCGCCATTGTAGTGGTCAGTATGTGGCTTAATAGAGTCAGTCAGATCGATTACATCACCCGTTTGTCCATCTTGGAACAGGGTAGCATAGCCTTGTGCCGTAATCTGCTGTATCTTCCACTTCACAGGTGGTAGCGTCACCATGTATTCGCCGGTATGAATGTCAGGGGTGATCTCCATGCGGTACGGCGTAGTGTGAACACGTGTCTGATAAGTATACTTCTTATCGTGAGCCTTATGTACATAGACCGTATCGCGCTCCTTTTTGGTGCGATCGGTCACATCGAATACTAGTCGTGAAGTATTGTCGCCTTCCAGTACGAGTACCATCTTCAAGTCGTTACCCAGGTTGTTCTTCGATAGCGAGTTGCCTAATGGCAGGTTGCCTTGATCCTTACCACCGGCTACACGGCCGATGAGTGTCACGTTAGTCTGGTCGTAGAAATAGACGTCTGCCCTGTCGGTACTCAAGAATACATTGTTTTCCTTACCGCTCATATAGTAACCATCCTGCCAGAATACGTGACCGTCCTTGAAGGCCTGAATAGTGTGTTTCATGCCTGGCAGCACTCGGAAGGAGAAGGCTCCCTCGAAGTTGGTGAGTACCTTGCCCGAGGCAGTCATTACTTCCTGACCGTCCACCTTGAAGCCTACGTTCTGAACAGGGATGCTGGTACCATCGTACATCACATAACCTGAGAACTTCACGCTGCTGGTGATGGTAAAGTTCTTGTCCGTAAAGTGGTTTGTCCGGTCGTCGAACTCAACGGAGCGTGTTTCGCTGCCTGTCTGGTTGGTTGTGATATTGTAACCACCTGTAGTGACTTTCCAGTAAGGAAGTCCTTCAATGCGGTAATAGCCTCTCTCGTCGGTAGTGGCACTGCCGCCTGAGGTAGCAGAGGTCTTTTGAGAAGGTACGGCTGTGACGCGTACACCTGGAACACCTGTTCCGTCAGAGAAACGTACGTAACCCTCTACAAGTCCTGTCTGAACACAATGACCAGAAACCCACTTGGTATCTTCATAATGCAGACCCTCGCAGTTGTTCACGCCGCGCACCTTATACTCATATTTATAAATAGGCGATGCAGTCATGTCTTCATACTCCATATCCGACAACTGGGTAACAAGACAAACGGAGTCTTTCTTATTCTCCGTGCGACGCCATACCTCGAAATAATCCACGGCTTCCTCACCCTCTAGTTTCCACTCCAGCAATACGGAACTTTGCAGCGTCCTTGTCTTAAGCGATGTCTTGTCAACGTGACCCAGATTCTCATAATAGAACTTGTCGGCTGGTAGCGTCACTTGAGTCACACTACCCGACACAAGGGTTGAGAACGATTTTTGCTCCATCTTTGGGATGCCATTATTCCAGCACCAGTTGTCAGGAGCAGTATTACTCTGCTTGCCCTGTTTTGAACCCAATGCATTCAGGTAACTACTACTGTCAATGATGTTCCAGTACTGGTTTTTGTCATCGCTATACATGATGGTGGCATTTCCTTGCGTACTACTTGAATGACTACCACTATAATAACTGTTGCTGACCATAGCAAAGCTATTACTTTCTCGCCAACCAACAATACCACTCCATAGGCCTCCTCCCGTAAACTCGCCGGCAAACCGACTGTTGCTGATACGGAGTGAGGTAGTATGGCCTTCATTAGATGTATCCACAAGACCAACTAATCCGCCTGTAAAAGTATTACCTAAAGTATAGGAATTGATAGGCTGAATTTTCATTTTTGAATAGCAGTTCTCTATAAATACGGAACCTTGTTTTACGCGCGCTACGAAACTGGCGGCGTATTTGGTGTCATGGTAGAATATACCATCGGCTTTCAGGTAGGTTACTACTGCCCCGTCAGCCGCATGCTGAATAATACCGCGCCACGAGCCTGCCCATGTGTTTTGGTAGGTCAGCGTATGGCCGTTACCATTGAAATTATGGATAAACGGATGGCTATCCTTACCCAACATGTCGGAGTTAGTAGGACTTGTGACATCTGCTGCTAATATGGCATTCTGATAAGATGTGAGCTTATTGTTGTTATAGTTGTCCCTGTATGCTACATAATCTTCGCTGCTCTTTATTAGCGTGAATATCTCGCCTTCACCCTTACCTATCGGTGATTTGCTTCCGTCAACGATAAAACGCATATCGTAGGTGACGCATGAGCGAGGGAGTATCAGCTCTAATTCACGCGCTCTGTACTGCTCTTCAGTCAGCACAGTCACAAGGCTGTCGACCAGAGTTCCCGCTTTGTTGAACATCTTTGTCACCACCATTATCTCGGCTCGGTCGTCCCACACGTAGTTGTGCGAAGCGTCGTTATCCTTCCAGTTCCACGTTGCTTTCACCTTGCGCTCTTCGAAGTTGCTCCATGCCGCTGAGACACTCTTCGGTTCCAAGAGCACCAGCGTAGCGAACTGAGGCTGCACGTAAGCCACGGTCGGGTTCTTTTCCATACCCCACATATCCTGCGTTGAAGCACGTAACACACGGTAGCGGACCAATGGAATACCCAGATTCTTGTCAATATGTTCAGCCTGGAGTGACGATATGAGTGTAGAGTCGCGGTATAGGTAATCCTCTGTTTTACTGTCATACATGATATCCGATTCCAGATCTTCAAAATCATCTATTTTGCCTGTCAACGAGCGCTGCACTAAGAATACGTCACCGTCGAGTATGTCCTCCACATCGCGGTCGAGGGCTTTCCACCGCAACTTCACGCCTCCCACACTGTCGACATCTGCCTTCAGCATACGTGGGTTGTGTATCATCGGCACTTTGGCAATCGTCGTCGTGATGGAGCCAACCACTAATTTAGCCGTGAGAGTCAAGTTTGTAATCTTCTCCGTAGCAGGTAGGCATAGGAAGCAGAAATAAGCATCCTTATCCAACGTGATGCGAGACAACGTATGCATGTTACCATCAGCATCTGTATATGATGCATCTAAATATTTCATTGCACTGGTACAAGTGATTGGAATGCGTATCGTACCTTCGTCACCCTTCTCTGTGCCAGGCACAGCATCGTAGGTTTCTAAAGTGATATCTTCCAGGTTCGGGGAAAAACTCATCACGGGAATAGCCTTGCCGTCAACCACATGCCAGTTACGGCTGCCTAATAAATTGACCATATCGGCAGCAGTCCTCGAACCGACCACATTGCCGTTCACCTCGCTCCAGTTGTGGTAACTCCAGTTAGTGGACCCACCACCCCAAGGTACGCTCTTGTTGTAGTTCATTCCAGCATGTTTGATGTTGCTGTACGTACCATTCTCCAAGCAGTGGGTCACCTCGTTCGATGTACCTCCTTCTTCCCATCCCACAAAGGCGCCACCGTGGGAATCATTTCCCCCTTTCGCACTTACGAGTGTTCCGTCGAAGAGGCAGTTATCGACAACATGCTTAGCCTTTTGACCATGCCCGATGAAACCACCCACATGAGTACTGCTACTGTTCACAGTAGCCGACATCCAGCAGTTGTTGATATAGTTCGTCCCATCAGAACTACCTATCAGGCCTGACGCATGCAGGCCACCACTGACAGTTCCCGTCACATGCAGATTCATGAAAGTGGCATTCTTCACATGTGAGAACGGAGCAATACATGCGATGTCGCCCCCATTGATATTCAAGTTCAGCGTATGACCATTGCCGTTGAAGGTACCACAGTATGGAGTACTCGAATCCAAGGCTATACTGTAAATTACCGTGAAGTCAGTATCCATGATGGCATTCACTTCCTTAGTGCCTTTGGCATCCTGAACCAATTCCTTAAAGATAAGCCAGTCGGATTCGTTGCGCAGCACGTAATACGACGTACCGTCAACCATAATCGTCTCTAGCTCATCATCAGCCCATGCCGCAGCAGGCATGAGCATCATCAATAGGAGAGGCAGAAACATTCCTCTTAACAGGCCCCACACATCCTGTGCGCAGCCAGTATGTAAACAGTTTGTTTTGATTTGTTTCATGATGATATTTAGTTAGTTTATTCTTGATATCAATTAATTTGGCTTTAGCGTAAGCACATACTTTGGTTGCAAAGATAAACATTTTTTTACACACAACAACAATTTTAACTATTATTTAACACAAAAACAACCGTGTTTATGCTATTATCTTCCATATTTTTAAAAATTGATTGTCAGTTGCTCTTATTTCAATGCAATATTCACTTAATTAACTCTATTGACACGAGTAAAAAAATGCTGTCCGGTAAAATGCGTACCTTTGTTCATGTTGCTTTCGTTTTGTGGTAAAACAAAGGTAACAAAATAGGCAGAAAACCATACTAGGGATTCTGCCTTTTTATTATAGTATCCCGAAAAATCTTTACGAATTATTTGGAAACGGCGAATCTTTTTTGTATCTTTGTGGTGAAATTACGCATACTATTCCCATTCCACGATTATATGTTCGAGGGTAGACGGCTAAAGGCAGACGATCATCCGCCTTTAGCCGTCCGATTGGATGGCTTTAGTCATCCGACCGGATGACTATAAGCGATTTCCCTTTTCAGCCGGCTCATCTTCCCGATTGAGTCGGCTGCTTTTCCCTTTTGAATTAGCTGCCCGTCTTTTGCCATTTAGACAAAGGACTTCAAACAACTAAAGTCTTAACCATTAATCTTTTTCAACTTTTAGCGGATACCAATAATAAATTACAGCTCCCCTATCCGTTTGGAGAACTGTAATTAAACCAATCACTCAAGGTATAATAAAAGTATGGAAAAGGTGATGTCCACTACTTTACCTTGAACTTATATATGCAAGTATGATGATAAGTCTCACCTGGGTTGAGTCGTGTCGTTGGAAACTCTGGATGATTAGGCGAGTCGGGATATTTTTGAGACTCAAGGGCAATGGCGGTACGAGCACCCGTATAGACTTGAAGACCTGGCTGGTCGTTCCAGACTTCCATCACACGACCCGAAGTGGGGCTATATAGTTCTGCCACCTTCTCCACTTTCTTCGCATCCTTATGAGTAAGACAGAAATTGTTGTCGTAGTTGCGAACCTTTCCTTCAGGAATCTCAACACGTTGACCGAAACCGAAGCCGAATCCTTGCATTGCTACTTGACGGTCGCCTAACTTGACAGCCTTATTGAAGTCGTATGCAGTACCTGCAACGGGTGTCAACTTGCCAGTTGGGATGCCCATGCGATCGGTTTCTGTAATGTTATCGGCATAGACGGTGAGCATGTGGTCGAGGATATCACCATTGCCCACACCTTTCAAATTGAAATAGGAGTGGTTCGACAGATTCACAACAGTAGCCTTATCGGTCTCAGCCTTGTAAGCAATGGAGAGGCCGTTGTCCTTGGTGATAGAATAAGTAAGCGTGGTAATCAGCGTGCCGGGGAAGCCATCAAGTCCATCAGGCAACACACACATCATAACAAGTTCATTCTTGTCTGCCTTCACCACTTCCCACACAGTATGGTCGAAGCCCTGATTACCGCCGTGCAGGATATGTTGTCCGCTATTCTTAGTCACCTGATACTCCTTGCCGTCGAGTGAGAACGTAGCGTTTGCGATGCGGTTGGCAAAACGTCCGAGCGCCGGACCTACCATGCCAAGATTGTAGCGTGGATACTGGTGGATGTTAGGATAGTTAGTGACGAGGTTTGCATAATTCCCCTCATTGTCGGGAGCGAAGAGCGAAACGATGAAACCTCCGTAGTTGGTAATCTGAGCAGCTACTGTGCCATTTGAGATTGTGTAAAGTGCCACTTTCTTACCGTCCATAATCGTGTCATATGGAGCGGTATCAAGAAGTGGAATTTGTTTTTGTGCCGACACCATTATGGCGACAGTCACAAGGATCATTGATAATGTGAAACGTTTCATAAATATATAATTTTATATTTTAACCTCCCCCGCCCCCTCCCAAGGAGGGGAGTCCTCTCCCCTTGGGGGAGATAAGAGAGGGGTTTACTCCTCTATCTGCTTAATCAAATCATCGCAAGTCTTCAGCACTTTTCGATTCATCATGTGCCCCCAGATGCCACCGATAATGCCTCCGATGGCACAAGCAATGAGCAGTCCAATCAGATACTCTTTGTCTTGGTTCAACGACATCAGTTCATAGCTAAACCACGCAAGCCATAAAATAATCACGGGATAGCCGATGCGCTGCCATTGGATATATTGTACCTTCAGCTTCTTAGCATTCTTCGCCACATCCAATAGGTTTCCGTCCATGATATCCTTCTCGTCCATCTTGGCATGAATAATCCACGTGGCTACGACAGATACCACCATCAGTATCGAAGTACCGACGAGGAAGCGCAGAGGCAAACCAATTTGATACCAACTCACATTTCCGAATGTAAGCGCAAAGAGAGCAGCAAACAGCGAAATCCATTTGTAGCGGTTGATGGTCGACATCTTGCCGGTCATCGTCTGTTTCAGCAGGTTATCCGTCAGGATTTCCTCCCTGTTGAGTTTCTCCTTCAGCAATGCCATCTGGGCACGCATCTCTTCCAATTCGTTTGTTTCGTCCATACGTTCCATTTCAATGTAGTATTATGTTTAATCATTTCATCGCTTTGAGCTGTTCACGGATTCTAACGAGTTTCACCGACACGTTCTTTGTCGAGATACCTACGATCTCGCCAATCTCGTCGTAGCTGAGGTTGTCTAGCCACAGAAGCACGATGGCACGATCGATAACACCCAACTTACTAATGCGGCCATAGAGCTGACGGATTTGCTTCGTGTCCTGATCAGTATCCTCATACAGATTCGAGCCGACCGACAGGTCAACCTTCTTACCCATCTTCTTCTTTTTTCGGTCGGCCGAGATGCAAGTATTCAAGCTCACCTTGTAAATCCATGAGTTGAGACTGCTCTCCCCACGGAACTTCTCATACCCTTTCCACAAGTTAATAAGAATCTCCTGGAAGAGATCGCTTACCTCGTCCTCATCCTTCGAAAACATGTAACACACCGTATAGATTGTGTTCTTATGCTTCCGCACGATACTTGCAAATTCTCTCTCGCTCGCTTCCATCTCTGGCTGATGATTAATTGGTTTCGTTTGTAATTACATCTATATGACGCAATCACAGTGGAATAACTACATTTTCTTGTAACTTTTTTGAATTGATTTGATTTACACGTGCAAAGTTAGGGAAATTTGCGAAATAATTATACATTATGAATTATGAATTATAAATAATTTCGTATCTTTGCGTACAATTTAAGCATATTTACTCTATTATGAAGCAATTTATCATATCAGCAGCGTTGGTTCTCTGTACGATGAGCCTTACCGCACAAGACAAGCAACTCACTCTTGACGATGCAATGAACAGCGGACGTATCATCCGCACACGTTATCCCAATATAGACCTCGAGGCACTCGACCAAGACACAGCAATGCCTTACGAAGATGCCAACACGAAAGAGACTGCTGACACGAGCACAGGAAATTATTCTCTCCTTTTCACCAATACACGCCGAGTATGGCGCTATGCAACACGAGGCGACTACTACCTCACTAACACCAAGTCCGGCGAACGACGTCAGTTGGGAGTCGGGTTGCCTGAATCCTCGCTTATGTTTGCAAAGATTTCGCCCGATGGCAAGCACGTAGCTTACGTTTCGAAAAATAACATTTATATCGAGGACTGTAACATGCAGACACCCAATCGCCGACAATTGACTACAGACGGAAACGATACCATCGTCAACGGCACCTTCGACTGGGTATACGAGGAGGAATTCGACTGTCGTGACGGCTTCCGCTGGAGTGGAGACAGCCGTTACATAGCCTTCTGGCGCAGCAATACCAGCGGTACGGGATGGTTTGACATCATCAACAACGTGGACGACATCTACCCCACCATCCAGCGATTCCCATACCCCAAGGCAGGCACCCAAAACTCAGCAGTTAAGATTGGATTCATTGATATAACCTCCCCCGCCCCCTCCCAAGGAGGGGAGTCCTCTCCCCTTGGGGGAGATAAGAGAGGGGTTTCCACTACCTGGCTCGACATCCCTGGCGACCAGCGCGAAAACTACCTGCCACGAATGGAGTTCGTACCAGGCACTAATACTCTGATGATTCAGCAGATGAACCGTCCTCAAAATAATAATAAGGTATGGACTTGCGAGCTGAAGGAGGGCAAGGCCAGTACACTAAGCATCCTCTGCACCGACACCGACGAAGCTTGGGTTGAGACCAACGACAACATTCACTGGCTCCCAGGTAACAAGTTCTTCATTTTCACTTCTGAACGCGACGGATGGCGTCACCTTTGGCGCGTATCGGCAGATGGTAAGAAATGGACTTGCATCACAAACGGAAACTTCGATGTCATCAACGAAGTGGAATATGATGAAAAACGAGGCTACATCTACTTTACATCTGCCGATCCCGACATGGCAGGTGACCGCATCTTGATGCGTACCAGTGTGATGGGTAACGGAAAAGTAGATAACATCACTGCCATGTGTCATCCTACACTTGAGTCCGGGCAATATTCCTATTCGTTCTCATCCAATCTCGACTTTGCCCTCGAGACCTATTCAAATGCAAACCGCGTACCCGTATACTCACTGATTCGCATGGATAAGAAAGGACGCTGGACATTCGACAAAGTTCTGGAGGAGAACAAAGAAGCGCAGCAGGCATGGGATGCCTATGGGCTGAAGAAAGAGATGGTAAAATGCAAGAGCGGAGACCTCGAACTCGATGCATGGATCATCAAACCTGCGAACTTTGACCCTACAAAGAAATATCCTGTTATTGACTATGTGTATGGTGAACCCGCTTCGGCAACTGTTCAGAACCGTTGGGAACGCAGTCTTTTCTGGCACTATCTGGCAAGCCTCGGCTACGTAGTTGTCAGCATCGAGAACCGCGGTGCAGCCGCTCCTCGTGGACGTGAATGGCGCAAATGTATCTATGGAGAAGTGGGTGTGGCTGCCAGCGAAGATCAGGCTCGCGGCATTATGGATCTCTGCCGTCAGTTCCCATGGATGGATTCCTCCCGTCTGGGCATTACCGGATGGAGCGGTGGCGGTGCACAGACGCTTAACAGTATGTTCCGCTACCCCGATGTTTTCAAGACTGGTGTCGCCATCGCCTTTGTCAGTGACCAACGCCTTTACGACACCATCTATCAGGAACGCTACATGAACACGCCACAGAACAATCCCGACGGCTATTTCCGCGGAAGCCCCATCAGCTATGCAGCAGGACTGAAGGGAAACCTCCTATTGATGCACGGCACAGGCGACGACAATGTCCATTATCAAAATACAGAGAAACTCGTCAACGAACTCGTCCGCAATGGTAAGACCTTCTATCAAGTGAGCTACCCAATGCGAACCCACGGCATCAGCGAAGGACCCGGCACCAGCCAGCACCTGCGCCGCACCCTCATCGATTTCTTCCAGAAGAATCTGTAAAACAATATACAATTTATAATGCATAATTTATAATACGAGAAAGCTGACATGAAGAAGAAAAACTATATGTCGCTTTGGGCATTATCGATAGGGTTATGGCTCATAATCGTGCCGCTGAGAGGCTACAGCTTCTTGCCTAACGAATGGATTGGTTGCTTACAGTTTGCAGAAATCATCCATAGCATCGCGTTTGCCATCCTGACTTGGTGGGCGCTGAAGAAATATGTACCAAAAGCAGGCATGTGGCGCATCTTGCTTCCATTTTTAGCACCATGGTTGTTTGAACTCGCTTTACGTTTCATCTTGAGCGGTGCATTATTCTCCCTGCTGACATCCCTTATGCCGCTTTGGGCAGTCATTACTGTAGCCCTTTTCTACCGCTATCGCAAAATCTGGCTCCTGCTGCTCTGTTCCACTTTGTGGCTGTTGGGTGTGACGGAAGGACACAAACAATGGATGGAATGGTTTAACTTTGGCAACATGCCAACTACAACAGTCAACCTCGCTGACTATGAGGTGACAGACAGCACGCACTCCTTCAAGCTCTCAGAGATTGATGCTGACTACCTTGTGCTCGATGTATGGTATAGCCAATGTGGCGTATGTTACAGAGAAATGCCCAAGGTCGAGGAGCTTCGCAATGAATATATAGACAATAAAAACGTGGAAGTAATCTCCCTATTTGCGATGCTGATAAAAGGTGAAACTGCAGCCGACGGCTATCGCATCATGCAAGACCAAGGTTTAGACATTCCTGTTTACTGCATTAACGAAGACAGCCCTATCCTAAAAGAATGTGTCATAACCACTTATCCTCGCGTGCTGATTCTCGACAAAAATCGAAACGTCATCTTCAACGGAAGTCTCGAGTTTGCAAAGCGAAAGCTATCAAAGCTAATTTCATAACTTTTCTATATAGACAATTTTGTCTGAGTGCACTCTAACAATTGTTGGAGTACAGGGAAAAAAGTGTTTGAGTGTAGTGTTGCAATTTCTGCCCTTAATGCAAAATAAAAGTTTACTACAAGGAATAGTATCTCTTTCTATATATAAATAAGGTGTTATGCACGTGTATGAATTATTTGGGCACTAATTTAGAAATATAGACAACAAATCTCAATTATTTGTCGTTATTTTGCAAACTTCACTTTGCAAATTCAACTATTTGTTGTACCTTTGCAGCATAAAACGCTGCGAAACTGCTGCTGCTCGGCAATTCATGCAAGCTTGATTGCTCTCGCTTAACCGCAGTTTTGTCACAAGAATCTCGGATTCTACATGAAAATATAATTTATTTAATCCAGAAAAAAGAAATTAATATGGAGTCGTTTTTCCGCACGCACAAGTATTTAGTAGATCACCTAGATGCTCCTGTTCGTCGTGACTTGATGGATGAGATTGACTGGAAGAAGCGCATGATCGGCATCAAGGGAGCTCGAGGTGTTGGTAAGACAACCTTCTTACTTCAGTATGCGAAAGAGCATTATTCGTCGGACGACCATCAGTGTCTGTACATCAACACCAACAACTTCTACGTACAGAACATTGGCATTTCAGCATTTGCCGGCGAGTTTTATCACAATGGGGGCAAGGTGTTGCTCATTGACCAAGTATTCAAACAGCCTGATTGGAGCAGCCAGCTCCGCGAATGTTACGACCGCTACCCAGGTCTGCGAATTATCTTTACAGGTTCATCTGTTATGCGCCTGAAAGATGAAAACCCTGAGTTGAACGGAATTGTCGACTCTTATAATTTACGTGGATTTTCATTCCGCGAGTTCTTTAACCTGCGTACAGGAAACTATTTCCCCGCTTACAAACTGGAGGATATCATCAAGCACCACAAAGAGATCGCTACGAAGATTATCGAAAAAGCGAATCCACGTGACTATTTCTCAGAGTATTTACATCATGGTTTCTACCCATTCTTCCTCGAGAAGACTAACTACTCGGAGAACTTGCTCAAAACAATGAACATGATGATTGAAATCGATGTGCTGCAAATCAAGCAAATCGAGCTGAAGTATTTAGCCAAGATCAAACAGATGTTCTACTTGCTGACCAACAGTGGCAGCAGTGTGCCCAACATCAGTCAGCTGGCACAAGAACTAGGCATGTCGCGTGCAACGGTCATGAACTACATCAAGTACCTGATGGAAGCTCGCCTCGTCAACATGATTTACTCGAAAGGCGATGAATTCCCGAAGAAACCTGCACGTGTATTGCTGCACAACTCTAACCTCATGTACAGTTTCTATCCACAGCGTTTCGACGAACACGATGTGTTGGAGACCTTCTTCTGCAACACCGTTTGGAAGGACCATAAAGTAAACAAGGCAGGTAATATCTGCTCGTTCCTCATCGACGGCCAGCAAGAGTTCCGCGTCATCGAACACGGTACAAAACTCAAGAGTAAGTCGAAGGTCATCTTTGCGGTCAACCAAATGGAGTGTGGCGAAGGCAACCAGATTCCTCTTTGGTTATTCGGCTTCCTGTATTAAGAACCAATTGAGACTCATAAGACATATAAAAACATATTATTAGAAAACATTACAAAACGAACAATGGCAAAAGAAAAAAAATTCATTACCTGCGATGGTAATCAGGCAGCTGCACATATAGCTTATATGTTCTCTGAAGTAGCTGCAATCTACCCAATCACACCGTCATCTCCTATGGCAGAGCACGTTGACGAATGGGCAGTGGCTGGTCGCAAGAACCTGTTCGGCGACACAGTATTGGTTCAGGAAATGCAGTCTGAAGCTGGTGCTGCAGGCGCAGTTCATGGTTCACTCCAAGCAGGTGCACTGACATCAACATTTACCGCATCACAAGGATTGCTCCTTATGATTCCTAACATGTACAAAATTGCCGGTGAATTGCTCCCATCTGTATTCCACGTATCTGCCCGTACAGTGGCTTCACACTCTCTGTGTATCTTTGGAGACCACAGCGACGTGATGGCTTGTCGCCAGACAGGTTTCGCTATGTTGTGCGAAGGATCTGTACAGGAAGTGATGGACCTCAGTGCTGTTGCACATCTCGCTGCACTGAAGACACGCGTTCCATTTATCAACTTCTTCGACGGTTTCCGTACCTCACACGAGTATCACAAGATTGAGGAGATGGACATGGAAGACATCCGTCCACTTGTTCCTATGGACAAGGTAGCAGAGTTCCGTGCTCGTGCCCTCTCTCCAGAGCATCCAGAAGCAAAGGGTATGGCTGAAAACCCAGAGACATTCTTTGCTCACCGTGAGTCTTGCAATCCATACTACAACGAAGTTCTTCCTGCTGTTGAAGAATACATGGCAGCCATCTCAAAAATCACAGGTCGTGAATACAAGCCATTTACATACTATGGAGCAACCGATGCTACCGACGTCATCATCCTGATGGGTTCTGCTACAGAAGCTGCTCGCGAAGCTATCGACTATGCTAATGCCAATGGCAAGAAGTATGGTATGGTCAGCGTTCACCTCTATCGTCCATTCTCTGCAGAACGTCTGCTCGAAGCTGTCCCAGCTACTACCAAGCATATTGCGGTACTCGACCGTACGAAGGAGCCAGGCGCAAGTGGCGAGCCTCTCTATCTCGACGTAAAGGATGCCTTCTACGGAAAGAAGGATGCTCCAGTAATCGTAGGCGGTCGTTACGGACTCGGTTCTGCCGACGTTACCCCAACCATGATTCTTTCTGTTTACAAGAATCTTGAATTGCCAGAGCCAAAGAACGGCTTCACAATCGGTGTCGTTGACGACGTAACCTACCGTTCTCTCCCAATGGAAGAGGAAATGGCACTCGGTGGCGAGGGAATCTTTGAGGCTAAGTTCTTCGGACTTGGTGCCGATGGTACTGTTGGTGCAAACAAGAACTCAGTGAAGATTATTGGTGACAATACAGATAAGTACTGCCAGGCATATTTCTCATACGATTCAAAGAAGTCTGGAGGTTTCACTTGTTCTCATCTCCGTTTCGGTGATACACCAATCCGTTCTACATATCAGATTAAGACGCCTAACTTCGTAGCATGCCACGTACAAGCTTACCTTCGTATGTACGACGTGCTCCGCGGTTTGCGTCAAAACGGTCAGTTCTTGCTCAATACGATTTGGGAAGGCGACGAACTCGTTAAGAACCTGCCAAACAACGTGAAGAAATACTTCGCAGAGAAGAATATTACTGTTTACTATATCAACGCAACAAAGATTGCACAGGAAATCGGTCTTGGCAACCGTACCAACACCATCCTCCAGTCAGCATTCTTCCGTATCACAGAAGTAATCCCTGTTGACCTGGCTATTGAGCAGATGAAGAAATTCATCGTGAAGTCATACGGAAACAAGGGTGAAGACGTAGTCAACATGAACTACGCAGCAGTTGACCGCGGTGGTGAATACAAGCAGTTGACTGTTGACCCAGCTTGGGTGAAACTCCCTGATGATCCTGCAGCAGAGAACGACGACCCAGAATTCATCAATAAACTCGTACGTCCTATCAATGCACAAAATGGTGACCTGCTCCCAGTATCTGCATACAAAGGCTATGAAGACGGTATGTGGGAACAAGGTACAGCTGCTTACGAAAAGCGTGGTGTTGCTGCATTCGTTCCTGAATGGGATTCCGAGAACTGTATCCAGTGTAATAAGTGTGCATTCGTTTGTCCTCACGCATGTATACGTCCGTTCGTTATGACCGACGAAGAAGCTGCAGGTCTCGATGCTGCTAAGCTCGACATGATTGCACCTCCAGCACTCAAAGGCATGAAGTTCCGTATGCAAGTCAGCGTTATGGACTGTCTCGGTTGCGGCAACTGTGTTGACGTATGTCCAGGTAAGAAAGGTAACAAAGCACTCAAGATGGTTGGTCTCGAGAGTCAGCTCGGTGAGGCTAAGAACTGGGACTACTGCGTGAAGAACGTGAAGTCAAAGCAAGACCTCGTGGACATCAAGTCCAACCCACGTGTCAGCCAGTTCGCTACCCCACTCTTCGAGTTCTCAGGCGCATGTTCAGGCTGTGGTGAAACTCCTTACGTGAAACTCATTTCACAGCTCTTTGGTGACCGTCAGATGGTAGCTAATGCAACAGGCTGCTCATCAATCTATTCAGGCTCAATTCCTTCTACTCCTTATACTAAGAACGAGAAGGGACAGGGACCAGCATGGTCAAACTCACTGTTCGAAGACTTCTGCGAATATGGTCTCGGTATGGCTCTTGCCACTAAGAAGATGCGTGAACGCATCGTTACGATGCTGAACGAATTACTCGCGAAAGATGACACTCCTGCAGAGTTCAAGACTGCTGCTCAGGAATGGATTGCAGGCAAGGACAATGCAGACGCATCAAAGGCTGCTGCAGCAAAACTCGCTCCAGCCATCGAAGCAGGTCGCAACGCAGGTTGCCCAATCTGCCAGCAGCTCAGCGAGCTCTCTCACTACCTCGTTAAGCGCAGTCAGTGGATTATCGGCGGCGATGGTGCATCATACGACATTGGTTACGGCGGTCTCGACCACGCACTTGCATCAGGTGAAGACATCAACATCTTTGTTATCGATACTGAGGTTTACTCAAATACAGGTGGTCAGTCATCAAAGGCTACTCCAATCGGTGCTATCGCACAGTTTGCTGCTGGCGGTAAGCGCATCACGAAGAAGGACCTCGGTCTGATGCAGTCTACTTACGGATATGTTTATGTAGCACAAGTAGCTATGGGCGCTGACAACGCACAGTGTCTCAAGGCTCTACGCGAAGCAGAAGAATATCCAGGGCCATCACTCGTCATCGGCTATGCTCCATGTATCAACCACGGACTGAAAGCTAAGGGTGGTATGGGTAAGAGCCAAGCAGAAGAGGCAAAGGCTGTTGAATGTGGTTACTGGCACCTGTGGCGCTTCGACCCACGTCTCGCCGAGCAAGGCAAGAACCCATTCCAGCTCGACTCTAAGGAGCCAAACTGGGATAACTTCCAGGCATTCCTCGATGGAGAGGTACGTTATCTGTCACTCAAGAAGGCAAAGCCACAAGAGGCACAGGAACTTTTCGATGCTGCAAAGAAAGCAGCTCAGCACCGCTATGCGACTTACGTACGTATGAGCAAAATTGACTATTCAGTGGAATAAAATAAGTCCCTTACTAAGTAAAAGGATGTGAAGCAAACACTTCACATCCTTTTTTTATTATTATCATCTACGTTGTTTCATAATGACATAGATGATGACAGGTGCACCTAACATTGGAGTAACGGCATTAAGAGGAATAATGCCTGCATCTCCAGGTAAAATGCAGATGAGATTGCATAATAGTGCTGCAACACCTCCACAGAGAATGGTAAGGGGCAACAGGGTGTTATGGTTTTCCGAACGAAGCAACATACGTGCTACATGTGGCACAGCTAATCCGAAAAAGGCAATAGGTCCGCAAAAGGCTGTTGTAACAGCTGTTAACAATCCTGTAGCAACCAACAAAAGATTACGAGTACGACGGATATTTATACCCAGATTCTCGGCATATTGATTTCCCATCAACAAGGCATTTAATGGTTTTATTAGCATGACCGACATTCCTAGCCCAATCATACAGCAGCTAGCAAACATAGGCATCTGTTCCAATGACACTCCGCCGAAATTTCCCATTCCCCAAATGACAAAACTATGAACACCTTCTTCAGTCGCAAAAAAGTTAAGCAATGAGATAGCAGATGAGGTGATATAACCAATCATGATACCTGTAATGAGCAACATAAGGTTGCTACGAATGAAAGTGGAGAGGAAGAGAATGACTGCCATGATTAGCATCGAACCCACGAATGCACCAATCAAGACAGACATAAACCCGGTAAAAGTCACTCCTCCTGCAACGAATGCTCCACCTGTAGCAAGCATAACGATAGCTACTCCGAGATTGGCTCCACTACTGATACCGAGAATGGATGGACCTGCCAGTGGATTGCTGAATGCTGTCTGAAGCATCAAGCCCGACACTGCCAGTGAACTGCCACAAAACAAGGCAGTCAGTGCCTGTGGAAGACGCGACTGAAGGACAATATACACCCAACTGGCTCGCTCCACTTCTCCGCCAGTCAGAATCTGCCAAACAGCTTCAGCAGGAATGCTGACTGACCCAAAGAAAAGATTGGCGATGAAGAGTATAATAATAAGAGTAGAGGTAACGGCAATATGTTTCATATTTCTCCTATGGAGATGACACGAATAATAGTGAGGCGACACATCGCCTCACTACCTAAAAAACATAACGGCTATAATAATTTTTCAATTTATTTCAAGCTTTCAAATTTGGCATTCTTCTCAATAGTCCACTTGTCACGCTTTGCAACTCCACAATCTGCTCCTTTGAACATCTTGGCTGCCTGCTGGTCACCTTTGAGTTGCCACTGAAGCCATGCAAGAGCAACAACTGCGAACTCGCCACCATGTGGCTGA
The DNA here is from genome assembly GCA_902787555.1 of uncultured Bacteroidales bacterium. GTDB lineage: Bacteria > Bacteroidota > Bacteroidia > Bacteroidales > Bacteroidaceae > Colivivens. The sequence goes on from CADAGO010000006.1 coordinate 62,674, forward strand.
CCGTAAGTACCGCCATGACCGACAGGATAGTTAACTGCGCACGAAGGAACGTGATCAATTCGATGGAAGTCGTCCATACCATTCCCATAAGCTATATCTGACTCACCACCAAGGATGTAGATAATTGGCGAATGTATTTCTTTGAGTTTCTCCTTAGGAGGCATAGGCATACCACCTACAGCCTGATTTGCATTCTGCTGATTAAACAGACCACTATTGCAAATCATAAGACTTGTAATACGCTTGTCGGCACAGTTATAAAGTGTTTGTAATCCACCACATGACATACCAGCTACACAAATGTTCTTTACATCTATTTTATCATAGTATGGAGAACTCTTGTCTGCATTCTGAGCAAAAACCCAATCCATGGCTTCTACTTGCTGTTCAGTGGTTGACATAGCACCACGATAAGGCTGATCGTCCATAGGAATAAAACCGGTAGCTACAACGATAAAGCCGTATGATGCAATTTCGTTCAAGAACTTATAATGCTCAAATGGAGAGTTATTGCAGGCTCCGTTTCCCCATACCAAGACTGGCAATTTTTGTTTCTTTCCAAATGATGTCAAGTCCTGAGGCACAAAAATTGTGTGAGCAGCAATAGAAGCTTCTTCTTTCATGATTGCCTTGTATGGACCTGTACCACCTTCTTCTACGATGCGTGACTTCTGTGCAAAGCCAGCAATTGCAATAGTTGCAAATGCAAATGTAACTAAAATTCTTTTCATATTCTTATTCTTTTAATCTATTACTTCACTTTCCAAACATCAAGTGTGATGCCACCACCCGCACCGCCAAAACCTGGTTGGCAGAGAAACAGGCATTCATTCAACCATGCGTACTTGCTATCTTTTGGGGCCTCAAACTTAGGTGCACAACGGAAATACATGCCGCCCTGTCCACCCATCTTAATAATGCCGTTGTTACGAACGTGGATAGTCACACCGTCATCAGTACGGATGCAATAGATAGCCTCTACCTCATTGCGACCGTCGACTGCAAGCTGATAATCAGCGCCACCAGGTAGAACCTCACCTTTAATATTCGGTCCTTCAAATGTACCGCCAGTGATAGGGATGATGGTACGAGTACCCTTGCCGTTATTGCCTGATGAATAAGCCTGACCTAGAGTGACATTAAGACGTACTACATACTCCAGTTCTGGAGCCTTTGGCTCACCGTTCTGCTGCTGGGGTGCACCAAAACCGAATTGCGCTTTCGCAGTTGCAACGAAAGCAACAAGCATAATTGCTGTTAATAGTTTCTTCATTGTTCTTTTGTTGTTATTGGTTAAAAGATGTTGCAAAGTTAGTAAATAATTAAGAGTTACGGATTAAGAGTAAAGAAAAAAACAAGGAAAATGATATAAATTTGCATAAAAAAAAGAATTATGCATTCAAAATTATGAATAATTTACTATCTTTGCGCAACAAATAAACATGTGTACAACATGAAGGAATATACGGAAGAAGAAAAAAGTTTTAATCTTCTATTTGAGTCGACTATCAAAAGTCATTGGAACCGTCCTGCTCTGACCGATTATCAGGGGCAGACTTTGACTTATGCAAATGTGGCAGAACAAGTGGAGCAGTTCCACCTGCTGTTTCAACGTTTAGGCATCGAACGCGGAGAGAAAATATCCTTGTGTGGCAAGAATTGTTCGAACTGGGCGGTATGTTTCTTTGCAACCGTCACTTATGGTGCCATTGCAGTTCCCATCCTTCATGAGTTCAAACCCGAACAGATACAGAATATCGTCAATCACTCAGATTCACGACTATTGTTTGTGAGCGATAACATTTGGAAAGAAGTGACAAACGAAGGGCTATCCATTGAGGTACCAGATTTCATCGGTGCGATTAACATACATGACTATGCCGTATTGTTTGAGCAAGACGAAAAGCTCAGCATGCTGTTGGGACAGCTCTCAAAACTCTTTACTGAAGTTCATCCCGATGGACTGAAAGCAGATGATGTGCACTATGTTGAGAATAGAGGTGACGATTTGGCTATCATCAACTACACGTCAGGTTCTACAGGCAAATCTAAAGGTGTGATGCTATCACAGAAAAACCTCTGGAACAATGTACGATTTGGTATCGATGAGCTACAAGACCATATTGCCCATGACGGAACGGTGGTCAGCATCCTCCCAATGGCTCACATGTACGGACTGGCATTCGAAATACTGAGTGAGATCTGTATGGGTATGCACATCTATTTCCTCACAAAGTTGTCGCCAACACTGATATTTAAAGCATTTTCAGAAATACGTCCGACGCTAGTCATCTCAGTACCTCTTGTGATAGAGAAAATCATTCGTCGGGCAGTTTTGCCAAAACTGCAGGATGTACGCATCCGTACCCTACTCCATCTACCAATTATTGGAACAATCATCAAACACCGAATCTGCAGAAAACTCACAAAAGCATTTGGTGACAGGTTCTATGAAGTAATTATCGGTGGAGCTGCTTTCTCAGAAGATGTAGAGAACATCTTAAAAGACATGGGGTTCAGATATACTGTTGGTTACGGTACTACAGAATGTGCTCCACTAATTACCTATGCCCATTGGTACGACTTTCCAAAAGGCAGTTGTGGACGTGCCATCCATCGGATGAAGCTACGCATCAACAGCAATGACCCAGAGAACGAGGTTGGTGAAATTTTGGTAAAGGGTGATGGTGTGATGTTAGGCTATTTTAAGAATGAAGAAGCAACACGGGAAGCACTGGATGACCAGGGATGGTATCATACAGGTGACCTTGGTATCATCGCAGCCGATGGAAGTCTATATATCCGTGGACGCTCAAAGAACATGCTGTTAGGTCCTAATGGACAGAACATCTATCCTGAAGAGATAGAAGACAAACTCAATGCACAGGCTATTGTTGCCGAAAGTGTGGTAATACAAAATAATGAACGATTGTATGCCTTAATTTATCCTGATGCAGAAGAGATTGAAAAGTCACAAATCACAGACCTAAAAGCAGCGATGGAGACCATTCGCAAAGAGATAAACCAAGAGCTGCCTGCCTATGAACATCTATCGGGCATCAAGATTATGGAACACGAATTTGAGAAAACTCCGAAAAAGAGCATTAAGCGATTCTTATATTTAAATGAAAAAATATAACAAGCTTTGCCCAAAAGTGACAAAGAAGAATTAGAGGATATAAAGATGTTAGGTTTACTACAAAAAGCCAGCCAGTTGCTGGCTGCTCATGCATCATTGTTTGTGACAGCAATTGCCATCATTACATTTTTCCTACCCGACATGTTTAACTGGGTTCGTGGTACGACACAGACCGTGATATTAGGTATCATCATGTTAACGATGGGACTGACACTAACGACAGAAGACTTTCGCATTCTGGCTAAAAGACCTTTCGATATCTTGATTGGGGCCGTAGCACAGTTCTTCATCATGCCCTGCGTTGCATGGCTATTAGTAAGGATATTTCACCTTGAACCTGCTCTCGCACTAGGAATCCTGTTGGTGGGTTGCAGCCCCGGCGGTGTATCGAGCAATATCATGTCGTATCTTTGTCATGGTGATGTGGCATTTTCTGTCGGCATGACTTGCGCCTCCACCCTACTCGCCCCTGTGATGACCCCCTTGTTAATGGAACTCACAGCAGGCGAAATTATTGAAATTGATGCGATCGGAATGTTTCTCAATATCTTAATTGTAACCATTATACCTGTTGGTATCGGTTGTTTCCTCAACTACATATATTCCCAACGTAAGAGTTTCCCGACCATTCAATCATTGATGCCGGGATTAAGTGTTATCTGCCTGGCATGCATTGTAGGCGGTGTCATCTCAACCGTACATGACGAACTGATTGCTCGTGGATTCGTACTATTCATTTGGACATTTGCAGTTGTTCTTTGTCACAACACTCTTGGTTATGTATTAGGCTACCTTGCCGGTGTCGTTTCGAAATTCAGCAAAGCAAAAAAACGCACTATCAGCATTGAAGTGGGTATGCAGAATGCAGGACTTGCCACAGTACTTGCTGGCAACTTCTTCGCTGCTCAACCCTTGGCAGTTCTTCCTTGTGCCATCAGTTGTGCTTGGCACAGCATCAGCGGAACCATCCTTGCAGGACTATTTTTATGGTGGGATAAACGGAAATCTGCCTGATTTATTTATCAGATTTTCATTCAAGACGCCATCCTATACATGTTTCTCCATATACGAATGTATCCTGCCTAAACCTTACTATTGTATCAATCCCGCAGTGACTAATCCACGACGAGGATCATCTGCAGCAGCTTTTGTATTAAACACCTCAACATCACGATCGGGTTGCCATGTACGATACTGAATCAGAGGTAACTCTGGGTCAGATACATTAACGAGTAGGAACAAGAATCCAGTATCACTATAGGTGCTTGAGAAATAATCCTGACGGAGATTAATACCAAATCGAGCGTCATACATCTTATCCAAAATACAATCGCTGAAATGGATATTGATGAATTCATTCCGTTTGAAACAAGCTTCTAGTCGCTCCATGTACTGCTCCTTATCCATCTTAGTATAAGATGCCTTTTGATTGTTCGTTGTCTTAATGGTAATGCTCTTCCCTTCGCTTGCAGCTTTCGTTCCCGATGCTTTCTTCAGCAGGTGTCCTGTGATAATGACCGCCTCATCGTCGAAGATGCTCTTTATATAATCAAGCCGATGGAGAGCAAATGCAGTCTGATAGTTTTCAAGGAATGTAGCCAATAATGTACATGTGCTGTCTCCCCAATACTCCAAATGTTGATCGGTATAAATTTGTTCACGAGTAGGTTTATCAAGACCGAAAGCCACGCATTCTATCTTATCATCTGCATTGAAAGTAAAGGTAACATCTTCTATGAATGCACGCTTGTTGTTCTTATATGTAAATCGCATTGGAATACTACGACAGATAATCTTATCACGATAAGGGAAGCAATGCAATTCAGGGATGGTAAGAATCTCTGCATTACCATAGTGAATCAACTGGTCAAACATCTCATATCCCTCTGGTGTAAAATCGCCCTTCACAGCATCGTATTTTTTACTCTTGATTGCATCAGCAATACTCATGACTGTCTTTGTAAAATCCTTAGCCTGTGTACGTTTCATAAAGGCATTGGTTGGGGTTGCCTGTTCTTGTGCAACTTCTTCAAACTGAGCCTTCACTTCCTTCATCTTCTTCTTGTCACCAAAATCCACAGTTGCATTTGCCTCACGGAAACTACCGTCACCGTACATATTCATCAAGTACTCCAGTTCTGGGTCATTTCGCATCTCATTCCGATACTCATATTCATAAAAAATATGAAGTTTGTTTTCATCGTATGACTTAATGGTCGTTACATACGACATTCCATCCTTGGCAGCATGGCTCAAGTCACTTATACGCAATCCGTCATGATAACGAAAGTCCAGACTGGCTACAGGTTTATCATTATAGGTAGTGAAGAGTTTGATGTTCTGTCCGTCAATCTCAGCCACTTCGGTCTTGATATTACGGAAGATATCGCGCATCTGCTGTGGAATCCAGGTTATCAACAGGTGGTCGTTATACTTCACATTCCCTGCATCTTCTACACTCTTCAGCAGACAGAGTCCCCAGTAATAGAACCGAAGCGCATCATCAATTCGTCCCAGTTTCTCTGCATTTTGAGCATCAATACAATGTTGTACGACTCTTTGACGTCGTGCCTGATAGATGCTGTCAAGTTGCGCTTTTTCCATATAGGCCATCACTCTACACTGAGGAGGATTAGCAAGAACCAACACATGTGTGCCTTTTAGTTGACCTGCAGCTTTAATTTTGATGACATTCATATCTTCCATTTCTGTCTGCACGTCTTGTCCGTTCTGAACGTTACGCATAGTTGAGGTCTGATTACTCTCCACCTTTGCAGAGATTGATGTCAGCAAGTCTTGTTTTGCATTCTGCGTTGCCTCATTCACGTTGGCTCCATCACCAAACCCCCACAGATATCGCTGACTATCATTCTGAATAGCCTGAGCTTTACGCTGATTATCTTTCAAATTTTGTGCACAGACAAAACATGGAATAACTAACAAAAGGAATGCGCTCAATACGCGAGTCATATTATTCTTCACCATTGTAATTATTTCAATTATTAAACTTTATTCTTAACATTCAAGTCCTACCATAGGGAAAAGTCTAAGTAGAGGTTTCCAACATCATGGTGTCTGATTATCACTACGGCCAGGTGTCAGACGTGTACGGAACGACATGACTTCACTATAACTGGTTCCTACGGCGTTCGTGGCATAAGCACGAACATAATAGGTTGTACCTGCTTGTAGGTTTTTCATTGTAGCCATAGCCTCCTCACCGTCGATAGTACCAACGACACGAGACCCTTGAGCCACTTGTCCTGGTTCAATGCTATATAGCAAACCACATTCAGTTATTGGTAAGCTGGCAGATGTAGCACTAAAGGTCAGCGTTGCTTCGTTCATAGCTACATTCGTGGTATGCGGCAGATAGACAACAGGTATAGATGAGCCATGTTGCATGATGTTAACGTTCTGTTGAGCGATACCTCCAAAAGATGACTTTGTCACTAAAGTGACCGTTACTAAACGCTCTTCAAATGAAGGGTTTGGTTCTAACATCAGCTCAACATCCATTGGCTCACCACTTGGTGCACCATTGAACTGCAATAACTGATTGGGGAACAATGCCCACTTTCCGCTACCTGCAGGATTAAGAGCCGTAACTGTTGCCTCCCAATTGAAATTTGATTTCACACCGAAGATAGCAGGACCTCCTGCTGCATCTACTTCATTTGCAGGAGTGACAACCAACACTGGGGTTCTTCCGCCGACTTCTACCTTTACTGTAACAGGTGCTATTTTATTGTCTTTATCAGTTAGGATGATTGACCCTATGATAGCATCGCTTAGACTACTTTCATTAGCATGAATTGTCAGACGTTGAACACCTTCCTTATCCACAGACTTTTCATCATCAATCTTCAGCCAATCAACCGAACTGGTGGCTGTCCACTGTGAATTTCCTGTCACCAATAATGTCTGGTTGCCACCTTCACATGTAAAGAACAGCGATGCAGGTGTTGGCAAAATGACGATAGTACCGGGACGTTGATTGATTGTAACAATTCGTTCGATACCACTTCCTGTCTTAATGGTAATTGTACCTGTTTGGATTGATGGTGATGTACTGGCAGACACATCGAACACTACACTTTGGCTACCATTACCACGTCCTGCAGAAGGTTGAGTGATGGTAATCCAATCCACATCGGTCGTCACTGTCCATGGGCAGTTTGCCTCAACTGGAATGACGTTGTTGGTAGAAGCTTCACCACTTACATCCATACGGGTTCCGGCTGCCAAACGGTCACTGCTGACAATCTCTGCTTCTAAATTGTCTCCGCTACAAGAGGTCATGATGGCTGCAATCATTGGCAGCACCATCAATATACTATATATTTTACGCTTCATCTTATTATATAATTAAATCTTTCAAATATGCTATCTAATCAAAGGAGGTCTGTTTCTTATTTTCCGAAGTTAAGAAGTACACCCAAACTGACAGAGAAGCCTCCAGCACTGAATTCACCTGCTTTCGCAGCTTTATTAAATGTATCATCCTTGCTGATTGGCAATGCTAATTCTGGAGTCAGGAACACATAGACACGATGAGCAGGAACACCTAATATCTTGGCTCCAAAAGTCAGGCTTGTTGCCTTAGCTCCATCGGCATACTTTGTTGTTCCTTCAATCAAGTTACTGGTAAGCGTCTGAGTCATCACACCAACTTGCGGAGTGATACCCAAACGTGGTACTAAACGAATCTGGTAGCCTACACGTAATGCAAAGGAATTCATTTTGTAGTCATTGATACTATTCAGGTTATGACCCTCACCGAATACATTGGAATACATATGAACTTTATCAGATTTACTCAATCCCAATGTGTATGACAACTGAGCATCAATATGATTCCACACAGCGCCTGCGTATGTTGTCAATCCTGAAAGCGAACTTAACGTGTACCCTACTCCGAAATAGAACGCCCACTTTTCTTTGATATAGTTGATTGGTTCAAGAGCAATCGTATCGACTGTCGTTTCATTGTGACGTACAAGGATATTTGGATAAGAAGTAACATACCCTTTACGTGATATAGCAAACTGGTGTGTACCAACAGTCATCACATTGATGTCCGTCAAATCAATTGACTTTTCACCATCGTATGTGGCTACCGCATTGCGTGGACGAGTATATATTTGTACATTACCTGTGTGAGGAGTCGGAGCATCTGCAGTAATGTCGTTTTGAACCTGCGGCTTTACTGTGAAGATGGTTACCGCATCATTGCAGTCAGCCTTACGGGCAATAATCTCATGGGTACCTTCTTTCAACATCGACTTCCATGTACCAGCACCTACACGTTCGCCCTGATAGAAAATTTCTGCATTAGGGTCTTCGTTCACTGTGACAGTCACATCACCATAATGTGGTGTCTGGTCAATCATCTGAATGTTGAACGACTGCTGATGTGCATCACCTTTCTTTTTCTTCGGCTCCACCTCAATTTCAGTCTTGCCTTCGAAACGATCTTTCTCAGCCACCACTTGATATTTACCAAATGGCATAAAGTGGTTGTAAATAGGCGTCACACCCACATACTTACCATCAATGGTAACACGTGCTTCCGTTGTTCCAGTACTATTGATGTTCACAAACCGTCCACTACCCACATTGAGCAACAATTCATAAGTGGAACCCTTACCCAGAGCTACAGGGTATTCATACTCCACACGTCCGAAAAGTGCGTGACTGATTGTTATAGATTGGGCAGATGCAGGTGCAAATACCCAGATCTCATTTCCATGGGTCTCTGTTGTCAAGAATCCACTGGTGACACCACCATAGAAACTGAATCCATCGACCTGAGGTGCAAACACCTTGATTAATGCACATCGGTCTCCGTTAGGGTCTCTGACAGTGATATTCGTAGCCATACCACTCTGATCGTTGATACGCTGTTCGAAATTATCAACTGTCAATTGGGCTTTCATGACAATTGCCATGAGAAGCATCACACAGAACAACAAACGTCTTTTCATATTCATATTCTATTTTTATAATCTATTATTTCACTATCACCTTTTGGCCATCTATGATATACACACCCTTCGACAACATACCATCTTCGTTCACCTTGCGTCCTATTAGGTCGTATACACCCTTCTTTGACTTAAAGTCAACAGGTATTTCGCGAATAGCATCCACATCTGAGCTAAAGATATCCATATATCGAGCAGGATAATTACCACTTGCGACGAAATAAGCTTCAAACGGGCGTGCTCTGCGAGCAGGACGGTCACCAGCGAACACACTTCCTGGCAGATGATTGTCATAAGCATCACCAACATTCAGCAAGAACATGTCTGGGTTCTCATAATCCACATTCTCGTAGTTTGGCACAAACACACGATTAGGACTTTCTACATACATCACATTTCGGGTCGGATAGACCTCAACATCCTTTGCACCGAACGTAACGCGACCACTTAGAATGTAGTCGTCCCAGTATGCTGGGTCGTTCGGCATAGATATAATATAAGGAGTATTCGCCCTAATCCTGTCAGCCTCCACAAACTCATCGTTCGACGTGAAAGCATAGAGCCAGAATGGTTTGTCACCATCCAACTCGATCTGCTCATCGAGTAAGGTAGATATGGGATAGATTTCGCCCTTCGTCTCATGAGTATATGTCTGTACATCAAATGGTACCACAATGCTCTCCCATCCCTGACAAGTACCGATTTGGGTAGCCTGGTCATAGCTGTGGGTATAGCTGATTTCCTTAGCCATAAAAGGCTCTGGACAATAGAAGTCGTTTCCTCCAGCTTCTGCATCACTCAGCACAATCTTGTTAGCAGAGTTTGTGTTCAAATCAATCACATTTGCTATAGAAGCTGGTGCATTAGCGGTATTTGTAATGTAGAGCAACAGGTTTGGATTATTAAATTGTCCTATTGCAGCATTGGTAAGCGGTACATTTGTTGTCCATATTATTGCTGCCAAGTGACGACAATGGTTAAACAAATTTACCGATACACTGTCTATCGACTCTGGAACCTCTATCACCTTCACGCTTTCAAGATCTGCAAATGCCATCTCACCCAATGCGGTGACAATCCAATGGATTCTTGCATATTCCACTTCTGAAGGAACATACAATTCTTCTTCGGCACGCATCACATGTGCTACTGTTACCTTATGTTCACCTTGGTCATGAACGCGATAGAAAATGCCATCAACCTCAAATTCTGTAATGATGGGTTCATCTACACCTGTCAGATAGCCAGGATTGTTTGGTCCGCCATCCACATGAGCATAATCGGCATCAAAATGCTCGTCGCTATATGTGGTACCCTTTTCACCTACAAGGCTCGTACAGCCTGCAAACATTTCGTGTCCTTCGTCTGTCAAAGCGGATGTTGTCCATCCTGGTCCAACAATAATCGTTTTAAGATGTGAACAACCCTGGAACATACCCCACATCATCGTCACTTTAGAAGTGTTAAACGACCTTAGGTCAAGTTCTGTCAGGCTCTCACAGCTGGCAAACATCTCACGCATATCCGTCATATTGTCTGTTATCAGGTATTCTAAACCATTGATGGAAGTCAGGTTCATACATCCAGCGAACAAGTATCCTATACTTGTCAAGGTAGTAAGATTTGCAAACGATGGATCAAAGTCAATCATTGCAAGGGTTTGACGGGCATTATTCATCTCATTCGAATTCAACAATTGCTCCCAAGGGATTGCAATTCCCTCATCATGAGTTCCCATTTCCTTATCGTAATAGAACGTCAACTTCATCATGTTGTTCGTAAAGACGCCATATGCAATAGGATCATTCGTTTCACCATAGTTCTCAACTTCTTCTCGCAAAACAACAACCCTCTGTTCCAGTTCTTCTATCATCCACTCAATATCTTCGAGTTCAGCACCAGTCTGTGCATCATCTATTCTCGAATGAATGGTAATGGCATCTTCATCCAGATAATGCAATGTCTGCCATAACTCGGTTGCTGTTTGATTCGGA
>CADAGO010000007.1 GCA_902787555.1 uncultured Bacteroidales bacterium
ACAGTCGACGGGCGACTTCACACGCGACGAGCTGCGCAAGGACGTGAAGCTGGCATGGACCGACAAGACCAAGGCTGAGATTGCGGAGGCAAAGGGTGAAACCTCCCCTAACCCGTCGCAGGGCGGCAGTCAAGGCGGAACCACTCCTACCAATCCCGACACCCCGGGCGGTGATGGCACCACTGACCAGAACTAGGCCCCTCTCCCCAAGCCCTCCCCACGAGGGGGAGGAGGAAAAGCAGCCCCCTCCCTTCCTCCCCGAGGGGAGGGGGATTTGGTTTAGGGTTTAGAGTAGAGAGTTGAGGGGCGGTCATGCTCTGTTATGACGGGATAAAGGAATTTCGAGATGAGACGTTTTGTCTTGTTAGTGATTGCTAATGTATTCGTATATCTTCAGTACATCCTGTGTGTCGACGATGCCATCCTGATTGACATCACAGCCCTCACCTCCCTGTCGCCCGTACAGGCAACAAAGAGCAACAACAACAGTCCGATGATATACAATCCTTTGTGCATAGTGTCTGTATTTATTACATGTCCTCCATCGACAAACAAATATGGCTGACACTGTAGTTTGTCAGTTCCTTGCCGAGTATAGCTGTTTTCTCTGCCAGTTCCGTGAGATTTAACTTTTTTCGCTGACGCTTGATTTCTGCTACTACTGCTTTCTTTTCTATATCATTGAGAGCTATCATATCAATTTCGTTCTCACCCTTGCGGTCCCACCAGTTGCCTACTATCGTTACTCGCTCTTCTTCCATCCATTTTTGACGGAAATACTGCTCAAGAACAAATCCCGTGTATTGCTCATAGCCACGCTCAACAATTTCGAGTAACAGGTCATTGCGCTCCATCTCGACGAGAGCCTGATGACGCAAGATGAACCGGAACCAAAAACGTAAGAAACAGTCGTCGAGCTGCCAGTGGGAGTTCCTGCCATTTGGTTTGCTGAACATAGGCTGATGACGGTGGATATAACTGTATTCCGTTTCCAGATTTTCAAGATAGGCTCCTGTGTTCTTTCCAATAGCACCGTCGATTTCGCTCTGAGTAGTCAAACCTGAAGCAATCAATTGGAGTATGCTCAAATAGTTTGCATAGTCCTTGCCAAATTCAGACATGATAAGTTCTGTACCTTCGGAGAGATAGGGGGAACCTGCTTGTGTAACCCATCGTAACATCTTCGGTTTCGTAGTTGCTTTTGCATCCATCAGCCAGGACACGTATTTAGCCACACCGCCCGTGAGTGCATAGAGGCAAAGCAGATCCTCGGAAGTGTATTGAGGATTGTGATCGTGGAGGATTTGCTTCAGCACACTGATACGGAACGGAAGCATATTCAAGCGACAGTCCTGACGGCCATAGAGCGGTTCGTCTTCGTTATCGAAAATTTTGTGCATCATATTGTAGATACTGCCGCAAGCAATCATGTTAATCTTCACCTTCTCATGATAGCGGTCCCATATATCCTGAATGTGACTTGGAATAGCTGGGTTTACTTTGATGAAGTTTTGAAACTCATCGAATACCAGTGTGAAATGGTGCTCCTGGCCATATCGTATCAACAACTCGAAGAACTGGGCGAATGTTTCTATGCGACCGAAAATCTGTAGGCCCAAAACCTGCTCAGCTGCTTCCTGAAACTTGCTTGTTAGCACACGCTCGTTATCTTTCGAGACATAGAGGTAGAGCAGTGGCGTATGACCGTCATCTGAACTTTTCCTCAGTAGTGTGGTCTTACCAATTCGACGTCGGCCAATGAGTACTGTCAGGAGGCCCCGTTCTTCTGTTTGTTCCCAATTCCTCTGGAGTATCTCCAGTTCTTTTTCTCTGTCATAAAACCTCATATAACGAATATTAATTTAATGCGCATTAAGTTATTGCCGGTTGCAAAGGTACAAATAAAACCGAAAACAACAAGCAAAAAAATAAAAATACCGAACAAAAATAATTTTATTTCGCTACAACGTGTCGTTTTTTTGGCCTTTTTAGCGAAATAAACCGCGTTTTATTCCGGCAGTTGGCTGATTGCCATTCCGGCAGTTGGCTGATTATTGCTCTGCCCGCTCCAGCATAGCCCTCACCCAAATGCAAAAGACTGGACGAGATGTTCGCCCAGTCTTTTTGTTTTTGTTTTAATGATTGCTAATGTATTCGTATATCTTCAGCACATCCTGTGTGTCGACGATGCCGTCGTCGTTCACGTCGCATACCTCACCTGTGGCGCCTTCTATGGGGACTGTGCCGTCTTGGATGTATTGGTAGATGCAGAGTACGTCTTGTGTATCGACGGTGCCGTCGTCGTTCACGTCTTCGAGGGTTCGGAGGGCTGTGACGAAGAGGAGTCCTTCGGCTATGCGGCTGGTGTTCCAGATATACTTACGTGGCAGTTTCCATTTGGGGTTGCCGCCGAACGTTGTGCATGTGAAGAGTCGGAGTGAATCGCCTGCGGCAAGGTTCTCGAACGGTGACAGCTCGACGTTGATGGTTCCGCTCAGGGTCAGCTTGCCGATGTTGGTGATGTTGGCGCATCCGTCGTTGGTCTTCGTGGCACATCGGCGTGCGGTGACGGTATATGTGCCTGTAGAGCCGATGGTGACGTTCTTGCCTCCGCAGTCGATGGTGGCGCTGATGGCTGCTGCGCTCTTGCCTGGTTGGATGTTGCCGTTGATGGTGATGTTGCTGTTGGTGAGCGAGCCTATTCCCGATAGTGTGGCGCTGCGTGCCACGGTGAGTGCTCCGGTGCCGAGTGTGCCTCCGTCGAGCATCATGGTGCCTGCCGAGACGGTCACGGTGCCTGTGTTGTCCCATGCTCCCTTGACGGTCATCTTGCTCTTACCCATTTTGTTGAAGTTGTCAATGCTGCTGACCTTGCCTTCAAACGTGTAGTCGATGGTGTCGTTGCCCACCTGCCAGGTGTTGACTGCGGCTGTGCCTCCGTTGCGGAAGGCGCTGAAACCGCCGAGGGCTCCCTTACCTGTGAGCTGTCCCATGCGGAGGGTCTTGCCTGAGTTCTGTACGAACCGTCCGTCGGGAATGTCGAGTCTCCATCCTTCACCGCCCGAACTGGTGTCGAGTGTGAACCGTCCGTCGTCTGCATAGACCGCCTCGGCTACGAGTGTGCCTTGGAACTTCGACAGGTTGAGTGCTATCGGTGTGCGGGTGGCATAGTAGTTGCTGCCTTTCTCGGTGGCGCAGTAGATGGTGATCTGTCCGTTGCCTGTGAGCGACAGGTTTGTGGTGGCGCGGTTCACGGTGGTCAGCTTTGCCTTTGCCCCGTCTGCCACGACGATAGGTGTGGTGAGGAATCCATTGCCTGTGATGGCTGCCGAGCCTTGCAGTTCAATGGTGCTTGCCACCTTCACACCTGCATCGACCGTACCTTCTGCCACGACGAGCTTACGCAGCGAGCTTTCCACGCGTGGCTTGAGCCATCCTCCGCCTCGCTTCGTGAGGGTTGTGCCGCTGAAGGCTGCCTCTTGGTTGAAGTCGGCAGAGTTGTTGATTGTTCCGCCATCGCCCATCAGACGGATGGGTGAGCCGTTTGTCACGGCAGCAGTCGTTTTGAGTACGGCACCGTTCTCCATCGTGAATTTCGTAGGACTGGTGGTCACTCCGCCGAGGTTGCCTTTCGGTTTGGTGGAGTTGGATAGGACGCTGACAATGGTGGTACCTCCACGCAGAAAGTTTCCGCCCGTGTAGCTGCTCTCGGTGCTGATGGTCACGGTGTTGGTACCGTCGACGATGAGCGACGAGTTGCCGATGATGGCCCCTGTGCCCGAGAGTGTGTATGCCTTCGTCGTGTTGCTGAAGTAGATGGTGTCGGCCTCTATGTCGTCATCGAGTGTGACGGCAGTACGTTGGGCGTCGTCGGTGAAGTTGACGATATCGCCCTTGACGAATATCTCAGGCTCTTGTGCTTCATCGCCAAGGTGATAGAAGTTAGGTGTCTTGGCAAAGTCCCATACGCCCGAAGTAGCACCGCTCCATGCTATCTCCGTAGCACCGCGCATCTTGCCCAGCGACAGGATGATATTGCCATCGTCGTCGAGCGACAGAGCTGGTTTCAGGTCGGTGATGCCTTCGATTTTGAGCGATGCCAACGAACCGCTCAGTTCCTTCACGTGACCGATGACGTAGTCGCCTGGTGCGAGTGTCTTGGCTCCGTCGGTCATGTGTTCCACGATTTCCAAGACAGGTTGCAGGTACTCAGGACCGTATTTCTGCCATACCGCCCCTGTTTTCTTCTCTATCCTGAGTGTGGACGCCATGATGCGGTCGGCCTGATATTCTTCGGAATAGAGGTCGAGTACGATTCGCGCGCCAAATCCTAATGTCATCGTCTCATCAATGGTGATGCTGCCTGCCTTATTGGGTCCACCCGGACGGATGACAGAGCCATAGTCGGCTTTGATGCTACGGAACTCTCCTCCGTCGCTATTCAGTTCGGCAAAGCGGTTGAGCCATAATGGAGAGTGTGAGAGTTTACCATCGAAGCATAGCGTTCCTGCCCATACGTCGGTATTGCCTGTGTAGGTCATATCGGCATTCGGTAACTTCAAGATGCCGTCGCCTTGCTTTACGACGCGTGTGTTGCCCGTCAAGGCTCCGCCTGTGACCTCGCAGGTGAAGTATTCGTAGTTGATAGGAGTTGTTTTCGTCGTGGTGTTGCTTGATGCCGTACCTTGAACCCACGACGGCACGTTGAACGTCACCATATACGGGCTGGCACCATTGGCTATCGAGATGCGTGTGTCGTTTGTCTCGCAGACGATGAGGTGGTCGTCGGTGGTGGTGATGGAGCCTCCGTTCTTCACTTCCTTACGGCCCGTCATAGTCAATGGTGGTGGGGAAACGGTGATGCCTTCCAGTTCGCCGAGGAAGTAGCTCTTGTGTGGCGGCTGGTTGTAGCCCATGCTCTGCCACACCATCGCGTTACGGTACTGATGGTCGTGCCATAGGGTAGGGATGCGGTATTTCGTCGATATGCCAGTCGAATAGACGAGGATGGCGGTATTGTCGCCACGACGCATCACGAGTTCCTCGCGCCAGTCACCAAAGATGTCGGCAATGGCGCCGGGATTGTTTTTCGTCCAGTTGTTACACTTCGAATCAGGGAAATTCCAACGTCCGCCACCAGCTTCACTGGGTTTGTAGATAGCACCATAGCCTTCCGTTCCAGGACTGTCGAAATACTCGTCGAGCAGGTCTCCGTCCCAGTAGATACGCTGGTTGAGGTCGCCCCAGCCGATGAAGTTATCACCGCCGAGTTCGGTCACTACCTTGTCGGCAACGGTACTGATCCATCCCGTGCTGACACTACGTCCCACAGAACCTGGGTAGGTGTTGGTGAAGTTGGCACAGAGCGCACGTCCGTCATCGCCATCCGCTTTGTGGCGGTAATAGAACTGAGAGGTGACGGCATTGCGGTAGTTCATTGCCGGCTGACTCTCGTTGCAGGCAAACTGCTCCTCATAGCGTCGATAAGGGTCGAGGTCGGCACAATGCTGTGCATCGCCATGTCCGAGTCCTGTAGTGCTAAGACCCTTACCATTATCATCGATAATCATCGAGCCGAAGATAATCTCGTCGCGTCCGTCCCAGTCGACATCTCCGATGGCAAAGTTATGATAACCCTGACCAAACCAAGCCCCTCCGACGTTGTTCTCCCAGTACCAGCGACGGGTCAGCTTGTGGGTTGCAGGGTCCACATCGTAGGCAGCAAACTTATGCATGGTGTAGCAGCCGCGGCCGAGGAAGATGCTGGCATGACGTCCGTCGAGGAACGGAGCGCCGAAGTAATGCTTTGTGGAGCGATGGCCAACAATACCACTTCCCCAGTCGCTATCTTGACCGCGAGTGAGAGGATAGTCGGCATAGTGCGGATGTGATGTGGGACCTATGCTGTAGGGACGTCCTGTTGCTCCTTCTAAATATAATAGGTATTCGTTGCCCGATGAGGTGTACTCGACTCCGTCCCATCGTGTATCGACGTTGGCAGAGCCAATCAGTTCCTGCGTACCGTCGGCATAGTGGATATAGGCGTTGTCCTGAATGCGAAGCAGCACCTCAGCCTTTCCGTCGCCATCCCAGTCGTAGCATACGCAGTCCCATTGCTCGTCGGCACCAGCCAACATGTTCGGACCTAAGTCAATCCACCAGAGGCGCTTGCCCTTGTGGTCGTAGCAGTCGAGCACATGGAAGCAGTTCTTCTGTGATACATCGGCAGCACGGCTACACGGACGTTTCACGATGAACTCCACAATGCCATCGCCGTCGAGGTCGCCGAGCGAGATGTCGTTGAGTGTATAGTTCGACGTAACATCGGTACCGTCACGACCCGTAATCTTCTGAACGGGAATGGTCAGCATACCGTTGTTCCATCGAGTGACAACATCACACTTCGCCTGTTCTGTACCACGAACTACGGCAGCCACCTGATACTTGCTCGTTGCAGTACCGCTGGTGTGCGTGTAGTTGGAGGCAGAGAGATTTTTGGCTATCTGAGTGCCGTCGCAATAGAGGTTATAGGTAACGTCGTAGTATTCTTCGCCAAAGACGCGCCACGATACAAGGTTGCCGCTTCCCGAATTAGAGGGAACAGCTACAAGTCCGCGGTCGAGGCGGTCGGTGGTGCGCTGTGCAAAACTAATCGTTGCAATGGTTAGCAACAGTGCGATACATAGTAGTTTTCTGTTCATAGTTATGATTATTTGTAGTTGATTTGTTTTTCTTGACCCTTGTAGTGTACCGTTATACCGGAATTGATGATGATCTGTTTGTTCGTTGGGTTGTCGAGATCGAGTGGAATCGGTTGTCCTTTCTTCACAAACACGATGTTGAACTTGCGTTCTTTCAGCATTCCTTTAAAACTGCCTTTACGCTTGCTGATGGTGAGTTGACGATGGGTGTCGTCGTAAGTGAACGTGATGGTGGCGTACTTGCCCTTCTCGTAGTTGTAGTTCGTACCTTCGTCTTCGTAGAGGGTAAACTGCCCGTCTGCACCTTCATAGACAAGGATATGGATGAGGTCGGCAGGCTTCTCGTCGCTCCATTGCATCTGTGGTCCGATTGGCAGGATGCTACCTTCACGGACGAAGACAGGGATGCGTTCATAGGGAGCATCGACGGTGAGGGTTTGACCGCCTTGGATATACTTGTTGCTATAGAAGTCGTACCATCCGCCTTGTGGGAAGTAGACCTTGCGTGAGCGAGCTTTGTATTCGCCGACGGGACAAGCCATGAGGGCAGGACCGAACATCCATTGGTCGCCGATGTCGAAGACGCGGGAGTCGGTAGGGTAGTCCATCGCCAGACCGCGCATCATGGTGTAATCGTCGAAGTGGACTTTAGCTGCCAAAGAATAGATATATGGCATCAGGAAATAGCGCAGGCGGTGATACCACGTGATACTCATGTAGGCAGGATGGGTTTCTGGGGCGATGTTCCATACTTCGCGCAGCGGCCACTGACCATGGGTGCGGAAAATGGGAACGAAGCATCCGAACTGATGCCAGCGGGTCTGCAACTCGCGCCATTCCTTCAGGTCTTCGTTCTCCGTGCCGTTGCGGTCGAAGAGTTGCTGTGCTGCTACATATCGGTTTTCGACACAGAAACCACCAATGTCCATACCCCAGAAAGGAAGTCCTGCCATCTGGTAGTTAAGTCCGGCAGTCATCTGTGCTCTCATGTCTTCCCATCGAGTACCGATGTCACCGCTCCATGTGGCTGTGCTATAACGTTGCTCGCCTGCAAATCCGCTACGGGTCAACAAAAACACCCTCGTATTAGGATTAACACTTCGTTGGCCGTTGTAGATGGCTTCGGCATTGACAAGAGCATAAGCGTTGAAATATTCGGTAGAGGTGCCGAGAGCGGTCGGACCGCAGAGTGCTTTGCGGTACCACATCGGGGTACAGTCGCGAACGTTCGGCTCGGAGGCATCCATCCACCAGGCATCGATATAGTTACTATTTGACGATTTGCTATTTGCTGTTTTTCCAGAAAGACCTGTGTAGAGTTTCTCATCCATCTGTTGCCAGAACATCTTGCGGGCATCGGGGGCGTAAGCATCATAGAAACTGCCGAGGTAGCCGCGTCCTATCCAGTCGAGGATGTTGTCTTTGACAGCCTGATGGTACATCCATCCGTGGGAGTCGAGGGCTTTGTAGTTATCGGTGTTGACGTAGAACTTCGGCCAGACGCTGATCATGAAACGTCCGTGGAGTTGGTGTACGTCATCAAGCATTTTCTGTGGGTCGGGGTAGCGACTCTTGTCGAACTCATGACTGCCCCATTGGTTCTCCTCCCAATAGCTCCAGTCCTGCACGATGTTGTCGATTGGAATCTGACGGTCGCGGAATTCCTGTAGCGTGCTGACGAGTTCGTCCTGCGTCTTATAGCGCTCACGGCTTTGCCAGAATCCCAATGCCCACTTAGGTAGGATGGGGGCACGACCGGTAAGTGTGCGGTAGCCGCTGATGACTTGGTCGATGTCGGCTCCGGCGATGAAGTAATAGTCCATGTCGCGGGTCATTTCGCTCCAGATTGATAGGCGGTTCTGAGTTTCGTCACTTGTAGGTTGAGCTACACGAAGACCGCAGTAGCTGGTGCCGCCGTCGGGTTGCCATTCGATGCGGAGCGCCGATTTCTCACCCCTACGCATCGGAACATCGAACTTCCAGGCATTGGGATTCCAAGCCGTACGCCATCGTTGGGCAACAACTTCACGGCCGTTCATCGTGACGCGTACATAGCCGGCATAATAGAGAATGAAATGGTAGGTGGCATCGGTCGATGGCAGGAGCGTTCCTTCATAGGTGACATTTGCACCTTGCAGACGGATTCCCTTTGGCAGATTGACGATGGTTTCGGAATTCTCGAAGTAGATGGAGTCCTCATCGCGAGAGATGGTTCTGCCTCCACGTTCGGTATAGGTGCCAGTAAGGCAGCCCGTTTTTCCTTCCTTATTAGTTAGTTGGAATACATCACCCAACTGTCGGTATTCTTCTGCTTTTCCGAATCGGCAATAAGAGTAGCTGTCCCAAAGGATGCCATAGCCACGATTGCTGACGACAAAAGGTGTAGATACTTTCGTGTTGTATTGGAACAAGTCCTCGTTCTTTCCCTTATAGTTCATGTCGCCCGACTGATGTTGGCCCAATCCGTAGAAAGCTTCTTCCTTCGGACTGTCGAATGTGAGTTGCCACGTATATCCGTTCAGTTCGGCTTCGCTGAGTGGTCGCTGTGCCACACCGATTTCTCGTTCAGGTACTCGGAACGGCTTGATGCTTGTGCCGCTTTGGGCTTCTTTCAACAGAAGTTTGCCGTTCTTGTCGTAGAATGAGATGCGCCCGGTAGTGCGGTCGATGGCTGTTCGGAGTTCCTTGGTGGTCAGCGTTATTGTATTGCCCTCTGTTGCAATGCTGCTATGGATTTTCTTTCCTTCTTGCGGCACGACAATGAGGCTTTGCTTCTGAGGAAATTGATTCTCTGCAGTGGCTCTGACACGAATAATCTTGTCTGTCACTGCTTCCACCTTGATACGACGAATGCCGTCGGCCTGTGTTGGCGTCACTTCTGCTACTTGTGCTTGGGCTGTCTGCACGAGTAGTACAGCCAGTATGATGATGAGTTGCTTCATGCGGATATGGTTGTAATTTGGGTTCAAAGATACAAAATAATTGCCCATTAACCATTGACCATAGACGATTTTCTTCAAAAAATGTGCGAAAAAAGTCAAATAACCGGGCATTATGCATTGTGCATTATGTAATTAGTTGTATCTTTGCCACCGGAAAGAAAATGAGTGTTTACATACAATTTATTGACAACTAAACAAAAAAAGCATTATGAAGAAAGTATTTTTCTCTTTCGCCGTTGCTGCAATGGCAGTAATGATGGTATCATGTGGTGGAAACACAAACGCAGACGCTGACAAAGACTCCGTAGCTGTAGAAACCGAAGCTGAAGCTGAGGAAGTTGAGGCTACGGAACCGGAGGCATCTGCTGCAGTAGAAGACCGCGGTTGGTATACCGTAGAGATTCCTGCTGGTTTCGAAGCAACGCAAAACGAGTCAGAGATGACCATTACCGGTCCTGTAGAATTAAATATCAAGGAGCAGGCAGATGCAGACGTTGCCGACTGTGCAAAGGTCATGGAAGCAGAAGCAGATGAACAGCTTGACGATATTTCGGCAGCTGATGTCACATGGCAGGTATATAAGAACGCAGAGGGTTACAATACTGTATACGTTGCCCAGATGGGCCACGGCGTTATCCGCGTAGGTTCTTTATCAGATAATCCTAACGACGCAGCAGTTCTTGATATATTAAACAGTATCAAGTTGAAGTAAGCAGGTTGTTTACCGCTTCCCAGTAGGGACAAGAACAAATAAGCGGGGGCATTTGCCTCCGCTTTTATGGTTCCCAAAGGTGACGTGCCATATCTACATGGCCGTTGGGCTTAAAGTGAACGCCCTCGTCTTCTAACAACGGCCGCTGATGAAGCCAACCAGGGGCTGTGCGACCTTCTTTATTAACAACACGATGGCAGGGTAAGAGTGCTGCTTCAGGTGTATATCGTAATGTACGGCCAACCATGCGGGAATGACTGGGCCAACCTGCCAATGTGGCGATAAGACCATAAGTGGTGACTCGTCCGCGAGGAATCTGGCTGACAATGCTGAGCACATCGTTACGAAATGTTCTCACCTGTTCAGGCGTCATCTTATCGGGATAGTCCTTCATGGGCTAATGTTTCTTCTTCGGTTTTGGATTGGGAAGTGTCTTGCAGGTTTCGCTTACAAGCTGCGAGAGATAGTCATGGTCATCAACATCGGCGATGTAGAAATACTCCTTCGCCCCTTCGTAGGGTGGGCGCATATCGACGGTCCGCAACAGCTTCTTGCCTGTTTCTGTAGGCTTTAGATAGAAGCAGTCGTCACAGATGAGTCCAAAGATTTTACCATCGCAATAGATGCCGTACTCGCCAAACATCTTCTTTGTAGTAATCTCCCCAGCACCAGAGCACTGGTCGGCAACATATTGCACAAAATCAGCATTGCTTGCCATTGTTCAATCGTTTTTAATGTTCATCCAATATAGTCGTTCCTGCTCCGACATTTTTTCAATGGCATAGCGGAGCATGGTGCGTGGCATCTCATGGGCATGCTGACGGAGAAAGTCGCGGAGGAAATCCATTGAGCACCGCTTTCCCATCTCACGGAGCATCCAACCAACGGCTTTGTGCATGAGGTCATGCGGATGATGCAGATGTATTTCTGCATAGCGCAAACACCATGAGGGGTCACCCATCTGAGAGGTTTTCCACGTGCAAACGATACTCATGCGTTGTTTCCAGAGATTGTCACTTTGGGCGAATTCGTCGAGTATATGTAGTTTGTAATCTCTATTACCCAAATGAGAGGGTAAAAGCAGCCAATGGCCAAGAATTTTGGGAACTGATAGATCCACTAGGTCCCAGTTGTTTGCCTGCTCTGCATATTTGAGATACATCAGAAGAATTTCGTCGCGACCATTTGTCGCTGCTTCATCGTCTTCGAGGCGTTTGGTTGCCAACTTCTCGAACTTCGATACGAGAATCAGCAGACCGCAGAGTCGCACCTCATGCCAGCGATTTTGAAGGAGCAAAGGAATTTCATCCAAAGGAAAACCTTGAGCTACAGATTTAACTACTTCGCGTGTCTGAAGCACTTTCAGTCCAAGGAACTCATCGCCCTCTCCATATTCGCCCTTACCAGTCTTGAAGAAGCGCATAAGTCCCTGCCGCTGCTTTTCATCCTGCAGCGACTCCATGTAGGAGATGAGTTCCCTGGCTGTCAACACATGATTCACTATGTGTAGATATTAAGATGATAAAAATGTCAGAATACTATTCCCACTCGATGGTTCCTGTTGGCTTCGGAGTGAGGTCGTAAAGTACGCGATTCACGCCGGGAACCTCTGTGATGATGCGCTGAGTGATGTGGTGCAGCAGAGAGTAGGGAATCTCCTCAATGGTAGCAGTCATGGCATCACGCGTGTTGACCGCACGGATGATAACAGGCCAATCCCAACTGCGCTTGTTGTCCTTTACGCCTGTTGACTTGTAGTCGGGTACAATGGTGAAATACTGCCAAACCTTACCTTCAAGACCGTTCTTTGCAAATTCCTCACGCAGGATAGCATCGCTTTCACGCAGAGCCTCCAGACGGTCGCGAGTGATGGCACCTGTACAGCGAACACCCAAACCCGGACCTGGGAATGGCTGACGGAATACCATGTTGTCTGGCAGACCGAGTTCCTTGCCTACTACGCGGACTTCGTCCTTGAAGAGCAACTTGATAGGCTCAACCAGTTCAAACTGAAGATCCTCTGGCAGGCCACCTACATTGTGATGAGACTTGACTGGACCTGATTCCACAATGTCAGGATAAATAGTTCCCTGTGCCAAGAAACTGATACCTTCTTGCTTGCGGGCTTCTTCCTCGAATACGCGGATGAATTCTGCACCGATAATCTTGCGCTTCTGCTCAGGATCAGCCACACCAGCCAACTTGTCAAGGAAACGGTCGGTAGCATCCACATATACCAAATTGGCATTCAGTTCATCGCGGAATACACGAACCACCTGCTCGGGTTCGCCCTTGCGCAGCAAGCCATGATTGACATGCACAGAAACAAGCTGCTTGCCGACAGCCTTAATAAGAAGGGCTGCTACAACTGATGAATCTACACCACCAGAGAGTGCCAACAGCACTTTTTTGTCACCTATTTGAGCACGAAGCTCCTGGATTTGTTCGTCAATGAATTTTTGGGCTAAAGCGGGCGTGGTGATACGCTCCATATCAGCCGGACGTACGTTACTTGTCATGAGAAAATGTAATAATTAATGAATTATAAATTATAGTTTGTTAAATTGCTTATTCGGTTTAATGGAAGAAGAGGTAACTGATGAAAATGGCAGCAATGATACCTGCTAAGTCGGCTAATAGACCACAGACTACAGCATGGCGTGTCTTGCGGATAGCTACGCTACCGAAATAGACAGCGAGGATATAGAAAGTCGTGTCGGTACTGCCTTGGAATACGCATGAGAGGCGTCCCACGAAGGAGTCAGCACCGAAATTGGTCATTGCATCGACCATCATTCCACGAGCACCACTACCACTGAGCGGTTTCATGAGTGCAGTAGGCAATGCTGCAACGAAATCGGTGTTGATGCCACAAAGACCTACGAGCCATGCAATACCATCGATGAGGAAGTCCATAGCCCCTGATGCACGGAAAACAGCAATGCCTACAAGGATGGCAATGAGGTAGGGAATGATTTTCACAGCTGTCTGGAATCCGTCTTTTGCGCCTTCGATGAATGCATCGTAAACATTAACCTTCTTGAGTACTCCCGAGAGGATGAAGATGACGATGACAGTACACAAAAGGATGTTGGCAAAGAGAGTGGAGACGGTATTCATGGTCTCTGATGACATTTGGCTAAATCCCCATATCACACCAGCGACCAAGACACAGAGGGTCCCCAAGAAGAGGAGCAGGGTCTTGTTGAAGAGATTGATATGCTGGAAAAGGCTTGTAATGATAAGTCCTGCCAATGTGCTGAAGAATGTAGCCAGCAATATCGGAACAAACACGTCAGTAGGTTGGGCTGCACCCAATTGGGCACGGAACACCAATACGCTGACTGGAATGATGGTAAGTCCGGAGGTGTTGAGCACCAGGAACATAATCATAGGATTGGACGCTGTGTCTTTCTTCGGATTGATTTCCTGAAGTTGCTCCATTGCTTTCAGTCCCATCGGTGTAGCTGCATTATCGAGTCCTAAGAGGTTGGCAGAGATGTTCATAAACATAGTTCCCATGACAGGATGATCTTTCGGGATATCTGGGAATATTTTTGTAAGGACAGGAGAAAGCAGACGGGCAAAGAGGCGAATAAGTCCACCTTGTTCACCAATCTTCATGATACCCATCCATAGTGACAATACACCCGTGAGTCCGATGGAAATCTCGAATGCGGTCTTGGCTGATTCAAAGGTGGCATTCATCATGTCGGGGAATACCTCTATGTTGCCAAAGAAAATAAGGCGTACCAAAGAAACAACGAATGCAATGAAGAAGAATGATATCCAAATGTAATTGAGTGCCATTTGAGAAAATGTTAATTATAAATTATTAAATGTAAGAATTATTCCAATACGGATGCAAAGTTACGAAATAATTCATAATTCATAATTCATAAAGCTGATTTTTTCAAATTTTCTTAACTCATAACTCTTAATTATTAATTATTTGCATAAAATTCTACCGCTCAACAATAAAAACAAGCTTTTATTGTGCTCGCTTAACCGAAATTTTCGTAACTTTGTACCGATTTTGTACTATTTAATAATAAAGTGGTGTAAAACGAGCGATGCGCATCATCAAGAAACTGGACTTATATATCTTCAAGAACTTTATCACGCTGTTTGCTGGTACTTTTTGCATCAGTCTGTTTGCGGTGATGATGCAGTTTTTGTGGAAATATGTGGACGACTTGGTGGGGAAAGGGCTTGGCATGGATGTGATTGCCAAATTCTTTTTCTATGCAGCCGAGACCTTGGTTCCGACCGCTTTGCCTTTGGCGGTATTGCTCGCATCGCTGATTTCATTTGGAAACTTGGGTGAGCGATTGGAGTTGCTCTCCATCAAGGCGGCAGGCATTAGCCTGTTTCGTTCGTTCTATTCGCTGATTCTCTTTGTGGTAGTGTTGGCAGGTGTGTCGCTCTACTTTCAGAATGTGGTAGGACCAGAAGCGCAGAAGAACCTGTTGCAGTTACGTTATTCGATGGCGCAGAAGTCGCCCGAGTTGGAAATCCCTGAGGGGGTGTTCTATGATGGAATTGACGGAATCAACCTGTATGTGAAGCAGAAGAATGAAGTGACAGGAATGTTGTACGATGTGGTGATATACAACATGCGAGACGGTGTTGACAATGTGCATATCATTTTGTCAGATTCTGCTAGATTGGAAACAAGTAGCGATAAGCAGTTCTTGTTGTTGCACCTCTATAGTGGAGAGCAGTTCGAGAATTTGCCAGGCGGTATGCTCAACACACAGTTTGCTCCATATAGGCGTGAGACTTTTGTGCAGAAGCATTTCCTAATAGACTTCGACATGAACCTCAACATGATTGATGCCGAAGCTTTTTCGAACTCTGAGAAGACGAAAGACCTGGCAAAATTGCTGGTGGACATCGATTCGCTGAAAGGGGCTGCTGACAGTTTGGGACATTCATATTATGACGAGATGTTGAATGGGGCATTGTATGTGTACAACCCCGATAGAGATATGACCGATACTGCCCAACTGAAAGACGTAAGGTCAAAGCTTGCCAATGAAGACCGCCCTGTAATCGATTCTGCATTCGTGAAGTTGAAACCAACTGATCGTCAGACTGCGGTAAGATGGGCGCTGAATCGTGTGGAACAGCAGCAGATGGGTATGGATTTCAAGGAAGACATCATGGATCGTCAGGATCGTGCCATTCGAAAGCATTGGATAGCATTTTGGCAGAAAATAATGATGGCTTTGACTTGTATCCTCTTCTTCTTTGTGGGTGCACCTCTCGGAGCAATCATCCGCAAGGGTGGTTTAGGATTGCCTGTAGTAGTGGCGGTCATTATCTTCATCGTGTATTATATCATCGATACGGGTGCCACGAACATGGCATTGGAAGATGGAATCCCCGCATGGTTAGGTCCCTGCATGAGTATGATTGTGTTGGCCCCTGTGGGAATATTCTTCACGGTGAAAGCTAATAACGACTCGGTGGTATTCAATATCGACTCCTACAAGGCATTCTTCCGCAAGCTGCTCGGTATTAGAGTGAAACGACATCTGGCGCGGAAAGAGGTCATCATCAACGATCCCGACTATCCTGCTGTGAGCGAACGTCTGCAAGGACTGGTACACGAGTGCCGTATCTATCGCAAGGGCGTCAGACGCCTGTTGTTAATACAGTTGTTGGTACACATCATCCGTAACCGACGTGACGAAAAGTTGGAATGGATATCAGAAGAATTGGAAGCATGTGTGGAAGAATTGTCGAATGCTCGCGAGCGTGCCATCTTTCACTACTTGAACCGTCTGCCAATCCTCAGAACCGAACCACGTTTCCACAATCGGCTACGTAAGGACTTGAAGACAGTAATTGACGCTAGTGAACATTTAATTCAGACCATTAATGGAAACAAAAATAATGACATTCAGTAAAATAGAAGAAGCAATTGAGGACTTCCGTCAAGGGAAGTTCGTGATTGTAGTCGATGATGAAGATCGTGAGAACGAAGGCGATTTCATTACACCGGCAGAGATGATTACGCCCGAGAAGGTGAACTTCATGTTGCGTGAGGGTAGAGGTGTTCTTTGTGCGCCTATCACCATCTCACGCGCTAAGCAACTTGGACTACAGCATCAGGTGGATAACAATACCTCAGTACTCGGAACTCCGTTTACAGTAACAGTAGATAAGCTTGAGGGTTGTACCACAGGAGTTTCTGCAGCTGATCGTGCTGCGACCATACAGGCACTTTCCGACCCTCTGTCCACTCCCGAGACATTTGGCAGACCTGGTCATATCAATCCGTTGTATGCACAAGACAATGGTGTGTTGCGGCGTGCGGGACATACGGAAGCTGCTGTCGATTTGGCACGTCTGGCAGGATTGCAGCCTGCAGCAGCGCTGATTGAAATCCTGAACCCTGACGGTACGATGGCACGGATGCCTCAGTTGATCGAGAAGGCAAAGGAATTCGACATGAAACTGATACAGATTAAAGACCTCATCGCTTATCGTCTGCAGAAGGAGTCATTGGTCGAAAAAGGTGTGGAGGCCGATATGCCTACTCAGTACGGCCATTTCCGCATCATTCCGTTCCGTCAGAAGAGTAATGGTTTAGAGCATGTGGCACTGATAAAGGGTTCGTGGGAAAAAGATGAACCTGTGCTGGTACGAATGCACTCATCATGTGCTACGGGCGATATTTTTGCAAGCAAGCGTTGTGACTGCGGAGAACAGTTGCATCGTTCGATGCAGTTGATAGAAAAGGAAGGTAAAGGATGTGTAGTGTATCTGTTGCAAGAAGGGCGAGGCATCGGGTTGATGAACAAGATTGCGGCTTATAAATTGCAAGAGCAAGGATTAGATACGGTGGACGCGAATATTCATCTGGGTTTTGACCCCGACCTACGAGATTATGGTGTAGGGGCTCAGATACTTCGTGAACTCGGTGTGAGCAAGATACGGTTGATTACCAATAATCCCGTGAAACGAGTAGGACTTGAAGGGTATGGGCTTGAAATTGTGGAGAATGTACCTATAGAGATTACACCTAACGAGTACAACGAATATTATCTTCGAACAAAGAAAGAACGAATGGGACACTTGCTGCATCTTTAGAAAGAAATCTTAAGAGTTAAGAATTATAATCAAACATAACAATAAAGAAATGGAACTATCAGAAAGACTTCAGAGGCTGCAACCATCAGCTACCTTAGCGATGTCGCAGCGGAGTAGTGAATTGAAGGCACAGGGTGTCGATGTGATTAACATGAGTGTGGGCGAGCCCGACTTTAATACGCCCGACCATATCAAAGAGGCAGCTAAGCGTGCAATCGACGAGAATTGGTCGCGCTACAGCCCGGTGCCGGGTTATCCAGAACTGAAGAATGCCATTGTTGCAAAACTGAAAAACGAGAACGGTCTGGATTATAAACCATCACAAATTCTCTGTTCGAATGGTGCCAAGCAGTCGGTATGTAACACTGTGATGGCATTAGTGAATGCCGGTGATGAAGTAATTATTCCTGCTCCTTACTGGGTGAGCTATCCACAGATGGTACTGCTCGCAGAGGGAACGCCTGTATTCGTGGAGGCAAAAATAGAGCAAGACTTCAAGATAACACCTGAGCAACTCGAGGCGGCAATCACTCCTAAGACCAAGGCGCTGATACTATGTTCGCCAAGCAACCCTACGGGTTCTGTGTATAGCCAGAGGGAATTGGAGGCATTGAAGGATGTACTGATGAAGCATCCACAGATTATTGTAATTGCCGATGAGATTTATGAGCATATCAATTATGTGGGTCAGCATGCCTCGATGGCCTCATTCCCAGACATCAAGGATCGTGTGGTGATTATCAATGGTGTGAGCAAGGCCTATGCGATGACGGGCTGGCGAATCGGTTTCATTGCAGCACCCGAATGGATTGTAAAAGGTTGCAATAAGTTGCAAGGACAATATACGAGTGGTCCATGCAGCGTGAGCCAGAAGGCAGCTGAAGCTGCATATACGGGCAGCCAGCAGTGTGTAGAGGATATGCGTCAGGCTTTCGAACGTCGCAAGAACCTCATTGTTCGTCTGGCGAAAGAAATACCAGGACTTGAGGTGAACGACCCACAGGGAGCATTTTATCTCTTCCCCAAGTGCTCATCATATTTCGGAAAGACTGACGGTACATGTACAATCAACAACTCAACCGACTTTGCCATGTATCTTCTCGAAGTAGGCCATGTGGCTACGGTCGGTGGTGATGCGTTCGGCAGTCCTGAATGTTTCCGCATGAGCTATGCAACGAGCGATGAGAACATCATCGAGGCGATGCGTAGAATAAAGGATGTATTAAGTAATTTGAAATGAACATAAGAGTGTTTCTGCTGTCCGTCGCAATGTTTTGTTGCGGCGGACTTTTGGCTCAGGAGTGGGGCAAATGGCAGATATGGGGCGATACGCACGACGGGTTTTACCAGAATCCTGTTATCCCTGCGGACTTTAGCGACATCGATTGCATTGAGCACGACGGCATGTACTACATGATTTCGTCGACATTCCAATTTCAGCCTGGAATGATTATCATGCGGTCGACCGATATGGTCAACTGGACGCTGGCAGGATATGCTGTGAAGGATATCCGACAGATTTCGCCAGCAATGAATTACGACATCATGGATCGCTACGGCCGTGGCATCTGGGCTGGGGCGATACGTTGGTTCCGCGGACGCTTCTACGTCTACTTCGGTACACCTGACGAAGGATATTTTATGACCTCAGCCGAGAATGTAGAGGGACCGTGGGATGATCTTAAGAAAATGTCGATTGGCGAGGGTTGGGACGATCCGTGTCCATTCTTCGACGAACTGGGAAATGGATACCTCGTTGCTACGCAGTTCTCCGACAATTATAAGACGTACGTTTATAGCCTTAATCGCAACTATACCGATGTCCTGCCCGATTCGCGCCGACTCATTCACAAAGGGGCGGGCCGCGAGGCAAACAAACTCTACAAGCGTAACGGGTGGTTCTACCATCTTTATTCCGAGGTCAATCACGAAGGGCGTCGATTGATGATTCAGCGTTCGCGCGTTGCATCAGGACCTTACGAAGGCACACGCCCTATATCCGAAGTCCAACCTCAGTGGCATGAACCGAACCAAGGTGGATTCCTCTTCGATTCTGAAGGCCGCTGTTTCTTTCTCACACATCACGGCGACGGTGATTGGAGTGGTCGTATCGTTAGCCTTTTGCCTGTTGAATGGACAGAAGAAGGTTGGCCCATCATCGGTCAGCCCAACACTCAAGGCATCGGGGAGATGGTATGGCGTTATCCTATGCCAACTATTTCACGACCAGCACGCAACTCTTCTCTCTTTTCATTTCACGCTCCGCGTACTTCATCCGTCGGCATCAGCCGACGCATTCAATATTGGCAGCGAAGGGAAACGAAGCCAGCGAAAATATACACTTCTTCCAACGATTTCTGGGAATGGAACTACTATCCTCGCGAGGATAAAGTTAAGATAACCAAACACGCAAGCCAAATGCGCGTCCGTCTTGGAGCATTTCTTCCCCTTGAGCACGACAACCTGTTGAAAGTCGGTAACATCCTCACGACACGCTCGTGGCGTACGCCTCATAGCCGCATTACGGTAAAGGTCAATCTCAGACAACTGGTCGACGGACAGCGTGCGGGTATTTGCCACTTCTCAGGTCCTTGGTCAATGTTCGGTGTCGAACAGGCTGGTGGTGTCCGCTATCTCTTCTTCCAGACCGACGGCCGTTCTGCTCACCGTCTTGATGCGTTACAAGGTCAGCATGCCAGGCAGATTTATCTGCGCACCGAATGGGGACTCGACGGAATGAGCCGCTATTTCTACAGTTTCGATGGCCGTCGTTTTAAAGCCGCAGAAGGTTGCGACTACCAACTTTGTTGGGCCAACTATCGTGGCGACCGTGTGGGTCTTTTCACCTACAACAACTTCGCTGATGCCGGCTATGCTACGTTCGACGTTATAGAAAACCGTAATGATCTTCCTGAGTGAGTTTGTGCGTATCACTATTCAAAAGGAATCGGGCTTGCATCAGCAGGCCCGATTCCTTTTAACGTATTTCATTTCACCAACACCTTTTTATTTCCCACGATGTTGATGCCTCGTTGTGGAGAAGGAAGGCTGCGGCCCGTAATGTCATGTGTGCCCACAGGCTCTACGTAGTAATCCTTCAGTTCGACACTATTGATTGATGTTGCAGGGTCTTTTACATCACGATAAGAAATGTAGGGCACGAGGTACTTATTGACTGTGATGCCGTTGATGGTACCCGACTTATTGTAGTTCTTCATGTGCAGTTCTACACGGTCCTTATAGACATAGACCATCAGTGCCTGAACGATATTTGGAGTTTCTACTGGCATGTCGCCTGGGTCGATGGTGTTGTAGTAGTAGCGCATCGAACCCATAAAGGCTGAGAAGAAGCTGGCGTCAGCCTCAGGAGTGACATAGGTGGAGATGGTCCAAACAGCTTTTGTGTCGGTTCCCTTAAGCGTCACTTCGTTTCCGTCGCGAGTAACGAGCAGACCTACAAGACGGTTGCCGTTATAAATCTCGCTAGTAACTGCGTAATACTGGTTTTGGTTGTTATTGTTTCTAACCACAATCACGTATTTTTCTCCTTCCTCGATTTCGCTGGCAAGTTCGGCCTTGATACTTGTATCGTCCATTTGAGTGACACGGTAAAGATATGATGGGCAATAGTTGGTGTTGGCTGAGAAACGGCCAGAAGAACCCGAGTACAGATAGTTGCCGTTAGCCTCTGATCCTGAGCCTGTTACCTTTACGGCAAATTCGCTGGTTGAAGCGTTTTTCACTTCGAATGTGACAGCTGCCGCCTGAGCAACTGCTGATATATTCAGCGAGTTGAAGCCGAGATACAGACCCGATGCTTCATTGAAGACACTCCAAGTGCCTGTCACCTCAGGGACGCTGGTTGCTTCTGTCTCTTTGGCGGTCCATAAAATAGATGGGTTGGCAGTCGAAAGTGTCACCTTTGCACCATCGCTTGAGCGGGTTACTTCCACGCGCTGCATACGCTGCCCAGAGCCACCTGCGTTGTATAGACTGTTCGACAGCGCATACCACTTACCACTCTTCTCGCCCACAATCATGTAGCTGTGTTCAGCCTCTGGGAATGTGGCCAATGTGCCCTCTGTACCATCAGCTGATGCTTCGTAGAGGTAGAGTCCTGTTGCATCGCCTACCGAATAGTAACCATTGCTGCCAATGTGGATGTAGTTGTAAGGACTGCCGCCTGATGGATTAGAACCTTCGATGTCGAAGAGGAGCGCTCCGTTGCTTTGGGTAGTCACCGTGATAGCCTTAGGTGTGCTGATAGGAGCAATGTTGTAGCTGTCGTAGCCGATATAGGTACTACTCAGTGTATTGAAGAAATAGAAGGCAGGAGCCTCTTCTGCAGCTTCGTCTTCCGGTACATATCCTTCTGGGAGTGAACCGTCAACATGGGTCTCGTCATACGTGTTGATTACCGCACCGTTTTTGTCATAGTGGGTCACACGCTGCGATGTCTTTTTGCGGGTGTAGGCCTTATCCTCTCCGTGATCGTGACCATACAGCATGATGAGGTTAGGATACTTGGCTAGTGTGCTCTTCAGCAGTTTTTCGCCAGCAGATGACACGATACCCTTTGATGCTGAGCGTATGCTGTTCGAGTCGCCGAATGGAATATGCAGTGCAAAGAATACCGTCTTCTCAGGATCGGCTGCATAGATCTCTGCCAGTTTGTTGGCTACCCATTGCACCGATTCCACAGAATACTCATAGTGGCCTGCATCCTTGAACTGATACTTGCCGCAGTTCAGGATTACGAAGTCGAATCCGTGAATCACATAGTGATAGGCGGCAAGAAGCGACATCTGACCCATGTCTGCATTGTCAGCCTTCTCATAGAATGCCTCGTCGGCTGTCAGTTCCCCGATGTCCTCCTTCATAGGATACGTGTAGTAGTCACCTGCGTTATATGATTTAGGCAGGTCGTACCAATTTGCTACTTCATAGTCGTGGTTTCCCGTCACATAAAGCACAGGTGTGTTGCTTCCGTCCTGGAATGCCTTGCGGCTGTAGTTCGCAATCAGTTGTCGCACCTTCTCCCAATTGGCCTGCGGAATCGTCGCGTCACTTGTGCAGTCGCCACCTAGAAGCAGAACATCAATCTTTTCCTCGCTTTTGATACGATTCAGCGTCTGTGCAAACGAACCGCGGATTCCGATGTTGTTGATGTCCGTAATCAGTCCGCGCTCCGTGTGGATGTCTGAGATACAAGCCAGCGTTAACAATGGCTTTTCTTCCACAAGCGCCTGCGCCTGTACTGACTCCGACTTCATAAGGCAGATACCCAGCATCACCAGTACCTGCAATGCTGCCAAGTAGCAGTAAGATGTAATTCTTCTCATATTCCGTAAAGTTTTAGTTAATAATGATAGGTAATTTGACTGCAAAGATAGCAAAAAATTGGTTATGCGAGTACAATAAGAATGTTTTTTTATTGTCGAGTGTGAAAATTTTAGGCAAAAGCCGAGCGAAGTACAAAATAATGTCGCAAAAAATTTCGTACCTTTGTG
Source organism: uncultured Bacteroidales bacterium (assembly GCA_902787555.1). Classification (GTDB taxonomy): domain Bacteria; phylum Bacteroidota; class Bacteroidia; order Bacteroidales; family Bacteroidaceae; genus Colivivens. The sequence continues at coordinate 22,967 of CADAGO010000007.1, forward strand.
GTGTCAAAAACCGCGAGAAAAGTGCGGATGTGCCGAGCACACACCGAGCACCTACCGAGCACCGAAGGCAGTCCTTAGGGAGTTTGCCTACCCCTAACCCTTTCCTTAATGAGGGGGACTTAAGAGGTAAGAGGGTAGGGAATGGAAAAGAAGTTAAAGGTCAAAGGTTCATAATCGTTCTAATTTCATAACTCTCACAGGGCGGTCTGAGCCTACTTCCAGATTGGGACATCGTGTTTCTTCGCCCGTATCCACGAATCCGCATTTCTCCATCACACGGCTAGATGCAGGGTTTGTGGGGAAATAGTCTCCCCAAAGCATAGTGAAGCCTTTTTCATTGAAACAATAGTCGATGATCATCTGAAGAGCTTCCGTACAGATACCTTTTCCCCAATACGGACGGGCTATCCAATAGCCTACCTCCGCATGGTCTTCTGCAATCTTTAGGTTCGATGATGATGCCGTGAGGTAGCCTACGCAGCCGATAGCCTCGTCAGACTCTTTCCATATTACGGCCCACATTCCCTCAGAACTGAATACGGTTCGGATAATTTCCAAACTCTCCTCCACAGACTTATGTGGCAGCCATCCGGCATGAGGTCCGACTTCTGGGTTGCTGGCGTATTTAAACAACGTCTCAGCATCGCTCTCCAGCCAAGGACGTAGTAATATTCTTTCTGTTTCCATATTATCTTTTAGTGACGGCGCAAAATTACGAATAGTTGTGAAATCTGCCAAATAATGACATAGACAGGAGATTAGGGATTCGCTTCATGCTTTTTAAGGCCAGGATAGTAGTACAAAGCTATAAAGGCGGGAATGAGAGATGAGATGTACTGCAGCCAATTGAAATCCATTGTTTATTGTTTAACAAACGATCCTATTTCTATGAGGTTCCCATCAGGGTCGGCTACGTAGCAGGTTCGCTGCCCCCAAGGCTTAGTTGTTGGTGGAAGCACAGACTTTGCGCCATTGTTAAGTGCATTCTGATACTCATTGTCAACATCGGCGAAAGTCGGTACATCAAAGCTCAACTCCATAGTGCCGTTAAAACCTTCAGGATACTGGAATCTTTTAGAGACCATCTGCTCAAATGCACTACGTGGGAAGAGAATGATTCTATTGTTGCCAAGGAACATCTCCACATTGGGCTGAATGCCGTCCCAATCAGTGGTGAACCCGAAGGTCTTCGTGTAGAAATCAACAGTAGCCTTATTGTTGTTTGTAAACAGTCCGACAGTGTTGAATGTAAAGCGGGGTTGGGAAGTTTTTTCTTTCATACTACTATAATCTTCAATTGTTGCTCTTTTATTTCTCATAACTATGACCTTCGGTCTTGCTTTCCCTCACTGAATCTCTGTTGTAATCTCTAGCTTGTAATCACCATTCTTTACAACTTATAGATTTCATCCTGCAGACGCTGAAGGAACTTGGCAGCATGACCACCATCCATCTGAACATGATGGAATTGGAACGAGATGGGTAATGTGGTCTTGAACAGTCCTTTGCGATACTTGCCCCACATCACCATCGGATTGGAAAACAGATCTGTGTATTGGTTGACGATGCAGTCGAGTTCCGTCTGTATCATGGCAGATGTTCCGATAACCATATAGTCATCGAGAAAAGAACTCTGACAATCGTTGGAAACTTTGGTGGTCAAGAATTGGTAATCTTTGTTGAATTGGTTCAAGTCATCACAGAATGGAATATCACAGGAATTGATGTCTCCCTTAGTGTTTTCTACTATGACGTTAATGGCCAGTCTGTCAAAGCTATATAGTCTCCCTTTTTCTGGCAAGGTGTAGAATTCCTTCACTTGACTGGCAGCTTTGCCTATACACCAACACATCAGCATCGTGAATTTGATGCCGTTCTTTTTGCTGACTTTTACCAAGCGACTGACATTAAGAGTCTTCACCAGTGTCACCATCGGCATGGGGGATGACATCCACATCGAGAATGCCTTTGCACGTTCGCTCTCTTGAGGTAGTATCTCTGTCTTCATTTCTTGTTTACATGATTTGTCATTCAGTGTTATAATCCGTAACTCTTAACTCTTCGCGGTATCTTCCGAGATTTGGGCAATTACTACTATCTCCTAAATACTAATCCAAAATGTTGTTGAATTCAAAGGCAAAGTTACGCAAAAAAACAAGAAGACAGAAATACTAATACGTAAAAGTGAAAAAATCCTGAACTGAATCCGTTAATTGTGCCTGATTTTTCTGGCCCACTTCACAAATGTCATTATCATTAGGCAAAAACTCTCTTTTTTTCTTGAAAAGACGCAAATCGTTAGAAGTTTATTGTCTCATTTATTGTATTCGAGTTTTTTTTCGTAATTTTGCATGACATAATTGATTTTACCATGAAGAGAATTAGTATTACAATGGTTATGGCCGCTTTGGTGCTGATGGCATTAACGGCATGTGAGAACGCAGTAAAGCAGACGGCAGAAATCATTGACCTGCCGCGTGCGGAAACTCCAGAAAGTGTATCAACTGCGATGGACATATTCTTCGAACAAGCAGCTGCTAATTCGATGGACATCCATAGCGTGATGATTGTGAAAGACGGTAGCGTTATCTACAGTAAGTGGCAGAGCCAAGGAGTGGATAGTGTGCCACATGTGCTCCACTCTGTGAGCAAGACATTTACAGCTACAGCAGTGGGGCTTGCTATTGCAGACGGAAAGATGTCTCTAACGGACAAAGTCATCGATTACTTCCCAGACAAATTACCTGCGGAGGTGAGTGACAACCTGAAAGCAATGACTGTGCGCGATTTGCTTACGATGTCATGCGGACATGATGTTGAACCGTCATTCCGTAATGCAAGTCCTGATCAAGACTGGGTAACGACCTTCCTTGCACATCCTGTTGTACATGAGCCTGGCACGTTCTATCTTTACAACAGCTTCGGCACTTATGTGCTTTCTGCTATCGTGCAGCAAGTGACGGGCGAAAAGGTGGTGGACTATTTGACACCTCGTCTGTTCGAACCCCTCCACATCGACAAGCCGATGTGGGAAGAAAGTCCGCAGGGCATCAACACAGGTGGCTGGGGGCTTTATCTGAAGACGGAGGATCTGGCAAAGATGGGTCAGTTACTGCTTCAGAAAGGAGAGTGGAATGGCAAGCAGCTGATTCCAGCTGAGTGGGTTGAGGAAATGTCGAAGAAGCAGGTGGAGAGTATCAATCCTGGTACTCGTATCGAGCAGGCAGAGGAGCGAGGCATGACCAAGGAGACTAGCGACTGGATGCAGGGATATGGTTATCAGATGTGGCGCTGTCGTCCAGGCTGTTTCCGTGCTGACGGAGCCAGGGGACAATACATCATCGTGGTTCCCGACAAGAATGCAGTGATTGCTATCACCTCGGATGTTGAGGATTTGCAAGGCGAGCTGAATCTTGTATGGGAGCATATCCTACCAATTCTGTAAAAATCTTCGTCAAGGCTGTCATGCGGGATGCGCTTTGCAGACATACTCGTCTTGAGCCGAGAGGATTTTGTTCCCCGTAAAATGAGAAAGAACATTTCAGAGTTTGCTCTGCAATGTTCTTTCTTGCTAAATACTGTACCGAAAGTGGGACTCGAACCCACACAGCCGTTATGGCCAAGGGATTTTAAGTCCCTCGTGTCTACCATTCCACCATTTCGGCAGCCTGATTTATTAACGCGTGCAAAGGTACAAAAAAAAATGAACATTGAACATTGAACATTGAACATTTTTGCAAAAACGCCATTATTTCCGCACAAAAAACAAATAAAAGCAATTTTTTTCAACGAATTGACTTTACTTTTTGCAGTTTTCTCAGTCTAAAGGAATGTAGAAAGATATAAGTGCGCCAGAGAGAAAAAACAATTTATTTACTCATTAATTCTAAATCAAACGTTTGACCATGAGAAGAATTTTACTATTTGCAGTAGCATCATTAATGATGGTGGGTGCAGCTAGTGCTCAGCCCACACAGGGTCCAAGAGAACCACGCGAGTTCCATGGCCCTCAAGGCCAATTCCATGCACCTCAGGGTATGCAACATTTCCAGGCTCCTAAAGAGTTTAAAGGCGGCCCCCGCGACTTCCGTGCTCCACGCGGTCCACAGGGACCAAAAGGTCCACAGGCATTCCGCCCACGTCCAGGACACAAGAACTTTACTGTTGTAGCTCTGACTGAAGACGAGGTTGCAGCACGTTTTGCACGTCATCTGCGTCTCGACAGCGAGAAAGCAGCCGCTTTTGCTCCTATCTTTACTGCCTATCGTGCAGCTTTGAAGGAAGTAATCGAGCAGAATCCTGTTACCTTCAAGCCAAAAGGTCCTAAGGGTCCAAAGGGTGAGAAAGCACAAAAGCCAACAGAAGAGCAGATTGCTGAGATGAAGGCAATGCGTGAAAAATTCGCAGCACAGGCAAAAGCTATCAGAGAGGTTCGCAACGAGTACAAGGAAAGCTTCCTCGAAGTACTGTCAAAGCATCAGTATCGCTGGTTGCAGTATCTGGAGCGTGACATGAGTATGTATGTGAAGTTTGTACGTCAGCAGGACGAAGAAAAGACTGAAGAAGAACCACAGGCTACAGCACCAGCACGCGATGAAGATCTCGCAGCAGGTATCGGCTCTGTAGAAAAGGACGATGCTGCAAGCACTTGGTATTCAGTTGACGGCACAAGGGTTACTGGTCAGCCAACCAAGTCGGGCATCTATGTAGTTGACGGCAAAAAGGTAATGGTGAAGTAACGGCCTGTTGCTTAAAACGGTACTGATAAGCATGCCGCTTTGAGGCTTGCTGGAAATCAATTAGGGAGAGGGGTTCTCGCGAACGTCTCTCCCTACTCAATAAGTATTAATTTTTTAAGGTAAAAAGATTGTTTTTAGGATGGTGCAAAGGTAGTGCATTTTATTCACACGAGCATAACTTTATTTATGTTTTATAACATATGTTTTCGTGCACAACCTAAAAACCACCTATTTCTTTACCTTTTTAATCGAGAATCACAGTTGTCCAACCATGAGTGTCGGGTTCTGTGCCGTATTGGATACCGCGCAGTTTATTATACAGTTTTGTGCAGATTGGACCAGGTTTTCCGTCCTTTGAGAACACAAAACTCTGTTTGGTTTCCAAGTCGTCAATCTTAGCGATTGGGGAAATTACGGCTGCAGTACCGCAAGCACCAGCTTCCTCGAATGTTGATAATTCTTCCTCTGGTATCTGGCGGCGTTCAACCTTCATGCCCATATCTTCAGCCAGCTGCATCAGACTCTTGTTCGTAATTGATGGCAGGATGCTGGTTGACTTAGGTGTGACGTATGTGTTGTCCTTGATGCCAAAGAAGTTGGCTGCACCACATTCGTCCATATATTTCTTTTCCTTGGCATCGAGATAGAACTCGCAGCTGTATCCCAGGTCGTGCGCCATCTTGTTGGCACGCAGGCTGGCTGCATAGTTGCCTCCCACCTTGTAGATACCTGTACCCAATGGGGCAGAGCGGTCGAATTCGCGAATAATGACGTATGGGTTCGCTGCAAATCCACCCTTGAAGTATGGGCCTACGGGTGTGACGAACATCAGGAACAGATATTCGCTGGCTGGGTGTACGCCCACCTGTGCACTCGTACCGATCAGCAGCGGTCGGATGTAGAGTGTGGCTCCACTTTCGTATGGAGGAATAAAGCGTTGGTTCAGTGTTACTACTTTCTTCACCATCTCCTCAAAGAGTTCGGTAGGCACTTCGGGCATCAGGATGCCGCGACAGGTTGATTGCAAGCGGGCTGCATTTTCATCCATGCGGAACACTCGCACCTTGCCGTCAGGACAACGGTATGCTTTCAGACCCTCGAACGCTTCCTGACCATAGTGCAGACACGTAGCTGCCATGTGGAGAGGAATTGTTTCTTCACTACAAGTTTCAATCTCACCCCAATTGCCATTTCTGTAATAGCAACGGACATTGTAATCGGTTTTGTTGTAGCCAAAACCAATGTTTGACCAATCCATCATATCATTTACTATTTATCAATTGACTATTTACTGTTTAAGTGCCTGTTAACTGCTAACAGACTGCAAATGTAAGCAAATTTTTTCAATTGTGCATCATTTTGTTGGTAAAACAAGCGAATAGCTGTAAAAATGATAGCAAATATGCCTATTTCGCCAGTTGTCGGACAGGGAATGTGAAATAAGTATCGGGGAACGGTTCGTTCTTCAAAGTGAAGTGCCACCATTCGCTGTCGAGTGCTTTGAATCCATGTCTCAACATTGCTTTGCGCAGAATCATACGGTTTGCAAACTGTTCGGCTGTGATGCTGCGACCTGTCGGACTTTTCGTGTTGTCGCCTGTATATTCGCCTGTATCGGGATTGCCACAGAAGTCGGGATGACTCTCAGGGCCAAACCAGTCGAAGGTGCCACCCATATCCAGCTCTTTCTCTGTTGTCATATCAAACAGGGTGAGGTCGACCGTACTGCCACGCGTGTGTCCGCTTTTTGCCATAATATACTCCTGATCGAAGAGCACACTCTTGTCCAAGTCGGGATAGAAGTATGTCTTCATCAGCGTGTCTGGTATGTCGGCTGCCCAACGCACAAAATGGTCTACACCTTTTTGCGGACGATAGGCATCATAAATCTTGAGCCGATAGCCTTGAGCCATCACATCGTCGCTCACAGCTTTCAGGCTGTCTGCTGCTATGCGTGTCATCAGGGCTGTAGGTTGCTCGTAACCATCGATACGTGCTCCCACGAAGTTGTACGTGCCAAAGCAGCGGATTTCCAGAATCACATCAGGAACAGCATCCGTAAGGGTTACAAACTGGCTGGAGTCGTCTGTAGGAGACAGGGCGATTTCTTTTTTCTCATCACCCATGCGGAAGACGAACAACAATGCTCCGCAGATCACAAGGACAGCAATACATGCCCAAAAGAGTTTCTTGTTCATATTGTGTTATGCTTAATCAACGTCTGCTCAACGATTGTAGGGAGTTCATGAGTTCTCGCTCCGTCAGTCCATATGGAACATCTCGGGTAGCGGAATGGAGATGGGGGAGTTGTCGGGGTTGGTCTCCATGATGTCTGCCATATATGCCCACCATCGCTGTACGATTTCCAGATTGCCCATATCCTGACTGCCACCTTCTCCCTTAGTCTTCTGACAGGCAAAGAGGGTGTTGGTGTCCTCGTCGAGATAGATGCTGTAGTCGAACACCCCTCCGTCATGGAGCAGTTGTTTCATCTCTGGCCACAATGCAGCGTGGCGTCTCTTGTACTCTTCCTTGAAGCCTGGCTTAAGGAACATTTTGAATGCTTCTCTTTTTTCCATCGTCGCTGATGATTATTTGGTGAGGTAATAATTGATTCAAAGGTTTACCCGTAGGGTCGAATAGTCGCTTTGCGCGTGTTGCCATCGTTGCAGGACTGATGCCGCTTGCCTGGTTAACCACAGTTATCTCTTTTGTTTGGTCGAATACGATGAGACTGTCTGTAAAGAGGTCGATGTCGTAGAGCACATGTACGCGAATGGTATCGCTCAATCGATTGCTGATATACATGTATTTGAAATCGATGGTTTCAGTCGTGTGCGGCTCGATATACAGGCCTACCGAAGCCAGCATCTGATAACCGCTTGGGGTCAGGTCGGATTCGTGTGTGATGAAGATGCGTCCACAGTATTCGTCATCACTATTGTTGGCAACTTCAATGGTACAGGGTGCATAGGTGCCGCGTGTCACGGTATCAGGCAATTGCATGCTGACAAGCTCCAGGTGTTCCAGTGCACTCTGCGCCTCGCGCAGTTGGATTTCGTCTCCTCGTTTCTCGATATATATAAAATAAGGTGTGCCGCAGATTGTTCGGGCTCGTTTCCATACTCCGTTGTCCTCAAACATAGGCATCAGACGATAGGTTGCGTCCTTCAGTCCTGACAACTGTGGCAGGATGCTCGTGAGCAGGATGGTGTCCGTGTAGGTCGTGTCCTCAAACTCCTCGAGTTCGAACAGACGGTTATAGTCATATACCACCTTCACCATTTCCTCGCTCTCCGTACCTGTTAATCCCAGCACTACCTTCCCTTGGTGCTGATTCCAACCTATGTTGCTGAGGTGGTGTACAATCAGGGCAGAGTCGGGCTTAAGTTCCAGATGAGAGAAAGCATACTCATGTGTTTCGACGGATGGCGTGCCTGCCTGATAGGGCTGAATACCCAAGGTGAACGACTGGAAGTAATTCATTCCTTTCTCGCGTCGGTTTGGGTCATGATTCCATTCCGGCTGATCGGGATTCATGTAGTCGATGTTGTAATAGCCGTTACACCATCCGCCCCATCCCCAATTGATGTGGTAGAGGCCTTGGTTGTCGTATCCATCGATGACAAATGCATGTCCGCCTCCTGAATCGTGAGCGCTGCATAGCACAGGACGGCTTGCAGCCAGTTCGTTTCGAATCATGGCATGCAACTCGCTGCGGTGATAGAAGTCGCGATACACCATTCGCATGCCTGGGTCGTAACCAAAGTAGTTGAATAGCGCGTATGGCTGTCTCACAGATTCTGCTCCGCTTGCCTCCACGCCATACTGCATCTCGACACTGATGCCGCAATCGCTTGCCAGCAGGGCTACAGCCTGCGCCTGACGTGCGCTGTAGTTGACACCTGCATACGAGTCGAGCATATAGTCCCATTCGTAGGTGTGGGTAGAAAAGTCGGCTGTAAGTGTCTCCTTGCATCCCTTCACGTCCGAATAGGTGTGACTGCCCGTTCCGCGTGCTGGGTATTTATAGTAATACATCACCTCCGACATTGCAGTTGCCACACATCCCGTTTTGCAGTGAGTGCTGTCGATGATAGGGGATAGGTTGTTATAAGGATCGTCTTGCGTCCAGGCATCCGTACAGAGAGGAGCAACCGCATCAGGCAGTTCTGGGGCAGCATTGAGCCGAGGTCCTCTCAGTTTGGTCTGCTTGTCGAATGTCTCTATCACCTTGCGAAACAGTGTGTCTGTCTGCATCGCCCTGTCGAAATCGCCAGTTTCTGAGTACGCAAGCAACACTTCACGCCCCTCCAGCTCTTTCGAGATGGTGAATCCGTGATGCAGTCGCTGAACGCGTAGCGGTTTGTTGGGCTGCGCAGCAAGCGCCATGCAACAGTTCAATAATGCTATGATGATATAATACCTCACCTTATTTCAAGTATTTCGCCAGCTGGCTTTTGTTTGCTTTCAGTCCTTTTGCCACACTCTGTGCATTGAGCAGCGCACCTTTCTTCGAGGTGTGGGTGTGGTCGTTGTTGTAGTATTCCTTCGCCCCTTCGCGGCCAATCTTGTCGAGTGCGTCAGCCGTGATGTTGTGTACATCGACAAACTCCACTCCTGTCTCAGCAACCACCTCACGATACCATTTACCGTACGAGTCGTTTCTGCGTTCAATCTTGCCGCCTGGCCATTCATTACGAGGAGTGAGAGAGAGTAGGATAGGGGTAGCTCCTTTCTCGCGTACGTCCTGAATGAATTTCTTCAGGTACCATCCGAACGAGTAGATTACCTTATATTGGCCGTTCGACTGCAGGCGATACACATGACAAGTATCGGCAGCAGAAGCAATCACTCCACGTTCCTTGTCACGGTCGATACCGCCTATGTCGTTATGTCCGAACTGAATCAGTACGAAGTCGCCCGGTTCGAGCGAGTTATAGACATTATCCCACAATCCCTCGTAGAGGAAGGTTCGTGTGCTGCGTCCTGCCCGTCCAGCATTGACGACGGTACATTTCTTCTCGTCGAACACACTGGTCGCTACGGCTCCCCAGCCCCACATGCCGTTTTCGTCGTTATCGTTGTTTTTCATTGTCGAGTCGCCCGTAGTGAATACCACAGGTTTGCCTTTCTGGCGTCTTTGGTCGATGCGTGGTGGGTGTACAGCATCATGTTTTAGGAATGTTTTCAGCAAGGCTACGTCAGGGTGGTTACATGCCTCGATACCTTCAGCACACGATGCGGCATTCATCTTCGCACCAAACTCGCTGGAGTGAATCTTGTCGCCAAAGAAGAAGTAGTTGGTCTTCCACTTTCCATATTTCTCTAGCTTTGTTGCGCTGATGTCGTTCAGGTCGATAAACGGAGTATTGAGTTCCTCACTCATGGCTTTGATCCAAGGGGTGAAGTCGTTCAGCTTGCGTTGTATCTTTGTTGGGTCGTTGGGTTCGTAGTCGTTACGTGGAGTCAGCGTGAAGAGTACAGGGATGGCGCCTTTCGCACGAATCTCCTGCACATACTTGCGGATGTAGCCGCCAAAGGTGTACACCATTTCCTGTCTGCCCGTCTCTTTGATGGTGACAAGAGTGGAATCATGACCTGTACCCCTGATGCATGAGCGCGCACGACCGGAGTCGAGTGGCCCGTTGTCGTTATGTCCCAGTTCCAGGAACACATAGTCGCCCTTCCTGATGCCCTGCAGTACAGGTTGCCACAAGTCGCGATAGAATGTACGGGTACTCATTCCGCCCAACGCATGGTTCTCGACCGTGATGCGGCGTTCGTCCCAGAACAAATGTTCGAAATAGCCCCATCCCCACTGACCGTTATTACCATTGCCAAGCGTTCCGTTCCGCATCGTGGAATTGCCCACTAGGAATATCACAGGGTTGTTCCCCTTGCGACTCGACCCGCTCACAGGTCTCACTTGGTTCGCTTTCTCTAATGAATCGGCAGTATTATCCACAACACCGTTCACATCTCTCATGCCTTGAAAACGTGGAAGGTCCTGAGCATCTAGGAAAATGTAAAAATTAAATAATGTAATAATTAAAAACCACCTCAACATCATATTATTTACCATTTACCATTTAACCATTTACTATTAAGCTATTAACCTATTAAGCAATTAAGCTAAAATACAATAACCTATAACCATTACAAATTCTACTAACCTAATTATTAAAAGAAATTGAAAAAGAAGTAAGCAGCAGCAGAAGTCCTTGGAACATCCTTTGCATAACCGATGGTCGCATTGTTCGAGTTACGTATTGTACCGTCTTTCTCCACCTTTCCGATGCATGCGTTGTTGCTGTTGCGCACCGTTCCGTCGCTTTCCACTTTGCCAATATTGGCATTGTTAGCGTTGCGGATGGTTCCGTCGCTCTCAATTTTTCCGATGCTCGCGTTGTTAGCATTTCGGATGGTGCCATCCTTCTCAATCTTGCCAATCGTAGCGTTGTTCGAGTTACGCACCGTTCCGTCGCTCTCAATCTTTCCGATCAAAGCGTTATTGCTGTTCCTCAGATCCTGTGCATTGAGGAAAATGCAGCATCCTAAGAATGTAATTAATAACAATAGTTTCCTCATTTCAGATTTCTATTTTATTTCTTTGGCTTGATGGTAATCTCTCTGTCGAATGCTTCTGGCTTCACTCTGTATTCGTCGAGCACATAGATACAGGTACAGCCAACACCTGTTGTTGTGTAGTCGAGGTTGAAGGTGTAGCGGTCGGCTTGTGGCTGCAGCTGATAGGTGAACTGGCTCTTCGTCAGGTTGTCAGTCGTGAACTGATAGGCATTGAAGTTGAATGGCTCGTTCATCGATATCTGCACACCCTTGCCGTTCTTGTCCAGCAGCTGTACATATCTGTTTTCTGTACGCAGGGCATGATCCTGAGGCAGGAGGTATGGCTCATACATATCCTTCACCGTTTTGGTCCAGATGCCCACCTTATAGCCCGTCTTGCGGTCTGGGTAGTTCTCCTCTGGTCCGCGACCATACCACGTGATGTTGTCGAACTCGTTTGACACAGAGGTGGTGAATCCGATGCGTGGCAGCATCTCAGGCAGTTTGCCCTGAGGACTCAGGTGGTTGTGAATCTTCACCGTTCCGTCGTCGTAGAAGCTATAGGTATATTCGAGCATGAATCCTGCCAGTTGAACACCTGAAATATACAGGTCGAGTGCTCCGTAAGATGATGCACCTACCTGCACAAGCTGACTGAGGGTTACACTCGTTTCATACTGGTTGTGTGTCACTTTAATGCCTGCCGGACGGATGCGCAGCTGCTGCACACCCTTCGAGTACCACAAGGTGGCTACCTGGTTGCCATAACCGTCAGCATAGCCTCCATTCACACGGAAGGCATCCCAAGAGTCAAACTCGTTGGCAATCGGAGCACGCCACAGATTGAAGGAGATAGGCTCTTTGAGCACAGCCTTTCCTTCAACCTCTATCTGCTCGAGGTTACCTGTTTCCTTACTGATGACATAGCTGAAGCCCTGTCCGCTTATCTTGATTTGCTTGTCGTCTTCCTGTGCGTTGATGTTTCTGGCTGTCAGTTGTGGAGCAGGAGCTGGGAGATTCCATGATGAGAGTTCCAGTTGGTCCCAAGCCACTTCAAAGCCAACCTTTGCCCACACTTCGTCGCGCTTCAGCTTTGAGGTGACCAGCACGCGGTATTCCTTGCCTGCCACGATGGTTGGCTTGTGATACGGAATCTTCACTACCTGCGACTGCTGCGGACCTGTAGTGAACTGTATGTCGCCCTCTTCCAGCACTTGGTTGTCGGCCATCAATGCCCAGTGTGACGCATACTGCGAGAGGTCGGTGAAGAACAGACGGTTGGTCACTTCTGCCTCGCCCGTCTCTGCGTTGAGCAGACGAACGCTCACGGGTTGTGTGGTCCACTTCATCTGTATCATCTCAGGCTGAACGGTGCGGTCGGGCCATATACAGCCGTATGTGCGCATGTTTCCGCCAATCGTATAGAAGGTACCTGTGTCGCCGTTTCCTTCAAACTTGAGGTAGAGCACGGCATCCTCTGGTCGTCCCTCTCCGTCAGCCACACACTTGTTGTAGATTGCCACGTTGTCCATCTCTGCATCAGCGGTGAAGGTGGTCATCGGGTCGATGGCGTGGTTGCCCGCAATGCGGCCAATGTTGATTGGGTAGGGGAAGTTGCTCAGCATACCGCGTTCGCCTCCTCCTCCGCCACGACGGTTATTCCCTAGGGCGGGTGCTGCTCCGGTTGTCTCAGTGCCTTTCAGCTCTCCGTCGATGAAGAGTTTCATCTCCTTGCCGTCCCATGATGCAGTCACATGATGCCAGTTGCCTATCCAGTTTTCAGGCAGGTCTATTTCGAGTGTATGCTTAACGCCCGAGTGCAGATAGAACTGCAGTCTGTTTTGTCCTCTCTGAATCACTCCGAACTGTGTGTTGCCTTTCGTGATATAAGGAGCACCCTCATACATGCCGCACAGCTTGCCTGGCTTCACGTCGAAACTGATGGTCAGTTCCTTGCTCGAGAGTTCCACGTTGCTGCTGCGATACACCTCCACCCACTCGTCGTGTCCGCTCAGGTGCAGCACACCTTTCTCTACCTTTGCGTTACCCATGAGGTGGGCAGGCGTGTTGAAGGGTGAACTGTCAGTCAATGGGCGGATATGTTCCGTGAGGCCTGGGTTGACAAAGTCCCAGAGCGCACCACCCATCAGTCGTGGATGACGACGGATGACTGCCCAGAACTCGTCCATACCGCCACCTGCATTACCTGCTACCGACAGATACTCGTCCATGAACGACGGACGTGGGTCTTCCGACTCAGGCACCATCGCTGTGTTCATCTCCAGTTCGTAAGGGGTAGGGTAGCGAGGGCCGATGATGTCTTCGCCAGGATGAGCGTATGCGTTACCGCCATACATGAAGTAGCGCGTTGGATCGAGGCGCTTGCCTTCCTTCACCACTTCCGTGATGAGGGGACCTTCGCCGCTCTCGTTACCTGCACTCCAGAACAGCACGCAGGGGTGGTTGCGGTCTCGCAACACCAGTTTCTGTACACGCTCCAGGTACATCCCGCGGAACTTCTGGTCGTTCGAGATAAATTCCGTTGCGTGAGCCTCAGTACCAGCCTCATCGATGATATACAGTCCATACTCGTCGGCAAGTTCCAGATACCTGTTCACAGGAGGATAGTGCGAGGTACGTACAGCGTTGAAGTTGTGCTGTTTCAGTATCTCCATATCCTTGCGGATGGTCTCCTCGTTCATGGCGTGTCCCAGTTCCGGGTGCTGCATGTGCGTATTGATGGCACTTATCTTGATGGGCTTTCCGTTGAGGAAGAATGTCTGATGTCTGATTTCCGTCTCCTTGAATCCCATCTTGCTGCTGATTTGCTGCATCACCTTGCCAGCCTCGTTCAGCAGTTCCAGTTTCAGGGTGTAGAGCGTAGGTGTCTCACAGGTCCACTTGTCAGGGTTTGATACCTGTGTCGATAGTTCGACAGACTTCTTGCCTTTCCCGCTCATCGTGAAGCGGTCGCTCGTCAGCTCCTTCACCTTGTTCCCCTTTGCGTCAAACAGTGTGGCACGTACAGCGTACGAGCCGCTTGCGTCCTCATATTTCTTCACGTCAACAGCCACCTTCATCGTAGCGTCCTTGTATTGGTCGTCCAGGTCGGTTGTGACATACCAGTCAAACAGTCTGGTCTTAGGTGTGGCATAGAGCGTCACATCGTCGAAGATACCAGCCAGTCGCCAGTAGTCCTGACCCTCAAGATAGTAGCCGTCACAATATTTCAGTACACACACGGCAAGCACGTTCTTGCCCGGACGCACATACGGAGTCACGTCATATTCCGCAGGTTCCTGACCACCTTCGTTGTAGCCCACCTGCTGACCGTTCATCCATACGAACGAACCGCTTTGGGCCTTTTCCAAACGCAGGAACACCTGCTGTCCCTTCCACGATGCAGGCAGAGTGAACGTCTTCCTGTATGCACCCGTAGGATTGTATTCTCTCGGCACATAAGGCGGATTGGCTCTGAACGGAGCAGGCACATTGCGGAACTGAGGGTCACCATACCCCTCCATCTCCCAGTTGCTCGGCACCTTGATGGTGTTCCACTTGCTGTCCTTGAAGTTCGTCTGGAAGAACTGCTGAGGCACCTCTTCGGGCGTGTTTGCGAAGAAGAACTTCCAACTGCCGTTGAGCGACAGACGCTCGTCGGCTAAGTAATACGCATGTCCCTCCTCCTGGTTCTCTTCAAAAACCGAGGTATTCTCAATGTAATCATAAAGGTGCTCAAGGTATTGAGCGTTCATCTGTGACGAAAAGACTGCAAATAGGCAGATCATCAACGATTTCTTGTTCATGGCTCTTAACATTTTTATTTATTATTATTTGGTGCAAATTTACACTTTTTTGACGACACCGCCAAACAAAACCTTCAAAACATGAGATGCCCCGTCCCCCATTTCCGTAAAATGCAGCCCGTTTGCGCTTTTCCCCATGCTTTTACGATTCGTCCGCCCCACGTTTTCTGTCGAAGAGTCTCCGCAATGAAACCCGTAGTAACTCTAAAGGGCGTGAGCTTTATAGCTTTCTGGACGGCTAGTGACCGCTCTCCTCCAGATAGGAGGGCAGGGGGTGGCTGCCTTCTTCCTGTTCCCCTTAATGGAGAATTTTGTTACCCTTGAAGGCTGCAAATTTTCGTTCGTGAGCAGCGTTTTGCTCGTCCCCTGATTTGCATTACAAAGTTACAAAAAAAATTTTACAAGAAATATAATTTCTTGTAAATTAGCGGCCAATTTGTGTTAAAACAAGCCGAAAAGCCCTGTTTTGCAAAGTCGAGTTGGCAATGGAGAATGCGGACAATGGAGGGGGAGGTTATTCACTTATAACTTATTCACTATGGACATTTATGTTTTTGAAAAATTGAAGCGGAAAAAATTAATATATAATATATATAATATAAATATTATATATATTATATATTAAAATTTTATTATTAACATTTCTTATGTCTATCATTATTTGTAGTTCTACATCTGCGAAAAAGTAAATGTCCATAGTGAATAAGTTATAAGTGAATAAGTTCATGAAGAAATATGTGCATTTTGCTTGTCGGATTCGTAGAAAACTTGTGTTTATCGATGAAATGGGGGAAAAATAAGCGAAAGCAAAATGTCTGACCTGATGATGTATCATATTTTCAATAATGTATCATGTTTGATACATGAATATTCCGTATATTTCACATTTTCTATGCTAATTTCTTCTTATTTTCTGGATGTGAAAATGGCACTATAGTATATCAAGACCTCGAAAACCATCCGCAACATGGAACTAGCTTGGGAGAGAGTACAAGGGCGCAATTATGCGCTCTAGTTGTATATTGCTGTGTGAGCAGCAAATAAGCTAAGCATGACAATTTGATAAAAAAATAGGGCGAAGAACAGAAAATAACGATGTTTTTTTCAATTCAATAACCAATAACCCATAACCATTAACCTTTTTTTATTATCTTTGCAGAGCGATAACTAAAGACTTATGAACTACCCATTGATATCAGAATACGTTGAGGCCATCAAGGCTGCAGAAGACAACTTCGAACAGTTGAAACACCTTCGTCCTGTATTGGATGAGGATTACTTCGAACACCTATTAGCAGAAATCAGGGAGATTCGCCTCTCTGAGCGTCGCTCCTGTAGGGTGGCTGTCGGACAAGATTCCATCCCTCACAGAAAAACTAATTCTGGACAAGGCAAAAGTGTCTGCCGAATGCACTCATAATCATCCTGAGGGCATAAAAGGTGCTCAAGCAACTGCACTGTGCATCTATCTTGCAAGAGAAGGGGCATCTATAGACGGTATTCGCAAACGAATAGAGAAGGATTTTGGTTATGATTTGTCGATGAGTGTTGATGAGATTCGTCCTCGCTATTCTTGGAGAGGACTTGAAGATGCAGGTAATGGCGGAACCTGTCAGGGCAGTGTGCCGCAAGCCATCATTTGTGCGCTTGATGCCACTGATTTTGAGGATGCTGTCCGTAATGCCATCAGTATCGGAGGTGATTCGGACACCATTGGTTGCATCACTGGTGGTATAGCGGAAGCACTCTACGGAATTCCTGATGACATCCGTCAAAAAGGAATGAGTTATCTGCCACAAGATTTAAAGAAGGTGGTGGAGGAATTTGAGAAGAAATATGGATGTGGATGATTTATGAAATGATACGTTATAATAAATAAGCAAACAGTATAGAATAGAGAAAATGGAAACTAAGATACCTCAAACAAAGCAAGAAGCCTTTGCTCAGCTAGATGCATTGCTGAATGAGAAGGATAAGAGTGAATTGGTTAAAGGTGATGCTATAGACTATCATTTTTCGCTAGGTATGTGGATTCGAAACAATTGGATCTATGGGCAGAGCGAGGAAGATGTAGAAGGTCTGGGAAAAGCATTTAGGCATGATATGTGGTTTATCGATCCGGATGGTTTGTCTGAGAAGATTATTGAATCATATCAAGGATACTTAAAACGTAAAAACAAGTAAAACAATATTCCAAACCATGTCTGGACAATTGTCATGGAGCCATTATTAGGAGTGAATAGTCACTATTCCTACTGCAAGGGAACAATGTACAATATTACTGAACCAATTGGATTGCATTCTATCAGGAATGAAATGATATAGGGATTGTAAATACAAAAACCCTCGCAGCCTATCACAGGTAGCGAGGGGATCATTAAATTGAGATATAATAATCATTTATAATAATCTTTTTGTTGTCCTATTTGCTCTTAGCTGCAGTTTTTTTAGCAGCAGGTTTCTTTGCAGCAGGTTTCTTTGCAGCAGGTTTCTTTGCTGTAGGAGCCTTTGCTGGTGCAGCAGGTGCCTTGTCGACTGACGGGTGGTACTTCTCGAGCTCAGCCTGTAGTTTCTCTATCTTACGGTCCTTGGCTTCGATTTCCTCGCCTTGGTTCTTGATGGTGGTGAGGAGTGAGTTGAGTTCTTCGTTGTCCATGTCGATAGGATAGAGTGAGTTGACTCGGTTGATGAAGTCGCCCAGGATGTTCATGTAGTTGGTGAAGGCATCGTAGGGGCCGTCATAGATACCGCGACTCATGCCTACGCTGTTGTGCTTGGTGGTCATGAAGCGGAAGTTGTTGGATGCCTGCAGATAGTCCCAGTCTTGCTTGATGCGGCGATCGGTACAGATGCGTACACGATCGGCTACACTGTAGAGCTTATTGAAGGCTTCGCGCTGCATGACATTTCCCAGCCAGCAACTGGTGTCGCGCTCTTCGTCGACCCAACTGCATGGGTATGGAACGGTGAGGCTACCTACTGACTTGCCTTTGCTGCATAGCTCGGACGGGGTGGAGAAGGTGATGCCGCGTGCCTTGGCGCATGCGGGGATGGCTCTGAGGAACTCAAGGATGTTGCTGCTCAGCGGTTGGAAGATGCCGAGTGCGCTGAGTTCCATGAAGATGTTGATGACGTTCTCTTCCTCGGGCAGGGCTGCAATCCAGTCGACATACTTGTCAGCAAAGAGTGGGTATTCGCTCCAGTCGGAGTTGTTGAAACGCAGACTGATATCGTCGCTCAGCTTGTAGTCGCGCAGCAGCAGCTTGAGGTTGGGGTTGAGGGCACAGTTGTAGATGAAGTGTGGTGACTTCCATCCGAGGATGTGCTTTGCTCCTTCTGTGAGCATTCCTTTGAAGCCCATTGCTGCCACCTGTGCGCCGATATCGTCGGAGTAGATGAGCGAACTGTTGCGGAACACCTTGGGGCTTTGTCCGAAGATTTCCTTGATTTTGGCTTTCATACGCAAGCACTCGTCGCGGAAGCTTTCTTCATTGCCCAGTGCTGCCAGACCATGGCTGTAAGGCTCGCAGAGGAATTCTACGCACCCTGTGGAGTTGAGTTCTTGAAGTTTATCGATGACTTGTGGGGCATGCATCTCTAACTGTTCGAGACCTACTCCTGAGAGGGAGAGTGCCACCTTGAAGTACTTGCCGTTCTCCTTAGCCATGTCGATGAGTGTCTGCAGGGCTGGAACATACGAGCGTTCTGCTATGTCGTTGATGCTACGTTCGTTCTCATAGTCGTCGTAGTAGTAGTGGTCGCGTCCGATTTCGAAGAAACGGTAGCGTTTGAGATGTATAATCTGATGAATCTCAAAGTATAAACAAATTGTTTTTGCCATATTCTTATTTTCTATTTGACTATTGACTATTTACTATTATTATTTATTTGTTCATTTATTATTTGGCCATTTAACCTACTAAGCTATTAAATTCAATAACCTATAACCAATAACCTATAACCCTTATAAACCTAAACATTGATTATAGAGTTTGCGGATGCGCAGACCTACCTTCTCCCAAGTGATTCCGTCGACTTCTTTCATGCCTTCTTCCTGGAGATACTTGAAGAGCGACTGGTTGGTACAGATGGAGTAGATGGCATCTGCCATTGCGTGGATGTCCCAGTAGTCGACCTTGATGACCTTGTCGAGTATCTCGCCACATCCCGACTGCTTGGAGATGATGGACGGGGTGCCGCACTGCATAGCCTCGAGTGGTGCGATACCGAACGGCTCGCTGACTGACGGCATGACAAACACATCGGAGTTCTTGTAGGTTTCGTACACCTGACGTCCTCGCTGGAATCCTGGGAAATGGAAGCGGTCGGCTATGCCGCGCTGTGCTACGAGGTCGATCATGGCTTCGAGCATATCGCCCGAGCCTGCCATACAGAAGCGGATGTTGTGGGTACGCTGGAGTACCAGAGCTGCTGCTTCGACGAAGTATTCAGGGCCTTTCTGCATAGTGATACGTCCAAGGAACGTAACCACTTTCTCTTTCGAGTGGTCAGGACGTGGTATGTCGAGCAGGTCCTGAGAAAGTGGATACACGGCATTGTGCATAGCAAAACACTTGCGAGGATCCTGATGGTATTCCTTGATGACGGTCTGACGGGTCAGTTCGCTCACGCACATGATGCAGTCGGCGTGGTCCATACCGTTTTTCTCGATGGAATAGACGGTAGGGTTGACCTTACCGCGGCTGCGGTCGAAGTCGGTTGCGTGTACGTGGATGCAAAGAGGTTTTCCGCTCACCATCTTGGCGTGAACGCCTGCGGGATAGGTGAGCCAGTCGTGTGCATGAATAATGTCGAACTGCTCTGCACGTGCCACTACGCCTGAGATGATGGAGAAGTTGTTGATTTCCTCGTGCAGATTGCCTGGATAGCCGCCTGCAAACTCCATGCAACCCATATCGTTAGTGTGCATGTAGGAGAAGTCGGCGTAGATGTGGTCACGGAAATGATAGTATTCCTCTGGGGTCATATAGACGGGCATACGATGTTTCACGTAGTCGTAGTCATGACCTTTATAGACAATCGGCACTTGGTTCATGCCAATTATCTTCAGGAACTTCTCTTCTTCGCCTGTGGGTTTGGGCAGACAGAAGATGGTTTCCATATCGGGTTGCAGACTCAGTCCCTTGGTGATACCATAGGATGCTACTGCGAGTCCGCCATATATCTTAGGGGGAAATTCCCATCCAAACATTAAAACTCTCATATCGTTTCCTCCTTATTAATAATTATAGAATTTAGAAAGCAGTTTGTTGACACGCAGAATGGCTGCGACGTTCATTGCAAACGAGAGTGCACCACGTCCGTGGAACGGTGGGTTACCATCGAACAGTTCGGGCAGGGTGCCGATTCCATGATAGTACATCTCTTCTTCGAGGCCGATGAGACAACGGTCGACAAAAGAGAGTCCGCTACGCTTGTAGATCTTCATGCAGGTCTCGAGATAGAAGCCGAGCATGAATGGCCACACCGTACCTTGATGGTAGGCTGCATCGCGCTCTTGCTGTCCGCCCTGATAGATGGGATTGTAGGCTCCGCTCTTAGGTGAGAGTGAGCGAATCCCTTTTGGTGTACGCAATTCCTTGGTACAGATGTCGAAAACACTTTTGCGCTCAGCCTGTGTGAGGGGTGTGTTCTCGAGCGAGGTAGCAATCAGCATATTAGGCCGTACTTCCCACGAGATGTTGAACCCATCGACATAATCCATGAGGTAGCCATAGTCGTTGATGAATGTGCTACGGAAAGATTTTCCACATTCTGTAGCTATGTCCTTTAACTCATCGGCTTCTTTCTGCTTGTTGGAAGACTCCAGCATCTGGGCGGCAAAGATAAGAGCGTTGTACCACAGGGCACAGATTTCGACTATGTAGCCTGTGCGAGGCACGACTGGACGACCGTTGATGGTGGAGTTCATCCATGTGGCAGGATGTTCCTGACCATTGGTGTATAGTAAACCATTCTCGTGCAGAGCGAGGTTAGGATGCTTTCCTTGACGGATATAGTTGACAATCTTTTCAACCAATTTCCCATAGCGTTTCACTGCATCGTTCATGTCAACCATACGAGCATATTGCTGGATGCACCAAACTGCCCACAACAGAATGTCGGGGGCATCCATTTCGTAGATTTTCACAGAGATAGGTTTCCCTGCAATAAAGTCGCTGATTGCTTTCTCTGCTGTCTTCATTGCGCTGATGTAACGTTCCGTTTCATCGTTTGCTAATGTCAGTCCAGGCAGCGATACGAAGGTGTCGCGTGCACGAGCCTTGAACCATGGATAGCCAGCCAGGATATAGTGCTCACCTTTCTTCTTATTATGGAACTGATGAGCTGCATTGATGAGGCACTGATGGAAACTGTCGCGTGAAGTATGTACTTCCACTTCCTCATCGAATGTCTTCTTCAGCGAGCGTGTGTTGATCTCTTCCAGTCCGGCTGCAAAGATAACGCTTTCACCCTTCTTGATGTTGAATTCGAAATAACCAGGCACATAGAGGTCTTCGATGTAGTCGTATCCCAATTCCTGGTCTTTGGGATACTCGATTCCCTTGTACCAGTTAGGCTCGAAGATATATTCTGCCTTCTTGTTGGTTTGCATATAGAGGTCGGGGTAGCCATCGTACATGCAGGTCTTGATGCCATTGTCAACCTCTTCGTAGTTGCGGTTTGCTGCTGCATTCTCGTGTGTCAGCTGGTTGGCTGCACGGAAGGCAAGGAACGGACGCAGACGGAGGGTGGTGACTGAATGGGCGTCAACCAACGTGTAGCGTATCAGTACTCTGTTGTGGAAATGCTGGAACACCTTTTCTTTTTTAAGAATGACACCACCCACACGATAGAGGGTTGTCGGTACTTTGTCCCAGGTGAATTCACGAATGTATTTGTGCCCATTAGGGCTGAACACATCGCCGCCGTACTTATGTAGTCCCAGATTGAATTCAGCACCATGCTGGATGACTGTCTCGTCGAGCGATGAGAGCAGCACATGGTTCTTGTCATCGATCTCGGGAACAGGTACCACAAGCAGGCCGTGGTATTTGCGTGTGTTACAGTCAACAATTGATGACGAAGAATAAGCACCCGAACGATTGGTGCGAAGAATCTCTTTTGGCAGAGCTTCTTGAAGGTTTGTCAACAATGTTTTCTCGAATTGTAAATAACTCATTTTTTTAATATCGTATTGTATTGGTTTTTTTTCGGATTCTTGTAGAGACTTGCGTTGTCCAAGCACAAAATTACATACTTTTTTCCGTTCTTTCAAAGAATAAGCGATTTTTTTTGACATAAATGAAATTTTTCTGTGTTTTTTGGGTCAAAATTTGTCGTTTTGCTTGCTTGTTTGAGCAAATAAGAGTAAATTTGCACTCGAAACAACAAAATGGTTATGCCTATAAAGAAATCATTCAAAAGTGAAGAATTATTAAGCAAACTTTCACTCTTGACGGGACAAATGACGCAAGCCCAGAAAGATGAGCTGTTGTTGCATTGTACTGTCAGATATTATAAGGTTGGTGACGTCGTCAGCGGAGAAGGCGATGTGGCAGACCGTCTGTTCTTTATATTAAAAGGTGTAGCAAAGTGCTCCATTTGCGGAGATGCCGACAGATGGCAGACGGTACGACTGGTGAAAACGGGTGAATACTTTGGTTACAGGGCTTTTTTTGCAGAACAGAACCATATGGCCTCTTATGTCGCAATGACTGAGATGGCTGTCTGCGCTATTCCGATGGACTTTATCAAACAGTGTTTGGATGAATGCCCCTTCCTGAAAGATTTCTTCCTGAAACGGTTGGCTATAGGGTTATGGCAGGCAGATTATCGCTTTGTGTGTCTGATTCAGAAGCATGTGAGGGGAAGAATGGCGGCTACTTTGCTGAGTCTGGTTGAGTATTTCGGGTACAAAGCGGATGGAAAGACTTTGGCTTTTGAAGTGACGCGTGCCGAATTGGCAAATTTGGCGAATATGATTACGGCGAATGCCATCCGTACACTTTCAGCGTTTGTGTCTGAGGGTTTGATTATGATCGATAAGCGCAGAATAACCATTTTGGACAGCGAAGGACTGCAATATATTAGCACCCATGATTAACAATGACGATTCTGAACCGTTTTATTCCGTTTGGTACCTATAAGGCAATCAATCTCTGCGGAGTTATCTTTACGAAGATGCCGTTGTTGCCAAGGGAAGTGAACCATGAGATGATCCATACACGTCAACTCCTGGAACTGGCGGTTTTCGGCTTTTATCTGTGGTATGTGGTGGAGTGGGGGATTCGCTTCACCAAATACCGCAATATGAAGCAGGCGTATTATCATATTTGTTTTGAGCAAGAAGCATACGCCAACGAATCAGATCTGTCATATCTGAAAAAGCGGAAGCCGTTTGCTGCGTTCAGATATTTAACTGATAAAAAACATAAAAAGTAGCCGATTGGCTACTTTTTCTCTTGAGCGGAAAACGAGACTCGAACTCGCGACCCCAACCTTGGCAAGGTTGTGCTCTACCAACTGAGCTATTTCCGCGTAAAAATCCGCATTATTATTTATTTGAGCGGAAAACGAGACTCGAACTCGCGACCCCAACCTTGGCAAGGTTGTGCTCTACCAACTGAGCTATTTCCGCATTATGTAAACCCTGCCAAGGTTGGAATCCTTTTTCTTGGGGCAAGGTTGTGCTCTACCAACTGAGCTATTTCCGCGTAAAAACACTGCAATCTGCTGTGCCCAGAACAGGACTCGAACCTGCACGGCTCTCACCACTCGCACCTGAAACGAGCGCGTCTACCATTCCGCCACCTGGGCGCTTGTTTGAGGCGTTTTTAAGCTCTTCCGCTGAATTGCGACTGCAAAGGTAGTACTTTTCCGAAAACTGACAAAACTTTTTTCGTTTTTTTTTTAGAAAAGTCAAGAAATAATTACTTTCTTTACTCCTGAATGCCTAAATTAATACGAAATCATGACTCTAAATCACAAAAAATGCTTACCTTTGCACTCAAATTCAAAATAACAATACAGACAAATGCCGTCAATATCAGTACGAGGCACAGAAATGCCTTCATCTCCAATCCGTAAATTGGCCCCTCTGGCTGAAGATGCCAAGAGACGTGGAATCCATGTTTACCATCTCAATATTGGTCAGCCCGACCTGCCTACTCCGCAGATTGCGCTCGATGCGATGAAAAACATCGATCGTAAGATTTTGGAATATAGTCCAAGTCAAGGCTACAGAAGCTATCGTGAGAAGTTGGTAGGCTACTACGATAAATTCAATATCAAGCTTACTGCCGACGATATTATCATTACGAGCGGCGGTTCGGAAGCGGTATTGTTTGCATTCCTGTCGTGTTTGAACCCAGGCGATGAGATTATTGTACCAGAACCGGCTTACGCTAACTATATGGCTTTTGCTATTTCTGCAGGTGCTGTGATTCGTACGATTGCAACAACCATCGAAGAAGGTTTCTCACTACCAAAGGTAGAGAAATTCGAAGAACTCATCAATGAGCGTACACGTGCTATCTTGATTTGCAATCCTAACAACCCGACAGGCTATCTCTACACACGCCGTGAGATGAACCAGATTCGCGATTTGGTGAAGAAGTACGACCTCTATCTGTTCTCTGACGAAGTATATCGAGAGTTTATCTATACGGGCAGCCCATATATTTCCGCTTGTCACTTGGAAGGTATTGAGAACAATGTGGTGCTGATTGACTCCGTATCGAAGCGCTATAGTGAGTGCGGTATTCGTATTGGTGCCCTGATTACGAAGAATGCAGAGGTACGTAAAGCCGTCATGAAGTTCTGTCAGGCACGACTCAGTCCTCCATTGATTGGTCAGGTCATCGCTGAAGCATCGCTTGATGTGCCTGAAAGCTATACGCGCGATGTGTATGACGAATATGTGGAGCGCCGTAAGTGTCTGATTGATGGTCTCAACCGCATTCCTGGTGTCTATTCGCCTATTCCAATGGGTGCATTCTATACGGTAGCGAAACTTCCTGTTGACGACAGCGAAAAGTTCTGCGCATGGTGTCTGTCTGAATTCAACTACGAAGGTGAGACAGTCATGATGGCACCAGCAGCAGGATTCTATACCACTCCTGGCTCCGGACGCAACGAAGTACGAATTGCCTACGTGCTGAAGAAGGAAGACTTGGTTCGCGCCTTGGTCGTTTTGAAGAAAGCATTAGAAGCCTATCCTGGGCGAATAGAGTAGTACTATTTTGAATTTCGAACGATTCATAGCAAAGCGTATCTATGCCAATACTGACGAGAAACGGCAGATTTCCCGTCCTGCTATTCGTATAGCCTTGATTGGTATTATCATAGGTATGGCTGTGATGATAGTCAGCATTGCTGTGGTGATGGGCTTTAAGTCGGAAGTTGGTTCTAAAGTAGTAGGTTTTGGTTCTCATCTTCAGGTCATCAGTGTGACACTTGATCAGGACCGCCAACTCATGCCTGTACTCACGACGGATAGTCTGGAACGTGTCATCAGACGCAATCCACAAGTGGC
This sequence comes from uncultured Bacteroidales bacterium, assembly GCA_902787555.1. Taxonomy (GTDB): domain Bacteria; phylum Bacteroidota; class Bacteroidia; order Bacteroidales; family Bacteroidaceae; genus Colivivens. Next base: position 48,619 of record CADAGO010000007.1, read on the forward strand.
GCACGTGCAGCGGTATACTACCAAGATGGGTATGCTGAAGACCAGTGATGATTTCCGCGGCATCCAGTTCAAGGGTGTGGGTGAGGAGTACGACTTGTCGTTTTTCAAGCAATATCTGAAGGATGGAGAGTTGCCTGTGTTCAGTTCGAAGGAATCTAAGAACCAGCTGTTGGTTTCCCAGCGCATCGCATCCGACCTGCATATAAAGACAGGTGATAAGGTGTATGCCTATTTCGTGAACGATAAAGGCATGCGTGCTCGCAGGTTTACGGTCAGCGGTATCTACGAAACCCATTTGTCGGAATACGATCGTAATACAGTTTTGACTGACATCTATACCATCCGCAAGTTGAACAACTGGGAGCCCGATCAGTCCTCAGGATTTGAAATCGCTATCAAGCAGTTTGAGCTTTTGAACCAGGTGACTGACGAGCTTGGTAGTAAAATAAATAAGGTGTACGACAGAGACGGATGTATGTACGGTGTGTTCAATATCCGTCAGTTAGCTCCCAATATCTTCTCGTGGTTGGGTGTGCTCGATATGAACGTCATCATGATACTTGTGTTGATGATTTGTGTGGCATCATTTACCGTGATGTCCGGTCTGTTGATTATCATGTTGGAGCGCATCAATATGATTGGTATCCTCAAGTCGCTTGGAGCCACCAATTTTTCCGTTCGTAAGATTTTCGTGAATTTCTCTGTGATGCTGGTTGGACGGGGTATGCTTTGGGGTAATATCATCGGCCTGCTCATATGTTTCATCCAGAGTCAGTTCCATGTTGTCCGCCTCAATCCTTCTGTCTATTATCTCGATGCAGTACCTATCCGATATGATTGGCTGTTGTTTGCTTTGGTAAACATCATCACACTCGTCATATCGTTTATTGTAGTATTTGGCTCCTCTTATCTGATGAGTATCAGCAAACCCGCTCGAACCATGAGGTTTGATTGAGGTCAAAAGTCTAAGGTCAAAGGTCATTTTTTCATTTTACATTTGCCATTTGCCATCGGACCTTAGACCTCAGACCTCAGACCGAGTCCCTTAGTGAATAATATTGCAGGCCTTAAGGGAATTATTTGTTACCCTTAGGGGAAAATATCTTTAACTTATAGAAAGTGTAAATAGTGTCACCTCCCACTGGCAAAACCCCAATAGCTCTTATTCCGCTATTGCCCCTCATGGGAAGGGAGAAAGGGGATAAGCTCCCTAGCAAACAGGGATTTTGTGCCTAGCAAAACGGGGGAAAGTGCCTATCTTTATCGTTGGTAGCGTACGTTGCCATTATTGGCAGCGACCGCTGCCAATAATGGCAACGGGCGGGAATATTGATGTCAGCGGTCGCCGCCAACCTTTTTTATACTCTGCCTATTCTATAGGCTATTAGGAGGATGACAGGGTTATCTGTTAGTGCTTAAGTGAGTTTACTCGTTGACGAATTCGCTGATGTTGTAGTTGTTGGCAACAGCGAGTTTGGCACAGTTCTGTATCTGACGGCGGTTGGTGTCGTTCACGATGTCGGGTTCCTTCTTCCCATACGTGGTGCGGTCGTCGCTTAGGTTCGCATTGAAGCAGGGGGCGATGATCGCTTCGAAGAAGGTGCAGGCAAGCAGGTAGCGACCTTGATAGGTGCTGATGTGCTGGTTGTCACGTGTCCATTCGTTTTCCGTGGTAACGGAGGTCAGCGTGCGTGCATTCTGAACAGCTGTTCCGCATGGGATGATGATGTCGATACCCGACTTTTGCTTCATCTCGTTCGATGCCTGACAGATGCTGCGCCACATATCTTCTTGGGTACCATAGCGTTTCAGGTCTTTGTGCTTCGACGAATAGGCCCAAGTCTGATTGAACGCAAACGTGGTGCGCGGGGAGATGGTGGTCAGCTTGTAGGCTTGCAGTATTTTTGAGAGATAGGGCTCGTATGAGTCGTAATTGCCCGACTCGAGGGAGTATTGCTGGAACACCACCACATCGTAGGCGTAACGACGCATGGCATTACGGATGGTGATTTTGTTCTCGAGTTTCTTCTCGCCTCGTGAGTCGTACAACCATAGTTCATACACCGGCTCATTGTTCTTGTAGTACTCATAGTGCTGTTTCATCGAGCAGCCTCCTTTGTAGAGCACATATACGGCTACCGTACTCAGTTTCGATGAACGCAGAAGCGCTGGTAGGGCTGTGCCTGTATCGATAGAGAACGAGTTGCCTATAAACAGTACATCGAGTTTATAGGGGAGGTAGGGCAGGGGAGGATTGCAGAAATAGCCCTTTTCGTTACCAATGGTCTGCGCCCGAAGTTGCAGGCAGAAAAGCATGACGAACAGCCATGAAAATAGCAGTCGTTTGTGATGAGGAATATGAATGGTTTGCATATGAAATGTAAAATGTAAATTTGACCTTTGACTTTTGACCTTTGACAGAAGTTACAGGATTGTTACTTGTGCTTTTTTGCTTTGATTGATGTTCTTTTTGGCATATTTCCCCTTCAGAGTGATATTGCCGCGTAACGCAGTGAGGTCTAATTGGTCGGCATTGAGGTCTGCGTTGCAGTCGCTTGTTTCCAAGATGTTGATCTCGGCTTTGTGCGTTTTGCCGCTCACAGAAACAGTTCCGCTGTTATCGTTTTCTACCAATAGTCTATCTGCTATGTCTACATCGGCTGTTGTGTTTCCACGCCCTGATACGAGCAGGTTACAGTCTTGGTCAGCACGGATGTGGTGAAATAGGGCATCTCCGTCGCCCGAACTCTCGTATTTGAAAGTGCCTGTAGTGACGACAGTGTCCAGTTCGATTGTTCCCGTACCCAGACATCCTACATGCATATCGCAGTTGTGAATCGTACCTACCGACCTGAAACCACCTGTGCCGCATGTGGCAAGAATCTGGAGGCTTGGACACGAGATATAGAGAGTGACACTTGACGGACCGTTCGCAAACTGATTGGTGCCGATGCGTTCTTCGTTGTTCATGCTTACTGTCAGCACGTTGCAGTCGACATCGATATTGACAGCATTCACCATGCTCGATGGACCTTCCGCTTCGATGCTATAGTCGCCTTCCGTGAAAACAATATCGGGGCTGCCGATGTTGGTAATCTGATAGAATGTCCCGGAAAAACTGATGGGACGGCGAACTTTTTCGACTTCGCGATTCTCACTTTGATTCGCGTCATTTTTGGCGGGAGTATTTTGCTGTCCCGACTGATTGCAACTGACGAGCATTACGATGCTAAAAACTGCAAAAAATATCCTTTTCATGCTGGTTTATCTTTTCTTTTGTCCGTTTAGTCAATAATTTCGATGCAAAATTAGTGATTCTTCCCCAATTATTCGTATATTTGCAAAGTAAATTAAAAGATTTAACGATAATTAAGCGAAAAATGGCAGTAAAAAACAACTATATCTCGGTTGCATATCAATTATATGTGAAAGACGGAGAGAATGAGAAAGAGGAGTTGGCGGAAGAATGTTCTGTTGAGCATCCCTTTATGTTTATCAGCAAACTTGGTGCTGTGCTCGAACAGTTTGAAGATGCGCTCGACCCGTTGAGCGAAGGCGACAAGTTCGATTTCGTCATTCCGTGCGATAAGGCTTACGGCCAGTTTGATGAGCAGTTGATGTTCGATGTTCCCAAGACCGCATTTATGCAGAACGGGAAGTTCGACACGAATTACATCTATGAAGGAAACATCATCCCCTTGCAGGCAGAAGACGGAAGCCGCTTCAACGGTGTGGTCATCGAGGTCAAGGACGATGCTGTGACAATCGACCTCAATCATCCCCGTGCCGGGCAAGACCTACATTTCGTAGGAACGGTTGTGACGCATCGCGAAGCAACCAACGAAGAGATTACACAGATGATCACAGCCCTCAGCGGTGGATGCGGAGGCTGTGGTGGCTGCGGAGGCGGCAGCTGTGGCAGTTGTGGTGAAGATGGAGGTTGCGAAAGCGGCTGCGGAAGCGGTTGCGACTATTGCAAGTAAGAACAATGATCTCAACATGAATACATTCGGTAACATATACAGATTGACCACCTTTGGCGAAAGTCATGGGGAAGCATTGGGAGGCATCATCGATGGTATGCCTGCAGGGATTGACGTGGATATGGCGTTCATACAGTCCGAACTCGACCGCCGTCGTCCCGGACAGGGTGTGCTGACTACTGCCCGCAATGAGGCCGACAAAGTGGAAATCCTCTCAGGTGTGTTTGAGGGAAAGACCACAGGTTGTCCCATCGGCTTCATCGTCCGTAATGCCGACCATCACTCAGCCGACTATACCAATATCAAGGATGTGTTCCGCCCGTCGCATGCCGACTATACCTATCAGATGAAGTACGGCATTCGTGATTACAGAGGTGGAGGACGGACTTCGGCACGTGAGACTCTCTGTCGGGTCGTAGGTGGTGCCTTTGCGAAGTTGGTGTTGCAGCAGCAGGAGATTGCCATCGAGGCTGATATCCTTCAGGTAGGCAGTCATCAGTTGCAGGGAAACCCAGAGCAACGCAAGGCACTGATAGAAGAAATCGTCAGTGCTGTCCGTGCTCAGAACGACAGCATCGGAGGCATTATTGGATGTACCATCAGAAATTGTCCTGTGGGATTGGGTGAGCCTGTATTCGGCAAACTCCATGCAGCCCTCGGAGCTGCTATGCTATCCATCAATGCCGTAAAAGGATTTGATATCGGTGATGGGTTCGATGGAGTAGGGCTGACTGGTTCGCAGATGAACGATGAGTTCTACAACGACAACGGGCACATACGCACACGCACCAATCATAGCGGAGGCATTCAGGGAGGAATCAGCAACGGTGAAGATATCGTCTTTCGTGTCCTCTTCAAGCCCGTACCTACCATCCTGCGTGAACAGCACACCGTGAACACCGCAGGCAATGAAGTTGCCTTTACTGCAAAGGGCAGACATGACCCCTGTGTGCTGACCCGTGCAGTCCCCATTGTCGAGGCTATGGCAGCAATGACCATCCTCGACTACTATCTGTTGAAACAAACCAATACATTGTAATGGTTACCCCCAAAAGTAAATAGTAAATTGCTAAATCGTAAATAAACAAGATGTCATTAAACAAAGTAATGTTGATAGGAAACGTCGGACAGGAACCGACGGTGAGATATTTGGATTCTGGAGTGTGTGTAGCTTCCGTACGTCTGGCTACTACCGATCGCGGGTATACTATGCGCGACGGTACCCAGGTGCCCGAACGTGCCGAGTGGCACAGTCTTATCTTCTGGGATAAGCTGGCAGAAACGGTTGAGAAGTACGTTCACAAGGGCGATAAACTCTATGTGGAAGGAAAGATACAGACTCGCAGCTTTGTCGACAAACAGGGTATGACCCGTCAGGTGATTGAAATCATGGTCAACAATATGGAGATGCTGACCCCTAAATCGGCAGCTACACCAACTCCTCAGGGTGGTGTGGGTAGTTACCAGCAACAGGCAGCTCCCCAACCGGCTGTCAATGTGTCCGACAACGATGAAGATGTGCCGTTCTAAGTATGATTTATTACGATAAACAGATCGACGGAATACGTGTCGTGGTGTGGCATGTCACTGAGGATTACGAAGAACTACTCAGCATGTTGCCCGATGCCGATTCTGTCCAGAACGAAGCCGAGCAGCAGTTCAGTTCCGAGTTCCGACGAGTGGAATGGACGGCTGTCCGTGTCTTGCTTTATACCGTACTCGACCGTCAGGTGCATATCAACTATAACGATCAGGGAGCACCGTTGCTTCCCGATTACGAAGGTCTGCATATCAGTATCTCCCACACCAAGGGATTTGTGGCAATCGCCCTGTCCGAGTCCGATGTTGTAGGTGTCGATGTAGAGCAGATCGAACGTCTCGACACCACGAATCAGTTCGATGACAAGGAAAAGATGCCGCGCGTGGAGAAGGTGCGTAGCCGCTTTATGGGTAACGATGAGTATGCAGAGACCATCGTAGGCATGCTGTTGCATTGGTCTGCCAAGGAGACTGTGTTTAAGGTATTGGGACGCGAGGGCGTGGACTTTCATGACGACTTGAAGGTGCAGCCGTTCGATGAAACCCAGTACGAGGGAGATTTGCAGCTCGACGATTTGAAAGAAGACGATACCTATACAATATATTATAAGGTGTTCGACGATTTTGTGTTGACCTATACAAAACGTAAGCAAGATGAATAAACAGATAACAATCATCGCAGGTCCATGTGTCATCGAGACCATGGATGTGCTCGAAGAGGTGGCTCAGGAGTTGGTAAGGCTCAATCGGAAGTACGACCTTTCCATCATCTTCAAGGCATCGTTCGATAAGGCAAACCGTACCTCCATCCACTCCTATCGCGGTCCCGGCTTGGAGAAAGGATTGCAGATGCTGGCGGATGTGAAGTCGAAGTTCGGACTGCAGATCCTTACCGATATCCATGAGAGTTGGCAGGCACAGCCTGTTGCCGAGGTGGCTGACGTGCTGCAGATTCCTGCGTTCCTGTGCCGCCAGACCGACTTGCTCGTAAGCGCAGCCAAGACCGGCAAGACGGTCAATATCAAGAAGGCACAGTTCCTGAGCGGCATCGATATGCAGTACCCCGTTCAGAAGGTGCGCGAGAGTGGCAACGATAAGGTGTGGCTCACCGAACGGGGTAATATCTACGGATACAACAACCTCGCAGTCGATTTCCGCAATATTGCCGATATGAAGAATATCACCGATACCGTCATCATGGATTGCACCCACTCCGTACAGCGTCCTGGAGCCATGGATGGCAAGACAGGAGGCGACCGTGCGTTCGTACCTGCTATGGCACTTGCAGCCAAGGCATTTGGTGCAAATGGTTTCTTCTTCGAGACCCATCCCGACCCTGAGGCAGCATTGAGCGACGGACCGAATATGCTTTATTTGAAGGACTTTGAACCCGTGGTGAAATCATTGATTGATTAATTGATATGGAAATAAGAGATATAGCAGCACGATGTCTGCGCGACGAGTCGCAGGCATTGTTAGACCTGATACCCCAGCTCGACGGAAATTTCGATGGAGCAATCAACCTTTTGTATAATTGTAAGGGACATGTAGTCCTTTCCGGTGTGGGAAAGTCTGGACATATCGCGGCAAAGATTGCAGCGACCCTCGCCAGCACAGGCACGCCCGCCTTTTATGTGAACCCCCTCGATGCCCTGCATGGCGACTTGGGCATGATTACAGAGAACGATGTGGCACTCCTGATTTCCAATTCCGGCAACTCCGATGAGATTCTGCGAATGGCAGCATTCCTGCAAGAACGTGACCTACCGATCGTAGCCCTGACCGGCAACCCCACCTCACTGCTGGCACGCACCTCTACCCACCACATCAACGTGGCAGTCGAGAAAGAGGCATGCCCGCTTAACCTCGCACCCACCTCATCCACGACGGCAGCGATGGCGATGGGCGATGCTTTAGCGTGTGTGCTCATCGAGTTGCGACATTTCAGAGCACAGGACTTCGCTATGTTCCATCCGGGCGGCCTATTGGGAAAGAAACTCGTGACCAAGGTCAAGGATGTCATGTACACCGAACATCTGCCGATTATCCCGCCAGAGATGAAACTCGTTGATGCGCTGATATCTATCAGCAACGGACATCTCGGACTCGGTGTCGTGATGCATGACGACCGGATCCTCGGCATCATCACCGATGGTGACATCCGTCGTGCGGTCGAAGGGTCCAAGGAGAATTTCTTCAACCTTTCAGTAGCTGAAGCGATGACCAAGACACCAAAGACCATCAATCCCGAAGCGAAGCTCACACAGATTCAGTATATGTTCCATAAGTACAAGATACATTCCCTCCTAGTGGTCGATAAGAACAACCGCTTACTGGGTATCGTCGACTACTTCGCTATCATGAACTAAAAAAGCTCCCCACGGGAGCTTTTTTAGTTCTTATGAAAAAGAGGTGAGAAGTGAAATAAGAACCTTTTCCACCTGACTTTAACCCTACATTACTTGCTCTGTACTATATGCCTTGTTGATGATGCTCACTGCATTGAGTGTGCGTGGAAACCCTATCCATGGCAGGATGACGGTAGCTACGGCAATCATCTCCTCCTTAGAAATCTTATGGTTCCTGCATCCGCGGGCATGTACCAGCAGACGGTCGTCACATCCGCCCATCGCAGCAATGAGGCAGAAGCAGATCAGCTCACGGTGCTGCGTGTCGATACCGTTGCGAGAGTAGAAATAGCCGAAACAGTATTCCGCCATGAACTTACCGATATGTTCCTGACCCTTAGGAGCCGAAGCAATCATGTTCTCGCCCGCACCAGGACCGAATGTCTCGTCCATCAGTTCCAGTCCGCGCTTGAATGCCTCCTCATCGCTCTCCACTGTGTTCTGAGGGTCGAGTGGCAGGCGGATGCCGTTGTTCTCGAAGATGTCGTTCATCAGCAGGGTGTAGTCCACCAGCAGCGCAGCGCCAACATATGGATATGCCATATAGACGATTTCACGGATTTCGCGCGGCTTCACGCCGAAGTTGAGACATGCATCCACAAAGAGTTTGAACTCATTGATGGCATTACAGCCGATGGTAGCAGCTAGGATACACATCACGCGTGTTTTCTCCAATACATACCCTTCCGACATCTGGAGTGTTTTGTCGAATGCGAAGTTATCTACTATTTCTGTCAGTTCTGGATCGGTGCGCAGGCTGTTGATCTGAGCTCTCGATGAGAAGCTGCGACGGATTTCGTCGTGTGCCCGCTTGGTGATTTTTATTTCTTTCATACGAGTTGTAAGTTTTAGTTACCTTGCAAAAGTACGAAATAAAATCTACATGAACACTATTTTTCCTCCTTTTTCTCAATAAAACCCCGTTCTCCATGCCCTATTACCCCGTTTTTCACGTTTTTCGCTACAACAACCAACCCTAAAAACGGATAGGTAGCTGTTTTTTATTCCTACCTTGGGAACATCTCATTCCCAGCGTGGGAATAAATCTAACTATTGCTGTCCGGTAAAACGCGTACCTTTGTTCATGTTGCTTTGGTTTTGTGGTAAAACAAAGGTAACAAAAAATTCTATGTGAATTATTTGGAAAAGGAGAATTTTTTTCGTATCTTTGTGGTGAAATTTCGCGTACTATTCTCATTCCACTATTATAAATTCGAGGGTAGACGGCTAAAGGCAGACGGTCGTCCGCCTTTAGCCGTCCGACTGGATGGCTTTAGTCATCCGACCGGATGGCTATAGGCAAATTCCCTTCTCAGCCGACTCATCTTCCCGATTGAGTCGGCTGCTTTTCCCTTTTGAATTAGCTGCCCGTCCTTTGCCATTTAGACAAGTCTTAGCTCATAGCTGTCGTCATCCCTTTGGGGTTCCCTCTAAACTATAAACTATTATAATATTGACTGTCCGCTAAAAAGGAAGGATATGAAGTATGGAGGAGGGCTTACTATATCAATTTCCTATTTTTAGCGGATACCAATAAAATCTAACTAAGCGCTACATGCCAAAGACTGACGTTATGTTTTATAAGTCCGTAATATTGCAATTGTCTCATACACTGTTTTGGCAGAATCTAGTTCTGTGACACTATGGTTATGATTACCCTCAACTGCATCTACGAAGGTTTGCAGTTCGCTGAAGTATCCTTGCGAATAGATTTGATTATTAGGGAGTATTGGAGTAAAGTTGTTGCGGGCGTAGAGCTGTTCAATGGCCATGTTATACTTGTGAATTTTCTCGATGGGGATGCTGAGGATGGTAGAAGGTTTTGGTTCAAAGGTCAGTTCTTCCACCTGTGAGAGGCGGTAGATACCTTTAGCTGTACAGACTTTGAGAGATTCTTTGGCTGAAGTCCAAGTGTAGGCGGTGGACAGTTCGAGAGTGCCGACAATGTGAGGATGGCGGAGCATGAGAATGTAGGAGTTTTTGCCGATTTCTTGACAAGCAAGAATATTTGGTTTGCCAAAAAGATAGGTGACAAGGTCAAGGGGATGGATGAACAAATCAAGGATGGCATCACCCTCAGGGTATGCTCCTGTAAGATAATGGAGGTCGTAATTGATAAGTCGCTCCTTTGCGAGCCGCTTCCCAAGGATTTGTACGGCAGGAGCATAGCGTTTATGTAAGCCGACCATAACAATATGGGGACTCTGAAGTTGCTGAAGCTTAATGAGAACATCAAGTTCTGCAAGCGTCTGGCAGGGAGGCTTCTCTATGAACAATGATTTACCGCTTTTCAAGACTAGCGAGGCGATGGAGAAATGAGCAGAGGGTGAAGCAGAAACAAATATGCCTTTCACTTCATCATCGTTCAATATCGTATCAAGCGAGGTGGTGGCTTTCACATAAGGGAACTTCCGCTCTATCAGCCGGGCTTTTCTTTCCGACGTAACGCAGATGTACTTCAACGGCACACCAAGGTAATGAAGTACAGGATAGAGATTTGTCAGCGAGTGTTGGCCCATACCCACGAAGGCATATTGATATTGGTACGTTTGGGCAAGGAAACGCTCGGTACGAATACGTTTGAGTCGGTCTATCAATTGCTGTATCATAAAGTTTTGAAGTATTGGTGATAAGTTGTGCGTGGATTTTCTGTCCACTGGTATGGTCCATAGAACTTCTCAATGAGTCGTTTGGGCAGAAGTCGCTCCATGTTGCGAAGAAGGATAATGTCGTACTTGCGATGGAAGTTAATCCAACAGCCGTTGCAAGCTCTGGAATACTGGCACTGCGTCTGACAAGACTGCGAGCTGTTGAAAATCTCATCGAGTGACTGGTGGTGAATATTGCCAAGTACAACATCAAGATTCTGACAAAGTGGAACGTCACCGTTACTATGTACGACGAGGCTGCTCATGATGCTTTGGCAGCGCAGTTGAAGATGTCCGTTACGCCATTCGTCATAGAGTGCCACGAAGTCGTAGTTCTCCTGCGTGTTGTGGATGCTTTGGGGAATTTGCTTTGCGAAATCCGATGCCGTCAGCAGTTCGCTCGTCGTATCGAAGAAGGCCATTGTTCCATAAATACCGATACGCACGTCCAAATTATATTGTTTGGCAATATCTATGACAAAAGCCATATCTTCGAAGCTGTTCCATGGAGAAAGGCAGAACATCAGCGACAGCGGCACCTCATCTTTTAAGGTCTCAACCACCTGGATCACCCGGTCGTAACCATCGCGTCCACGCATCCGCTGGTAAGTCTCGCGACCACCATCGAGAGAAACGTACAGGTGCCGGGGCTGATAGCGGCGGACAGCATCTATTACCCGACGGGGCGCAAGGCAATTAGAAAGTAGCGTGTAATTCGAGTGACACTCATGAAACCACGCCATGATTTCATCGGCTTGAGGATGCAGGATGAACTCTCCGCCCTCCAGTCCTACGATAGTCTGTTTGGTCACACATCGGCTCTGCATGATTCGCTTTATATCTTCGAACGACAGATGTTCTACTTTCTTCTGCCAGATATTGCAGTGCTTGCAGCGAGACTGGCAAGCCGTAGTTGAGTAGATCATCAGTTGTGAAAGCCGCTTATGACTTGGCCGCATGATGTTGTTCAGAAAGAGTAGCCCATTATAAGCATAATCATAGATACTATACATACAATTCGTTGCAATTTTGTTCTCTACTTATATAGTCCAAAATTGCAACGAATGACTGCTCGTAACGAGAGTTTATTTTCTCAGCTTCCCCTTACTTTCCAGATATTCTGTGAATGCTTCCCACTGCTCTGCCCGTTTTACACGGTTGGCCTGTACCTGCTTGTCGTTGAGGAACTGCGGCGTGTTTGGATAGCAGTCATAGAGATAATAGCAATTATCAATGACTTTTCCGTCCTCAATCTTGCCACAGCAGAGTACGAGGTCATCGAATACTTGATTACAAATGAGACCGACAAAGGTACTGGAGGAAAAGAGCGTCTGGTCGCCAAGACGGAATTCCACGCCAGAAAGCAGGCGCAGCTTCTTGTAAAGAGGCTCCTCCATGTCGTGGAAACGCAGTTCACGGGTATTCACATCGAACCATTCGATGTCATCTTCAGTGAATACTTCGAAATCATCACCTTTCGACATTCCTGTAGGAAGCGCGCAATAGCCACGAGCAAAAAGCCGGGTCTCTTCTTGCAAACCGTCTTCCGTTTTCATTTGGTTTACTTCTTCGTCATCACTGCTGCAGGCTGCCAGCGGCATTGCAAAACTGGCAATGGCTATCGCCATCGTCCAGATACTTTTCTTGATGTTCTTGTTCATAATTCCTGTTTGTTAAATAAATGGTTCTACTTATATAGTCCTGAAAACAGGAAAAGACTGCACCGATTACCAAGTAAATCTGATGCCTAAGGGCAAGGAGACGTTGAACGGATGCTCTGTGCGGTATGTTTCAATTTGTGTCCCTGTCGGAATATAGTATTGCAGACTTGGCTCTGCAAACAGTCCGATGTTGGGGGTGAGATTGTATTGCAAGCCAATACCAGTACCAACCGACCACTGCCACGGAGCACGAATAGTGGTCTTGTCGGTTGATTCTAATATGCCATGCAAGTAGTAACTTGTGTTGAACGACGAGTAGAGAGGAATCTCTGTGGTAACACCGAGACTTCCGTAGAAACTCCACATCTTCCTGTTGTATATGTTATAGATACCCTTCACGGGGATGCCGATATAGTGAATGGTCTGCTGCTCATTAATAGTATTACCGTTTGAGCCCATCTCAAATTCGGACTTCAACCTACCGTAGCTCAGCCCGGTCTCCAGCGCAAAGCGATTGTTCAGCCTATATTTCAATGCCAACGAGAAGTTGACGGGCATGTGGTGGTGGCTCTTGCGCACAATCTTGTCTGTACCTGGCTGGTTGGCATTGTTCAGGGCAATATTCATGATGACGCTGCGTGTGTGACTGGTGCCGTCGTCGGGATTGTCTGCCAAGAAGGCTGCATAGTCGCTCCAGTTCTCGAATGTGACAGGCGACGGTGGCTCGCCTGTGGCTGCTAACGTCGGTGTTTCCGTGAAACTGTATGGACGGTTGAAATTCTGCTCACCCATGCCTCCTGCGTATGCAAGGTCTATTGACCATTTATTCTGGTGACTGGTGCCAATGGTTGGCTTGTCGGGGAATAACTCAGCAATATCGTAATGCGGTATTTCTTCCTTGCGTATAGCCTTAGTCGTATCCGTCGCAATGGTATCAGTTATCATCTGCTCCTGGGCTATTATATTAGATAAGGTGTCAGGCGTGACAGAATCAACAGCCTGTGCGATGACCGATTGCAGGGTGTCTGAGACAACGACAATGGTGCGATGCACGGGTAGATGAACAATCACTGGCTCATGTGGTTGGTCTACCGGAGATACTTTAGGTGTATCTTTTGGTTTCTCTTTCTGCTTTACTGCAACAGGCTTTTCTTCCTTGACTGTAGTATCTCCTTTTCTGAACAAGAAGAAAGTAAGAGGCATGAGTATCAATAGCAGAATGGCTGCCCAATACTGCAGCATCATCTTTCGGAGCATCTTCTTCGCTCGTGCCAGTTGTGATGATGACGAATGTGGCTCAATGCCTAATATATCGGCAATCTCCTTGTGCGACATGCCTTCGAACACTGACAGCCTGAACACCTGCCCATAGCCCTTAGGAAGTCTGTCAATCATCCTTATAACATCACTCAACGGGACACCTTTCACATCTTTTTCCTTGTTTTCGACAGCAATCAACTCTGCCTCGCTCGTCTCTTCGAGCGAAACCGTTGACAATGCTTCAAGATGATCTTTGCATTTTGATGCCACATTCCTTGTTATGGCCGTCATCCAAGCTTCTGCTTTACTGCTGTCACGTAGCCTGTCAAATGAAGTGAAGATAATCAGGAAGGCATCGTGCAGCACATCGTCTACAGTCTGCTCATCGTTGATATAACGTCGGCATACGCCCCTCATTTGCTGGGCATATGCTCTGTATAGTTCTCCGAGGGCATCCTCATCCCCCTGTTTGCATCGTTCTATCAACCTTGTTATCTCCATCGTCAGCATAACGTCTCTATTTATATAGTCCCGACATTGTGAAAAAGACTGCACGGAATTCCTTTTTTATTTCAATTAACAGTACTGCGAAATCGGATTGAGTCGTGCGCTTGCCTTTGATGACGAGACGCATAGCATATATACTAATCACAGTCTTGGTATAAGGGTATATGTGACTACGACCACGCAAAGGTAAGGCTTTTTTTTAGAAATGTCAGTTTTTAGCGATTGTTTTTCTGTTAGATATATAACTATATGGGTTAAAATAGTTTTTTCTGGGAGTTTGGCTCGATAAATTGACGATAAATGTCTATTGTTTCAACTTTTTTTCGTAATTTTGCGACACCAACATATAACTATGTATAACTAATTAAAGGTATTGACCATGGGAAAATCTGTAGTATTTGCTTTTATTGCATGCCTGATGGGCATGAACTGCTTGGCGCAGAATGAACAACAACGCCGTCCGCGCTTTGGGTTCGATGCAACGAATCCTGACGTGCACGATCCTGTGATGGCTCGATGTGACGGGAAGTATTATATCTTTATGACGGGACAGGCTGTCGGCTCAATGACATCTGACGACATGAAGTCGTGGACACCGGGACGAGGGGTGATGCCTGAGATTCCACAATGGGCGATGGAAGCCGTTCCAGGATACCGGGGCCATACATGGGCGCCCGACATCAGCGAGCACAACGGTACGTGGTATATGTACTACAGCTGCTCTACATTCGGCAAGAACGGTTCGGCTATCGGACTGATGACGAACAAGACACTCAACCCGGAGTCGCCCGACTATAAGTGGGAGGACAAGGGAATGGTGGTACGCAGCGTGCAGCGTCAGACCAACTGGAACGCGATCGACCCTAACCTCATCATGGACGAGAAAGGACGCCCGTGGCTCACATGGGGATCGTTCTGGGACGGCATTCAGTTGGTACAGCTAGACAAGGACTTCAAGACTCCGAAGGGGGAGCCCAAGACCATCGCACGACGCTACTTGAGAAACCAGATGTCGCAGCTCGTGTCTAAAGAGGACATGGAGCGTGCCAACCAAGCACCTGATGCCGGAGCAAATGCCATCGAGGCTCCGTTTATCATCAGGGAAGGGAAATACTACTATCTATTCGTGTCGTGGGACTACTGCTGCAAGGGTGCGAATAGCAACTACAAGACAGCGGTGGGACGCTCGAAGAAAATCGAGGGTCCGTATGTGGACCGTAACGGGAAGGACATGGCTGCAGGAGGCGGTGAGGTAATCGCACAGCGTGACGATAACTATTTCGGCATAGGACATTCATCGGCTTATCAGTTCGACGGACAGTGGTACTTTATGGCACACGGCTATGCACGGGCTAACAACGGTGCTTCGAAGCTGGTCATCAGGAAGATGAACTTCGACAAAGATGGATGGCCAGTGTTGGAGTAAATAAAAAAGGATGCTCACAACAAAAAAGGATGCTTACTGCATCCTTTTTTGTTTTACTTCCTTGCGTTCAGCCATTTCTCGAGGGTGGCGAGCATCTCAGATCGGTAGGCGAACCATTGTCCGAATCCGTAGCCGTGTCCACCAGTGGGATAGATGAAGAGTGCGCATTCGTTGCCTGCCTGCTTCATAGCGCTGTAGTAGGCTACTGCATTGGTGACTGGTGGTACGAGGTTATCGTCGCTCGAGAGGACGAGGAAGGCGGGGGGAGTCTCACGTGGTTTCACCTGGAGGTTGGTTGAGTACTCACGCACGAGGTTGGCGTCTTTCTTGCCCTCCATGCCGAGGAAGTTCTCGCATGAGTTCTGGTGCGATATCTTCTCGTCCATCGAGATGACGGGGTAGAACAGGATGGAGAAGTTGGGTCGTACGGCAGGTGCTGATTTCGTAGAGATGACACTTGCCAGGTGTCCGCCGGCTGAGAAGCCCATGATGCCCACCATCTGGGGATTGATGCCCCATGCGGTCGCTGAGTCGCGAACGATGGTGAAGCCTTTCTCCACATCACCAATAGGGATGGTGCGGTCGCCCTGAGGCAGACGGTAGTTGACCACGAAGTATGCGATGCCGTGTTCGTTCATCCAGCCTGATGCCAGGGTGCCTTCGTGTGAGTTCGACAGCATGGCGTATCCTCCGCCCGGAATACCTACGATAGCCTTTCCGTTGGGCTCCTTGGGCAGGTAGCATATCATTTGTGCCTTGCCGTCGGACGTGAGGTTGAGGGTGAACTGTCGTGCGGTTGCCTCACTTGGTTGCTGTTGCTGTTGCGGTCTGCCCATTCCGAACATGCCGCCGAATCCTTGTGCCTGGGCTGCTGTAGCGAGTGAGAGCAGCATGGCTGATAGGGTAATGAATTTGTAAGGTCTCATAATGCTATTTTTTATAGTTGTTACTAGTCCATTTTACATTTTACATTTTACATTGTCCATTATCCATTTAGTCGGGTTCGTCTTCATCTGAGATTTCTAACTCCGGCTCACGGTCTTTCTTCGGATCTGTCTTGACAGGCGTCTGAGTCCTTGTTGGGGTCTGAGTTCTAGCAGGTGTCTGGGTCTTGGCAGGTTCTTTGGCTGGCTCAGGTTCTTGTTCCTTCACAGGTTCCGTGTCTGCCTGCTGTTCCTCGGCAGGAGTAGTTTCAGGTTCGGCTGCTTCCTCTGCAGGAGTAGCTTCGGGTTCGGTGACTGTCTCGGCAGGAGTATCCACAGGTTCTTCCTTCGGTGTCTCTGTAACAGTTTCCTGTATGGTGGTTCCGTAGGTGGTGCGAAGTACGCGGAACTCGGTACGGCGGTTGATGGCGTTACAGATTTCCTGCTCGTCGTCCTTCAGCTTCAGGATATAGGCTTCGGTGAGGGTGTCGCCTTCGTGGAGGAAGCTATGTGTGTCCGCGAGACGCTTCCTGACAATCTTCGGTCGGCTTTCACCATAGCCGACAGGGATGAGACGGTCAGCCTTGATGCCGTGTGCAATGAGGTAGTTGACGACTGACTCGGCACGTCGCTGTGAGAGGCGCTGGTTGTAGTCGTCGTCGCCCTTGTAGTCGCAGTGGGCTGCCAGCTCGATGGTGACACTCGGATTGTCTTTCATCATGATGACGAGGCTGTCGAGTGCCGTTGTGGATTCGTCGGTGAGGGTGGCACGGTCGAACTCATAGAAGATGTTGTTGATGAGCACGGGGACGTTGATTGGCGGCAGGGGGAACTGCATGGTGTATTCCACACTCTCGTTCGACGGTTCGGTGCTGAGTTCCTGCTTGATGTTGAGGTAGCCCTTGCAGGTGCCGAGGAACACATAGTCGACGCCTGGTGTGAGCACCATGGTGAACGAGCCGTCGCCACGAACGCTGAGCTTCTCGTTTGTGCCGTCGTTACCAACCACATAGACAAGTGCTGCAGGCAGTTCGAAACCATCGCGCTCGTACAACCAACCGGTGACGGTCTGCATGATTTCAGGACATTCGAAACTGTAGATGTTTTCCCAACCTTTGTTTGCATCGCCACGACTTGATGAGAAGTAACCGCGGTTGTAGATGCCCTCGAACGTCATGCCGAAGTCGTCGGCACTGCTGTTGAGGGGATATCGTTGGTTCTCCACAATCCATCCTTGCAGGCTGTCCTCCACGGCCTTGAAGATGTCGAGACCACCCATACCGGGATGTCCGTCGCTGGAGAAGTAGAGGTCGCCGTTGGGTCGGAACGATGGGAACATCTCATCGCCTGGAGAGTTGATGGGACGGCCCAGATTCTCCACACCACCGAAACCTTCCTTTGTGATGCGGGTTCGCCAGATGTCGTAGCCTCCCACGCCGCCTGGCATGTCGCTTACGAAATAGAGCCAGTCGCCATCGGGACTGACAGCTGGGTGGGCGTATGAGGACAGGGTGTCCTTACTGATTTCGCATTTGGCCGGCTGACCCCAACTTGCGTCCTGACGAGTGGAACGGAATATCTCAGCATAGCGTGGATAGGATGGGTCGCTGCTGCATCGTGTGAAGTAGAGTGTCTTGCCGTCGGGCGAAATGCAACTGACGCCTTCATCGTATTCTGAATTGATGCCCGACTCGATTTCCTCTACCTGCTTCCATTTCTTGTTCTCATCTTTTTTCGCGTAGAACATATCGGAATACTTCACGCCCGAAATGCCGCTGAGGTCGTCGCCTGTTGCATCCTTTCGGGTAGAGGTGATCAGCATTTGTTCGGAGTCGTCGCCAAAGAGCATGGGGGAGTAGTCGGAACGAGATGAACTGAACAGCGCTTCCTTCTTTACAGTATAAGCGTTGGGATTGGCCTTCCATTCGGGTGCCAACTCGCACGATTGCAAGCCCGACAATGCCAGTTCGTTGTTGGCATCGATGTCCAAGAAGGCTGTGAAACTCTCGCGTGCTCCCTTGTAGTTTGCCAGTTTCAGTTGTTGACGTCCCAGACGGAGTAGGGCAGTGGAGTCGGTGTGATGATAGCGCACGGCATTCTGGAATGCCTGCATGGCCTTCTGTGGATTGTTGATACGTTCGTAGCATAGACCCATGCGGAATGCACGGTCGGCACGTAATGCTTTTTCTTTCGTCGGAATACGTTGGTACGACTTCTTGTACTGCTGTGCTGCCTGGTAGTATTCGCCCATTGCGTAGAACTGCTCGCCCTTCTTGAAGCTGATGTTCTCGTTGCTGCAAGCCAGGCATAACAACGTCGTCGTCAGTATGATGAGTATATAGAATCTCGTTCGCATACTATAGTAAACGTAAAAACTTTGTTTTTATTGTGCAAACAGCAAAACAAAAGTTGCCCGAACTGAAATTCGGGCAACTTGAATTACCTCTCCCCCACGGGATTCCTGTCCCCCGATAACGGGGGAATCGAAGGGGGTGCTGGAGAGGGGCTGATTATTACTTAACCAGAACTTTCTTTCCATCAATGATGTTCATACCCTTCTGCGGAGCAGCCAGCTTCTGACCTGCGAGGTTGTAGATGCCCTGAGCAGCAGCACCCTTGACGCTGAGGTCGTTGATACCTTCAGGAACTACTGGTCCGTAGTAGATGAGGTGAACATAGTTGATGTTCATGTAGTCAGCGCTGATGTATTCTGGCTTATCGATACCAAGTGTCAGCTTGCCGTCTTCAGGAACGATGACCTCAATGCGAGTGATGTAGTATCCAGCCTTGAACCATTCAACGTATGACTTGGTGCTGTAAGGAACGTATAGTGATTGACCGTTGATGGTTACCTGACGAGCTTCGCTGTGCAGACTTTCTGTTAAGCCGTATTCACTGTTGCGGTGCAGATAACCAGTCACAGTTCCTTCAGAAGTGGTACCGAATACCCATGCACGCTTGTCACCTTCTGGATCGGCGCTGTAACGCTCAGCGTCGCCAGCAGCATCGCCAGCACGGTATGCACCTTGAGCCTCGATGACATATTTACCAGCTGGCAGACCTACAACCGTCTGATAGAGGTGACCGGCACCACCATATGTGCTGAAAGTGTTCGACTTGTAACCGTTGAATGAACTATTGTCCCAACCTGGAATAGGACCAGGAGAACTAATGTTTCCACTTTCCTGATCAAGATCCGGGTTGTTCATTACGCAAGAGTAGTCGATAGGATTCTCCTCGCTTGCTTCGCCTTCTGGCAACTTGAACGCTGTTACGATGCGACCGGCTGCGGTAATAATAGCCTGGCACTCAGCATCGGTCTTGCAACCAGTTGTCTGAACTGCCTCAAGTTTGGCCATCATCTGCTGAGCCTCAGCAATCTTGTCAGCAGGGGCTGATTCCTCGTATTCGAGGATAGCAGTATTGAGCAACTCGATTGTAGCATCGATCTCTTCGTGCAACTTAGCAGAAACCTTGGCTTCCTCGATTGTGTTGAAGAAGTTGCCGATGCAAGCCATGATATTGTCTTCGGTAGCTGCCTTTACAGCTGCGATGGCTGCATCCATGTTGTTGCGAGCTTCCTCTGACATGACGACTCCGTCGAGTTCGTCAGCAGCTTCCTGCAACTTGTTGGTAACGACAGCAACAGCCTCTGGGTCAACACCTGCGTAGTAGAGGTGGAAGTTGTCGAATGTAGAGTAGCAAGCATCGCGTGGAGCAGATGGTTCGCGTACACCGAATGTCAACTTACCGTCGTCGAGTACATATCCGTAGATGGTGTTGAGGTAGAGTTCCTTATTGTCGCCGAATGCCTTAGCGATGTCGGCACTACTTGCAGGTGCCCACTTGCCTTCTTCGAACTCGTATGAACCGCTGCTAAGTGGCTGATCATAATAGTCGTCGAATGCGTTGAGGAGTGGAGCAGAGAAGTTGTTCAGGTAAACTTCTGCACAGATGTCACCAATGGTGCCTGCTACATACTCTTCGTAAGCTGTGCTCTCGCTGGCGGTACGATAGTAACCCTGAACGGTCAGTTTGTAGATACCTGGCTTCAAACCTGTGATGGTCTGATAGCAGTCGTAAGTTGTGTGGTAAGCCGTGATAACAGGATTGCCTGTGTTCATAGCCTTCACGTCGGCTGCATTCTTAGGATCCCAAGTCCAACCCACATTACCCTTGTCGAAGTCTGGGTTGAAGATGAGGGCAGTAACCTCGTCGCCTTGCTTTTCGTTTTCAGCGATGTACTGAGCTACCTTATTGTAAATGTCACTACCGATGTTTTCGCAATATTCGGCATCTGCACTACCATCTTCGTATTTACTCTGCATGGTCATAAGGTCGTCGGCAAGAATTCCTGCCAGTTCAGAGAATGAGCCTTCAAGTGCTTCCTGATAGCCTGTAACGTCGGCAATGGCAGCAGCTAACTTCTCATAATCCTTTACAGAAGCAACGAGTGCGTTGTAAGCAGCCTTCATGGCTTCAATCTGCTCTTCGAAACCTTCAGCAGTAGCCTTTGACTTGCTCAGCTCTTCAGCAAAGGCTTCCTTTACTTCGCTGTTTGCAAATACGTCGTCGAGATCTGGGAATTCGCCCTCATACTGCTCTACAAGACCTTCGAGAACTGGCTGGTTAGGATCGGTCACTTCGCCGAAATAGGTCAGCTGGAAGTTGTCGGCTGCAATCCAGCTTGCAGATGTTGACTCCGTGAGGAATCCGAGTTCGATATCTGCTTGCTCGTTGAGCGCAAAGGTGATTTCGAAGTGCTGAGGCAGCTGGTCTTCAGTTGCGACCTCACGACGGTTTTCCTTACTGCCGCTCTTCACATACATAAATACGCCTGTAACGGCAGGAGCACCAGCCTTCTGGAATACGGCAATTGCATCGCACGCAATCTTATACTTACCTGCAGGCATGTTCTTCACGATGGTGTACATCTTACCGTCACCCAGCTTGTTGGTATCTACGTTGTATGTCGGACGCCAAGCCTGGATGAAGTTACTGATGGCAACCTCACCGTTCTGGTAGCTGTCGCCCTGATAGCCGCTTGCGCTGGCTGAACCTATATCAACTGTCCATCCGTCAGCATTGCCGCTTTCGAAGTCCGGGTTCGTCATAAATGATGTAGCATCCTTAGGATCGGAATTGGACGCACCTACAAGTTCTGTGCCGATTCGATAGTTATACACGTCTTCCTGTAATTGCTTGTTGGCTGCATCGAGCTGTTCTGCAGTAGAGTTCGTGTTGTTGTAAACAGCCTCTGCTGCTGCAACGCTCACAGCTGGATAGTTCTCCTTCACCGATGCGATATAATCGCCCAATTTCACAGCAGAGTTGTAATTAGCAACAGCCGTCTGATAAGCATCATATTTTGCTTCAGGAATGAATGCCCATGTGATGCAAGCATCAGCGATTGCCTCTTCCGACATGACATCAATCATAGGTGTAAGAGGTTTTCTTTGATCCTGAACAAAGTCCTCGTCATAGATATTGAATCCCATGAACGAAACGTCTTTCTGTGCTTTCATCTCAGCGGTGAATTCAGCTTTGTTGCTTTCAGCTACCTTGAACTTGTAGATGTTACCACCTTCCTTCACCAATTCCCATACAGGGTAAGCATCTTCTTGGTCAGCATAGTCAACATACATTACGTTTTCATTCACAGCAAATACTTTCTGCCACTTGCTGTCGTGCCAGTTGTTGATGAAGACAGATTTGCCGTCCCATGCAGTATTCTCAAGCTCGTACTTGTCCAGAAACATTCTGTGACCAGTAGCGTTGATGACAGCATGCGTGTTCCATGTCTGACCCGTGTGGTTGTCAGCTCTGCCGTTTGTCAGGAACCCGTCCCCTTCAATGTTGTAAAGGTAATAGTAAGTTGTGTCGCCTACAGCAGCAGTCGACACCTTCACATCAGCATAGTCAGCCGAGGTGATTTTCGGAGCCACCCATCCTTGTGCGAACATCATCGTTGCAATGAATGACATCACTCCTAACAACAAGAATCTTTTTCTCATAATTGTTTGGTTTTAATTAGGTTGATATTAAGTATTAATTCTAATTTGTCACATTCTAAGCGGCAAAGTTATACAAAAATCTTTAGATTGCAAGCAATTCTGTTTGTTTTTTGTCAATTATCAATAAAAAAAACAAAAACGGGTTGTATTTTTATCAAATGTACAGCCGCTTCTGCCATTCGTTCTGTCTTCAGCAGTATGTGCATGCACATACTCGTTAATCCATCAGTCCACCCGATTCGAAAACACATCAGAAGCAGTTATTTCCATTTTGGAAATAGTTGCCTCTTCTTTTGTTCACACAATCATTCAACTTTTGCCAGGGTTAAGGATTAAGGTATCAAACACGCATTCAACCTTTGGCAGGGTTAAGGTAAAAACCATTCAACTTTTTCTAGGGAAGTACACTCTTCGTTTTCGTCCATAATTATTAAACTGATGCGTTCATCTCTTTAAAACTTTAATTCATTATTTGATTCTCGGTTTCTTCGTAGTTCCTTTCTCATCAGACTAAAGTTTATGCTGCAAAGCTAAGCATTTATTTTCATTCCGTTATAAGTAATAGTGTCGAAGCAGAAATCCATCCGGACTATGCAAAAGAGAATAATACTTCAAGAAGTGGCAAGTCTATAGACGATAACAATGTTCTTGTGCATCGCTTTTACGGGGCGACCGAGATTGACGGCAAAATATACAGGGTAAAAACAACGATTCTAGAAACAAAAGGTGACAACAAATCCAAACCTCACGACTATAAAGTAACAAAGGTTGATGTCATCCTTAACGGCGGCTCTTCAACGAGCAATGCGCCCCGGACATCAACCTTAGCAGTTGCAGAGTTACTAAAAGATGTTGAAAAATCATATGACAAAGGCAAAAAATTACTTGACGAGAGCAAAAAAAGTGCTGAAAATGGTGGAAATTTGTATAACGAGGGAGAAAATGAGGAGTCGAAGAGGTTTTTTGAGCAAGCAAAGAAGTTGTTCGGTACTACCTATGACATAAGAGAAGCAGGGTATGTATTGCCTGACGGAAGTATGTTGGATTTCTCTGGAAGACATCTGATGAATCCAGGCAGCGACACTTCATTTCTGAGAGGCAGACGGACAACCGATCACAGAGAGATTTCTAGTATCGCCTACGAAAAGGACGGTAATACGAAAACAGGTGTCGATACTGATATGTCTGACTTTATCAGACGAGGGGCTATTAGAATTGATGACAATGCAGGTAATATCAACCTATCCAATCGCAATGAAAAGTTATTAAAAGTTTTCAACAACCTACCACAGCATATCGTAGAGGGGTAGCCAAAACGGCCCCCCCCTCGATTTGCTCTCAAAAGTCCCCAAAAATTGTGAATAGCGGCTCTTAAGGGCTTTAAGGTCCTGAAGGTCCTTAGGGCCTTTCTCAACCGCAAAGTTACCACATTTATTTCATACCACCAAACGAAATAGCAGGAAAGTCACCCCTTTCAGGAAAAGGAGGGGGGGGGAAGTTTGCGTTGCACGTTGCAGTTGTTGCAGTTGATTTCTTGGTTGACGAAAAAACCAAAAAGAAATTTTTATTTATATATATTATATATATATATAATATATATAAATAAACCTATTTTCTATGTTAATACTCCCAAAACGAACTGCAACAATTGCAACAACTGCAACACATCAACCGTGATTTA
>CADAGO010000008.1:0-69785 GCA_902787555.1 uncultured Bacteroidales bacterium
ACTACTACGAAAAGACCGTCTTTGCCGGCAGCGGCAGTGGCAGTTCGAATGGCGGCGGAGGTGGCAGTAGCGATGACCAAGGCGGCTCAGGCAGCGGCGACGACAGTGGCGATGACGACGGTCCATCAAGCGGCGAAGGCGATACCTCGGGCGGTGATGACGGCCCATCGGGTGGCAGCGGCGATACAAGCGGCGACGACGGCCCATCAAGTGGAGATGGTGATTCGAGTGGCGGCACAACTCCTCCACCTGGAGGCGGCGGTGTTGTGGACCAGAATTAACGGACCCACCCCCTGTACCCCTCCCTGCGAGGGAGGGGAGTGGTTACTTGGCAGGTCAAAACAGATAGCTCCCCGACACGAGGAGCTATTATTGTATGCATCAGCAAACGATTCTTTTTTTGCAAATAATGAAAAAAATCGTGATGGATGCGGGATATTTCCGGGAAGTTGTCGTATAACAAGTGAAAACGAATGAAAAGCGGACCGATAGTGAAGATAGACGAACAGATAGTGGATGCCGTGGTGAGTGGCCGGCGCAAGGGTCAGGACCTGATGGTCGGTCAATACGGGCAGGAGGTCTTTGGCATGGTGGTGAGGCTGGTGGGCGACGTGATGGATGCCGAGGAACTGACACAGGACACGTTCCTCCGTGCTTTCCGCAGCATCGGCAGCTACGACCCTCGGCGGGCATCGCTCGGCACATGGCTCTGTCGCATCGCCTACCGCCTGACGCTCGACTTCATGAAGCGCCGCCGTCCGCTGACTATCTCGATTGAGGAAACGGAGGTGTGGCAGACGGACATCAGCGATGAGCAGCTGGAGGCGGAACTGTCGACTGGCAACGAGGAGCGCATCGGCCGACTGGAGGAACTGATTGACGAACTGCCGCCCGACGAACGGATGCTGCTCACGCTCCACTACTTCGAGAACCGTCCGCTCGACGAATGCTCGTTCATCATGGATGCAACGCCTCACGCATTGGCCAACCGCCTCTATCGAATACGAAAGAAACTCTATAATCAACTTCAGAAGATATGACAAAATATAAAGATACTGACTTGCACGAAGCCCTGCGACGTCGTTATGCCAACACGCCGCAGATGCCGACGGACTTCACGGAGCGAATGATGGAGAAGACCCACCCCTCACCCTCCCTGCGAGGGAGGGGGCGGTCACTAACCAATGTGCACCAGCATCGTAAGTATCAGATAGCTGCTGCTGCCTGCCTGTTGATAGTCGTTGGCATAGGGTTGCACTATGAACTCGACGAGGCTTCACGGTCGATTGTCCAACCGAGTGCACACAGTCAGTCAACCGAGCGCACCCAACCTGTCAATCGGGTGCAGCCAACTGAGCAACTGAGTGCAGCCAATCATTCAATCGAGTGCAGCAAACCGAACAATCGGGTGCAGCCAGTCATCCAATCGGGTACAGCCAACCGAAAAGCCAAGCGGACACGCTCGACCGTGAATCCCGATACGCTCGGCAACGAAATCTGGCACAATCCTGAGAACGTGGAACGTGCCATCCGCATCCTTGCCGACTGCAAAGCCACCATTCAGCGCGAGGAACAGGAGATGCGCAACATGGTGATTAAGGCAACCTTCCATGCCACGCCCCAACCTGCCAATGCCGTACTCGTGACCAACGAGGTGGGTGACTATGAAGTTATCGAAACCAAAAGAATCGTAGAAATATAGTTTATAATGTAAAATGTAAAATGTAAAATGTTAAATGTAAAATGTAGGATGAAAACAAGAAGCTTTATCATTGCAGCCATCGCCATGATGGCAATTGTGCCGACCGCCTCAGCACAGCAGGAAATCAAGGAGGCGTTCGCTGATGTACTAATCACCGACGGCGTGACCGTCGTTGGAGAGCATAAGACTGCGAAAGAAGACGCTAACAGCATCGCCATTGAGAGCAACGTCACCACCATCAAGGTGAAGGGGCGAAACAATCAATCTTCCGTGTTCAACATGCTGAAGAATGCATTCAAAAAAGAAAGCAGCAATACCTCGATGTTCGAGGAAGAGACTGGCAACGAGACCAACGAAATCGACTCAGCCCTTGTTCACGACCTCGGCCTGCGTCGCCAGTGGAGCATCTGGAGAGATGGATCCGACGCGGTTCTCATCGGTAGCATGAAGAACAGCAGCTATTATATTGCCAACTTCAACGATAAGAAGAACGATGGCTATCGCACCTGCTATGCCGCCGAGTGGAGCAATGCCGATAATCCCGAGGTCTACACTGCCAAGCTCGTCTATGTCTATGGACAGCAACCCAAGACCGCACATGGCATTGCATCAGTCGAGCCTATAAACATTATGGGCTCGGCATCGTTGAGAGACAGACTGGATGACCTCAAGGACCGATTGAAAGGACTGAACCAAATGCCTGACGGTGACTTTACAAGCTCTTTGGACAGTCTCTTTAATCGCTCTTTGAAGAATGTAGCGATAGGATCTTTCAGATTAGATAGTCCCACGGACATTCCTTTCGATGGTAATATGGATTCGTGGATGGCCTTGGTGATGCAACGCGGAGTCAGCAACCTGAGCAATGCCGACTGGCACCGCTTCTTCGGACTCCTCACCCAGCAGATGATGGACAAAGGCAACAAGGAATCGAAGGAGGACCTGATAGTGTCAGCAGGACTCATCCTCGACCTTTGCAAGAACGCTCCATTGGACGACGACGAGCGCAAAGTAGCCGCCAACCGCCTGCTTCAAGTATCCGAATACTTCGATGACGACAAGAATCAGTATGTCTTCGATATGATTGAACTGGCAAGGAAGAACGTAGAAAAGAAAAAATAAGTAGAAGTAAATAATTTTTTTTCAGAATTTACAGGCGCCAAAGCCCCGCTACGTCGTGATGACGTGGCGGGGCCTTTATGCTTATCGGCGGAGCATGAGACTTTGCAAACAGTTTGCGGTGCTAATGCAAACAAAATGCAAAGTCGGATGTTTGGCGGGGTGAGGGAAATTGTGTATCTTTGCAGGCAAATTAAAAAATCGAATGGCTATGACGAAGAAATGGTTGATAGTTTTGGCAACGCTGCTGTCCGTGGGATGCGGACAGGAGGAACGCGAGTATGTGATGCAGGGGGTGTGGACGTTGCAGTTCAGGGAATACCCGGGTGGCATGCGGTCGGACATCACGTCGGACGACGAGGGGGCGCATGGACTTATCTATGACGGCGACAGCACGTTGTACGTGTGCCGACTGATACGGACACCTTCGGGGTTGGTCATGACGCCGATGGAACGGGGGAATGTGACGGTGGTGAACAAGGGCGGCGGCGAGTTCCTGTATCTGGAGGAAAGCAATCCGCGTCCGCTGACGATGATCGACGACACGACGATAACCATTCAGCGCAATGGGGTGAAGTACGGCTACCATCGGGCAGAGGACATCTGGCGGGAATGGGGCGATGACATGCGCGACATCGTGGCAGGCGATACGGCGACGGTGGACAAAGAGCCTACGAACTATGTGTTTTCTGCCAAGGAACGGGAGCAGGCGAGCACCATCAACTGGCTGGCGTTCATCCTTGTGGCTGCAGGGCTGGGCATCGTTGTCGTCGTGAACCTGCTGATCAATACGAACAGAAGCCGCCGGAGGTTGCTGGCTCAGTTGCAGCAGATTCGCGAGGAGCATGAGGAACGTCCGCAGACAGTGAAGATGGCGATGCGGAATGTGGAGGAGGAGTTCTTTGCTTCGGACGAGTACATCGGGCTGCATCAGCGCATCACCTGTGGGGAACGGCTGACGAACGAGGACTGGACGGAGATGGAGGAACGGCTGAAGCGGGTGTATCCAGGTTTCACCAGCCGACTGAGGAACCTGTATCCGATGTCGGAACTGGAGTATCAGGTGTGCCTACTGATAAAACTGCGCATCTCGCCGACGGAGATGGCGGATGTGCTGTCGCGCGATGGAAGCACCATCAGCACCGTGCGCAGCCGCCTCTACAAGAAGGTGTTCGGCAGCAAAGGCGGGGCACGCGACTGGGACGAATTCGTGCTGAGCATCGGAGCGTGAAACTTTGCATTTTGTTTGCATCGAAAATGCAAACAAAATGCAAAGTAAAATGTTTGGTGGCTCAGGAAAAAGGCCGTACCTTTGCAGCGGTTTTATTAATTATTGATTTTCTAACCCTTAACAAAAAAAACTGTAAACTTATGAAGAAAGGAATGTTCATGATGGCAGTGGTACTCATGAGTGCCCTCCATGTAAATGCCCAAACGAAAGTGGACGACAAGGAAATCGTAGGCGTGTGGATGATGGAGTCCATGCAATTCGAAGGCGAAAAGAAAACTATGTGCGGAAAGGAAACTGGCTACACACAGTTTAAGTATTATGGTGCAGATGGCGAGTATGCGTGCGCAGAGATTGCTCTGTCTAAAGGTAAAGTCGTGGTGATGCCTCACGAATATGGGAAGTACACATTCAAGGATGGTTGGTACAGCGAGATGGGACGCGAGAAGATTAAGGATGCAATCATTCTGACCGACAAGAACACATACAAAGGTACTTGGATGAATCGCCACGATATCTGGAAGAAGATTTCCGTCCCGGAAAAGGTCAGGAAGTACCTCGTTGACTGCTGCAAGACGCAGGAAACGCCATCCGACATCGAGCAGAGCATCAAGCAGACGATGTTTAAATGATGATAGTATTGGTTAATAATAAATAAGGTTATCTCAAAGATTAAGTATTAACAGATTAGTTATTAGACAAAAGTAATTTTTTGTTCAAAAGACCTATAGGCAATCGACCCCGCAACGTCGTGATGACGTGACGGGGTCTTTTCTTTATCATTCTGTGACTTGCAGTCCGTCGACTTTCAGTAGCCGCTCACGGAGTTGGGGCATGAGGCCACGGCGGATGCGCAGCGTCATGGTGCAGTCGGTGTCGTAGCCTTGCGAAATGATTTGCGGATTCATATCTTTCACCACCTTCATCACGGCGTTCATCATGGGGAACTCGAAGGCGAACGTGATGTCGTCGTCGACGGTGCGCTCGACGATGGTTGCTTGCTCGAGGGCTTCGATGGCTGCCTGTCGGTAGGCGACGATGAGGCCTGAGGTGCCGAGCTTGATGCCGCCGAAGTAGCGGACGACGATGATGAGGATGTTCGTCAGTCCGTAGGAGTTGATTTGCCCGAGGATGGGTTTGCCGGCCGTGCCCGACGGTTCGCCATTGTCGTTGGCGCGGAATTCGGTGCGCTCGGCTCCGAGCATATAGGCATAGCATGCATGGCGGGCGTCGTAGTACCGTTTCTGATACTCGGCGACGTACTGCTTGACTTCGTCGACGGTGGTGACGGGAATGGCAAACGCAAGGAACTTACTTCGTTTTTCGGAGTAAGTTCCTTCTGCGATGAATGCTATGGTCTTGAAGGAGTCGGGCATAGAAATGCGTTAAGACGTTATGGCTTTATGACGATATTACGACAGTTTGTGAATCACCAGCCCCGAGCGGAGCTTTGGCTCGAACCATGTGGCCTTGGGTGGCATGATGTTGCCGGAGTCGGCGATGTTCATGATTTGCTGCATGGTGACGGGGTAGAGGGCGAGGGCTGTGCGCATCTCGCCGCTGTCGACACGGCGCTTGAGTTCGCCGAGTCCGCGGAGTCCGCCTACGAAGTCGATGCGGTTGTCGCGGCGCAGGTCCTTGATGCCGAGTATCTCGTCGAGGATGAGGCGCGATGAGATGCTGACGTCGAGCACGCCGATGGGGTCGGTCTCGTCGTAGGTGCCGGGTTTGGCCTTGAGGCTGTACCATGTGCCGTCGAGATAGAGTGAGAATTCGTGAGGCTCCTTGGCGCGATACTCGTCACGACCTTTGTTCTCGACGTTGAAGTTCTTGGCGAGTGCCTGTAGGAACTGCTCGGAGGTGAGGCCGTTGAGGTCGCGGACGACGCGGTTGTAGTCGAGGATGGTGAGCTGGCTTGCCGGGAAGGCTACTGCCATGAAGTAGTTGTATTCCTCGTCGCCGCGGTGGTTGGGGTTCTGCTTTGCCTTCTCTGCTCCGACGAGTGCTGCAGCGGCGCTGCGGTGGTGTCCGTCGGCGATGTAGAGTGCTGGCATCTGTGCGAACGTCTCGGTGATGGCGGCGATGTCGTTGTCGTCGGCCACGCACCAGAACTTGTGTCCGAATCCGTCGATAGGGGCGATGAAGTCGTACTCAGGCTCTGTCTTGGCGTACTTGGCGATGATGTCGAGCAGCACTTGGTTGTCGGGATAGGCGAAGAACACTGGCTCGATGTTGGCGTTGTTGACGCGGACGTGCTTCATGCGGTCTTCCTCCTTGTCGGCACGTGTCAGTTCGTGCTTCTTTATCTTGCCGCTCACGTAGTCGCCGCTGTAGGCTCCGATGACGATGCCGTACTGGGTCTTCTCCACGTTGCCGTTGGCGGGCAGGCACGAGGTCTGCGCGTAGATGTAGTACTGTTCCTTCTCGTCCTGCACAAGCCATCCGTTGTCCTGGAACTTCTGGAACTGACGGGCTGCCTCTTCGTAGACGCGAGGGTCGTACTCGCTGGTTCCCTCGGGGAAATTGATCTCGGGCTTGATGATGTGGTAGAGCGACTTCTCGTTGTCGCCTGCCTCAACGCGTGCTTCCTCAGAACTGAGCACGTCGTATGGACGACTTTCGACCTCCTCAACGTATTGTTTGGGAGGTCGAATGCCTTTGAATGGTTTGATTCTCATCGTTTATTCATATAAAAAGTCAATGGGCAAGGCGCCCATTGACCTATTACTTATTGACTTGGAACTTTGTGATACCTTCCTTGATGAAGCCTACAATCTGATTGGCTGCGGCAAGACCTGCGTTGGTGTTTGCCTCGGCAGTCTGTGCGCCCATCTTTTTCGGAGTCGAGAAATATCGTCCCTCAAAAGCCTTGAACTCAGCATCAGCGTCGGGCATGATGTCGGTGATGTACTTCAAGTCGGTGCGTTCCGCCATCAGCTCAATCAGTTCAGGCTCGTTGATAACTTCCTTGCGGGCAGTGTTAATCAGGATTCCGCCCTTCTTCATCGTGCCCACAAGCGCCTTGTTGATGCTCTGTTTCGTCTCAGCCGTAGCCGGGATGTGCAGACTCACGATGTCGCACTGCGCAAACAGCTCACCCTGGTTCGCAACCGCATGTACGCCCGCTGCCTCGATAGCCTCGGCAGGGCAATACGCATCGTAGGCATATACATCCATGCCGAATCCCTTCGCAATTCGCGCTACGTTACGTCCCACGTTGCCAAAGGCAAGGATACCCAGCTTCTTGCCTAGCAGTTCCGAACCCGATTTACCGTTATAGAAGTTTCGAACGGTGAAAACCAGCAAGCCGAGAACCAGCTCAGCCACAGCGTTGGCATTCTGGCCAGGCGTGTTCATCACAACCACCTTGCGGGCGGTTGCAGCTTCAAGGTCCACGTTGTCATAGCCGGCTCCGGCACGTACAACAATCTTCAGGTTCTTCGCAGCGTCCATTACTTCGGCGTCAATCTTGTCCGAGCGGATGATAATCGCATCAACGTCGGCAACAGCTGCAAGCAGCTCAGCCTTCTCCGAATACTTCTCGAGCAGAGCGAATTCAAAGCCTGCTTCCTCTATGATTCCTTTGATTCCTGCAACAGCCGGAGCAGCGAAAGGCTTCTCTGTTGCCACTAAAACTTTCATGTCTTTATACTGATTGGATATTCTACTTTAATGATTCTTTTCAAATTCTTGCATGCAGGCAACAAGGGCTTTCACACCCTCAATCGTCATGGCGTTATAGCATGATGCGCGGAATCCGCCCACATCGCGGTGACCCTTAACGCCGACCATGCCCTTTGAAGTCGCAAACTCGAGGAAGTCCTTCTCCAGTTCCTTGTACTCATCTTTCAACACGAAGGTGATATTCATCAGAGAGCGACTGCTTTCCTCAGCCGTTCCGACGAACAGACGGTTACGGTCGATCTCACCGTAAACGATTTCAGCACGCTCCTTGGCAAGTTTCTCCATAGCCGCAACGCCGCCATGCTCCTTGATATATCGGAGATTCTGAAGCGCACAGAAAATAGGCACAACCGGAGGTGTGTTGAACATAGATCCCTTTTTCACATGCGTTTGGTAGTTCAGCATCGTCGGAATCGGACGGCTTACCTTCCCAAGTGCATCTTCCTTCACGATAACGAAAGTCACGCCGGCCATAGAAAGGTTCTTCTGCGCTCCACCGTATATCAATGCATACTTGCTGACATCAAGGGGACGTGAGAAAATGTCCGACGACATATCAGCGATCAGTGGGATGGGGGAATCAAGGTCCTCGCGAAGCTCAGTACCGTAGATGGTATTATTAGTCGTAATGTGTAAATAGTCCGCGTCGGTTGGGATATCAAAATTCCGAGGGATATATGTGAAGTTCTTATCTGCGGATGAAGCTACTTCGACAACTTCTCCGAACAACTTAGCTTCCTTTTGAGCTTTCGTGGCCCACACTCCAGTGTTCAGATATGCTGCTTTCTTCTCCAGGAAGTTATATGGAACCATACAGAATTCAAGGCTTGCGCCACCGCCAAGAAATAATACCGAATAACCCTCCGGGATGTTTAAAAGCTCTTTGAACAAAGCCACTGCTTCGTCTACGACTGGTTGAAAGTCTTTTGCACGGTGACTGATTTCCATTAATGAAAGTCCTGAACCATTAAAGTCCAAGCACGCTGCTGCTGTTGCTTCAATGACTTCACGAGGAAGGATTGACGGACCAGCATTGAAATTGTACTTCTTCATGTTTGTCTTATTTGTATTTAGTGAGAAATATTTTATATGCTCTTTACCTAAAAAAATAATGCCGTTGACATTTTCAACGGCAAAATTACGCATTTATATTGAATTGACAAAGCCGAAAGGGAAAAAGTAATCACTTTCAGTGATAATTCGTCTCAATGTGTTTTATTTGTCCACCTTGATTTGTAAAATGGTGGATATCGTTCCTGCATAACGGCTGCTGGCTGATAGTTTGAATTTCGCTACACTTCCAGAGGGTTTTGACTTACAGAACGCCTTTGCCTTATAACGAATTCGCTCGCCAGCGGCAATCTTTGTGGTGTTGGATGGTGATACAGCGAAATACTTATCTCCATCGAGGGATTCAATCTTCAGAACAACATCGTCCACAGGATTTTTGGACGTGTTGGTCACTTCGTAGATGATATTGACTGTCTCGTTTCTTCCGAACTTGCCGTCGCCATCTTCATCCTGATAAGACACATTGTTGATGGTAAGGAAGCTATAAGAGTTATCATCGGTCATCGGACCTGAATAGTTGTTTTGACGATTGATGTCGTAACCTTCGTTTCTGCCGCCACCAATCTGATAGCCTGGATTGTAATCATCCTCATAGCGAACATTGTCGCGGGTATCATTACGACGGCCAGAACGAACCACTTGAGTATTATCCTTGGTGATGGCATTGCCGATGGCAGCACCAGCTACCGTACCAATAATTGAGCCGAGCATTGCTTTACCGGGACCATCGTGACGACTGGTTGACATCCAACCCATGGCTTCACCGATGACGCCACCGATTTCAGCGCCTGCCATCGTTCCCATATAGTTGCGTGAAGAAGAAATATCGCAACTTGCGATTGTTGTACAGCCTATCAAGGCGATGCACATGAAGTAAGTCCAATTTCTTTTCATAATCGTCTGTTTTGATGTTTTGCGATGCAAAGGTAGTGGTTTTTGCTGAAGGAAGAGCGAGGAAAAGTTCTATTTCCTGTAGGTTTTTCTCTATTTCATCCAATCTTTCACTTGTTGGATGCGCTGTTCCAGCGGTAGGGTTGTGTCGAGCCAGCGGATAGGGGTACCACGTTTTTCCATACCTCTGAACCATGTCATCTGTCTTTTGGCAAACTGATGAATAGCTATTTCAAGCAGGTTGTGCATCTCCTCATAGGTGATTTTGCCCAAGAGATATAACGTGAGATATTTGTACTCGAGACCATATCGGATGAGACGTTCGCTGCTGACACCTTCGTCGAGCAGTCGGCGCACTTCGTCCACCATACCTGCTTCGAGTCGTTGGTCAAGCCGCTGGCTGATACGTTCCCTTCTTTGTTCGCGAGTGATGGAAAGGCCTACTACGAGGCTGTTAAGCTTGGGGCATTGGCGGCCGTCGAACTCATAGTTCTTCAATACGCTTTCGATGTATAGACCGGTTCCGCCACAAAGGATGGGTAGTTTACCGCGTGAGCGAATTATACTGTAGGCTTCGTGGAAGTCGTGTTGAAAACGATAGACGTTGTAGATGGTGCCTGGTTCGGCTATGTCTATTAAATAATAAGGTATGTGGCGTCCTTCTACTTCGTAGTCGTCGAGATCCTTGCCTGTACCTAAGTCCATACGTCGGTAGACTTGACGGCTGTCGGCGCTGATGATTTCACCGTCGAGTTCGTAGGCTATACGTGTGGCAAAGCTGGTTTTGCCACATGCGGTAGGGCCGGTTATGGTGAGAAGGTCGTACATGATGGTGTTGGCTTTCGTCAGATTTGCTGCTGGTTGCTTCCTGCAGATTATCGCTCCTCCATTTCCTCCTCTTCTTCGTCGTTTGGATAGTTGGAGAAGAGTTGTTCTATTTCGCGGACTTTAGCCTTGGCTACCCAGTCTTCTGGAATGAATCTCCAGTGATTCATCTGAGCCGGGTATATTTCTTTCTGTTCGCGGATATATTCCATGAGATAGAAGCGAATATCATGCTCGGTGGTTGATACGATGCGCGAATCAATTTCGTCCTTGGTCAGTCCGGCACCCTTTGTCAGGAGTTCTCCGCCTCCATTAGCACGATAGGCAGTCATGGCGCAGGTGTAGAGCTGATCGGGATCGAAGGGGGTTCCGTCTGTCATCTGTTTGATGGTGATGCGTTGTCCGTCAGTTTTGCGTACATCAACATCGTAGCAGATGCCTGCGGCAGAATCGAAGTTGAAGATGAAGTTCTTGAAGCCAGTGCGGTTAGGATTGCTCTTCATCGGACAGGTCTGGAGCAAAGCATCGTCTTCGCTGTTCATGGTGTTGATCCATGCGGAGTAGCTCATTTCGAGGTAGTCTTTGATTTCACGTCCGTATAGCTTCACGACATAGAGTTTATCCTCGAAGCGATATATATTGAAGAGGTCGCTAATCTTAACACTGCCGGCTTTGATGACAGCATTGAAGAAGAGTGGGGCAGCGAAGGAAATGTCAGCACCGCTGACTTTAAGCTGTAGCTGCTGGATGAGGTCGATGTAGGATGATGAGCCGAAATAGGCATCGATGATTTTGAGGTCACTATGGAAAGTGCCTAATTGTTCGGCAGCATAGCGGCTGACGTCCTGATAATCGCGAAAGAAATGGTTTCGGAAGGTTTGGCTGTGCTGATTGCGGACGGTGCCAATATAGTGGAGTTTGCTATGTATGGTATGCCCGACGACGTGCTTGTCGGCATCGAGCGTGAACTCGATGTTGATCTGTGCCACGTTGTGCGCATAGCTGCCAGGATTGATGCAGAGCACTTTCTTCCCCGACGGATTCTCTATCATCTCGATGTTGCTGGCGTGGTCGTGTCCATAGAGGATGAGGTCGAATCCGTCGACCGATGATGCTGTTTCGCGTGTAGCGTTTTCGCGGTATTCGTCGGTGATGATTCCTTCGTCCATGCCCGAGTGGAGAAGCCCGATGATGAAGTCGGGGTTTTCCTCTTCCTTTACCTTTTTCACCCACTTGGCTGCACTCTCCTTGATGTCCTCGAAGTGGATGTCGTGCCATACGGTTTCTGGAATCCAGTGGGGAATGGCGGGGGTTATGAAGCCGATGACCGCGATGCGTACGCCACTGCGGTACAGTATGGTGTAGGGTTGGAAATAGGGTTGCCCGGTGTGAACGTCGATGGCGTTGGCACCGAGGATGGGATAGTTGCAGTCGCCGACGTATTTGTCGAATACGGCGTGACCAGTTTCAAGGTCATGATTGCCGATGACGGCAACGTCGTAACCAATAAAATTACAGAAGTCAGCTACGCGGTGACTTTTGCTCTTGCTGATGAAATTGAAATAATACGAAGTGGGTTCGCCTTGCAGCATATCGCCACCGTCAATCAGAATCGTGCTGCCAGGTCTGCGCTGGCATTCCTGGGCGACATAGGCATAGACTCGTTGTAAACTGCCTTTGCCCCAGCGGGTATGTCTGAAATCGAATGGGAAATAGTTGCCATGAACGTCACTTGTAAAAATGATTCTAACTTTCCTTTTCTCTTCTTCCATTAAAAGTTTATTTGGTGACAAAGTTACCACAATTATGGAAGAAAACCAAATTTATTATGGTTTTTTATGTTTTTCGTCTTGTCTTTTTGGCAGAATCAGCGATTTTGGCATCGTTTTTGCTCTGTAAAGGTTTGTAAAAAAGAATTCTAATATGGCAAAGTTTATAGATTATTACAAAATTCTTGGTGTGCCGAAGGATATTCCGCAGGCTGATATCAAAGCGGCGTATCGTAAGCGCAGCAAGCAGTTCCATCCGGACCTTCATCCAGACGATCCGAAGGCAAAGGCGAAGTTTCAGTTGCTGAACGAGGCGTACGAAGTGCTGAACGATCCTGACAAGCGTGCACGGTACGACCAATATGGCGAGAATTGGGACAAGATGAACGGGGCAGGAGGCTTTGGCTCTCAGTCTGGTGGCGATCCGTTCGGTGGCTACAATCCGTTCGGTAGTGG
Source organism: uncultured Bacteroidales bacterium (assembly GCA_902787555.1). Classification (GTDB taxonomy): domain Bacteria; phylum Bacteroidota; class Bacteroidia; order Bacteroidales; family Bacteroidaceae; genus Colivivens. The sequence goes on from CADAGO010000008.1 coordinate 12,746, forward strand.
TGGAAATCCATTTGGAGGAGATGGACAAGGTGGATTTGAGTTCCACTTTGGAAATGGTGGTTTCTCCGACTTCTTCTCGCAGTTGTTTGGTGATGGGATGCGTGGTGCCACTGGTGCTGGAGGATTTGGTGGGGCATCGGGATTTGGAACAGGCGGCACGCGTCGGCGTCAGTCTCCGTCGGAGTCGCAAGCATCCATCGATGTGGATATGTACACCGCCATCCTTGGGGGCGATGTGATTATCCAATCGGCATCGGAGAAGCTGAAACTTAAGTTGAAACCGGGTACGCAGCCTGGCACTAAGATGCGGCTCAAGGGCAAGGGGCAGAGTGGGGGAGACCTCATCCTGACCATTAACGTGAAACTTCCGACGAACCTTACAGATCGTCAGCGTGCACTGCTCATTGAGATGCGTCAGTCGTGATGGTCTTTCCCTATTATTATGAAGTTGATTGGGTAGCTTGTTGATATGATTAATAAGTGCAAAATAGCGTGCGGCATAAAAGTCGTACGCTATTTTGCTTCTATGAACCTATCGTATTTTTTTCCTGTGAAATTGTCGGAGTAGTTGGTTAGTTATGGGTTAGGGGTTGGTTTCCTTTTCCTTGCCTCTTCGAGACTGAGCAATTGGGGTTGGTCTTGCTCATAGCTATCGCGGAGGTCGGCCTGATGGTGCAGGAGTGCATCGACATACGCAGGGCGATCGGTGGCATCGAGTAGGTGTTGTGCGGCTACAACGTTCTGTGCAGCGTCTTTCATCCAGACTACGGGGCCGTCGTATTCGGTAGCTATTTTCAGGGCGGTATGCATATCACTTGTTGTTGCACCACCTATCATAAGTGGGACGTTGATACCTGCTTCTCGGAGTGCATGGGCGGTATTGACCATCTCGGTAAGTGATGGGGTGATGAGTCCTGAAAGTCCTATTATTTCTGCGCCAACTTCCTGTGCTTTTGCGACGATATCTTCGGCTGAAACCATCACGCCCATGTCTACTATTTCGTAGCCGTTACAGCCCATAACTACGCCGACAATGTTCTTGCCGATGTCGTGAACATCACCGCGGACCGTGGCAAGGAGTACTATGTGTTGCTTGGTGGAATTCTCACCTTGATTATGGCTTTCTTGGTCGATATATGGCTTGAGGATTTCTACTGCTTGTTTCATGGTACGAGCAGTCTTGACGACTTGAGGAAGGAACATTTTTCCCTGGCCAAATCGCTCTCCTACGCGGTTCATAGCATCCATCAAAGGACCTTCGATTACGCGTACTGCTGAGCCTTGTTTCTTTAGTTCTTCGAGTAAGATAGTCTCAAGGTTTTCTGTCATACCCTTCATAATCATATCGCCGAGCGTATATACGGTTTGTTCGGTGGAAACGGCGGCATTGTCAGGGGCGTTTTGGCTTTGTCCTATGTGTATTAATCGCTCTGTTGCGTCGTCTCTTCGGTTGAGTAATACGTCGTCGATTGCTGTAAGAAGTTCGGGGTCAATGTCTGCGTAAGTCACCTTCGAAGCGGGGTTGACAATTGCCATATCCATGCCGCATTGTATGTTGTGATATAGGAACACTGCGTGCATGGATTCCCTTAGTGGATTGTTGCCACGGAATGCGAAAGACAGGTTGCTTACCCCGCCACTTACATGTGCGAAAGGTAGGTTTTTCTTGATCCATTCTGTAGCCTTGATGAAGTCGATAGCATAGTTTGCGTGCTCAGAAATGCCTGTTCCTACTGCCAGAACACATGGGTCGAATATGATGTCGGATGGTGGGAATCCGATGGACGTTAATAGGTCGTATGCGCGGCGACATATAGCTGTTTTGCGCTCGAAAGTGGTAGCCTGTCCTTCCTCGTCGAATGCCATGACTACGAGTGCTGCTCCTAGTCTTTTCACTTCGAGAGCCTTATTGATAAATGCCGTTTCTCCCTCCTTCAGTGAGAGTGAATTGACTATGCTTTTTCCCTGGATACGCTTGAGCCCTGCACGTATGACACGCCAGTCGCTTGAGTCGATCATCAGCGGCACTTTTGCGATATCAGGGTCAGACATTATGAGGTTGACAAAGTGCGACATTTCGGCCTCAGCATCTAGCAAACCGTCGTCCATATTGATATCTAAAACCATCGCACCATCCTCGACTTGCTTGCGTGCAATCTGTAGTGCTTCGTCGTAATTCTTCTCGTTGATCAGTCGGAGAAACTTACGTGAACCTGCCACGTTACAGCGCTCTCCTATGTTGATAAACCGTACCTCTGGGGTAAGGCGGAGGGGTTCAAGTCCGGATAGGATGAACGACGTTTCGTGTTGCTCTATGTTATCTTTCCGCACGGCATCTCTGCCGGCGAATTGGTTGGCACTCAGTGCGGTTGCCAGGCACGAAATGAAGTCGGGGGTGGTGCCACAACAGCCACCGATGATGTTCACTAATCCCTCGTTGACATACTCCATCACCTGGTCTGTAAACTCCCGAGGAGTCTGATCATACGTGCCCATAGCATTAGGGAGTCCTGCATTCGGATGGCAGCTGATGTAGTAGGGGGAATGGCTGGCAAGTTCGCGCAGGAATGGCTTCAGTTCCTTAGCGCCGAACGAGCAGTTCAGGCCTACACTGAATATGTCGGCGTGGGCAATAGAGGCAAGGAAAGCTTCTATGGTCTGGCCGGAAAGTGTGCGCCCTGCCTTATCTGAAACGGTCATGGAAACCATGATTTTCACGCGGCGACCTGCCTGTTTCATTGCATCTTCAGCGGCGTAAAGTGCTGCCTTTGCATTGAGGGTATCGAACACGGTTTCTATGAGAAGTGCATCGACTCCTGCCTCTATCATTGCCTCCATTTGCTCTTGATAAGCCGCTGCGAGTTGGTCGAATGTTATGTCGCGACGGGCAGGGTCGTTTACATCCGGACTCATACTGCAAGTGCGGTTGGTTGGTCCTACGCTTCCTGCGACAAACCTAGGTTTTGACGGGTCGATCCTTGTATATTCATCGGCAAGTTCGCGTGCCAGTCGTACCCCGGCTATGTTGAGTTCCCGTATCTTATCTTCGTATTGATATTCGGCCTGGGAGATACGCTGTGAGGAGAACGTATTGGTAGACAGGATGTCTGCACCAGCATTGAGATACTGGCGATGAACCTCCCGTACTACTTCTGGATGAGTGATATTGAGTTGGTCGAAGTTTCCCTTGAATCCTTGGCGCTGAAGCATTGTTCCCATTGCTCCGTCGAGGATAAGTATTTTATGTCGTATTGCTTCGTCGAGTGTCATGTGTCTTGATATGTCTTTCGGGTCTGACTTAGTATTGTTTTCAGTGCTTCATTGCACGGTCCATTTCGCGCCGATCCTCCTTGTCTTTTAGGGTCTGACGCTTATCATATATCTTCTTTCCTTTAGCCAAAGCGACATCCAATTTGGCTAGTCCTTTCTCGTTGATATACAGTCGTGTCGGGACAATAGTAAAGCCAGGATTCTTCGATTCTGCCTCGAGATTCCGCAGCTCTTTCCTATTGAGAAGCAACTTACGTTCGCGCCTTTCCGCATGGTTGTTGTACGACCCTTGCAGATAGGTAGAGATATTCATGTTCTTCACCCAAAGCTCACCATGTATGAAGTAACAATAACTGTCGACGAGGCTGGCTTTGCCCATACGAATTGACTTGATTTCCGTACCTGTCAGGACAATTCCGGCTGTGAGTATGTCGATGAACTCATAGTCGAACGAGGCGCGTTTGTTCTTTATATTGACTCGCTGTTGCTTACTGTTTGTTTTCTTTGCCATAGTATGTTTTTATTCTTTTTTGAAACTTTGAGCGGCAAACGGAAGGCTAGTGCGAAGTGCCGAGGTCCAGTACCCCCATTCGTGGCCTCCGTTACGTACTCTCAGTTCGCAAGCAATACGTTTTCCCCTCATCAAACGGTAGTATTCCAGGTCTTGATCTAGTAGGAAATCGTCATCACCTATATCTACAAACCACCGTACAGTCTTGAGTTTTTCTACCGCTTCTGCTGAGGCATTCCTGACATATTCTATAGCCGAAAGGTCATGAACTGCCTTGGAAACTGCAGTCTGATGGTCGTTAGGATTTACCTGAGTGTCCTGCGAAGTGAGCCAAGCACTCATAGCATAACATGATGAGAAAAGGTCGGGATGTCGCTGTGAATATACAGTGCATCCGCCACCGCCCATCGATAGTCCACTGACGGCTCTGTTAGCCTTGTCGCCTATGATTCGGTACTTCTTTTCCATCGCGGGCATCAGTTCTTTAAAGAAGAAATCTTCGTATGCCCAGCCCTCCATATTGAAGTATCCATTCCAGTCTCTTCGTGTATTTGGTCCGCCGGCATTTGGCATGATGATGACCATAGGAGGGATATCTCCTTGGGATATCATTTCATCGGCTACGCTGTTAAGATGCCCCTTATCATTCCATGCACGATACGTATCGGTCAGGCCATGTAATAGGTACACTACTGGGTATTGTTTCTGTGGTTTCTGGTCGAACTCACTAGGGAGATATACATTGATTTTGACGGTTGCATTGAGCACTTTGCTCTTGATGCTGTCGGTCACAATACGGCTCCATGATGCCGTGGAAAGGCATAGAAGCGCCATGAGGATGCTTACTTTTTTCATGTCGGATTTGTTATTTTTCTGTGAATGATTTATATTGTTCTACGATTTGCGGAGTGACACTCTCTTCATAGTCGTCGAGGTAGTCGTCTCCGTAGTCATTGAGTATCTCGAACTGCTCGTATTGAGCCATGAATTCCTCGTCACTTTTATCGGATTCCAGTTCCTTTCGGTGGGCTTTGTATTCCCTGGAAACATTGAAAAGTAACTGGCCAAACGGCTTCATTCCCCACTGCTTTTTCAGTAGCATTGGGAACGGACCAAGTAGTACGTATGGGCCATATCCGTTCTGTATCATCTGGATAAAACCCCCTTCCATCACCTCGTCTCTCAGGTATCTGTAGGCGAGAAGACAATGCTCGTTCAGGGTCAGTCTGTCCATGTTGCTTTCGGTGAGTTCACCGCCTATTCGCGCCAGGATTGCGTCTGTTTCCGTGTTGAGGAATGTTACTGATTCGTCGTATGTCATACTGCTTATTGTCTTTCTTTTATCCAGCCGTTGCGGTAGGCGAAGAGGAGTTTTTTCAGGTCCTCAACTATCTTCTGCAACTGCTTGCCTTTGTCTGTATCTTTTACGTACATTCGGTTCTCGTTCATCTCGACAATCTGTGTTGTACTGCGGATGTCTTCCCCGCGTTTTATGGCCTCTTCTGCCGAGACAAACGGTTGGTGTTGAACGAGTTCCAGCCCCCGGGAATGGTATGTAAGCGTATAGCCTGCGATACCTGTCTTGGGCTGATATGCCTTGGAGAATCCGCCGTCGATCACCAGGTGTTTGCCGTTCGCTTTGATAGGGGTTTCGCCCTTAATCGTACGTACTGGCACGTGCCCATTGATAATGTGTCGGTGGGTGCCTTCTACGCCGAAGTTGTCGAGAATCATATCCATTACCTGCTCGTTATCACTATATTTATAGTAGTAACCTTTCTTCTCGGTATAGGTCGATTCATCTGCTATGAAGTATCGCTCGAAGGTAGTCATTCGGTCCTTATCGAACAGCGGACTGTCCTTGCCACACCATAGGTACCACAGGTAGTCTATGGCAAACTGTCGGCGCTCGCCTTTTATATCTTTGTTGAAGGCAGACAGTACCAGTCTGCCGGTCTTCTTCATAAGTTCTATGCCCTTGTACGTCTTGCCTTGTATCTCCACTTCCTTAAGGCTTCCGTCCTTATTCAGCGGCACTGATGCATGGAACATCAGGTTGGAATTGGCTATGGCATACATACCTCCATGCGACAGAAGACAATTGATGTGTCGGCGCAGTTTCTCACTCATTTTGAACGAATGAACCAGCTTGTCCATCAGCTCTTGCTCGTCATTACTCAGGTCATAAGGGTGCTCTTCGTCGATGGTCGGCAGGTAGGTGTCGAGTAGGGGATAGGCCTTGCCATTCAGCACGATTGTCCCGTCTTTCTTATTAATAAGGTGTAGCAGATTGCGGTCGGACATGCCGAATTCCGGGCGGCGGTTGATTATCTTTGCCTCCTCCTTAAACTGGATGATTGTGATGGCTTTATGCATCATTGTCATGAGCCGAAGGGTCTGTTTGTCTTCCTGAACTTCCTCATGAAGATTGACCACTTTGAACTGCTCGCACGGGTCGTCCTTATAGGTGTACATGGCAAATGTTGCCAGCGGTAGCAGGTTGATTCCATAGCCGTCTTCCAGTGTACTTAGGTTACCATATCGCAGCGTCATACGTAGCACATTGCAGATGCAAGCCCTATTGCCTGCCGCTGCGCCAAACCAGTCGATGTCGTGGTTTCCCCATACGATGTCGAAGTGATGATACCCCATCAGCGTGTCCATAATCAGGTGCGCTCCCGGACCGCGGTCGAATATGTCGCCCAGCAGATGAAGCCTATCTATTGCCAACCGTTGTATCAGCCTACATAACTCAATGATGAATGCGTCGGCGCGGTCCGTTTCAATAATCGTTTCCACGATTCTTCGGTAGTATTCATACTTCTTATCCCTAGTCCCGTTGGCAGGTTCATGCAGTAGTTCCTCGATGATATAGTCAAACTGTTCGGGGAGCGCTTTCCTAATCTTCGACCTCGTATATTTGCTCGAAACCTCGCGGCACACCTGTATTAGTTGGTGTAGCGTCGTCATATAGAAGTCGGTCATATCACGCCCACCTGCCTTGGCCTTAATCAACTGCAGTTTCTGCTCAGGATAATAGATAAGTGTACACAACTCCCTTGACTCTTTCTTCGAAAGTTCCTCGCCGAATATCTCGCTTACCTTACGCTTTACGTACCCAGAAGCATTCCTCAACACATGGTTGAATGCATCGCTTTCGCCATGCGGATCACTGATGAAATGCTCCGTAGGCTTAGGCAGATTCAGTATCGCTTCAAGGTTGATTATCTCCGTCGAAGCATCGGCAATAGTAGGGTAGGACTGCGACAAAAGCTGCAAGTAACGCATATCGTCCTTGATTTCATCCTCTGTATATTTCATGTCCTTCGTTTTCATTACTTCTATATCTCTGTTTATACTGCAAAGGTACGAAATAATTCGCTAAGCGCAAAGTGCTATACCTCAATAAATTCAAATATACTTGATTTATGTTAGGCTTAAGTGCATTTTTGATAATTATTTGAGGGTGTGAACTGTTATGTGCTAATGAATATGAAGATGAAGGAGAATTGAGGATATCGTATTGGTTTGATGATAATAGAATTTCGGGAGGATGTCGCCAACGAGCGTATCCTCCCGAATATATTGTCCTTCAACTGCCTTATTCTCATGTTTCCGCACCCACATCCACATCACAACGACATGATATACCTATCCCAATCCTTCGCCGAACCACGCCCATTGAACACCTTCTTCTGCATCCTTTGGCGCGCCTGACTCACATTACTTCTGCTTGTAGCCATAAGCGTCGATATCTCCGAAGGCGATACCCCCATCTTTATCAGAATACATATCCTATACTCCTGCTCCGAGAACTGATATACCTCATTCAACCGCTCCCTGAACCCTGGCATCTTCTCCGCCACCTTCACCTCAATCTCCTGCCATTCCTTCTCCTTCAACGTCTTCTCGTTCCGCACATTTCTCCTGATCATCTCATCCGTTTCACTATCATAAAACTGCCGCTTCACAGCATTCACCGTACCCATCTCCTCATACAGTTTCCTCCTCTCCTTCAGCTGCCTTCTCACCATCCAAACTGCACCCAAAGCCACCACCAATACACACCCGATGATCATCCAAATCAATGCCTTTCTCTTCTCGTTCTCCCTGCTAAGCTCCACATTCCGGTTATTCAAAAGGTCGCTCTTCAACTGCTCATTCATCCTCAAAACCTTCATCGTTACCAACGTCTTCTTCTCATCACTCACCGACGAATCCCCCTTAGCTTCCATGCCCCTCATACTCTCTATTGCCTCCTCACAAATCCTGATGCCAAGCGTGTCACTGTCTTGCTGACAGTAGAACAAAGCCAACTCTCCCATCTGCTGCGCATCAGCTATCAATCCATTCCGCAAATACATCACTCCCATCTGCGCATATATCCTGCTCCGCACATGATTCGATATATGTTCACTGTCCTTCATCAGTGCCTTTTGGTAATACATCAGCGCCTTATCCCCGTTCAACAACTCCCCGTTTGTCCGCCCCGCATAGTAGTATACCTCCGCCAACAAACCGCACTCCACATGCCCCTCATAATACTCCACACTCCGCTGAATCAACGAATCACCCCGCAGCACATCACCATACCTCTCCATCCATTCACCCCTCACCATCTCCTTATCTAATACAATCGAATCTTTCTCCGAAACCAGTACCTTCCCCTGCTCCGTAACTAACACTCCTTTTCCCCCCAGATCTCTTTCTTTTCCATCCTCCGAAGCCTCAGACTCCATATCCTCATTCCTAACCATTTCCTCTCCCGCATTCATAGGATCCTTCCCTCCAATCGTCACGCTTTCCTCTCCCGCATTCACTGAATCTCTCCCCAGCAACATCCGCAGTTTATGTGCCTTATCAGCAGCCTTTGTCAGCACCAAACCATACAAAGCCCTCTCCTCATCCGATGCCTCTTTCTCATCCATCACAGTATTCATCTCCAACAACAACTCCAGCACACTGTCCGGATTAGCATCTACCGATCCGTTCAGCTCATACAGTGCATCCAGCCGGTTGTTACTATCACAACCGACACCCAACATAACGATGATAACCAATGCGGCAAAAAGTCTTCTCATGTCCTATCTGCTTTATCTTTTCCCTCTTATCAATGCAAAATTACGAATAATATTCCAATTCACAATGCAATTAACAAGAAATTGCATTAAATACCAGAAAAAAGTATCAAAACCACACAAAAAAAATGAACGCACATTCACATGTACGTCCACCCAAAAAAACAACAATTATAAAAAAGTTTACTACTTATTAATATCTTATCTGTTTATTTAATCTCACCTTTTCATCACCCCTTCATCTATCCTCTTCATCCCATTATCATCTACCTTACTTCCTCACCACTATCTGTCATCTCTCCCCGCCGTCATCTATTCTGATTCTGTGGAGGTCCGAACTGTGGGAATTGTCCAAACTGTGGGAATTGTCCTCTGTTTGTATTACCATTATTAGGCATTCCCTGCCAACCACCTCTTTGGTTGTTCTGCATTCCTTGTCCAGGCCAACCACCACCTCTTTGGTTGTTATTCTGCTGGAATGTTGGGGCAAATCGTCGTAAGGCTTCCATGTTATATCTCGAGAGAGCCATTCTTACCTTGTATATTTGTTTCCAAGAAAGAATGCTATTGAACTTCTTGTAATAAGTCTGCTCTATTTTTCTGCTTTCAACCTCGAGATTAATGGATCTTGTGATAATCTGTTCATAATCGGCTTCGGTCTTTGCATTGAATCCCTTAGCCATGATTTGTTGCATCTTTCCGTTGACTTCTCTCTGCTTGTTCATCATCTCATGCATCAAAGGGAAGAAGTTCTTACATTCCTCGTCATTCAGTCCAGCCTCTCTCTTTACAAAATCCTCCAAACCTTTGTTAAATGCCTCGGGTGAGAAGAATTGCCTTTGATTCTGCTGACTTTGATTCCTTTGACCATTTTGCTGCGCGTAGCTTGCGGTAAGTGCGCACAGACAGATGATGATGGCATAAATCCGTCTCATGTCAACTCTCTTTATTAATAACCAGTTCCTGACAGGTAGTTATATACGTCGTTATAATCTACCATCGCATAATTGAGCGCATCTTCCTGATATGATTCCTCATACGAAGTCTCAACCGTTGTCATCTTGCTCATCAACTGAGAACTGTCGTCGTGGTTCGATTTGTTGAACACATTAACGCATACTATTGCGCCAACCATGCATGCAGCAACCAAACCCGACCATTGCATCCAATGGCTCCTCTTCTTTGGAGCTATGCTGATGATTTTCGTTTCTTCTGCTGGTATATTCTCCATAATCCTTGCCGTCAGGTTATCGAAATAGCCTTCTGGTACAGTGAACGGAGTTTTTCTACCGCATCTGTCAATAATATGTTTTTCTCCTTTCATAGCTTATGATACTTAATTACACCTATATGACTAAAAACAATCAGAAAGGTTTAATCTCTATTATTAAAATATTCTTCAATTTTTTTTACTGCTAGATGGAACGAGGCTTTGAGAGCTCCAATACTTGTTCCTGTGATCTGCGACATTTCCTCATATTTCATTTCTTCGAAATACTTCATGTTGAACACTGCCTTTTGTTTGTCAGGAAGTGAGTTGATTGCTTCTTGCAGCATGAGTTGTGTTTCGTCGCCGTCGAAATAAGGATCGCTTTCGAGGGATTCCACGGTCATCGCGTTTAGGTCATCGATTGACAATTGCTCTCGTTTGTGATTCAGGAATGTGAGGCTTTCGTTGTAGGCTATCTTGTAAAGCCAGGTTGAGAGTTTGGATTCTCCTCTGAATGTGGTAATGTTTGTCCACGCCTTGATGAATGTATTTTGAAGAACGTCATCTGCATCTTCGTGGTCAACGACTAATCGACGTATTTGCCAGTAAAGTGGTTGGCTATAATGATTGACAATTTCTTCGAATGCTCTTGTCTGTGTTTTTGGATTTTGCAGTCGAATTAATGTCTCTTCTTCGTTGTACTTGCTCATCGTTGCCTATAGCGTAGAGATCACCTGTTGTGGAGTTTGCTTTTTCAAAGCATAGGTTAAAAGATTTGGTTCTCGTTTCCGGACAGGAACCTCAAGGTTTATTAGGGGTGTTATTTCAAATAGCACTTCCTAACAGTCTTGCCAACTTTCAGGATATAGCATCCTTTGGGCAGAGAAGCGATTTCTATCACTTTATCAGCGCTGTCTATTCTGATGGAATTGACTTTTACGCCTGCCAGATTATAAATCTCAAGTATTTGTTTCTCTGCATTCTTGACGTGTATCGCTGATTCGCTGACTGTGATTGATACTGCTTGTTGCTCTGCCTCAATTTGCGTTTTCTCAGTCTGTACTTTTTGCACATCCTGAGCTTGTGCTGATTGGTGAGTTGCAAACAGCATTGTTAGAGTCAATAATATGAGTATTTTTTTATTCATACGCAGCGCATTTTTACTTTTCGTCGCAAAATTACAATTAGTTTTTGAATCTTGCAAATATTTTTCCTACTTTTTTCAAACTTTTTTCTTTACAGGGCCAGTTTTAACAGTTTTTATGCCTTTTTCTAGTAGTTTGATGACAACAGGGCTTTAGTAATAAAAAATAAGGTGCACTTCGGAATAGTACACCTTATCATATTATAAAGGGGCAGATTGACTTATTCCTTTGTCATTTCTGCTTTCAATGCTGCAAGTGCATCAATGTCACCGAGAGTAGTGCTTGCTGCCTTGTTCTGGATAGCAGGAGTTTCGTCCTTCTTTGGCTTTGATGATTTCTTAGCTGCTGCCTCTTTCTTGGCTGCCTTTGCCTCTGCACGCTGTACATCTTCGAAGATGCGGCTGTGTGAAAGGATGATGCGCTTAGCGTCTTTGTTGAACTCGATGACCTTGAATTCGAGGGTCTCACCTAGTTGTGCTTGGCTGCCGTCTTCCTTCACGAGGTGTTTTGGAGTTGCGAATCCTTCTACACCATGCTCAAGGCTAATTACTGCGCCCTTGTCGAGGATTTCGATAATCTTACCTTCGTGAACAGAATCAGGTGCGAAAATGGTCTCGAAGTTGTCCCAAGGATTGTCCTCGATTTGCTTGTGTCCAAGACTCAGACGACGGTTCTCCTTGTCGATGTCGAGTACCTGTACCTCGATTTCAGCACCAATCTGAGTGAACTCTGATGGGTGTTTGATCTTCTTGGTCCAAGAGAGGTCTGAGATGTGGATAAGTCCGTCAACGCCTTCTTCGATTTCTACGAATACACCGAAGTTAGTGAAGTTGCGAACCTTAGCTGTATGGTTAGAACCAACAGGATACTTCTCTTCGATCTTCTCCCATGGGTCTGCCTTGAGCTGCTTGATACCGAGTGACATCTTGCGCTCGTCGCGGTCGAGGGTAAGGATAACTGCTTCTACTTCGTCGCCTACCTTCATGAAATCTTGTGCACTGTGAAGGTGTGCGCTCCAGCTCATTTCTGATACGTGGATAAGTCCTTCTACACCTGGTGCAATTTCGATAAATGCACCATAGTCAGCCATAACCACAACTTTACCCTTTACCTTATCGCCTACCTTGAGGTCTGGGTCGAGTGCATCCCATGGATGTGGAGTAAGCTGCTTCAGACCGAGTGCGATGCGCTTCTTTTCTTCATCGAAGTCAAGAATTACTACATTGATCTTCTGGTCGAGTTCTACGACTTCCTTTGGATCGCTTACGCGGCCCCATGAAAGGTCTGTGATGTGAATGAGACCGTCAACACCACCGAGGTCGATGAATACTCCGTAAGATGTGATGTTCTTAACGACACCTTCGAGAATCTGACCCTTTTCGAGCTTGCTGATAATCTCTTTCTTCTGTGCTTCGATTTCTGCTTCAATAAGAGCTTTGTGTGATACGACAACGTTTTTGAAGTCTTGATTAATCTTGACAATCTTGAATTCCATTGTCTTACCAACGAATGTATCATAGTCGTGGATAGGCTTCACGTCGATCTGGCTTCCGGGGAGGAATGCTTCGGTTCCGAGAATGTCGACAATCATACCACCCTTGGTGCGGCACTTGATGAATCCCTTTACGATTTCTCCGCTGTCATATACAGCGTTTACGCGATCCCAAGAGCGAGCCTGACGTGCTCTCTTGTGAGAAAGAATCAGCTGACCTTTCTTGTCTTCTTGGTTTTCGATGTAAACTTCTACCTTGTCGCCGACAGCGAGTTCTGGGTTGTAACGGAACTCATTGCGAGGAATGATACCGTCTGATTTGTAGCCGATGTTTACGACCACTTCACGGTCGTTCAGGGCTGTTACTGTACCGTCAACTACTTCATTGTCGTTGACGTTGTTCAAAGTGCCTTCGTAAGCCTTTGTTTCTTCAGCAATGTTTGCTGGGTTCTTTCCGTGTTCGAACGCTTCCCAATCGAAGTCTTCCAACGGTTTGATGTTCTTAGTTTCTGTCATAAATTCAATTGTTTTTTTTGTTTTGACAAATTAGACATTATGTTGTTTGTGCGCGCTCGTACATATACGCGACGCGCAAATCGGCTGCAAAATTACAAAAAAAGGATGAGATAAGGCATCGTTTATCTTGCGAATCATAGAAAAATAGCTAAAAATTGAAGCAAAATGCCACGTTTTTCATTTTTCGAGACTATTATTTCTTCCTTATATGTGGTTGCGTCTGTTAACGTTCGTTCACCACGTTTTGCGGTTTATCATCGAGAAACGCTTTAATGTTGTCGATGCAGATGTCGATGAGGCGTTGCCGCGCTTCCTTTGTGGCCCATGCGATGTGTGGGGTGAGAAAGGCGTTTTTAGCCGTGAGTAGGGGATTGTCCTTTTGGGCAGGTTCTACGGATACAACATCGGCTCCGAAGGCTGCGATTGTGCCCTGATTGAGTGCATTGGCTACATCTGTTTCGTTTACTACTGGCCCACGGCTAGTGTTTATGAGAATGGCTGAGGGCTTCATCGTATCGAGTCGTTTCTTATTGATAAGTCCTTTGGTTTCGTTGGTAAGTGGACAGTGTAGACTTACGATATCGCTCTTTTTGAGCACTTCGTCTATCGTTGCTTTCTCCATGCCTTCAGGCAGTTGTTCTTTAGACGTGTAGGCGATGACTTTCATGCCGAATGCTTGTGCTATTCGTGCTGTGGCCATGCCCGTATTTCCCAAGCTGATGATGCCCATCGTTTTGCTTGCCAGTTCGCTGTGAGTGAAGTCGTAGTAGCAGAAGTCTTTGCTGTGTGTCCAACGCCCCTGTGCGTTTTCTGTTGCATAGTGTGCCACATGGTTGGTAATGTTCAGAATGTGTGCCCACACCATCTGTGCCACGCTGTTAGTGCTGTAGGCAGGGATGTTGGTGACGGTGATACTTTGTCGAGTTGCCACTTTGAGATCCACCACATTATATCCTGTTGCCAGGACCCCGATGTAGGTAAGGTGGGGTAGCTGGTTCAGAATTTCAGCATTGAGTACGACCTTGTTGGTCAGTACGATTTCCGCGCCTTTGCATCGGCTTACTACTTCGTCAGGCGTTGTGCGGTCATACACTATGAGGTCGGCCATGTTGTCTAATGGATGCCACGACAGGTCACCTGGGTTTACGGTATATGCGTCAAGAATTACTATTTTCATGATTGTTTAGTTTGTTTCTTACTCTGCTCAGCGTTTCGGGTGCCATCCTCAGATACCACGCTACGTGTTTCAGGGGTGTACGCCTGATAATTTCGCTGTCGGCCTCCATGAGAGCCAGATATCGTTCCATAGGCGGTAGGTCGAGGGTGTGCTGACGTGTTGTCATTCGTATGATGCAACGCTCCAGCAGACGTGTAAGGAGTTCATTGATTTCGGGCAGTTTGCTTGCCAGGAGTTTCAGCTCCTGATAGTCTATTGTATATATGACTGTCGGCTCGAGTGTTAGGATGTATAAGGATGAGGGCGTTTGACTGATAAGGCTTTCCATGTTGAATAACATGTCGTCTTCGTGGCACACGTCATACACTATCTCTACATCATCCTTCTGTATGTATTGCATAATCAATCCTTTTGCCACAAATGCGATGGCGGTAGTTGTATCGCCAGGCTTCTGTATGAATGTGCGGTGCCGGTATTTCTGTGGACTGAGCAAGGCTGTCAGATTGCTCAGAGCGTCGAAGCTGAGTCGCATGTCCACAAGGCGGGCAATTTCGCGAGCCGCGTCTTTCGAGTTGTCAACTACTAATCTCACGTCTTTGTGTTTTTATGGTTGTTAATTTGTTGAGTGTCAATAAATGCGCTCACCGAATATCAGGCTGCCTACACGAATCATGGTGCTGCCTGCCTCGATGGCAATCTTGTAGTCTTCGCTCATGCCCATCGACAATTCCGAAAACGTGGCAATGGTGCTGAAGTGACGAGCCTTCAATTCGTCGAACAGTTGGTGCACTTCATTGAATTCGCTCCGTATTTGTTGCTCGTCATCGGTGTTGGTGGCCATGCACATCAGACCACAAATTCTTGCGTGGCTGAATTGCCTCCATTCGCCTTCGTCAAGCATCAGCCGAAGTTCGTCGGGTAAGAATCCGTATTTTGTTTCCTCCTTGGCAACATGCACTTGAAGCAGGCAGTCGATGGTGCGTCCTGCCTTCTCTGCCTGACGGTCAATTTCCCTAAGCAGTTTCAGCGTGTCAACGGCATGTATGAGCGATATATAGGGAGCGATGTACTTCACTTTGTTAGTTTGCAGGTGGCCGATGAAATGCCATTCGATGTCGGATGGAAGAACCTTCTGTTTCTCCTCTAGTTCCTGCACATGACTTTCGCCGAAGATACGCTGCCCTGCATCGTATACCTCGCGCAGCATATCCACGGGATGATACTTCGAAACCGCTACCAACTTCACGCCTTTTTCGTCGATTTCAGAGCGAAGCCTGTTGAGGTTTTGTACTAACTTAGTCATTAGTCTTCCTTCACTTCAAATGGGAATACATCGAGCAGCGACGTTTCCTGAATTGAGGCAATCTCGTAGTCTGCCAAAGTGCCTTTCATGCCCTCCTCGAAACGCTCCAATGCCCCACGGAAGTTGGCTGCCTGTACCAACATGTAACTGGCTGTACGCTTTTCTGTCTGCGTCTTCTCGTCCAAGGTAATGAAGTTACATTTCACCTTGTACCATTTGTCGGCATCGTCTGACTCGTTTACGAACAGTTCGTTGATTTTGGCAGGCGTGATATTCTTGATTTCTAGCGCACCGTTGCAGAATGGAGCCACTTCTTTGGTGATTCGTGCCTCGGCATCAGTGAAGTTGAGTGCATCCACCAGATACGACTCATTAAACTTCTTGCTCATGCCGCCTTCAACTGCTTTCTCTGCGCTTACTTTACATTCAAACCAATTTGTTCCTAACATATCTTTTTTCCTTATTATTTAGAATCGAGCGCAAAGGTACAAAAAAAAACATATTCCACAATTCATAAAGCGCAATTATTTGCAAAAAGGAGATAAAAAAGAGTAAACAATATAAAAAGAGGTGCGAATCGAAATCATGTCTCAGTAGGTCTTTTGTTGCAGTGCAGTCTATCACTTGCTCGAGTGCACTCTGACAATTGTTCGACTACACTCTTGCAATATTTCCGTCCCTTCTTTTGCAAGAGTATCAATACAAGCAACCTTGACATACGTATAATGCTCATAAATAAAGGCAATGATATAACAGTTGGCATAAATGCATATCTTAGCCGATATGAAAAATAGCAATCCGAGAGACACATTAACGACACTATAGAAATTACCCTTAAGAGAAAAAATTGTTCCCATTAAGGGTAGCAAAAGTTCCTATTAAGGGTAACAAATATTCCCATTAGAGGGAACAAAAATATGGAAAGTGTAGCCATTCGGCCCGTTCTGCCAGTTCGACAAGCTCATGACAAGACAGATGAAGATGATATTTTTGTGCCAACTTTTATATCATTGCCTCAATAAAGCAACTGCAGATTATTTGATGTTTTCTATGCGTCAGCAAAGACTCGACCATCGTCGAGGGTGATTTGGAGCTTGGTATACTCGCTGTGGAAATCGTGCTGCAAACGATCTAGATAGCGGGCGCTTTCCCATTTGCACATTGGCAGGTCGTGGAGCAGGTAATTACCGCAGGTTTGTGGCTCTGTGGCTGGCACATTGTCCTGCGTGAGTATCCACTGTAGGCATGCTATAGTTAGGCGGCGCATGTCACCCACAGTGTATTGACCTGTCATGATGATATACATGCCTGTGAGGCACCCCATAGGACCTACGTATACTACATCGTTCTTAACCTCGCTGTTACGGAACCACGTGGCCATAAGGTGCTCCAGGCTATGCATAGCAGCTGGGGCTACGGCTGGTTCCTTATTGGGCTCTGTGATGCGCAAGTCGAATGTGGTAAAACCCTTGTCCTCGCGCGATACGTATATACCTGGCTTTAGGTGAGTGTGGTCGATGGTGAAACTCTGTATGACTTCCATAACTATTCTTTTAAACTTTGTGCAAAGTTAGATATTATTGTAGAAACAGCAAAATGTTTAGCGGTTTTTTATTAAATTGTTTTGCAGATACAAATCTTTTCAGTACTTTTGTAAGCGAAATAGTAGAAGAATGATGACGACTGGCTGCACAAGATGGTTGCCCATAGGCATTGCTACTGTTCTCCACTTTCTGGTGGACGGTCTTTGTGTGTGCTGTCTGTATTTGATGGTGAAAGGAGTGGATGGCTCTGACTTACTAATGCTCTTTTTGACCTACAATGTGCTGGCTTTCATGACGCAGCCACTTACGGGTTTGTGGATTGACCGCCTTAGGAATAAACATGCGGCATTGCTGACAGCTATGGGGGTGCTTACTGCAGCTGTAGTTGTGTATATGTATGCTGTGATGTGGTGGGGACTTCCACTGTTCTCGGCAATGATTACTGCAGTCTTGCTGGGTATGGGAAATTCAGTGTTTCATGTATGGGGCGGTAAACTGACAGCCTCTTTGACCGCTAACGACATGAGAGGACTGGGTATCTTTGTTTCATCGGGTATCATGGGGTTGACTATAGGAATACTCTATGCCTCTTTGTGGCTTATGGCAGGAATGCTGTTGCTATTCACGCTTTTAGGAGCTGTTGGCTCCCGTCTGCCTGCTACACTTTCCCCTCTTACCTCTTATCACTCATCTTTTTCCTCTCATTATACACCTCATATCTCTCATCCCTCATCTCTTACAACTTATTTCTTTCTGTTTGCCATACTTCTGTTTGTCATGCTGAGGTCTTTCGTTGGTGAGGTGGTGTCAGTAGGGGTGGAGAAGCAATCGACTGTTTTACTGCTACTTGCTGCTACTGCAATGATAGGAAAGGCAAGTGGCGGATGGATAGCACGCTGGTGTGGTATTAGTAACGCTCTTGTGGCTTGCGTGGGCATCACAGCAGCATGTCTGATGTTCCGAGTGGCAGATAATGTGCCGTTGATACCAGTCGTAATAGGCGTGCTGGCCATCAATTTCACAATGCCCATTACGCTGTGTCTGGCCAATAGATTATTGCCCCTACACGAAGGTCTTTCATTTGGATTGCTGGCTGCGGTGTTGATACCCGGCTACCTGCTGGCAAAGAGCGTACAGTTGTCTCCTGATCACTATTTTATGCTGTCAGCATTGCTGCTTACTATTGCGGTGGAAGTAGGAATGCTGAAGTTGATGGGTGAACGGCAAAAGAAGGTGTTGATAGGAGCCGTTGCTGTCAATATACTGACCAACGTACCGCTGAACTATTTCCTACTGACGTTTGGAAACAGCATGAGCCGTTTCGTCGTGGGTGAACTGCTGGTACTGATGGTCGAAATGCTGTGGTACTTCTGCTTTGTGCATCAATGGCGAAAGGCTGCAGTTTACAGTTTAATATGCAATGTTACGAGTCTTCTCGTAGGCATACTGATACAGATTATTGTTAATTATTCACTCTAACTCATTTTAATTATGGTACCACATTCTCCAGACATTGCCCCTTCGCCCGGATGGTCTAGGGTAATTGAGCAAGAAAGAGATCGGGCATTTGCTGAAAAGGCTGCGAAGAAAGCGGAAAAGAAGGCCGAGAAAGCAATGAAGAAAGCAGAAAAGAAGGCCGAAAAAGCAAGAAAAAAGGTTGAAAAGAAGGCTGAAAAGGCTGCAAAGAAAGCTGAAAAGGCTGCAAAGAAGACATTCAAGGACTTGTCGACCTCTGCTGCAGGAACGGTAAAAACCATTGATGCGTCTTCTTCTGCTCCAACAACCGAAGCTTCCTATGCGGCGATGCCTGTAGGAGTCGTCCTAGCCGTCTGTGCTTCTCTTTTGATATGTATCGGATCGGCGTGGTTATACCGCCGTCATCAGTCCGGCACTACAAAATAGAAAGTATTACTTCCTAACGAGATTGAGGAATACATAGTCGTGTGCATGACGCTCGTCGGCTGTGTGTTCTTCTTTCAATTCCACATCCCACTCTTCGTAGTTGACGGTAGGGAAGTAGGCGTCTGCATCCTCAGGGGCATCATCGATGACGGTTAGATACAGCTTGTCAGCAATGGGGAGAGTCTGCGAATAGACGTATGCGCCGCCGATGATGAACACTTCCTCTTCATCACGACACAGGTCGAGTGCTTCTTGCAGGGAGTTCACCCATTCGGCTCCTTCTTTGTCCTCAGGAACCTCATGAGGTAGTGCAAGCACGATGTTGCGACGACGGGGTAGGGGGCGCTTAGGGAAGGATGCAAAGGTGTTCTTTCCCATGATAACGGTGTGACCTGTGGTGGTCTCCTTGAATCGCTTCATGTCGTTAGGCATGTGGTAAAGCAATTCGTTCTTTTTGCCTATCGCGAAGTTCTTTGCGATGGCTACTATAATTGATAATGTCATATTTGTCTTATATTTTAGAGTTTGCGTGGAACTTGTTGTATATACAAGTTACACTGATACTGTTGCTTTGATGTGGTCGTAGGGATTGTAGTCGGTGAGGGTGAAGTCTTCAAACTGGAAGTCGAAGATGTTCTTGACTTCTGGATTGATATGCATGCGAGGCAGAGGTCTCGGCTCACGAGTGAGTTGCAGACGCGCCTGCTCGAGATGATTGAGGTAGAGGTGGGTGTCACCTGTTGTATAGACGAAATCACCTGCTTTGAGGCCAGTTACTTGTGCTACCATCATTAGCAGAAGGCTGTAGGAGGCGATGTTAAAAGGTACGCCAAGGAAGGTGTCTGCACTACGCTGATAGAGCTGAAGGCTCAGTCGTCCATCTGCTACATAAAATTGGAACAGGATGTGACAGGGTGGGAGGTTCATGTTGCCCAGATCTGCAACGTTCCAAGCAGATACGATGAGACGTCGGCTGTCGGGGTTGTTCTTTATCTGATTGATGACATCAGTTATCTGGTCTATATGTCCTCCGTTGTAGTCGGGCCAGCTGCGCCACTGATAGCCGTAGATATGCCCAAGGTCACCATCAGGGTCTGCCCATTCGTTCCAGATGCGTACACCACGCTCTTGAAGCCATTTGGCGTTTGTGTCACCACGCAGGAACCACAGGAGTTCGTAGATGATGCTCTTCAGGTGGAGCTTCTTGGTCGTTAGGAGTGGAAAACCTTCTTCAAGATTGAACCGCATTTGGTTGCCAAATACGCTGATGGTACCTGTGCCTGTACGGTCTGTTTTCTCAGTACCTTCGGTTAGAATTCTATTCAGTAAGTCGAGATATTGTTTCATTTAACTCCCTTTTTGTATTTGGCTACAAAGTTACAAAAAAAGAGTGAACCGACGAAACGATTCACTCTTTTTTTATAGAATTTAAATGGTTTGCTTAGTTTTTGTCACTTTTAGTTGCAGAGTAAACCATCTTCAAAGCGTAACCCTTACGTAGTTGTTGCTTCACATCGGTGATGTAACCCATTGGGGTTTCATGGTCTGCCTTAATTGAAACCGTGTAGAATGGTTTGTCGATTTCGGCGAGTGTGTTACGGTCTCTCATTACGAAATCGTACACTTCTGACGCATCTGTTACAATCGCATCGTTCAACTGGATTTTTGTTTGGTTACCATATTGAGAGCGCAGAGCGTCGGTTGAAGGACGTCCGATGTAAATGAACGATGTACATGACTTACGTGCGAGTTTCTCAAGCTGAGTACCTGAAGGACGGTCAAACTTAACTAAGTATGTCACCTCACGCATAGTTGTTACCATCATGAAGAAGAACAACACTGAGAAAATCAAGTCAGGAAGTGACGATGTATTCAGTTCCGGCATTTCTTTTTTGCCTTTGTTAAATCTACTCATAGTTACATATTTTTACCGTATTGTTTAGGTTCAGCCTCGGAAATCTTCTGAGGGTACACATCACGTATTGCTTCCTTTTCTTCCTTTGTGAGGAATTCGTACTTGTAGCCAAACTCTTGTTTTGCGAGTTCGTCACGAAGTTCGTTATAGGCAGCTACCAATTGGTCTTGCACCTGGAAATAAACACCATAACTTGTTCCACGGTCAGTCTGAACTGAGATGACGTGGTTGAGTGTCACCATACGGGTACCTAAGATACCGCATTTCTTTGGCTTCAACTCTGGCAAGTTGGCATTATTATTGGGGTTTGCAATAAATTCCTTTGCTCTTGGCTTAACTTCATCCAAACCAACGTAATCATCGCCGATCATGAGGTAGTTGTCCTTATTGATACGGATGTTGAGGATGTTACGTTCCTTGACCTTCATTTCGTTTTTAGCGTCTTCGTCCTCTGGGGGCTTAGGGAGAGTACGTGCCAATCCCTGATCTGTGTCCATAGAGGTGGTTACAAGGAAGAAGATGAGCAACATAAATGAAATATCTGCTGTTGAACTGGTGTTCAGTCCTGGCATTTTTCTCTTTTTTCCCATACTAGTTACTCAATTTTAAAAGGTTTTTACTGCTTTGCCTTCAAGATGACGCTATAGATGATGGCACCTATAGTGATGACTGCGAGAATGGCAATTGAAACGATACATGCATCGGTGATGATGATGTCGGATGGTACATTCCAGTCTTCGTTGTTGATAAGCATGTGCTCGTCCTTGTTAGCAAAACCAACACCAGCACCTATGGCCAATGTAATAATTGGCAGGCCCCATGTGTAGATATACGACTTGTTGAAGCCGTATTCCTTCACATACATGAAGAAGCTGACAAGCATGAGGATGAGTGTAGCGATAGTGAGGACGATACCCCAGATAAGTACTACGTCCAAGAACTGAGGATCGTTCATCTTTGGGTTTTCTTCGTATGGATTGTCAAATCCTACGACGAAGTACAGAATGAATATGACGGCACTGATGCCCATCAATACCCAAAGTGTTATCTTTGATATTTTTTCGATATTCATTGTTTGTCTCCTTGTTTTAGTTGTTAATTAATCATTCTTAAGTCTTTAATGACTTTGAGGTCTTTAAAGTCATTCTGACACCTTATTTCTTAAGGTTGTATTTAGCAACGAGGTCAAGGAGTGAAATGGTTGCGTCTTCCATCTGTGCTGTGATTGACTCAATCTTAGCAAGGATATAGTTATAGAATACCTGAAGAATAAGTGCAACAACGATACCGAAGATTGTGGTCAAAAGGGCCACCTTCATACCGCCGGCAACAACTGTTGGAGAAATATCACCTGCAACCTGGATAGCATCGAATGCGGCAACCATACCGATCACAGTTCCCAAGAATCCGAGAGATGGAGCCATCGCGATGAAGAGTGTGATCCATGAGCAACCCTTCTCAAGGTTAGAAGCCTGAACAGCTCCGTATGCTACGACTGACTTTTCAACAGCATCAGCACCAGCATCGAGGCGCATGAGACCCTGATAGCAAATTGAAGCGATAGGTCCACGGGTGTTGCGGCAAGCAGTCTTTGCTTTTTCTACATCTTTAGCATCAAGTGCCTTCTCTACTTCTGCAAGCATCTTGTCGGTCTTAACGTCAGCGAGTGCAAGGTAGATGATACGCTCAATACAGAATGCGAGACCAATGATAAGTGCGATAGCAACGATTGCCATGAAGCCTGCATCACCTTCGATGAACTTGGTTTTCAATTGCTTGTACATACTTACTTCTTCCTTTGTTTCCTCTGGAACAGCCACTTCTTCTGGTTCTGCTGCCTCAACTGCTGCTGAGTCAACCTGTTCAACTGCTGCTGTGTCAACAGCTTCTTCGTCTTGTGCAGACATTGTCTGAGTCATACCAAATGTGAAGACTCCCATAAGTGCAATAATTGCAAATACTTTTTTCATTTTTCTTTTGAGTTTTTAAGATTAATACTTTATTAAAATTTTGTTTTGTTATTGTCTTGTTAATGATTTGATACGTTATCGTTTCTTCCGTTTTTTTTTGCTGAAAATCGGCTTTCTGTCTCCGAAATCGGTTGCAAATTACAACTTTTTTGCGACATGGGCACTATTTCAGCAACAAAAATACGCATTTTTTTTGTTACCGCAATAAAAAGTATGCATTTTTCTTCGTTTCAGTGGCAATATTTACCCAATTACATGCATAAATTTCAGTTAGACGCCTCACTATTTCGATGATAAATGCACTTTCGTTTCTTTTACCCCGATGTGGGACGGGTGCGAGATAGGGCGAGTCAGTTTCGACGACGATACGACTGAGGGGAACCGCATTTTTCAGCACTTCGGGAAGTGTGGATTTCTTGAAAGTGAGGACGCCGCCGATACCGAGTTTGAATCCGTCGAACGACAGCAATTTCCGTGCTTCGTCTTCTGTTCCTGTGAAACAATGAAACACTCCTTCAAGTTGATCGTCACGATGTCGCTCCATGATTTCCACGATTTCCTCAAAAGCATTACGCGCATGAATCATAAGCGGCTTCCCAAATTGTTTTGCCCATTGTATCTGTTGCTCGAAAGCTTCGAGTTGCTGATTGCGGTAAGTTTCGTCCCAATAAAAATCGAGGCCCACCTCACCAATCGCACAAAAACGGTTGGGATTTTCCTTCAAGAGGACAAACATCTGATCGAGCTGCGTTTGATAGTCGTCCTTCACGTCTTCTGGATGCAAACCAATCATTGGGTAGAGGTAGTCAGGATAGGCGTCACATACTTCGATGAGGTGGGGTAGGCCCTGTAGATTGACGTTGGGGACAAGTATCTTCTCTACCTGTGCGTCCTTGGCTCGTTGGATGACTTCGGGCAAATCGTCAGCGAATTCTTCACCGTCAAGATGCGAATGGGTGTCGATAATCATGGGCTATTTGTTGCGTTTAAGAAGCTTGTCGGCAAATGCCTTGAGTTCTGTCTTCTTGGATTCATCAACTTTCACCTTAGCAAGGCACTCAAGCGACTGGGAAAACAGCTGTTCTATCTTGTCGAGGCAGAGAGCCTTGATGCCAACTGCATCGTAGAGAGCTGTGACGGCTTGAATCTTATCGGCTGGCACGAAGTCGGTCTTGTCAACCCATTCCTGCAATTGGGCTTTCTGTGTGGGATTTGCCCGATTGAAGGCGTTTATGAGCATGAATGTCTTTTTGTTGCACAAGATGTCGCCTCCGATTTGTTTACCGAATACGGCAGGGTCTCCATATACATCGAGTAGGTCGTCCTGTAGTTGGAATGCCAACCCCATCTTCTCTCCAAACTGATAGAGGCTGTCGGCATCCTCGGGGGATGCACCTGCAAGTTCTGCTCCGATTTTTAGGGCACAAGCCAGTAGGAGAGAGGTTTTCAGACGAATCATTTCCATGTATTCTTCTTCCCGTACATCGTTGCGACTTTCAAACTCTACATCGTACTGCTGACCGTCACACACACCAAGTGTGGCTGCATTGAAGGTCTTCACGGCTTTCATCATCTGAGGATTCGTTGTTTCTGTGAAGAGTTTATAGGCCATAATCAGCATCGCATCGCCCGATAGGATGGCTGTGTTGTCATTCCATTTCTTATGAACTGTGAGATGCCCTCTGCGCATATCTGCACGATCCATCAGGTCGTCGTGAAGCAGGGTGAAATTGTGATAGGTTTCGAGCGCAATAGAATTGGGGAGAATATCGTCCACGTTGTCCTTATAGAGGTTGTAGGCCATTAGCATGAGGACTGGTCGAATACGTTTCCCTCCTAATTCGAGCACATACTTGATAGGAGCATAGAGTCCTTCGGGCTGTGCGTTATAGGGCATGTTTTCAATATAGAGATTGACTTTGTCGTATAGTTCTTGATAGTTCAGCATCTTGATTTTGTATTATATATAATTAAGGTGTGCCAAATGTTGTCTGACACACCTTAATATATGATTCGTTAGTTGTATTAAGTCAACTTGAATTGTACAGGTACAGTGTACTTTACACGTACTGGTTTGCCTCTCTGCTTGCCTGGTTTCCACTTAGGCATTGCTTTGATGACACGCATTGCTTCTTCGTCGCACTTAGGGTGAAGTGAACGAACCACCTTTGGATCAACGATTGAACCGTCTTTGTTGACTACGAATTCAATGACACTTTTACCTTGAATGCCTTGTTCCTGGGCGATAGTAGGATACTTAATATTCCTACTGAGGTATTCCAAAAGTTTTTCCATACCTCCAGGGAACTCTGGCATCTCTTCTACAACCTGGAAGATTTCTTCCTCGTCGGTTACCTCAGCCTGTACAGCAGGACCCATTACAGGACCAGATACAGGAGCCGAAGGACCTGTGATAGCTTCGTTGGTGTCTTCTGAGTCTGGAGCCTCGTTTTCTTCGATTTCCTCAGTATCTTCGACGATATCGAGAATTTCAGGTACCTGTGGTACTTCCATAGGTGGAGGAGGAGCCATCTGGAAAATAGGCTGCGTTACAGGAGGAACTTCCTCTTCCATTGGAGCATAAGCTGCAAAGACAACAGGCTCTGTCTCTTTGTACTCACGAGTTGTCCACTCGAAAGCAGCGAAGATTGCACCTAAGGCGAAGATGTAACCAATCAGCATGCTGGTACTCTTCTGGCCTTCAAGGTCGGCTTTTTTTGATTTCTTTACTTCCATAATTTATTCTGTTTTGATGATTGTCAATTCAATAGTCTTCTCTATTTGACGCAAAAGTAATACTTTTTTTTTATTCCGTGTCAATCAATTTGCATTTTTTTTGAAAAAAAGTTGAAAACTTTGCTATTTTATACCTGTTTTGTCAGAATCGGGGGTCATTGTGTGTAAATAAACATCTTGTTGAGGGAATGGAATCTCGATGTTGTTCTTGTTCAATGTTTCGTAAACCACCTCTTTGACTTGGGCAATAAACGCAGGCTTTTGATCGACCAGAATCCATAAGACAACATCAAGGTCCACGCTACTTGCACCGAAACCTGAGAATCGAACTTCAAGACCTTTTTCCTTGTTAACGATATCACGTCCATCCGGCAATTTAACGCAGAGGTGCTTAATGGCATCAAGTAATAAGTGACGCACATGTTCCACATTATTGCCATAGGCAATTCCAATAGGAATCTTTACTAATTCGTAGCTGTGGTTGCGAGTCAGATTCTTAAAGTTCTTGTTGAACAACGAAGTGTTGAGGAATGCAATGACGCTACCGTCGAGGGTAATGATTTGGGTACTCTGGTAAGTGATGCTTTCCACTTTTCCCTGGATGCCGTCACACTCGATATAGTCACCTACGCGCAGACGTCCGCTCATGAGTGAAATGCCGTAGAAGAAGTTTTCCAAGAGGTCTTTCATGGCGAAACCCATACCTGTTGCCAAACCTGCAGCCACTACTGATATACCGGTTTGCGGTACTTTCAACAAAACAAGTACCAGAATGATGTAGAAGCCCCAGATGACAATAGCGATAACATTCCGGGCCAAGGTTTCGTTGAAGTCCTCTCCGTTTTCTTCCGACATCTTCGTGCGGTAGAGGTGGTAGAACGACCGAAGCAGATAGTTGAGATAGCGGAAGGCAAAGTACAGACAAGCTACGACAACCACCATATAGATAGAAAGACGGATATATTTCGGCTCGTCAACGATGACTTTTCTGAATATCTCGTAGCACGATTCGGTCATCTCAAAGATGTCTGCAGCAAAGAAGAAACTTGCGACGACTGCACAGATGGTTGCGATAGGAACGACAGCCTTGTTGATGAAATCGTAGAACCACGTCTTGTGGATATAGCGTCCTTTTTCCATGCGGCTGAACAGTATCTCGTTCTTGCGCAGTTCTGCCAGTTCTTTGCGCTTGCTGAAGGTCGGTGCGTCCATCACGATACGTTTCGAGAGAACTTTCTGCTCATACATTTCCAGAAGGTCGTAGCAGCAGGTGATGGTCTCGATAGCAGCCAAGAGGAATGTCCACCAGATGATTATCTGGACAGCCATCAGAGTATAGCCAACCCATGAACTGATACAGGAAACAATCATCACAATGAGCGAAATGGTAGAGTAGAGGATGTCGCTCATTGGCAGGAACGACTTGTTGCGTCGGATAGAGAAATACTGCCAGATAGTGAGAGCCAGAATGATGGGCGGACATATCAAGTTGATGATATTGTTCGGAATCAGCAGGATGCGGAAGAAGATGATGATAAGTGCCATCGAGATAAACGGCATATAGATAGCAATTCCTCGGTTGCATTGTTCGGCTTTCAGACGGATCAGCATTGAGATGAGGATAGCCTCGAACAGCCATGCAAAGTCTATCATCAGCTTGGCTGCCATAATGAACAGGTTGGGCTTGAGGAATTGCTGGGCAATAGTGATAGCCAATACGAAGATGAGCAAGCCGAGTGCAACGATGATGATGCGGCGCTGATGTTTGTAGCTTGTCTTGTCGATGTTCAGGATACTCTCTTTCATCCAACGCTCGGCTCTATGGGCAAACTTTGGGAATACCTTGCTGATGAGCGTAGGTACCCAACGGATGATAACGTTGCTCAGCAGGGTGGCAATCAGGATGTAGAACAGCATGAAGATGCTGACAGCCAACACGATAGGACCTCTCCACTCCGACCTTGCGCGATCGGTGTTACCTAGCGGGCTATACTTGTCGTTGTAGTCACGCTTGGCGTGCTGAATCTGCTGAGGTAATGCTCGCAGAATCCTGAAATAGTTTGCGCTTCCGTCATTGAAGATGTTATTGCGAAGATCTTTGTATTTTTGCTGTGAGTAGTGATAGAGCTTGCCGACCTTGTTGGTCACGATGTCGTAGTAGTCTTTATCAGCCTCGACCGATTGCAGAATACGCATTAGGTTGTTGCGCAAAGCTTTGGCATAAGTGAGACATTCCTTGCGTTCTTCTTGTTCAGTTTCGCTCAACTCGAAGGGCATCGTACGTTGAGAACTTGTCAGCACAGCGTTGTCTTCCTTAATCATCTGATTGATGGAATCGGCAGCAGAGGTGCTCCCGATGGCAGGAGGCAGTTCTTTGAGGGCGATTATCAAGCTGTCGTATCGTGCTATTTCGCTGATGATTCTTTCCCTGATTCTTCCGTAGGGAATGTTATTCGCTCCCAGTTCTCTGTGTAGCTTTGTGGCTTGTGTACAAGCGTATGCAATGTCGAATGTGTGGTCGCTTTTCTGGGAATAAAGCATCAGGCTGATTTGATCACATCGTTGCATGTAGTCAATCAGTTGCTTATGCTGAATGGCACTTTGCTGCTCATATCGCTGCATCATGACTTTCTGCTCACGATAGTTCTGGTTCAATTCCAGTCGCAGGATGCTGAGTGTTTTGGCTAAGTCCCTTTCTTTCAGTACGGCATGCGACTGAGCGAATGCGAGGAAGACGATTGCAAATAAAAGGATGATACGTTTCATGATATTACTCAGTTGTCAATAAGTTTGTCCATTTCTTGATATATCTTCTTGCTGAACGATGTTTTACCGTCTTTCCTGTTGGCATCGATGTATTCATCATAGCTGATAGCATCGCTGCTCACGGTATCGTTGTCGTCCATATAGCTGTTGAGTTGTTCCTGCAGATAGGTCTTGATGTCGATAAGAAGACCTTTGAAGCCTTTGTTGCGGCGGAATCTTCGGAAAGCCTGTTGGCGTTTGAGGAAGAAGAGGCGGATGGCTTTTGCACATACGACGATCCCTCTTCCTGTAGCTTTCATGCCTTTGATGCATAGGCGGCCTAAAAAGACGATTGTAGGTTTCAGGTGCGTAATGCCTCGCCAAATGGCTTTCGCTGTCCACACGAGTCCCTTCCCGATGGCGATGATGCCAATCAGGCAATAGGTCCCCAGGGCTTTGATGCAGTTGCCGCACCATTGTCTGGCCATTCGGAGTTTCTCTTGAGTACTGTTGTCGTTCCAGAAGTCGATGCATGCCTGCAACAGCATCTTGAGAAGGGTGAAGCAAAGCTGCAATCCTTTTATGATGAGCTTGAGCAGGTGTGCGAAAACTTTCATGCATAGTTTCCACAACAGATGCCCTATTTCGGATAGCATTTCGCTGCCCGACTTGTCTTCGTAGTTATTATGTTGGTGTTCTGGATTCATGTAAATCTGTCTTCCTCTTTTAATCCCTCTTTAATTCCCCTTTCTCAATTCGATTACTTCCAGATCCTTGACTTCTGTCTTGTCGATAGTGAATCTCACGAGGGTTCTTACTTTGTGAAAACCTGAGATGCCTGCTGCTCCTGGATTGATGTGTAGCAGGTTCAGGTTCTTGTCGTACATCACTTTTAGTATATGACTATGTCCCGATATGAAAAGTTTAGGCGGGTTGGCAAAAATGCTGCCTCGGATTGAGGGGTCATAGTTGCCTGGGTAGCCTCCTATGTGTTTCATCAACACTTCCACTTCTTCACATCTGAATCGGTATTTCTCGTTGAACATCAGTCGCAGGTCGCCTCCGTCGATGTTCCCATAGACCGCCCTGAAGGGTTTCAGCTGTGCAAATCGGTCGGCAAGCTCAGCGGTGCCTATATCGCCTGCATGCCAAATCTCGTCACACTCTGCGAAATACTTCTCGTAGCGTTTGTCCCAATATCCGTGGGTATCTGAAAGCAAACCTATCCGTTTCATACTACTAATAATATGATTGCTGCTATGATAAATGCCAAACCGAATATTCCGTTAGCCCATTGCTGGAAGTGCTTGAAGGTGGCTTCGAACTTGCGTGCTTCTTCTGCAGCCTTGCTGAAGAGGTACATCATTGCGACGACGGGGACAGCTGCTCCGATAGCGAATGCAAGGGGAGCCAGCCAGTTTGCTTCGCCTGCTGCATTGGGAAGTAGCATTCCGAAGTACATGATGGCGGTTTCGGGACAGAATGCAAATGCAAGCATCAGTCCCAAGGCGATTGCTCCGAACGGTCCGCCTTTCTTGATGGTTTGACCACAGCTGTGGCATTCCTCGCCATGATGCTCATGATGATGGAACAGACGATAGATAAGGTATGCTCCGATGATCAGCAGCAGGTAGGGTAGGTATGCTTCGCCTTTGCTCATGAGTGCCTGAATGCCCTCGATGTTCTTCCCTTGCTGGATGAGCCAGGTCAGAATGACGCCGAGAACGGTGTATGTGATGCTTCGTCCGGCTACATATAACCATCCTTTCCTCACCAACGATTGCTTGTTCTCTGAACGGTTGCTTAGGTAGGTGAGGGCAGACAGGTTGATGGCCAACTGACAAGGGTTGAGGGCTACCAACAGTCCTAATAAGAGTGCTGGGGCTATGAACATAGCATCAATATGATGATTTGTGCGGTAACGATTCGAAGGAACATCGACAGCGGATACACGGTTGAATACCCGATGGATGGGATGTCGTTGTTAGCTGCCTGAGTGGAGTAGGCGAGTGCTGGTGGGTCGGTTGTGGCGCCTGCCATAATTCCCATTAGCAGCAGGTAGTTCTCCTTATAGTATAATCTCGCCACGATGCCCATGATGATGAGTGGGATGGTGGTGATGATGAATCCGTAGAGTACATACATCAGGCCTCCGTTCATCACGGTATCGACGAAATTGCCGCCTGCCTTGATGCCTACGCTGGCAAGGAAGAGTACCAGTCCGATATCGCGTATCATCTGCGAGGCGCTGCTCGAGGTGTACGCAACGAGTTTGAACTTGAATCCGAAACGTCCTACGAGGATGGCGATGATGAGTGGTCCGCCTGCCAAACCGAGTTTTACGGGCATAGACATACCTGTGATGTGGAAAGGTAGGCTTCCGAAGATGATACCTACGAGTATTCCGACGAAGATGGTCAGCAGGTTGGGTTTGTCGAGTCGGGTTTTCTGGTTACCGAGTTTCGAGGCGAAGATGTTGACTGCATCCTCAGGACCTACAACCACGAGTTTGTCGCCTACCTGCAGGTTGACATTCGGATGGGCAAACAGTTCGATTCCTGAACGGAAGATGCGTGTCACGTTGACGCCGTGCAGGCTGCTTGGGTGCAGGCTTCCGAGGGTCTTTCCGTTTATCTTGTCGCGTGTGACGAGTATCTGTCTCGACTGCATCGGTGTGTCTTGCTTCTCCCAGTTTACGGTAGTTTCATGTCCCATGAATGCCACGATGGCTTCTGCATCTTCTTCTGCGCATACGACATATATCTTGTCGCCTGTGAAGAGCAGGGTGTCACGATTGGGGACGATTACGTGTCCGTCGTGCAGGCAGCGCGAGCATACGAAGTCGCGAGCCAGGTATTCGCGGAGTTGCAGGATGGACTTCCCGTTGAGCGAGGGGTTGATGAGTTCGATGCTCATCAGGTGTGGTTTCACTGCTTTCTGATTGCCATTCTGGTCATCATAGTCCTGTTCTTCTTTCTTCATGTTGATTTTGTAGATCACACGGATGAGGATGACCGACAGGATGATGCCCATCACTCCGAGCGGATAGGCGCATGCATAGCCGTTTGCGATAGTCGGTATGGAGCCTCCGAGGTTGTCGGCTCCTATCTGTTCTAAGGCTGCGTTTGCAGCACCGAGTCCTGGTGTGTTGGTCACCGCTCCGCAAAGCACGCCTACCATCATCGGCAGTGAGTGTGGATTGCTGGTGTCGCAGCAGCTGTAGTATAGGGTGAGCATTACTGCGATGTTGAGCAGGATGACGCCTGCGGCGATGATGTTCATCTTGATACCTCCTTGCTTGAAGGATGTGAAGAACGAGGGTCCTACCTGCAGGCCTATTGCATAGACGAAGAGGATGAGACCGAAGTCCTGGACGAAGTTGAGCACCAGAGCCGGCTCTGTGATGTTTTCTTGATGGAGGATATGTCCGGCGATGATGCCGGCAAAGAGTACGAATGTGACTCCGAGCGATACGCCTCCGATTTTAATCTTGCCTAGAATGACACCAACGGATATCACGATAGAGTACAGCATGAGGATGTGTGCTACCGATTGTCCGTTGGTAAATAGTTCAGTAAACCAATTCATAATTCTTTTATACTTTGCGTGTTTTGTGTACCTTCCTAAAAACGGGGTGCAAAGTTATAACAAATTATTGAATCTTAAAGTATTTTCTTGCAAAATTCAGCAAAAAATCTGCTGTTCCTTCCATTCCGAGCAAAGAACTGTTGACGCAGATGTCATACGCGCGGCTGTCTCCCCAGTTTGTCTCGCTGTAGAAGTTGTGGTATTCACTTCGCTGGTTGTCGGTCTTGTCGATGATCTGACGTGCCTTTGCTGGTGTCACACTGTCGTGTTCGCATACGAATTTCACACGGTCGTCGTAGTCGGCGCGGATGAAGATGCGGAGCAGGTTGGGGAAGTTGCGCAGGATGTAGTCACCGCAGCGTCCTACGATGATGCAGCTTTCCGTCGAGGCTTTCTTGAGGATGATGTCGGTCTGTACCTGGAACAGTGATTCGTTGCTGACACTGTTGCTGTAGTAGTTGCTGAGTGCGGAGAATGGTGAGGCTACGGTGCGGATCATTGCTGCTCCCAAACCCTTGCCTGGCTTTTCGTCGGCTTTCTTGAACAGTTCGGGGTTGAATCCACTCTCTTTGGCAGCCATATCGATGAGGTAGCTGTCGTAGATGGGGATGTTCAGTTCCTTTGCAATGATTTCACCGATGGCTTTGCCGCCACTTCCTAATTCTCGTCCGATGGTGATAACGAATTTTTCCATATTGTTCAGTTTTTGTATTTGGTTTATATCATAATTCTATGTCTGTCTTTATTGCCTTGAATGCACCTTGCCTGAAGAACATCCACAGCATTATTGCTGCTACGATGATGGAGATACCGTCAGAGATGGTGATGCTTGCCCATACTCCTGCAGTGCCGTAGTAGCGGGGCAGGATGAGCAGCAAGGGTACAAGGAACAGCAGCTGTCGGCTCATAGAGAGGAAGATGCTCTTCTTGGCCATACCGATGCTTTGGAAGAAGTTGCCCACCACAATCTGGAATCCCACTAGCGGGCTGACCAGCACGATGATTCTCATACCTTCGACTGCCAGACGCATCGTCTCGGCATCATCGGTGAAGATTACTACACACAGATGTGGGAAGAACTCGCAGAGAATGAAGCTGCAGGTCATTACGACGGTTGCATAGATGGAGGCTTTCTTCAGTACTTCTGTCACGCGGCTGTATTGCTGTGCGCCGTAGTTGTAGCCGGCTATCGGCTGCATGCCCTGGGTGATACCCATCACTATCATGATGAACATGAACGTGATGCTGTTCACGATGCCGTAGGCTCCGATGGCCATATCGCCTCCGTGCTCTTTCAGTCCGCGATTGATGAGGACTACGACGAGACAGGCGCACATCTGGATGCAGAAGGGCGAGATGCCAATCGCAAAGATGTTTTTCACAATCCGCCGCTTCAGGGCATAGATGCCTTTGCGCAGATGAATGAGGTCGTTCTTGTTGCTCAGACACCACACGAGGTAGATGGTCGACAGAGTCTGCGACAGGAGTGTTGCGTAGGCTGCTCCTGCGATGCCCCAGCCACACATGTTGATGAAAATGTAGTCGAACAGCAGGTTGATGAATACGCCGAACAATACCGATACCATCGCCTTGTTGGGGTGTCCCACCACACGCAGCGCATTGGTCAGACCGTGAGTCAAGTGGGTGATGATGTTACCGTAGATGATAATCACCATGTAGGTCTTGGCATAGGGTAGGGTGTTCTCGCTGGCTCCGAAGAAGTAGAGAATCTCGTCGATGAAAATGAGTGCCACGATAGCAAACACAAGCCCTACGACCACATTCAGCGATATGATGTTGCCCAGCACCCGTTCTGCCGTCTCATGGTCGCGCTGACCCAGCTTGATGGAAAGGAGCGTGCTTCCGCCTGCACCGATCATGGCTCCGAAAGCGGCACTGAGGTTCATGATGGGGAACGTAACCGCAAGGCCGGCTATAGCAAGCGCACCCACAAACTGCCCCAGGAATGCGCGGTCCACAATATTATAAGCCGATGCTGCCAGCATGGATATGACTGCCGGAATCGCATATCGCATCAACAACTTGCCTATTTTCTCTGTCCCCAGCTCCTTTGGAGAGCGTTTTCCTCCTTCGTTCATGCCTGCCTTCTCTTTTACGCTACAAAGTTACGGATTTTTTCCGACATAACCAAATAAATTACTAACTTTCTTGCACGTAGGCGTGAAAAAAACAGGTTTTGAGGGTAGCTCTTTACATATAGCCCTTTAAA
This sequence comes from uncultured Bacteroidales bacterium, assembly GCA_902787555.1. Taxonomy (GTDB): domain Bacteria; phylum Bacteroidota; class Bacteroidia; order Bacteroidales; family Bacteroidaceae; genus Colivivens. The sequence goes on from CADAGO010000008.1 coordinate 47,078, forward strand.
GTGCGGAAAGTGACTGTTTAACCGTGCAGACAAGTGGCGCCTGAAGGCTGCCTTCGCATCGTCAGGCAAAGTCCATAACAGGCATTCAACCTATGGCAGGGTTAAGGTAAAAACCATTCAACTTTTTCTAGGGTAGTACATACTTCGTTTCTGTGAATTTGTCATTTTGTCATTTTGTCATTTCGTCATTTTTCGATTTTTTGAACTGTGAAAAATTCTTAAAATCAGATAGCAAAAGTATATATATAATATATATATAATATATATATTCTTTTGAACATTGTAAACTGGACTTCGCAAAAACATAGAAAAGACGAAATGACAAAATGACAAAATGACAAAATGACAATTTTATATATATTTTTTTTGCTCACGTCCCCAGAATTTCGTACCTTTGTAGTGTCAAAACAGCGAGAAAAGTGCCGGAGTGCCGAGCATTTACCGAGCAACTACCGGACACGTAAGGAAGCCTTCCCCAAGCCCCTCCAGACCCTCCCGTGATGGGAGGTGAAAGAAAAGAAAACCTGCCCCGCCTCGTCCTCCCGTGATGGGAAGGACCGGGGGAAACAAGAATATCCGTTCTTTGAGAAAAGAATTAGGAAAGGAATCCTCTCGCTGCGGTTCCTGTCGGGCTCAAGATGCTACCTTCTCTCCAGCTCGCTCCAGGCAGGTGGCTCCACGCCGTGGAAGTTCTTCACGAAGAAGTCGTACATCTTGTGTGTGCCGTAGGTGCCGCCCATCGTATGACGTTCGCCAGGGAGGTAGATGAATTCGAAGTCCTTGTTGTGCTTGATGAGTTGGTTGACCACCTGGAAGGTCGATGAGGGGTCCACATTGTCGTCCAGTTCGCCCACCAGAAGCATCAGTTTGCCCTTGAGATTGGCAATATGCTCTGTGTTGCTGCTGGCAATGTAGGATTCGTCGAGCGGATAGCCCATCCACTGCTCGTTCCACCAAATCTTGTCCATGCGGTTGTCGTGACATCCGCAGGCAGAGTAGGCCGCCTTATAGAAGTCGCCGTGAAAGAGTAGGGCTGCAAGCGATTCCTGGCCGCCTGCCGAGCATCCGTAGATGCCTACGCGGTCGAGGTCCATGTAAGGATATTTCTCTGCAGCAGCCTTGATCCAGAGGATGCGGTCGGGGAAACCTGCGTCTTTGAGGTTCTTGTAGCACACCTCTTCGAAGTCCTTGCTGCGCCATGAGGTACTCATTCCGTCCATCTGGACAACGATGAAGCCGAGTTCGGCCAAAGCCGTCAGACTGTTGGTGACTTGGAATGTCTTTGGTACGTATTGGTCGCCTGGTCCTGAGTAGATGTATTCGATGACGGGATATTTCTTCGACGGGTCGAAGTTCGACGGACGCTGAATGATGCCCCAGATGTCGGTCTTGCCGTCACGCGCCTTCGCTACGAACACTTCGGGCGCACGCCAGTCGGCTGCCTTCAGTCTGCTGATATCCATGGTTGAAAGTGTCTGCATGATTTTGCCTGTCTTGCCCTCACGCAGCACGGTCACAGGTGGATTCTCGACGGTGGAGTAAGTGTCGATGAGGTACGACTTGTCTTCGCTGAATGTGACGCTGTGGTTGCCTTCATCGGGGGTGAGGTCAACGAATCCCTTTCCGTTGAACTGCACGCGGCAGTAGTGGATGTTGTAGGGGTCTTCGTTCGGATTGGTCTTGGGAAGTCCCTCTCCGTTGGCGGTGAAGTAGATGAGGCGGTTCTTCTCGTCGATATCAATGATGCGGCGCACATAGAACTTTCCCTTCGTGATTTGGTTGATGACCTTGCCTGTTGCGCGGTCGTAGAGGTAAAGATGTCCGTAGCGGTCGCGTTCGCTGAACCAGATGATCTGCTTGCCTTCGTTCACATCACGACGGCTGAGACGTGTCCAGGCGATGTATTTCTCCTCTTTCTCCTCGATGATAGGACGTACGACCCCTGTCTCAGCATTCATTTCGAGGATGCGGTAGGTCTTGTGTCCACGCTCGTTGAATGAGAAGGTGAATGTGTGTGCATCACGGTCCCAGCGAGGGGTGGAGAGCTCGTATTGGCTGTGGAAGAGGGCATCGTCGGCTACCGTCATCTGGCGTGTCTCAAGGTTGATGACTACGGGTACGCGATAGTCGAGCGAGTCGCCAGGCTTTGCATATTCGATGTTGTAGTATTTGGGTTGCACCTGATCGGTAGGCGATGAGTTGACGTAGGTCACGTAGCGCTTGGGAGCGGGCTTGATTTTCACCGTTGCGTAGTACTTGCCGTCTGATGAGAAACTGCCCCATGAGGAGTAGTAGAACTGCTCATTGCCGTCGTTGGTGAGGGCTGTCTCCTCGTTGGTTTCTGTGTTGCGCAGGTAGAGGTTGTTGTCCTTTCCGTAGATCTGCAGTTTCCCGTCGCCGAATCGGGCAGTACGTCCGCGCTGGTCATCTACTTCCGACCATCTGCGCTGCTGGCCGCCCTGACCGCCACGTGCCCAGTTACCACGCTCTCCGCCGCGCTCTGTACGCAACGAATCGCCTTTGACCAGCACCTGTGTCTGTGTGTCATAAGTCCAGTTGTAGGCATTACTGATGAACTTCAGACCTAAATGTCCGTCTTCGTTCTTATAGAGTGTAGGGTTGGAGTCGATGAGACGTTGTACGGGTCTGCCCAGTTGATCGCTCATCTGCTGACGCACTTTCTCTTTGTCGAACATAGGGGTTTGCTTGTTCGTCTTCAGGTCGATGAGGTAGTATTGCAGGTCGAGAGCCCCGTTGGAGCCTGAAACAGAATACCACATCTGTTTGCCTACTTCGTCGTTGATGACAAACTGGGATTGCAGAACCGAATTGCTTGTCTTTCCTGCATATTTGCCGCCTATGCTGTAGGCGCGTTGGTAGTCGGCAAGTGTGCCTTGCGCCATAATGGTCGAGACGCAGGCGATGGCTGTAATAAGAGTGAATGTTCTTTTCATGATGTTATCGTTTTTGATTGTAACTGTCGATACTTTGTATAGGGATGTGTTTCGATTAATTGACGGTATGCTTCACTTCCTCATTCTGGATAGATGCGCCTGAGTGTGCATCGGTCGATACGTAAGTGGCTTTCTTCGCAGGCTTACGGGCTTCGCTGGCAAACTCCTGCGGGGTGACGCTTACAGGCTCCTTCATGAATTCAGGCACGTTGTAGCTGCGCATGAAGTAGGTGTAGAAGTCGGGGTCGCGCTGAGGGAGGGCGAACGCTTTGTGAGCCTTTCCCTGCTGGTCGAAGTAGGCGATGTATAGACGTGAGAAGTTGCTGTCGTCGCGACGGCTGATGAATATCATCCATCGTCCGTTGCTCGACCAGTTGTGATAGCTTTCGGCATACTGGCTGTTGACATTCTCCAGCTTGCGTATCTTCTTGCTTTGAAGGTCCATCAGGTAGAGGTCGGCATCGGGGTGCCACACGTGGAAGCAACCGAAGGAACCGATACCTGTAAGCAAGTAGCGGCCATCAGGACTGATGCGTGGGAAGGTAGCACTGAGACTGTCGTCGGAGGCCTTGTAAACCACTTCTGTGGGTCCGAATGAGAGGTCGTTTGCATTGAACGACTTGCGGAAAATGTCATATCGTAACTCCTCGTAGCGCTGAATCATTTCTCCTGCAAGTGGAATAGAATCGGGCATCTGGCGCTCGAAATGAGCAGAGCAGAAGTAAAGATACTTGCCGTCGGGCGACCAAGTGGGGAAGCACTCTAATTCGTTGGGCTGAGAGCTTACCAGTCGCACTTCGTTTTTCTCGATGTCGTAGAGAATGATGTCGCTCTCAGAGTCCTGGACCTCTATCTTTGCCTTGCTGCGTGTGTGGAAACTCTGACCTGTGTGGTTGGTAGAATAGGCGATGAGAGGCAGGGTAGGGTGCCAGGCAGGATAGACGCCTGCACTGATTGTAGAGTCGGTCTTCAGGTCAATCTTCTGGGGCACATTGTTCGTTACCAGCATCGTTCCTCCGTGTCCTTGTCGCATGTGGAACTGCATATTGGCTGTCCCGTAGTTCTGATACGAGTGACAGTTGATGCATTGTCCGTCTTTCTCGCCCGAGATAATCATGTTGTTGTAGATGTCGCTCTCGTCGAAGTTGGTGAGGTTACGCTGACTGATGCTGAGCATCTCGTAGGCCACATACGAGGGGAAGATGAGACGATAGGAGATATATGGGTCGATTTCTTCCTTCGCCACATAGATGTTGAACGGTGTGTGTGCAAACCATTTCCCGTTTTCGTTTGTAAACACTGTTACCTTGATACTTTCACCCTGAGCAGCTGCCAGCATATCGTGCCAGTCGCTTTCGTCGATCAGCACCTTGTTGCCTGAGCCGAACGTGAAGGTTTGGTTGTCGGGCAGAGTGAATTGAGCTACGCAATCGGTGATGTTACCTCGTATGCCGAAGTTCAGCGGAGCAATGTTGGGCGGTACGACCACATCTGTGTAATCAGGATAGATGTCGGGCAGGGAACCGGCCGTTTCGTAGGTTGCGGGTAACTTAGGATGATTCGTACAGGCTGCGAAAGCCAATGCGAGAATAATCATGTATAGTGTTTTCTTCATAACGATGAAATTTGTATGTTTGAGTTAATATGCTTTGAAATCTCCGAAATAATAATACCACCAATAGGTGTCGCCATACACGTCACGCATGCGCGTACCTATTTCTTTTAAAGGAATGCCCATGTTGCTCATCGAAGCATAGTCGCTGTTGAAGTGGTCGAAGCGGTCGAGGATGAGCTGGTCGAAGGGGAAGTTGTCGAGGTTGATGGGCGAATCTTCCGACCTGCCCAACAATAGTGCTGCCTGCTGATACAGCTCGGGTGTAGGTTCTCCCGGATAGTTCTTGCTGTAGTTGTAAAACTGAATGCAGAACGCATATTCGTCTTTCACCCATAGTGAGGTACATAGGGCTATGTTGTCCTGTTTCCGGTTCTTGGTATTGATGAGGTCGGCAAAGTGGTTCAGAATCCATTGCACAGGCATACTGTTGTCGATATCGAGGGTGTTGATGTCCTCGTTCAGTAATGGTGCGATGAATTGAAAATCCTTGCTTTTGTGTAGGTTGTCTGCGAATCGTAGCATAGGTTCGTATTCCCTTACCCACGATTTGTTGAATGTCGACTTGCTCAGTATCGTCAGGTATTTGGCTGCTAAGTCGAACTCATGATTCATTATGGCACAGCGAGCCATCATCTTCATATTGCGGGCTTGCAGACGATACTGCACGTTGTTTTCCATCGCTCTGCGGTAGGCATAGTTGATTTGTCCGAAATAGTAGTAGACGAGTGGTCCGGCTATCTGTGCAGTCCTTACTATGAGCGAATCGCCTGTTTCGGGCATACTTCCGCAGTTGTTGATTTTAAACATCTCGGGCATACGGTCAGTATGCATCAAAGCGATGTTCTTGAATACCACCATGAGGTTGGTAGGATTCTTGGCTGCTTGGGCTTCCTCGATCACTTTGTCCCACTCAAACGCTTCCAATGCGCTCTGCATACGAATCTCTGCGTGGAAATTCGCATTGCGGAATGAAAGTAGGTAGGCTGTGATGGAGAATACAGCAAGAGCCGTAAAGGTCGTGATTTCGGTTGCCCACTTCGAGCGAGGTTGCCACTTGACAAGTCGGATCAATGAAAGCAATACCACCGATACGGGTGCCACGATGAAAGGTAGCTGCAGCAGGTGATTTTCGTAGTTGCGATGATGAAATACAGGGAATTGCTGCATCATAGCGAAATAAACGATGATGAATACAATCCATGCGATATCCTTATTCCAAACTAGCCGGACGAGGCGGACAATAATCCATGTGGTCAGAACAGCTGCAAAGAAACTGACACTTTGCGAGAACCAGTAGCCTGGCATCATGATGTAGTACAACCAGTAGCCGATATCGATGACTGAAACCAGCAAGGCAAATAATGGTATCCAAGCAAGCAGGCTGTGCCACCCTTTGAGTCGGAAAGCATCAGTCAGCATGATATAAGTGGCTGTCCAGATAGCAACAAGAATCAGCGCTCCTAGCCAGGGATAGGTGAAGAACTGAGTGAGAAAACAGCCTATCCAAGTCCAGAAGCCTCCAGGTGTGCGAAGGGTCTCTTCGAAGAACGCTTGTCCGCCGATAAACATATCACCCTCAGCTACCGCATGAAGATAATCAGCGTGGAGAAGCAGGATGATGTATGCTGCTAACGGGAATAGGAGTGTATAGATTGCTTTCTTCATCTTAGTGGGTTGGAGCGGTTACGTATTTCACATTCTTGGCGTCTTTCTTCGCCTCAATAGCAAACTGCTCAGGCGTGATGCTGACTGGCTCAGTCATGAACTCAGGACGGTTGTAGGAACGCAGGAACAGGGTATAGAACTCAGGGTCGCGTTGGGGTAACTCAAACGCCTTATGACAATTGCCATCCGTATCGAAATAAGCGATGTAAGGACGGGTGTAGTTACTGTCGTCGCGTCGTGAGTCAGTCATGATCCAACGTCCATTGCTCGAGAACGAAGGATAGCTGTCTGAGCGGTCGCTGTTGAGGGCTTCCAGATTCTGAGTTTCTAAGGTCTCGAGGTTGAGCAGCCAAATGTCGGCCTCAGGATGCCATACATGGAAACAGCCGAAATTCCCTAAAGAGAATACCAGATACTTCCCATCGGGCGACACACGCGGTAAAGTTGCACTTTTGTTTTGAGAGGCTGCGTCAAAGATGATACGACGTTCGCTGAAGGCGCGAGTCTGCTGATCGAAGTCTCTTGCATAGATGTTATAGTGCAGGTTTTTGTAGCTGTCGATAATCTCAGCATCTTCCGAGCTGCCGTTCTTATATTCAAAATGTGCGGAACAATAATATAAAGTGTTACCGTCGGCCGACCAAGTAGGGAAGGTCTCCAGTTCGTTTGAGTCGTTTGAAATGGTAAATACCTCGTCCTTAGATACATCGTAGAGAATAAGGTCGCTCTCTTTATCCTGTACTTCCACTTTTGCTACATCCTTCGTATGGAAGGTCTGACCAATGAGGTTGGTGGAGTAGGCGATGAGATTCTGTGTAGGATGCCAGGCAGGATAGACGCCTGCGGAGATAATCTCAGGAGTCTTCAGGTTAACTTTCTTCAGCTGCTTGCCTTCCACAATCATCGTTCCGGGAAGTCCTTCACGCATGTGGAACATCATGTGGTCAGTCCGATAGTTCTGATACGAGTGGCAGTTGATGCATTGCCCGATTTTCGGAGTTGCTACCAATGTGTTGCTGTAGATGTCGCTTTCATCATAGTTGGTGAGGTTGCGCTGTGCAATAGTCAGGTCGCTGTATGCCACGTATGCCGGCTGGATGAGTCGATAGGAAATATATGGGTCGATATCATCCTTTGCTACATAGATGCTGAAGGGCTGGTAGGCTTTCCATTGATGACCTTCATCGACAAATACCTCTACCTTCATCTTTCCTCCCTTTGCGCGCTCTAACAGCATGTTCCATTCTTCTTCATCGAAAAGCACCTTCATCTTGTTTCCATAGGTATATTGCAGATCGTCCACACTGATACGAGCTACTACCTGCTTGCCCGATTCGAACACGCGGAAGTTCAGCGGGCAGATATTGGCAGGTATGGTGACATCTGTATAGTCGGGCATAATCTTTGGTGGCCTCGATTCTGTCTGATAGGAATCGGGCACCTCAGGCCTACCACAAGCAATGAGTACGAGGGTGAGTACCAGAGTGAGAAGAACGGCTTTTGTATGCTGCATCTGATATGGATTATATGTGAGCGTTGTTCGTTTCCTTTTTTTCGCATTAATATGAACTTAAACCTCTACAGAAGAAGTAGAACCACCAGAATGTGTCACCAAAGGCGGGCTTCATGAGTTCGCCCACTTCCTCTGCACTCTTTCCTTGCTGTACCCAGTTGTTGGATGTTTGCTGGAAAGCTGCATAGCGATTGATGATACGCTCTTGGTCGAAAGGCAGCGTGCTGACATCGACCTGATGCTCCAAGTTACCATAGAGGTAGGCAGCTTCCTGATAGTGGATAGGCATAGGCTCACCTGGGTGGAGGTGGGCATAGAGGAAGAAGCGAGGCCAGAACTTCTCGATATCCTTGCTCTGCAATGCGAAGTTCAGGGTTGTTACCTGTAACTGCTTGCTGTCTTTGTTCATCGTGTTGCTGAAATAGTTGAGCAGATACATCTCAACCAGCCCTTCGTCGGAATCGAGCATATTGCTGAAATGACGATAGTATTCCAGAATGAACGACAGCTCGGGCGATTCCTCAATCAGTTTAGGATTCTCAAGCATCGGCTCGTATCGTTCAGCCCATTCCTTGTAGTACAGGGTCTTCTTGAGAATGCTGATGTATTTGCGTGCCAGTTCGTACTCTCCTGCTACGAGTGCACAACGAGTCAGAATCTTATAGCTATCGTTGCTGAAGCCGTGTTCTACAGAGTTCTCTATACACCAACGGGTAGCGAAGTTCAGACGTGCGTAGTTGAGATAAACCAGCGGGGAGTTTGTCTGAGCCATATGTACATCCAACGAGTCATAAACGTATGGAGGAACACTCATGTTGTTGTATTTGAACAGATAGTCGCCTGTTTTGCCCAAGCGGTTCAAGGCAACATCGCGCAGCATGATGATTTCGCGAGTAGGATCGTTGGGGAGTGCACTCACTTCTTCGAGGGCATCTTGCCATCTGTTCTCATCGATGGCACGATAGACGCGAAACTCTGCGTGGTAGTTGTAGTTGTCGAAGTCGGATTTCAGTTCACACCACACAATCGATGCTAAGCACACCAGTTGCAATCCAATCATCAGGAATGTTTCTTTGGATTTCAGCAGGATGTCCTTTTTCGTAAACGACAGTGTGCCTAGAACAAGGAGAATGACGATAAGGGCGACGAATGGATACCAAGGACGTGTGGCATCTACGTTTTCTGTCTCGAAGATAGGCATTCCTACCCACCAAGCATCATCTATACGCATCTGTGAATAATGCTGGTAAGCCAAGAGGGGAACGCATACGATACAGATGATGGCTACTAGCAAAGGAAGTAAACGGCTCTTGGGTGTTTTCGTGATGCCAGTCAACCCCATGATGAGGGTGGCAACCAGTCCTAGCCATCCTGTAGCCCAATAGCCCACGAAGCACCAGATGATTATCATACCCAGCTCTGCCCACTTGTTGAAGTCCTTGAAGCAGCGATGCAGCCAGATGGCAAGCATATTTATCATCAGCGCAATACTTGGTGCGAACCAGTAGCCTTGATTTTTGTTATAATAGAGCCAATAACCGATGATGGTTTCCGAACAGAGTAGGGCGCCAATCGGCAGGAGTGCCAACACGCTCCACCAACCATTCAGCTTAAACGCCTTGATGGTAAGGAAATAAGTAATCATCCAGATAGCTATGAGGATGCAGACACCCACTATCGGTTCATGGAAGAACTGAGTGCAGAAGCAACCCAGGTAAGCCATCAGTCCACTCGGCTTCACCATCAGCATGTCGAAGAACGACTTGTCATACACGAAGAGGGAATGCTCCTGTGCAGCATAGAGGTAGTCGGCATTCTTGACCAACAACATGTAGTATGCAAAGATAGCAAACAATGCCGCATAAACGACAGGGAGCCATTTGCCTCCTGTGAGATATTTTGGTGTCTGTTTGGTTTGGGTCTGCTTATCCGGATTACGTACTTCCGTTTTGCGCTGTTTTGTGGTATTTGCTTTCGTCATCTTCTTTTACATTTGTTCATTGTGCAAAGTTAGTAAAAAAAGATGATTCGCCAATCAATAAATGCTAATTTTTTTTGTTTCAACAAAAAAAGAGCGGCAATGTGTACCGCTCTTTTCTTTCTTATTGGTTAAATCAGTCCTCGTTGAGGATCTTCATCATTTCAACAGCTGACTTGCTGACAGGTGTACCAGGGCCGAAGATAGCAGCTACGCCTGCTTTGTAGAGGAAGTCGTAGTCTTGTGCTGGGATCACACCGCCTGCGGTGATGAGGATATCCTCGCGTCCCAGTTTCTTGAGTTCTGCAATCACTTGCGGGATGAGGGTCTTGTGACCTGCTGCCAGTGAGCTGACACCCAATACATCTACGTCGTTTTCTACTGCCTGACGAGCTGACTCGGCTGGGGTTTGGAACAGCGGTCCCATATCCACGTCGAATCCACAGTCGGCATAACCTGTTGCACACACTTTTGCACCACGGTCGTGTCCATCCTGACCCATTTTGGCGATCATGATACGTGGACGACGTCCGTTCTTCTGTGCAAACTCTTCTGTCATCTTACATGCCTGTGCAAACATGTCGCTTGACTTACTTTCTGAACTATACACGTTGCTGATTGTTCTGATGATTGCTTTGTAACGTCCTACAACGGCCTCACATGCGTCTGAAATCTCACCGAGTGTACAACGCAGACCTGCAGCCTTGACAGCGAGGTCGAGGAGGTTGTTCTCCGATTTCTTGCCGTCCTTGAATTCCTGTACACACTTGGTGATTTCTGCCAATGCAGCCTTGCAGGCAGCCTCGTCACGACTGGCGCGTACTTTTGCAAGCGATTCTTCCTGCTGCTTACGTACGGCTGTGTTGTCGATTTCGAGGATATCGATAGGATCCTCGTGGTCAAGACGATACTTGTTGATACCCACGATGGTCTGAGTGCCTGAGTCGATACGAGCCTGAGTACGTGCTGCAGCCTCTTCGATACGCATCTTTGGCAGACCTGTCTCGATAGCCTTAGCCATACCGCCAAGCTTCTCGATTTCCTGAATGTGTGCCCATGCTTTCTCCACGAGTTCGTTGGTAAGGGTCTCTACGTAGTATGAACCTGCCCATGGGTCGATCTGCTTGCAGACCATCGTCTCGTTCTGGATATAGATCTGGGTGTTACGTGCGATACGTGCCGAGAAGTCGGTTGGAAGGGCGATTGCCTCGTCGAGTGCGTTCGTGTGGAGCGACTGGGTGTGACCCAATACGGCAGCCATAGCCTCGATACAGGTACGTCCCACGTTGTTGAATGGGTCTTGCTCTGTGAGCGACCATCCTGAAGTCTGAGAGTGGGTACGCAGCGCCATTGACTTTGGATTCTTGGCGCCGAAGCTCTTCACGATCTTTGCCCACAACAGACGACCTGCACGCATCTTGGCAATTTCCATGAAGTGGTTCATACCGATTGCCCAGAAGAACGAGAGACGTGGTGCGAATGCATCGATGTCGATACCTGCGTTCACACCTGCACGGAGGTAGTCCATACCGTCTGCAAGGGTGTAAGCCAACTCGATGTCGGCTGTAGCACCTGCTTCCTGCATGTGGTAACCAGAGATAGAGATAGAGTTGAACTTAGGCATCTTCTGTGATGTGTACTCGAAGATGTCTGCGATAATCTTCATTGAGAAGGCTGGTGGGTAAATATAGGTGTTACGCACCATGAATTCCTTCAGAATATCGTTCTGGATGGTACCAGCCATCTCTTCGAGCTGAGCTCCCTGCTCCAGTCCTGCGTTGATGTAGAATGCAAGGATTGGAAGTACTGCACCGTTCATGGTCATGGAAACCGACATCTTAGCGAGTGGAATACCCTCGAAGAGTCGTTTCATGTTCTCAAGGTTACAGATTGACACACCTGCCTTACCTACATCACCTACTACGCGCTCGTTGTCTGGGTCGTAGCCACGGTGAGTTGGGAGGTCGAATGCCACAGAAAGACCTTTCTGGCCCGATGCAAGGTTACGACGATAGAAGGCGTTACTCTCTTCTGCTGTTGAGAAACCTGCATACTGACGGATAGTCCATGGGCGGAACGGGTACATCATTGAATAAGGACCGCGGAGGAATGGTGGGATACCTGCTGCGAAGTCGAGGTGCTCCATACCTTCCAGGTCTTCCTTGGTATAAACTGGCTGAATATCTATCTGTTCAGGAGTTCTCCAGTTGGCAGTGATGTTATTGTCTTTCTGCCACTGCTGACCGTTCTTTGCTTGAATGCCAGCATAAATATCGATGTTATTGAATGTCTGTCTCATACTCCTAACTTGTTTAGATATTCAACATTTTATTAAATTCTTTCAATGTCTCGAGCTGGTTGCTGCGAACGTGGATGAAGTTCTCGATGCCTGCTGCCTTGAGGTCTTCCATACAAGCAGGAGCACCTGCTACGATGTAGATGGCGCGGCCGTTGAGTGCCTTGAATGCAGGGATAGCATATTCAGCATATTCATCATCGCTTGAGCAGAGAACCACGATGTCGGCATCAGCCTTCATAGCGGCTTCAACACCTTCCTCCACTGTTGGGAAACCGAGGTTGTCAATCACCTTGTAGCCTGCAGCTGCGAGGAAGTTACATGAGAACTGAGCACGAGCCTGACGCATAGCCAGGTTGCCGATAGTGAGCATGAAGGCGATAGGCTGCTTCTTGGCACCTTCTGTTGCCAGACGCAGGGTCTCGAATTCGCTTGCCAGACGGCTGCCTTCCAACTTGTGGATTTCTGTTGCCTCGTCTGAGCAGCAGTGGCAGCATGGGGCTGCAGGCTTCTTGCCTTCGCTCTTCTCTGTGAAATTAGGGAACTGGTTGGTTCCGAGGATGAACTCCTTACGCTTTGCAGCGTTACCGTGGCGAGCCACGTTGGTTGCGTTGATGGTATCCTGTACCTTGCTAGCTAAAGCCTGAGCCAGGAATCCACCGTCGTTCTCTACGTCGAGGAACAGCTTCCAAGCCTGCTCTGCGATAGCTACAGTGAGGTGCTCAACGAAATATGAACCACCTGCCACATCGACAATCTTGTCGAAGTGAGCCTCTTCCTTCAGCAGGAGCTGCTGGTTGCGTGCCATACGCTCAGAGAAGTCGTTTGGAGTCTCGTAAGGTTTGTCGAACGGAGTTACTATGATAGAATCTACGTTTGCCAATGCAGCCGACATAGCTTCAGTCTGACTGCGGAGCAGGTTTACATAGCTGTCGAACATTGTCATGTTATAAGTAGTCGTCGTAGCACATACGTTCATCTTACATGCACAGCGGCATTCACCTTCCTCAGTGTGGTTTGGACACTTGTCTGCATGCTGGCACATAGGCTTGTACTGGCTTACAATCTGCGACCATAGGAGGCGAGCAGCGCGGAACTTGGCAATCTCCATGAAGTAGTTGCCGCTGATGCCCATGTTGAACTTAATCTTCTTTGCAACCACGTCGGCAGGAACACCTGCATCGACCATCTGCTGCATGTATTCATTTCCCCAAGCAAGTGCATATCCCAGTTCCTGATAGATGTAAGCGCCTGCGTTGCAAAGGTCAACAGAGTCGACACACAGGCAGCGGAACTTAGGCAGAGCCTCGAGCACTTCGATGAGTTCCTTACCCATCGCAATCTTCTCGGCAGCTGGCTTGCCAGCCTTCACGATTTTCTCGATAGGGTCGAAATTGATGCTTCCCACACACTTCATAGGGTCAACACCCTTAGCCTTGAAGTAGTCCACCAGGATCTTTGCCAGTTCAACACACTTACCCTGACAAGTGCGGAAGTTGAGTTCAATGCATTCAGGTTCAATACCTTCGAGCAATGCCTCGATGGTCTCCTTGCTCACCATGTCGCCTGGGAAGTGGAAACCCAATGAGTCCACACCCTTCATCAGGATGTCGAGCGCCTTCTTGTTGGCTTCCTTTGCATCCGTCACTTCGATGTTCTGACGTACAAACCACAGGTTGTTGTCCTTCTTGTTACCACGAACAAATGGGAATTCTCCTGGAAGTGAGTCAACGGTTTTCAGACCCTCAAGGTCCTCTCTGCGATAGAATGGCTGGACATTGAACCCTTCGTTGGTTCTCCAAACCATTTTCTTCTCGAAGTCGGCACCTTTCAAGTCAACGATGATCTTGTCGATCCATTCTTGCTTGGTAGGGGCGGTAAACTCCGAAAAGAGTTTTTCTTTATTTGCCATAATTAGTTAAAAATAAAATATAAAGTTTTTTTCTGAAAAAAAATCAGTGAAATGTAGTGTAGTATTTATGCATACGCGCACCAATGTGCAAAGTTACGTCTTTTTTCTGAATCCTGTCACTTTCCACCCGATATTTCTAATATCGTACAAATTATTTATGCACAAAATATGCAAATTGATAAGTGCAGTTGGCAATCGTCGTGTTGAAATACTCAGCCCTCACCCTGTCTCCCCTTTAGGGGTGGGGCACATCAACCTTCAATCAAAAGCCATCAATCACACGATGTAACCATGTAACGATGTAACCTTTTTCCATTTTTGTGTCATAGAATAATCGCTCTTTTGTAGTGTCAAACACAGCCGGAAAAACCTGCGAGTTCCGAGCACCTACTGAGCATCTACCGAGCATCTACCGAGCACTTACCGAGCACCTACCGAGCACTTGAGGCAGCCCCCTTCTGACTTCCCGTGTAGGAGGTACTTATTTCACCTTTCACCTCACACCTTTTCTCTACGTGATAATGAATGTCTACTTGACTCTTTGCCTGTTAAAATGAAAAAAAGTCTTGATTTTTGTAGTTTATAGCAAGAAAATGCGTCAAATGTTTGGTAAATATAAATAAAAGGTGTAAATTTGCAAGACAAACCCATTTAATGAAATTATTAGGAATATGAAACGTTTACTTAGTTTGCTTTTAGGTATTTTGGTTCCATTGTTTGCATTGGCAGACGTGGCACCTATCGACTCTGGCGGTTCTGACGCACTCTTGGCGGGAGGAATCACTCTTGGTGTCATCTTATTGATTATCGTTGGTATTATCATTCATCTTGCGATATGTCTGGTACCTTTCTTCATGGCTCGTCATCGTGGACGTAGCGGTTTGTTGTGGTTGCTTGTGTCGTTCTTCCTCGGCTGGTGGTGGACCATCATCATTCTGCTGATTATCGGTGATTCGACAGAGAAGCAGATGCGTGATTTAGGATTAGATAAATCGTCAAATTAACAGATAGTATGGACTTCATGGCTCAGTACGGCGCAATGCCGTTGTTGCTCCAGATATTCTGGGGTTGCGCAGTGGTGGCATCGCTGATATTTATTGTTCAGATGGTGCTGACGCTCATAGGTATGGACTCAAGCGACGTGGATGTGGACTTTGACGGTGCCGACACGATGGACTTGGGCGGTGGGTTGAACCTCTTCACAATCAAGAATCTCATGGGATTCCTTGTGGGATTCGGCTGGACAGGTGTATGTTTTTACGACACAATCACAAGTCCGATTCTGCTGATTTTGGTGGCTGTTGTCGTAGGTTGTCTGTTTGTGGGCATCTTTGTGGTTATCTATAAGCAGACCAAGAAACTGGAACATAACGGTGCGTTCAGAATCGACGAGGTGAAGGGCATGACTGTTAGTGTGTATCTCCGCATTCCGGCAAACGGTAGTGGAAAGGGTAAGGTGCAGGTGAGCCAGAATGGTTCCGTTCATGAGCTCGATGCCTTGACTGATGGCGATGAGATTCCTTCGGGTGCCAAAGTAAAGGTGGTGGAAATCATCGATCAAGAAACGGTGAAAGTGGTTCATAATTCATAATGTATAATGCATAATGTAAAAATTTAAAAAATATAAAATGTAAAAATGAGCCGAAGGGCTTAATAATAAATAAAATAGTAAATAGTAAATAGTAAACGAATAAATAGTAAATAAGAGTATGAATAGTATTTATCTGATCATTGCAGCCATTATTGTTGCTGTGGTGCTGTTTGTATCAATCATCAATCGATACAGACGTTGTCCTTCGGACAAGATTCTCGTAGTGTATGGAACGACAGGCAATCGTGGTTCTGCAAAGTGTATTCATGGTGGCGGTACGTTCGTATGGCCTATCATTCAGGATTATGCGTATCTGAGTCTGACTCCTATCAGCATCGATGCCAATTTGACCAATGCGCTTTCGCGGCAGAATATCCGTGTGGATGTGCCAAGCCGATTCACGGTTGGTATATCTACGGATCCTGAGTATATGACAGCTGCTGCTGAACGTTTGCTGGGATTGACTCCCGGACAGATTCAGGAACTGGCTCGTGATATTCTCTTCGGACAACTTCGTCTGGTGATTGCAACGATGAGTATCGAGGAACTGAACAACGACCGTGATAAGTTCCTTGAGGCTATCAGCGCCAACGTGGAAGTGGAATTGAAGAAGATAGGTTTGCGACTCATCAACGTGAACGTGACGGATATCAAGGACGAGAGCGGCTATATCGAGGCTCTTGGTCGTGAGGCTGCAGCAAAGGCTATCAACGAAGCAAAGGTTCGCGTGGCTGAGCAGGATAAGGTCGGAGAAATCGGTAAGGCTGACGCTCAGCGTGAGACCCGTATCCGTACGAGTGAAGCAAACGCTCTTGCTGTGAAGGGTGAGAACGAAGCAAAGATTGAGATTGCCAACTCTGATGCCGTTCGTCGTGAGGCTGAGGCTGAGGCTCTTCGTAAGGCAAGTGCAGCAGAGAAGGTGGCAAGTGCCCGTGCTTTGCAAGAAGCATACGCAGCAGAGAAAGAGGCAGAAGATGCCCGTGCTGAACGTGAACGCTCAACTCAGGCTGCTAATGTGCTCGTTGCTCAGGAAATCGAGAAGAAACGCCGTATCATCGAAGCTGAGGCTGAGGCAGAGAAGACCCGTGTGAAAGCAAAAGGTGAGGCTGATGCTATCTTCGCCAAGATGGAAGCAGAGGCAAAGGGTTACTTCGAAGTGCTCACCAAGCAAGCTGCTGGTTACGACAAGATGGTTCAAGCAGCAGGTGGAGATGCCGACAAGGCTTACCAGTTGCTCCTTATCGAGAAATTGCCTGAACTCGTACGTACTCAGGTTGATGCTATCAAGGGTATCAATATCGACCACGTAACGGTTTGGGATAGCGGTAACAGTGCAGACGGAAAAGGCTCGACTGCCAACTTTCTCTCAGGGCTGATGAAGAGCATTCCTCCACTCAATGAGTTGTTCGACCAGGCTGGATTGAGCTTGCCTGATTACCTCGCAAAGAAGAAGGAAACTCCTGCTGAGGCTGTAGCTGAAGAGGCAGAAGAAGTAGAGGCATAAATGATGAGGAAACTCTTAACCATAGGATTCATGCTTGTAGCGATGGGGCTTAGTGCCCGATCGCTACAGTTTCATGTGACAGTCAGCAACAACTGGAATCAGGAGAAGCGCTATGAGCCTGTTGTCATCCAACTGAAAGATGTGCCAGGATTGGATTTCGACGTACAGTCGGCTACCGTCTTTATTGGCAACCATTCAGGGCAGATAGATCCACTAGCTGTGATTCAATTTGCTTGCCAGCTTGACGACTGGGATGGCGACCAGCGTGCTGATGAACTGGTGTTTATGAAAGGTGTCAAGGCAAATGAGTCTGCAAATTTCACTATCGAGTTGTTTGATGACTTATCAGGTAACGATGATTTTGGTAAGCTTACAACTATTGGAGACAATAGATATGTGTATGCCGACATGATGCTGGAGGACAAGAAAGACAAACATCCGCTTATCACGGCTTTAGAGGCTCCTGGCGACAGCTATCTCTACAACGACCTTTATCATCATGGAGCCGCTTTCGAGAACGAACTATGTGCATTCCGCGTATATTTCGACCAACGTCAGAACATCGATATCTATGGCAAGAAGAAGCGCCAATTGGAATTGGCCACAACCAACTTCTATGCGACACCTGAACAGATGAAGCAAGGCTACGGAAATGATGTGCTTTGGGCAGGAAACAGTGTGGGATGCGGCTCGTTCAAAGGATGGGACGGTAAGGCTCCGACCAATATCGAGCCTGTCAAGACTCGTGGACAACGTATTGTGGCTTCTGGTCCGCTTCGCACAATTGTGGAAGTGAAAGACATCGGTTGGAACGGACTGAATATGCGTCAGTATTACATCCTCTATGCCTGGCATCGAGAGTGTGTGGTACGTATAGAGTTCGACCGCCCATTGGGTAATGAGACCTTCTCGACTGGAGTGCAGAAGATAGGAGAGAAGCCTGAAGGATTTGTACACAACGATGGTATTGCGGCATCGTGGGGGAGTGACTACCCGGAAATGGGTAAGAAGGAACAGTTCCCTCCCGAAGCGGTAGGATTGGCGGTATATGTACCTAAGCAATTCATCAAGTCGACTACCGAATCCGACCTGAATTACCTCTTTACTTTAGGTGCGCAAGGTGGAACCTCGCTTCATTATTATGTGGCTTTCTGTGCCGATAAGGAAGAACCTGCAGAATTGATTACTACCCATCGTTTTTCTGCACTCGATGCTCCAGCTGGCTATCATCGTGCTCAGGCATGGTTTGACGACCTCAATGCTTGGAAAGAGAATATAGACCATCCAGTATCTGTCAAAATCAAGAAATAGAACCCATCATCATGCACAATCCTCATCATCCAATTTCAGGCTTCGTAGTTCGACCACTCAACACAACAGGATATGTGGCAGCTCCACCTATACCTCAAATCACTCGTGGCATTTACTCGTTCTTCTATCTGAAGTCGGGTGAGGTGTTGACCGAGGTGGGTGAGGAGTCGTTCTTGATGGGAGCCAACACATTTTTGTTGGTTCCTCCAGAGGTGAAGTATTCAGTCAAGTGGTATGATAATGCCAGTGCGATGATGGGAGCCTTCGAGGAGTCGTTCATCACAGATCCGTCGTGTGGGTTGATGCGTGTGAAGAAAGGCGTGATGTGCAAGATTGACGATTCAGATGTTGCTTTGGTGGCTGCCACGATGGACAAGTTGCTTCGAGAGCAGGCAAAGCCTCATGCGGCTCAGTTTACGCTCAATTACCTGCTCCATCTGTTGAGCGAACATTTCGTGACAGATGAACACGAACGTGAACAGATAGCCGTGAAGTTTGTCGATGAGGTGTTCGACCGTACCCAGCCGCTCAAGACCATTACGGAGTATGCACAAGCCTATGGAGTCACACCTGGTCATCTCAACAAGGTAGTGCGGACACGCACAGGTCGTAGTGCATCAGAGTGGGTACAGGTGTCACGACTGAACTATGCGAAGTATTTGCTTCGCGACACATCCTTGCCCGTGATTGATGTAGCTGCCCAGGTGGGGCTTTTCGACCAGTCGTATTTCGCCCGTTTCTTTAAGAAGCATACGGGATTATCACCTATTGCGTATCGTGAGAAGACTCACCAATAGTGAGTATTTTGCAGTTTGATGATTGATTTGTCCTAATCTTTTCTGTTTCAGTCCTAATCCAAATCGCTAAAATATCGTATCTTTGCAGCCGATTTCGAAAATGATTGTAAAGATTGATAGGATATGCGAAAGTTTTTGTTGGCATTATGTCTGTTGCCTACCTTGTTGGTCTCGGCTGAGGATATCGATACCTCACGAGTGATAGGGTTGCAGGAGATTGTGGTCATACCTACTCCTAAGGAGGCTGGCGATATACGTCAGCAACCATCGTCTGTTACGCTGATAGGGGCGCAGCAGATGGCCGATCATCGCATCCATTCATTGAAACACATTTCGGCTTTAGTGCCTAACTTCTTTATTCCCGACTACGGAAGTCGTCTGACCAGTGCTGTCTATATCCGTGGGGTGGGTTCGCGCATCAATACTCCAGCGGTTGGACTGTATGTTGACAATATCCCGTATGTGGATAAGTCGGCATTCGACTTCAATTTCTACGACATAGAGCGTGTGGATGTGCTTCGTGGCCCTCAAGGTACGCTTTATGGACGCAATACGATGGGCGGATTGGTTCGCATCCACACTCGCAGTCCTTTCTCTGGTACAGGAACGGATGTGAAGATGGGGTTTGCTACGAAGGATGCGCACCACAACATTTCGTTGACACACTATCATCGCATCAGCGATGCTTTCGCCTTCTCGGCAGGTGGTTATTACGAAGGGTCGAACGGCTTTTTCCGTAATGACTACACGGGGGAGAAAGCCGATAAGATGAAGTCGGGTGGGGGACGTCTGCGTGGTATCTGGCATGCAGATGAACGGCTGACTTTCGACTTCAGTATCAACTACGACTATAGCGATGAAGGAGCCTATCCTTATTATTATCTAGGCCAACTCGAGGGGACTGAATCCTATCCGAACCTTGTGGGAAAGATTTCAAACAATCGCGAGAGCAGTTATCGTCGAGGATTGCTCAATGTGGGACTGAACACAGAATACAAGACACCTACATGGCAGATGAATGCGGTGACGGGATTCCAGAACCTGAACGACTGTATGCGTCTCGACCAGGACTTCCTCACACCTGATATCTATACGTTGGAACAGCGTCAGCGCATCAATACCCTGACCGAGGAAATCACCTTTAAGCCCATCGCATCGTCATTCGACTGGGTGGGAGGCATCAATCTGATGTATCAGACGCTTCACACCACCGCCCCTGTTCATTTCTACAACGACGGGCTTCGATGGTTGGAAGGGAATATCAATCGCAATATGCCCGATGTCAACAACATCAACATGCTCCAGGCGATGGGATTCACCTCTATGGGCGTTAATTTCCGTGGTGATGACCTGCCGATGGGAAACAATTTCGAGACACCGACCCTGGGTCTTGCCGCCTTCTATCAGGCTACCTTCAAGCCCTCTGTCTTTCAAGGGGAGAATGGGGCAGGACTGTCTGTCACGGCTGGGCTTCGTCTTGACTACGAACACATGAGTATGGATTACAATGCCCCGGCTGATGTGGATTATGGATTCAGAATGCCCAATGCCGCTAATCCCAAGATGGCGGTCGATTTGCAGCACCTGTCATCGCATCTGCTTTATAGCGGTTTGCTCCGAGACGACTATGTGCGACTGCTGCCAAAATTTGCTTTGAAATATGAATTTGGAACCTCCCCCGCCCCTCCCACCGGCGGAGCCCCCAATTCCTCCGATTCCGGAATTGCCCAAGGAGGGGAGTCCTCTCCCCTTGGGGGAGATAAGAGAGGGGTTTTGTATTTCTCTCTCTCTCAAGGTCAGCGTTCGGGTGGCTACAACCTCCAGATGTTCTCCGATTTGCTTCAAGGAGCCTTGCGTGTGGATATGATGGACGGAGTGAAGCAAGGAGTGAAAGACTATCTGGCAGAACTTGCCGCTACTACACCCTCGATGCCTGCTTTTGTGCCCGATTTGGTGGGAGGCATCATGGACGAGAAGATGCCGCAGTTTGTGGCTCCTTCGACCGAGCAGGTGGTCTATAAGCCCGAGTATTCATGGAACTACGAACTGGGAACACATCTCACACTATTCGACAATACCCTTCAGGTTGATGCAGCAACCTTCCTCATGCTAACCAAAGACCAACAAATAGCACGCTTTGCTGACTCCGGACTGGGACGTAAAATGGTCAACGCTGGTAAGAGTCGCAGCTATGGAGTCGAAACATCTCTGCGATGGACCCCCGATCATCATCTCGCCATCAGCGGCAATTACGGCTTCACCCACGCCACCTTTACCGACTATGATGGAGGGGCGGGGGAGGACTATACCGGGAACTACATCCCCTTTGTCCCGATGCATACCGCCAATCTCGATGCTGCCTACCGATTCCTTCCCAATTCCTCATGGGCACTTACCATTGGTGCCAACTGCACAGGTGTGGGACGCATCTATTGGACAGAGCAGAACAATCACAGCCAGCCGTTCTATATGGTGACGGGAGCGCGTCTCACTTTCGAGACCTCACGATTATCAGTGATGTTATGGGGAAAGAATCTCACAGGTACCAGCTTCCGTACCTTCTATTTCGAAAGTGCGGGCAGAGGCTTCGAACAACACGGAAAACCGTTCCAGATGGGAATTGATATAAAGTATAATTTATAATGTAAAATGTATAATGTATAATGTTTAATTTAAATAGATAGTATGGTTATGAAGAATTTTTTACTTGCCATTTTAATGATTGTTATTAGTGTTCCTGCGATGCTTGCACAGCCACATGGAGCAATGAAATTCGTCGGTCCCTCCACCTTTGGTGTCGCTGCTATGGATGCATGGCAGGATAATGAGAAAGACACCATCCTGTTTCTGATGAACAGCGGAAGCGATGCCGACATCACCATTCCTGCCATGTTCTATAAGGCAATGAATCTGACCATCCCTTCATTCACCATTCATGGGGCAGCGTTCAGTATGGACTTCACAACCCGTAATGCAATTTTTGCAGAACAGACCATTGAGGAAACGTTGGTAGTCGAGGGCGAAGAGAAGCAAATCAAGGGCAGTTTCTCTGCTCTGTACAATCATTCTGCCAAGCTGTTCGAACTGCAGCTGATTATTTCATACGGCCGCATGCCTTTCCCTGTGACCTATAGCATCAAAGCAGAATATGTATCGCCTGAGACGGGCATCGCTGAGATTGTCGGTCCTTATTCAAGAGAGAATGGTGAGAATCGCTATGAACTCTCAGGACTTCGTACGAACTTAGTTCCTTCAGGCAGAATTGTCATCCAGGGAGGCAAAAAGATGCTGATGCGATAATCGCTTTCTCTGCATCATCGCTTTTATATCAAAAAATAAGCCGCTACCTACACTGGCAGCGGCTTTCTCATTATCGTTTGCACGTGAACACCTGTTGGCGGTTGGCCTTCTCGTTCTTGTAGCTGACGTGAATCCATTTGCTTCTTCCGCCTCCACGCACTTCCCAGATGAGCTGGTCGAACGAGAGGTTGTCCACCATCCAGAGGTAGATGTCGCGTAGGGTGAGTGGCGGTGCGTTGATGTAGATGTCAGCTGCCTGTCCCTTCATGTGT
>CADAGO010000008.1:69791-70826 GCA_902787555.1 uncultured Bacteroidales bacterium
CACTCCGAAATGCTGGCGTACGGGTTCCAATACGTTTTCACACAGTGCCTGAATATTCGGGCGCAGAGCCTTGGGCACCGTGTTGTCGATGCCCAGCCGTTTGGCTGTATCGCTTCTCTCGAATTCTTCGAGACTAAAATTCTTCGTTAATCTCATAATCTACTTTCTATTAAGCTATTAACCTATTAACCTACTAAGCCATTAACCTACTAACCTAAAATCAACTGAAACAACTGAAACGTGAAACGCTCATGTCATTCCTCCGTATTTCTGCTTGTATTCCTCAGTTTTACAATAACGGCCACTAGTTTCATCGTAGAAGATATATCCTCGATTTGTCCATGTGCGCAGGGTGCCCTCACCGTCGCCGCTCTTCCCCTGGTTCTGCCGCATCTGGCGGTACTGCTCCTTCGTAAACTCGTCGGGCAGCAGACTCAGCAGGTTCTGAGGTCCCGACTGGCGCTGCATCTCCACCTCTTCCCTCAGTTCCTTCTCCAGCTGCTTGCCGAAGTACAGCATCTTGCACCACAGGTTGTACTGCTCGCTCCAGCGTACAAAGTCAGCGATTTCCTTCGACCACTTATACCCGTGCGCCACATACAGCACCATCCCCTTCAGCCACGCAATCACGTTCGCGCGATACGAGAGAATCCTGTAGGCCTCCGAGTCGTACAGCCTTGCTGCATCGCGGTTCTCTGTCCGCATATCCATCGACAGTTTCTTAGCCTGAGGACATTCTATCAGTCCGCTGGCGGCCTCCAGTCGGTCGATATAAGGCTTCAGTTCCTGTGCAAACCGATGGTCGTAGATGCCCTGAATCGGAGCGTTGTCATCGTCGTCGTCCCCACTGATGATGGTCGCCACATCCAGTCGGCTCACCGTTCCGTCGTTCACCATCTTCCAGAAGAACTTCCTTGCGTTCGGCGGTGTTGTGCTGGCGTTGAAGTTCCAGCGGAGCGGAGCGATGCCGCTCACCGAGTCAGCCCCCACACGTTCCTGTCCGTGCTTCGAATTGTCGAACGCCTTACGGATGAG
>CADAGO010000009.1 GCA_902787555.1 uncultured Bacteroidales bacterium
TGTGTCTACAGATTCAGTACGACTTCAACAAATGTGTCTACAGATTCAGCTAATGAAGGAAAAAAGTGTCTAGAAAACCAGAAAAAATGTACCTCCCCCAAAACCGTGAGTTAACTCAAATCATTTACCAGACCCCCTCTGTCTTTCAGACATCTCCCCCCTCTATGGGGAGAGGCTGTCCATTTACCATTTTACATTTTACATTGCACATTTACCTTCGACCTTTGACTTTAGATACATCTTGAGCCTGTCGAAATGACCTTAGACCTATTAACCTACTAAGCAATTAAGCAACACCGCAGGAATATGCAGGTAAGCCTGTTTTTCTTCTACTTTTTTCAGAAAAGTTTTGTATATTAAAGGAATTGTTGTATCTTTGCACTTTAAAGAGTTCATCTATGAAGCAACTGACATACATATTGGGACTTCTTCTGTTCCTTGCCTCCTGCACGGGTGACAAGGAGGTGATGTCCCTGTTGGAGCGAGCAGAGGCATATCTGCCTGAGTACCCTGATAGTACGGGTATGTTGATGGATTCTATTAACTCTCGCCCTTTAAGGGAGAGCGGGGAGAGGGTCCTCTCTCTTTATGGCTTGCTGCGTACCATGACCGATGCGATGCAGGGGAAGGGTGTGACCACGGATAGTTTGATCCGTCCCGCTTATGAATATTATAGGGAGCAGGGAGAGTCGGATGAGAACATCCGTCGTTTGGGTCGCAGTGCATTCTATTTGGCTCAGTTCGAGGCTTCCCGTGATAGCACGAAACGGGCTGAGGACCTCTTCCGTGAGGCGATTCGCTGTACGGAACAGGTGGAGGATTGGCGTACATGCTATATGGCGTATGACCATTTTGCAAGTACAATCACATGGAGCAATACAGAGTTGGCTATTCAGTTGAGGAAGACAGCGATTGATATATATAATAGGTGTAAGGATAAACCAGCGAACTACATATCAATTCTTAATTCTCTAAGTAACGACTACCTTTCTGTGGGCTTTGCTGATTCCGCATTCGATTGTGCCAATGATGCATATCAGATAGCCTGTGATGAACAATTGGAGCAGAAAAAATATGCATCCTTAAGGGTTTTGTCTAATTTGTATTTTGAAACAGGCAACTATCCAACGGCTCTTGAATTAGCGAAGCAAGGCATGTATGGGCTAAACGACAAAACACGTGATGCATCCCTTTTCTCTTTAGCAGATTGCTATCTTGCTTGTGATTCCATAGAGCAAGCAAAAACAACACTGTTAAATATTCATTCTTCTAATCCAAAGATGCAATATGCCGTTTACCGCAAGTTATCACAAATTGCAATACAACTTCACGATGCTCCCTCAGCCATTGCCTACTCTGATTCATTAGAGACTGCAACTGTTGGCATGTTCACCAACATCCAACAGACAAAGGATGCATACTATCAAGCATTATTGCAGCAAGAACAGGAGAGCGAAAGACAACATATCGCATCATTAAAGCAACAAATGATATTTGGAATATGCCTAGTAGCAATATTCATGGTTGCCGTTCTTGCATATGTTTTGTTTGAGAGATATAAGAAACGCCAGGCTATTGCAAAGGCCCAAATATTGGACAAGGCGGAAAGCCTTTCCAACTCATTAGCCGATACCCGACGGGAATATCAGTTGTTCAAAACAGACAAAGAGCAGTACGAGAAAACGCTGCAGCAGCGTATTCATGAATTGGAGGCCCATAACAATTCCATGAAGGAAAGGATTATCGAGTACAAGGAGGATGATTCGGAACTGATGAACAGTGATATTGTTCAGTTCTTTTTGGAAAAGAGTGAGGGCCGATTCGGTGAAGGAAAAGTGAAGCGTTCAGAACTGTCCGCATTGGAAAATGCTTTCAGGAAACATCTGAAATACAGCTACAGAAAATACAAACAGAGCAATCTCACCAACTTCCAGCTTCAGGTGGCGATATTAACACGATTAAACTTTACCACAAAGGAGATCGCACAGATTTTCGTTACCTCCCAACCGAGCATCAGCAAAACCAAAGCTAAGATAAACAATGGCTTATTTGGTGAGAATACCAGTGAATCGCTATACAACAATTTGCTATCTGTCAAAGCACTCAAATTGAAAGAATAAGTCACCAAAATGCGCTTACAGATAGTTGTAGAGCCGTTTTCGGTGAATAATCGGTGAACAAAACAGAAAACGCCAAAAAACAGAAAAAAATATTCAATTTTTAAACGAGCAAAAATCATGCCTGTAGTACCTTACAAGCATGATTTTTTTTCATTTTTCTTGGTTTTTTGGTTAACTACTGGTTAACTCACTTTTTCATTTTTTCCCGTTTTATTCATTGTCGTTTAATTTATTTATATTATTTTTGCAGCGTCAAACCCCCAAAAAACAAAGAAAACAAGTGATGCTTTGTATAGCATTCGTAGGTGTTAATGCACAGAGTTTGAGGTAGAATCAGGTGTAACAATTGAAATTTGGTAAGTTATGAGAATATTTTTTATATATTTATTATTGTTTGTTTCAGCATCTTGTTTTGCCCAGAATATGCTGGAAGATGGTAGTATGTGGGTATATTGGGACTATAATACTTATCAAGATGGAAGTACAGGCGAAGATGTTACCGTAAGTACTAATTCCTTATATTATGTCAACGGTGAAAGCGTGATAGAAGGTAAACGATATAAAGATATTTGGTGTTGCAAAAGGTATTATAACGCGGAAACGAGCCGTTGGGAATACCACCGCCATTATTGTGCCAGCTTTCGTGAAGAAGAGGGGCGGGTATACAGCAGGTGTGACGTATATAGGTCTACAAATCTTTTTATGGATGATTTTTCATTTATGACAGATGACGTCATTCAGGTTGGGGACGAGTATTTGATTTACGATTTCAACCGCGAACAGGGTACACTTAATATAGTAGACAGGAAAGGTAATGTCTTGCAAGCATACCAAACAGTGATTCCTTATGTCGGCGACAGACATTCTCTGTTGTTCCCTTTGCTCTATGAGTCTTCTTTTACTGTTAGGCGTTATATGACGAAAGAACTGCTTCTGTACTATCGGGGTGGAAAGTTGGCGTGGGAAAACTCCCAACTTGACAAAGATCAATATGTTGTGTATTCCGATATGCAAGCAGAAATCGACCGTTATTTGACAAACTATATGAATGTTGGCGATGCGAATAACAGTTCACGTTTTCTTCATGAAGGAAACGTATGGACATATACGAACCTTTGCTATAACGAAGATGGTAAAGACGTGATGACAGCGTGGTATTACAAGTATTTTGTCAATGGGCATTGTGAAATCAACGGAAAGCAATACGTGAATCTGTGGCGTGCCTCTTTCGGTTATATTACTGACAGGCATCCTCTTTATAAGGAGCAGGCATCCTCTCCGTACTTTGATTATATAGATGTTATGAATAAGATGCATTTCTGTGATACAGCAACCGTCTCATATCATTACGTGATGAGTATGCGCGAAGAAGACAGTAGAATCTATGTACAAAATAGGATCTATCTTAATTCTTACAAAGTTGAAATGATTGACGGTAACATACCTTCAATGTTCAATAATTATTGGCAGGCAGATCTTTATGATGATTTCGTCTTATATGATTTCGCTTTGGAAACTGACAGTATCATCCCATATATCGGTAATAAATACTCTTTGCTATATTTCTTTGTTGATACCGAGCATCCCATACAAGGGCCTATCGGACAACATAGAAATGAATGGACAGGAACTAAGGTGACTCAACACGAACGTCTCAACCTCTTCTATCGTGACGGTAAGTTGGAATACAAGAGTCCTGACTTCTATCCAGATCCGTTCTTCCCCGAAGAAACGGCAGATGGAATCATGGAAAATGTAAAAATTGAAAATATTAAAAATGAAAGAGCTGTCTTCAACCTCCAAGGTCAGCGCATCAATGGGTTGCAGAAAGGATTGATTATTGTGGATGGAAAGAAGATTTTTGTGAAATAGTATTGAGGAATCAAAGAAATACATTATTTTTGCAACATATTTTTAAAAGAATTATAAACTTAATTAATACGGATGCTTATGAAACGGTTATATTCCTTTATGCTCAGTATGGCGATAGCCATCTGTGCAAGTGCACAGTTCAAGAGTTCTGTGTGGATGGTACCTGATGACATGTATATGGGTCCTCAGATTGCGTTCAACTTCTCCTCAGTATGCAGGAACATGGGTGTGGACCGTGAGGAGTTCGGACCGATTCTGAAACAATGGTTGGATCCTAACAGGAATAAGAAGACGGAGTACGAGAACATACGTCTGATGTATGTCTCTTCGGATAACGGCCGCTTCAAGTTGGGAGACGATACCCACGGCAGCTTTAACTTTCAGACTGACGTAACCGACCCTTATTCGGGGACAGAAAGGCCTCTGAATGTGTGGGGAGGCCAGGCTGCACTCGATTTGAAGAATAATACGCTGTGTTTCAATCTCTACCTGGCTCCGGCAGCAGTCATGGGGCTTTACGGTGGTGAACCATTGGTGAAGTCGGGCGACCAGCTACAGGCAACATTTGCCGTAGAATATGAAGGCAAGGTGGCTACGTTCGACATCACTCTCAATCTGTCGGACAGCAGGAGGGGTAATGAGATTCCGCTCATCACACTCGACAAGGCGGGTGAGAAAGGCATTAATATGAAGTATACCGTCGGGAGGAACTGCGTCACCCACCTGAACCTCGACTCTATCGCAGCATGCTTCGGTGAGGATGTACGTGGTGGTAACCTGCAGTTGTGTGTCTATTCAGATGCAGAGAAGAAGACGCTCACCGACCGCTACACCTATGACCAGTCATCGGCGCTGTTGCTCGATGACGGCTTTGTGGAGTGGAAAGAACCATACGACAGACGTTATTTTGCCTTTTATTATTTCCCTCTTCCTCAAGAAATTGCTATAAATCCATCATCTGCAGATGCATACGCAGAGGGTGAACATGTTACAGGCTCTGTATTCCTCGTTGCTGACGGGAAGTACTTTGAACTGAAACTAGACGTGCAGTTCGGCGACTCGGAACAGGAGGAGCGGAACATGGCAGTGGTGGCTTCAGCCGAACAATGCGGTAAGTTCACACGTGTACTGACCGTGGAGCCGACTGACATGTGGGGAGGAGTTCATGAACTGACAGCAGCGTTCAGTGTTCCTGTCATTGCCAATGCACTGGGAGTAGGCAGCGACGAACTGCTGAAAGCCATTACCGACTGGAAAAACGGGAAGGAGAATGCCGATGGGACAGAGATGATCTACAACCTGTCGGATCATGCATCGACCAGTTACACATCGGGAATCGGCGGCTACTGGATGAATAGAGACGGAAAGGTGGTAAGTTATAGTCACGTTGGTGACTGGGGATGTGAGCTGAATGTCAATAAGACCATGAAAGAGCTGAGGTTCGTATTGACCCAGAGACCTGATGTATTGAAGCACGGTGATGTTTGCAGTGCACAGTTAGGCATCTACTATAAAGGCCGTATGGCAGTCCTGGAAATCATCATGAACGTAAAGGATGGCGGCAACGGTGAACAGATTGCACTGAGCAGCCTGAAGAAAGTGGGCGAGCAGGTGTTGACGGGCGCATTTTCCGATCCATCGGATAGGTTGAAAATAAACCTTGACCTCAATGAAATTGCAGCTCTGTTCAATGGAGATGTGGTAGGTAAGGCGCTGAAGCTCTATGTGATGAGTGATGCTGAGAACCAGTTGCTGACCGACCGCTATTCGTATGAGATATGTCCGACTGTGGCTCTTAATATAGAGGGAACGGAATTCAATGATTTCAGTTCGCATGAGTATTATATGCTGACCTATTCTCCATATGATAATCTGCTGCTCATCAGTATGCATCCTGAAGCATTTAAGGGCGGGCAGAAATCCTCAGGTTCCGTGTTCCTTGTTTCTGGCGACCAGTATTATGAACTGGTGATGGACATTCTGTTTGGCAGCGAGCAGGACGAGAAGACACACTTCGACATCCTTGCTACTGAGCAGATGGATGTGAAGCTGATGCTGACAGGTGACTACTATACGTATCTGAATAGGCAGACAGGCGAGTATGCGCTTGTACAGACTCCTATTGACTGGTCGAGAACCGTAGAGTTGCTCGGAACAGAGAGTCCTGTGCTTTATGCAGAGCAGATGCAGGACGGACAGCTTATCTACACATGCCGCTACAATGCAGCCCCAGGACAGGGATTCTGGTTTGAAACAGAGGGTCAGAATGCATATAGAACATCATTCCTCGGGACGAGAACAAAGATAGGCATGTATTACTCTGACAGTTCGTTCAAATGGTACGAGGAGCCTTTCGCCGGCACGAAGACGGGAGAAACATACACCCTCAATCTCTATTTCACCAATCCCGACAAGGACACAGCCGTGAAATATATAGTCAATGTAGAGTTCGTCGACGAAATCAGCAACACACAACTCTGCCACGCACGACGCCTACCAGCAGGAATGGATACATCAACAGGAATTGAGGAAATCGTAAATGGTAAATGGTCAAATAGTAAATCTATCTACAACCTCCAAGGTCAGCGCATCAAAGGGTTGCAGAAGGGATTGAATATCGTGGATGGGAAGAAAATCATGTTGAAGTGAGAGAAACCTTCGTCGTGAGTTCAGACCGAACGGAAAAAACAATCAGCGCATGGGAAATCCGTGCGCTGATTGTGTTGTGATATAAGCGTTTATTTTGCCTCAAACTCTCCTTGCTGTACGAGGAATTCTGCTATCTGTACGGCATTGAGTGCTGCACCTTTCTTAATCTGGTCGCCTGACAGCCAGAAGGTAAGACCGTTTTCGTTTGCCAGGTCTTTGCGAACACGACCTACGTACACATCGTCCTTGCCGGCTGTGAATAGCGGCATGGGGTAGGGAAGTCCTTCCATCGTCTCTTTCGATGGGTCTGGATTTGCTTTTGCACCTACCAATGCAGGGTTGTCGATCAGGGTGACTCCTTTGGCTGCAGCAATGGCACGTTGAGCATCTTCCACAGAGATAGGCTTCTCGGTCTCTACCCATACTGCCTCGCTATGGGCACGGAGTGAAGAGATACGTACGCACATCGCTGAGCAGTTGGCATCGGTGTGCATGATTTTCTTTGTCTCGTTGAACATCTTCATCTCTTCCTTCGTATAGCCATTATCTTGGAACACATCGATTTGGGGAATTACGTTGTATGCCAGCTGATAAGCAAACTTGCTGACAACTGGGTCTTTGGATTCTGCGAGTGCCTTGTATTGCTCTTGCAGTTCTGCCATAGCTGCTGCTCCTGCACCTGATGCACTCTGGTATGATGCTACGTGGATTCGCTTGATGTGTGAGAGGGTTTCGATGGGTTTCAGTACAACGACCATCATAATGGTGGTACAATTGGGGTTGGCAATGATACCGCGCGGGCGGTTCAGTGCATCTTCTGCATTGCACTCTGGAACAACGAGAGGTACATCATCGCACATACGGAATGCACTTGAGTTGTCGATCATCACTGTGCCAAACTTGGTGATGTCGTCGGCAAATTCCTTCGAAGTGCCTGCACCAGCTGATGTGAATGCAATGTCCACTCCCTTAAAGTCATCACCGTGTTTCAGCAGTTGAACTTCGTATTCCTTACCACGGAATGTGTACTTTCTGCCAGCACTGCGAGTTGAACCAAACAATACCAATTCATCGATTGGGAAATTTCTCTCATCGAGGACCTTTAGAAACTCTTGTCCTACTGCGCCACTTGCGCCTACAATTGCTACTTTCATGTGATCTGTTTTAATTTGTGCGTGCAAAGGTACGAAGAAATTAAGAGTTACGAATTAAGAGTTACGAAAAAATGGGAAAAAGGGTGAAAAAAGGGTATAGAATAGTGGAAAATAGCAGAAAAAGTCCAATGTTAAATGTTAAGTGTTCATTTTTTTGTACTTTTGCAGTGCGAAACCATTTTAAGGTAAAAATGAACTCAACATGGACTCAGTGACCTCATATTTGCACCTACCAATCCAAGACCCTACTTGGGTGTTTTTTCTGGTGCTCCTCATTATCTTGTTTGCTCCTCTGTTGTTTGCCAGATTGAGGATTCCGCATATCATCGGCCTGATACTGGCTGGTGTGCTGATTGGTGAACATGGGTTCAATATTCTGGAACGGGATACGAGTTTCAAGTTGTTCGGACAGGTGGGTATCTACTACATCATGTTTCTGGCAGGATTGGAGATGGACTTGATGGGTTTCAGGCGAAATCTGTCGAAAGGCATTCAGTTTGGCATCCTGACGTCTGTCATTCCGTTTATAGTAGGTTATGTAACGGGGTATTATATCTTGCATTATTCGATTTCGGCTTCTTTGCTGCTGGCATGTATCTTTGCTTCGCATACGATTGTGTCGTACCCTATTGTGGCACGTTATGGTCTGACGAAACATCCTGCTGTGACGATTGCCATCTCTGCGACGATGATTGCACTCCTTTTCGCCTTGTTGGTGCTGGCTGTGATAGCTGGTCAGTATAGAGGTGAGGCGAATGCCTGGTTCTGGATTCTCTTTGCAGTGAAGTGTATCGGTTATTTCGCAGCGGTGATTTTCTTCTTCCCGATTATCATCCGTTGGTTTTTCAAGCGATATACGGAGCGTGTGGTGCAATACATCTTTGTGATGATGATGGTATTCCTGGCAGCTGCGCTGGCTGATGTGTGTGGTATTGAGGGGCTGTTGGGAGCGTTTATCTCTGGTTTGATATTCAATCGTTTCATTCCTCATAGCTCATCGCTGATGAATCGCATCGAGTTTGTGGGAAACGCCCTCTTTATTCCTTATTTCCTGGTGGGAGTGGGTATGATGGTCAACCTTAAGCCGATGTTCAACGATGCGAGTGCTATTGGTGTTGTGCTGATTATTGTGGTGACCAGTACGCTGTCAAAACTGCTTGCCTCGACGATATCGCGTAAGATGTTCCGATTCAACCATGCACAGGGATTGGTGATGTTTGGTCTTTCAGAGGCTCATGCTGCAGGTGCCATTGCGATGGTGATGGTGGGTACGTCGCTGGAGGTAAGTCCAGGTGTGCCGCTGATGAGCAACGCTGTGCTGGATGGTGTCGTGATGATGATTCTGATATCGTGTATTATCAGTTCGATGGCAACCGATCAAGGAGCACGTAAGCTGAGGTTGCGGATCGAGAGTAATGAGGAAACAACCGAAAACCGTCCGAATGACGATGAGAAGATGATGGTGCTGGTAAAAGACAAGACGAAGTTGCAACCGATGTTGCAGACTGCTATTATGATGCGAAACACAGCCTTGAACCGTGGGTTGATATGCCTGAATGTGGTAAACGATGCTGATTTTACCGAACAGTCTCAGGCAAAAAGTCGTGAGACACTCAGTATGGCGGAGAGCATTTGTGCGGCAGCTGATGTCAGAGTGCAGACGCAAAGTCGATTGGCTGTCAACATTGTGAACGGAGTGGTGCATAGCATGCGTGAAAACGATGCGTCGGAGATTCTTATTGGTATTCATGATCAGCAAAACGGCGACAAGTCGTACTATGGTCAGTTTGCTAACACGCTGATTCAGAGCATGGACCGTCAGCTGATCATTGTAGATTACAATACACCAGTCAATACCATCCGTAAAATCGTTGTGGCGGTACCTGAGCGGGCTGAATACGAAGTGGGGTTCTACCGGTGGGTATGTCGATTGGCACGCCTGGCGGGCGAAATAGGCTGTCGCATTGAATTCCGTACGACTGAAGCAACAGGAGGCCAGATACATCATTATATGCAGCAGTATTTCAAGAATGTGAGGGCTGAATATAAGATGCTGGATTCATTGAGGGAGCTGCTGGCGTTGAAGGACGAATTGAATCCTGATCATCTGTTTGTCATCGTGACAGCGCGTCAAGGAGGAATCAGTTACCAGAAGTCATTCAATAAGATTCCGGAATTGCTGCAGGCGAATTTCAGCCATTGTAGTGTGATGATGATTTTCCCCGATCAATTCGGCGAAAATAACGAAGTGTATTCATTTTCTGCTCCTTTGAATAAACGATATGAAATGACACGTGTCTCTGCATGGATGTCAAAATGGATTAGTAAAGTAGGATAATATGATAGATATTAAGAACATCACAAAGAGTTTTGGCTCGCTACAAGTACTGAAGGGTATCAGCCTTCATATCAATCAAGGTGAGGTGGTGAGTATTGTAGGTCCCAGTGGTGCGGGTAAGACCACGCTGCTGCAAATCATCGGCACTTTGGAAGGAGCCGATGGTGGTGAAATCATTATCAATGGCAAACGCATCGATAAGATGGGGAGTGTGGAGCAAGCCAGATTCAGGAACCAACAGATAGGATTTGTATTCCAATTCCATCAATTATTGCCTGAATTCACCGCTTTGGAGAATGTGATGATACCTGCCTTGATTGCTAAGAAGTCGAAGAAAGAAGCCCAGCAACGCGCATTGGAGCTGTTGGATTATCTCGGTTTGAAAGAGCGTGCCAACCACAAGCCCAATGAACTGTCGGGTGGAGAAAAGCAAAGGGTTGCTGTTGCACGTGCGTTAATCAATAACCCCGCTGTTATATTGGCGGATGAGCCATCAGGTAGCTTGGATAGTAAGAATAAAGCAGAGCTGCATCAGTTGTTCTTTGACCTTCGTGACAAGTTCGGACAGACCTTCGTCATCGTAACGCATGACGAAGAACTGGCGCTGCTGACTGATAGAACGATTCATCTGAAAGACGGAGAAGTTATTAACGAAACAACAGATAACAATGAAAATTCCAGAACAGACCATACGATTGGGCAAGAGGAACCAACTGACAGTATTGCGTGAAGTTGATTTCGGAGTCTATCTTGATGGTGGAGATATAGGTGATATATTGCTACCAAAGCGCTATGTACCTGCTAATTGTAAAGTAGGTGATATCGTTGATGTGTTTCTCTATCTCGATAGCGAGGAGCGCCTTATAGCGACGACACAGCATCCGCTGGTGGAAGTAGGGCAATTTGCTTTTCTTGAGGTGAAATGGACAAACCAGTTTGGTGCTTTTTTGGATTGGGGACTGATGAAGGACTTGTTCTGCCCGTTTAAAGAACAAAAGATGAGAATGCAACAAGGTAAGCGTTATGTTGTTTACTGTTATATCGATACCTTGACTTCGCGCATCGTTGCTTCTGCCAAAATTGAAAAGTTCCTGTCGAAGGATATGCCTCCATACCAAATCGGTGATATGGTGAATGTGATGATTCAACAGAAGACAGATTTAGGCTTCAAGGCAATAGTAGATGGTCGCTATAGTGGATTGCTGTATGAGAATGAACTGTTTTGTGACATACATACTGGTGAACGATTATCAGCATACGTTAAAACAATCCGTCCGGACGGAAAGTTAGACATAGCTCTTCAAAACAACGGTATGCAACATGTCGCTGTTTTTTCCGAACAACTCTACCAATATCTTCTGAATAGCGAAGACGGATTCTGCCCGTTCCACGACAAGAGTCCTGCGGAAGACATCTATGCAACGTTCAAAGTAAGCAAGAAAACTTTTAAGAAAGCAGTGGGCGATTTATACAAAAAACATATCATTTCAATAGAAAATGATGGTTTGAGGCTCACAAATGAAGGAAAAATCACAGGATTGTCTGAAGACTAAATGTCGATGAAATGGGCGATTTTTGAACCTTTTCGTTAAAAGACCAAAATACCCACATACAATGACGAGTTTACCGATGATACTTTTTTTGTAGAATTCGTAACTTTGCAGCGTCAAAAGTAAAATAGACATTGTTTGTAAGACATTAAGTAAAAAGTTTTCATAATAATTAAGTTAGACTGGTTAATAGTTAAGTATGGATAATTATGACGCTTAGCCGGTGTCCGTGAGGATACCGGCAGGCAAAAATCCAAAAGCCCTCTAAAGAATGATAACAAAAGAATAACTACCATATACATGTAACTCTCTTACTATCTATTACACTACTGAACTATGATGAATCCGATAGAAAGACCGACTCGTTGAGCCGGTCTTTTGCTTTAGTTGTTAGCTTATAGTTGGGATAGTAGTGTCAAGGCTTTGTTTTCCGCTTCTTCCATGATAGCGCGTTCGCCTGGTCCTTTGTCATTGATACCGCAAAGGTGCAGCACGCCGTGAATAATGACGCGGTTCAGCTCGTCTTGGTAGTCGGTTTGTTGTAGTTCTGCATTCGATGCCACAGTGTCCAGACTAATATAGATGTCACCTTGAATGGTATGCCCAATGGTATCATCGAAGGTAATGATATCGGTGTAGTAGTCGTGCTGCAGAAACTGACGGTTTACTTGTAGAATCTTTTCGTCATTGCAGAAGATGTACGTGATGGCACCCACACGATACCCGTATGATTTCGCCACAGCTGCAATCCATTGCTGGAGCTTGGCGCTATCGATGAAGGGCATACTGATATTGTCACTTTGAAAGCCGATCGTCATAGTGCTCGTCTTTTAGGGCTGCAAGTCCACGTACGTAAATATTGTTAATTTCATTCATTATCTGATAGTACTCGTTCATTTCCCAAAGGTCGCGTGCAATTAATGCTTTCAACTGTAGTTTCAGCATGGGGAGTGTCTTCTCCAGAATGGAGTCGTTGTACTCGATTTTTTCTTTCTTTGCGCTTTCGAGCACCATGTCAATCAATTCTTGTGGTACATCATACGAACTCTTGAAACTATCGAAGGTCTTGTATTTTTTCTGGAGCTTTTTCCTGTTTTGGTCCACAAATTTCAAGCAGGATTGTGCGATGCTGCTCTTTGCCATCAATTCACGGTGGAATCGTGTATATTGCATGGTATCGAGGGCTACATACACATCGGGCATGATGCCTCCGCCGCCATATACCGTACGATGGTTTTTCAGTGTTGTGAACTTCAAGGAATCAGCGAAATGGATGCTGTCGGGATTTGTTAACTCACCGCTGTTCAGACGGGTCAGCATATCTCGGTTGTATTCATCACCCTTGCCTTTCTCATAGGGTTTCTGGATGCAACGTCCTGATGGGCTGTAATAATGTGCTGTAGTCAGTCGTATCATAGAGCCGTCGGGCATGTTGATGGCACGCTGTACCAATCCCTTTCCAAATGAGCGGCGACCTATAATCAGTCCACGGTCGTGATCCTGAATGGCACCCGACACAATCTCAGAGGCTGAGGCGGTGTAGCTGTCAATCAGCACGACGACTTTTCCTTTGGTGAATGAGCCGTTTCCATCTGACAAGTAGTTTTGACGTGGCATAACTCTTCCTTCAGTAAACACGATTAAATCGTTCTTTTCGAGGAATTCGTTGCTGATTTTCACGGCTGCTTCCAGATAACCGCCACCATTGCCTTGCAGGTCGAGAATAAGGTCTTGCATTCCTTGGTCTTGTAACATACGAACGGCACTCTTGAATTCTTCGTAGGTTGTCGCTCCGAAGTTGTTGATGCGGATATAGCCTGTTGTGGCGTCAACCATGTATTTCGCATCGATGGAGAATACTGGAATCTTGTCGCGTGTGACTGTGAAATAACTGAGGCCCTTGACTCCTTGGCGCATGATGCCCAGACGGACTTTCGAGCCCTTGGGACCTCGCAGTACCCGCTTGATATCTTCCGTTGTCATTTTCTTTCCAGCAATTGAGGTGTCGTTCACAGTGATGATACGGTCGCCTGCCATGATTCCCACTTTTTCGGAAGGACCATCGCTGACAGGTTGAACGATCACCAAGGTGTCATCTACCATATTGTATTGTACACCAATACCTTCGAAGTTTCCTTCGAGTGGCTCTGTCAGAGCTTTTACGTCTTTTGCTGGTGTGTATGATGAATGGGGATCGAGTTGGCTCAGCATATTCTTGATGGCTTCTTCTACCATCTTTTCTTCATCGACCTCTTCAACATACAGTTGTTTGATATTTGCTTCGGCTACAATCAGCTTTTGAAGTGCAGTTGTAGCTAACGGGTTTTCATTACGGTTCTGTGCGTTAGTAGTAACGGCTATCAGCCATGCGGCTAATATGAGAAATTGTTTCATTGTAGTAGCTTATTGATGGGTTATAGGGATTGGAACAAACTGACTGACATCTTTTCCGTAGCTCATCAGTTCACGTATGATGCTCGAACTGATGTTGGCATACTGCTCTTCGGTAAACAGCAAAATGGTTTCGATGCCTGACAGCTGGCGATTGACATCGGCTATCTGACGTTCGTATTCAAAGTCTTTTACGTATCGTACACCCCTTACCAGGAAGTCAGCTCCGATGGTTTTGGCAAAGTCGGTTGTCAGTCCTTCGTAATAGGTCACACTGATTCTTGGATTATCGGCAAACACCTGATTGATGTATTGCAGTCGCTGTTCCAAAGTGAACATGGTTTGCTTGTCGGGGTTTACACCAATGGCTATCACAATTTCATCGGCGACAGAAAGTGTACGTTCGACGATGGACTGATGCCCCAAGGTAAAGGGGTCGAATGTTCCTGCGAAAAGTGCTTTACTCATAGGCTATTCCTCCTCTGACAGTTCTACGTCGGCTTCGGGTTTGTCTTCTTCAAACACGAGGTTGTTGATGATAAAGCTCTGACGTTCCATAGTATTCTTGCCCATATAATACTCCAACAGCTCTTGTACTTTGTCGGTTTTCTTCAAAGTGACTTGCTCCAGACGCATATCAGGGCCGATAAAATTCTTGAATTCATCGGGTGAAATCTCTCCCAAACCTTTGAATCGTGTGATCTCTGGCTCTGGACTTAACTTCTCGATGGCATTGATACGTTCTTCTTCTGAATAGCAATAGACGGTGACGAAATCACCTCGGTCAGTCGGTTTCTCTTTCTGATATTCCTCCAGTACTGCTTTCTTCAACCTTTTTTTACGGTTGCGCACTCTGAACAATGGGGTTTGCAAGATGTGTACGTGTCCTTTCTTTACCAATTCGGGGAAGAATTGCAGGAAGAATGTAATCATCAACAGTCGGATATGCATTCCGTCAACATCAGCATCGGTGGCCACAATCACTTTGTTGTAGCGCAGTCCGTCGATACCGTCTTCTATGTTGAGTGCTGCTTGCAGCAGATTAAACTCCTCGTTTTCGTACACCACTTTCTTGGTTAGCCCATAGGTGTTGAGTGGCTTACCACGCAATGAGAACACTGCCTGTGTCTCCACATCGCGGCTTTTGGTGATACTACCGCTTGCTGAGTCTCCCTCGGTGATGAAGATACAACTATCTTCCTTCTTCTCACCCTTTGTGTCGTTGAGGTGGATGCGGCAGTCGCGAAGCTTTCGGTTATGCAGGTTGGCTTTCTTAGCACGTTCTCTTGCTAATTTAGTTACACCTGCGATAGCTTTGCGGTCACGCTCGTTTTCCAACACCTTCTGCTGAATCACCTCTGCTACATCCAGGTTTTTGTGCAGGTAGTTATCGACCTCAGTCTTGATGAAATCACCGATAAACTTATTGACACTGATACCTCCATTAGGTTCCATTGTCAGTGAGCCGAGTTTGATTTTTGTCTGACTCTCAAACTGAGGTTCCTGAATGTTGATAGCGATAGCAGCTACGATACCATTGCGGATGTCCACATATTCGTAGTTCTTGTTGAAAAACTCCTTGATAGTACGGGCGATATGCTCTTTGAACGCACTCTGATGGGTTCCACCTTGAATGGTATGCTGACCGTTCACGAACGAATGATACTCCTCGCCGTATTGCTGATTGGTATGCGTGAAGGCGATCTCGATGTCTTCGCCTTTGAGATGGATAATGTCATAAAGCGGCTTGGTGTCCATCGTGTCTTCCAACAGGTCTTTCAATCCGTTGCGGCTAACGATACGGCGGTTGTTATAGTAGATTTCCAGGCCAGTGTTCAGATAGGTGTAGTTACGGAGCATCGTTTCTACAAATTCCGTCTGGAACTTATAGTTCAGGAAGAGGGTTGCATCGGGTTCGAAATAGATATAGGTACCTGTCTCTTCATTTGAATCCTCAGTTGTGTCGCTCTGTAGTACACCACGTTGGAACTTGGCGATACGTACTTTTCCCTCGCGATAACTTCTTACTTCAAAGTTGGCACTCAACGCATTCACTGCCTTTGTTCCCACGCCGTTCAGACCTACACTCTTCTTAAATGCCTTTGAGTCGTACTTACCTCCAGTATTCAACATGCTGACAGCTTCAATCATCTTGCCTTGCGGAATGCCACGACCAAAATCGCGTACGCTCACAGCCAATCCATCGATGATATCTATCTCAATGCGTTTACCGGCATTCATCTTGAACTCGTCGATAGAGTTGTCGATGATTTCCTTCAGCAGCACATAGATACCGTCTTCTGCATGTGAACCGTCGCCCAATCGGCCGATGTACATACCTGGACGGGTACGTACATGGTCCATGTCGCTCAAATGGCGGATATTATCGTCGGTATATTCAACCGTTGTCAACGTCTTATCTTTATTATCTTCCATTTTCTCTCTTTGCTCTTAACGCTTCATGCATCACTCTAAAGACTTTTTGTAGCACCTTCTGCGCTTGTGCTGACGGCGCTCGAAGTAAATCCACTGTGATTGCACCTTTGAGTTTACTTCCAGCTCAGGGTTGGTCTCTACGTACTTATAGCCTTCAGAGATAAAGAGCGGTAGCAAGTCGTAGAACAATACTGCGTTGATGCCTTTCCCTTGGTATTCAGGTAACAGACCTACCAACATCAAGTCCAGTGTATCGGGTTTCTTCCATTTTAATGCCTTCAGCAAATGATACCATCCGAATGGGAATAATCGCCCATGGGCTTTCTGCAGGGCTTTGGAGAGAGAAGGCATCGATATACCGACACAAATCAGTTTGCCATTAGCATCCGTGATGAGCGACACTAATTTGAGGTCGATAAACGGAATGTATTGCTTGATGTATTGGTCAATCTGCCGTTCGGTCATTTCTGAATAACCAAACAACGGTTTGAATGCCTCGTTGATGACACGGAAGATTTCATGTCCGTATTCCTTTTTCAGTTTCGAACGTGATGTGTATTTCTTGATTTGCAATCCGTATTTCTCCATCACAATCTTCGCAATACGTGTCAGTCGCTCCGGCACGCCTGTCTCACGGGGCACCGTCATCAGCATCTCAATCCAGTCGGCATCTTTCTCAAATCCCAAAGCCTCAATGTGCTTAGGATAATAAGCATAGTTGTATATCGTGGCATTTGTACTCAGTTCGTTGAACCCTTCAATCAGCATACCTTCAGCATCCATATCAGTAAATCCCAAAGGCCCTTGAATGGTGGTCATACCCTTCGATTTGCCCCATTCGGCAACAGCATCAATCAGTGCTTTGCTCACTGCTTTGTCATCGAAAAAATCGATGTATCCGAAACGAACCATACGCTGCCCCCAACGCTCATTGGCACGACGGTTGATGATACCAGCCACACGCCCTACAATCTTTCCGTTCTTGTAGGCTAAGAAGTAAACGGCATCACAAAACTCCATCGCAGGATTCTTGTCCGAGAACGTGTCCATCATGTCCTCGTAGATGTCGGGTACAGAATAGGGGTTGTCTTTGTACAACTCATAATTGAACCTCACAAACTGCTTCAGTTCCTTACGAGTTTCTACTTGCTTTATCGTAACTTTATCCATATTCATAACACATGTATGCACAAGGATGCGCACAAAGAATGGGCAAAGATACAAGTTTTTTCGCAATCTACCAAATTATTTCCCAAAAAACTATTTTTACAGAGCCTCCATCCTCAAGGGTTATCGTTTTCCATGTACCTCTCTTAGCACGTATAGTCATTACATCGATTGCCTCCTTTATCAGTGACAGAGAAATACACGACTTTTCCCCGATTTTACGTTTTTCCTGCAAATAGTTTGGAAAACAGGGAAATATTTCGTATCTTTGCACTTGGTTAACGCTTACTAATAACAATCCCCAAAGAAACATGCGAGGGTAATCGGCTAAAGGCAAACGATCATTCGCCTTTAGGCAAATGATAAAATGCCTTTAGGCAAACGGTCGTCCGCCTTTAGGCATTTTCCCTTTTCAGTTGACTCATCTTCCCGATTGAGTCGGCTGCTTTTCCCTTTTGAGTTAGCTGACCGTCCCAGTGCTATAAAGACCTTAGACGCTAACCTATTAATCTCAATAACCAATAACCTATAACCAATAACCATTACCCCCTACTAAGCTATTAACCTATTAACCTATTAAGCTATTAACCTCAATAACTAATAACCTTCAAAAACGGGTGGCATTTCTTGGTTATCTGCCTAATTTTATCGAAAAAACAAAAATAATTCATCCTGCTTAATACATAATTCATAATAAATTCGTATTTTTGCAAAACAATAGCATTGAATGAAACAATATGGACGAGAGGCAACCTGCGATTTATGCCCCGCTTGAAGCTCCCAAGGGTCGATTGGAGTGGCTTGATGCGCTGCGAGGGTTCACGATGATTCTCGTTGTTGCCTATCACGTCAGCACAAACGGTTTTGGCGAGGTGGAAAAAAGTTCGATGGCCTTGCCGTTTCTGGTTTTGTTTCGCATGCCGCT
The DNA here is from genome assembly GCA_902787555.1 of uncultured Bacteroidales bacterium. GTDB lineage: Bacteria > Bacteroidota > Bacteroidia > Bacteroidales > Bacteroidaceae > Colivivens. The sequence goes on from CADAGO010000009.1 coordinate 18,603, forward strand.
GTTCTTCTTCATCAGTGGATTCTTGGCTTATAAGCCAGACTTCAACTGGACGGGGGGCCGTCTGGGAATGATGGTGTGGAAGAAGTTCAGAATTCAAGTGATTCCTACACTGGTGTTCATGCTCATTTCACTGATTATGTATCATCCGAAGTTCTGGAATCATTTCGACCAGTATCTGGCTACGCCTTACAAGTTGGGCTATTGGTTTACGCTGGTGCTGTTGCAGATGTTTATCATCTACTATGTGTTTGCCTTCTTTGAAAGCAAGATGAAGCAGCGTTCCTGGATTCCTATCACAGTATTGTGGGCGGTGGCATTGGTGGCTTATGCGGTGCTATATATGCCTTCGTGGTTTAAGTTCCTAAAGCCTGCAGATGAGTCGTGGCTGAACTATACGAGTTTCATTCAGACGATGCGCTATTTCCATTTCTTTGTATTTGGAAACATCGTCCATCGTTATTGGCGCGAATGGCAGCGGCTGTTCGATTCGAAGTGGTTCTTCCCTGTGCTGATCTTTATCGTCGTGATTTGCTGCTCTGATATCTTTAAGTGGCACATGCTAAAGTTTCAGTGGACGAACCTGCCTCGAACCACAGCGATGTATGGCTTGATGCTGATTGTATTCATCGCATTCAGGTACTACCAAGAGCAGTTCACAAAGAAGCATGTCGTAGGTCGGTGCTTGCAGTTCATAGGTGTTCGTACACTTGACATCTACCTGCTTCACTTCCTGTTCTTGCCGAATCTGAAGATGGTGGGCGATTTCATCAATGTGAATAAAAAGAATTTCGTTATCGACATCAGCGAATCAGTGGCTGTAGCCATTCTGGTCATTGGCTTCTGTCTGTTGGTTTCCAGTGTACTGCGTATCAGTCCGCTGTTCAAAAAATACCTGTTTGGAAGAAAATAAAAAAAAGATATGAAAGTATATTTTTATCATACACAGGATCTGAATATGATTCATAAGAAGTGGAAAGAGGGACGTTTCCCTGGCCACTTCCTCTATGGTGCCACTCATCTGCCGGAAGAGGGTGTCGAAGTGGTACTGCATAAGTACAAGTCAATCTCAAGCCGTTTCCGCCTGATGTGTTACGTGGCTTGGAGCGTGCTGACTTGCCGAGAGCACTTCGATGCCATTTACGCAACCCATTGGGATGGTCTGGAACTGATTATTTTCCTAAGGGCTTTACACCTCTATCGCCGTCCCATCATCATCTGGCATCATCAGCCAATCATGGAGGCGGATAGCAAGATGCGTGAAATGATGGCTCGTTTGTTCTATAAAGGAATAGACCACATGTTCTTCTTTAGCGAACGCCTCATCCAAGAGTCGCTAAAGAGTCCAAAAGCCAACCCAGACCGTATGCAGGTATGTCCTTGGGGTGCAGACTTGGTCAGCTATGACCGTCTGATGAAGGAATATCCAGTGGAGGAGCATGTAGGATTCGTATCGACAGGTAAAGAGAAACGCGATATGCCAACCCTGATTCGTGCCTTTAGTGCTACAGGTCAGGAACTAAATATCTACATTGCCTATAATGCCTGTGGCGATAACTATGTGGAGATTCTGAATGACTTGCGTCCTTCTGCTAATGTGCATATCAACTTCATCAAGGGCTTTATCCCTAACGAACTGGCACAAAAGGTTTGGACTGCACAGTTTGTCGTGATTTGCTGTCAGGAAACAAACTATACCGTGGGTCTGACCACCCTTGTGGAGGCCCTTGCTTTTGGACTCCCTGTCATCTCCACCCGCAATGAGACGTATCCATTCGACATCGAAGCCGAAGGTGTGGGCATCACAGTGCCTTATTATGACTCTGTAGCATGGGAGAAAGCCATCCGATTCCTTGTCAACAATCCAGAGGAAGCTGAGAAGATGGGTCACAAAGCCCGTGAATTGGCTGAGCGCACCTACAATCTTGAAAACTGCACCCATGTAGTAGCTGAGGCACTCAAGAAGTTTGAAAAAAAGACCCACCACGCCCAAAAGGGCACCCCTCCCTTTATGGAGGGGAAGAATGAGGGGGAAGAGCAGAAAGAGGTTCAAGCTGTTCCAGAAGTGCCAGTTGTTCCGGAACAAAGAGCAGTTCAGGAACCTACCATCTTTGAAGTGCCTGCAGAGCCTCAAAAACCAGAACCAACTCCCGAACCTGTTGCTCCTAAGATACCTGAGTTCCGTGTGTCGAAAGAGATAGAGGATTTCTATGCAGATATGCCCAAGACTTCTCAACCTAAGACTCAATCTTCTCCTTATGTAAGAGAGCAGAAAGGGGAGTCTCCTTCCATCATCAGCATCAACACGGACGCTTTGAAGGCAAAGATGCATCAGGCGCAGGAATTACTGGTGAAGTGGGGCAGAATCATTCAGGAACAATTGCCAGAGAAAGAGCAGGTTGTGCGATTTGGCAACAACCTGAAAAGGTGGACGGTGAAACAATACGAAATAATCAAAGAAAAAATAAAAAGTAAAAGTAACCCCTAATCCCTCCTAAGGAGGCGACTCTTCCTATGGGGAGTTAAGAGAGGGACCAATAATGAGTTTTTTTAACAATCATTTTTTATTAACAATCAAAACCAAACGATTATGGATTACAAGATTATCGACATCGAAGGCGTAGGTGATGTTTACGCTGAGAAGCTGATTGCAGCAGGTATTAATAAAGTAAGTGAATTGCTCGAGAAGTGTGCAGCACCAAAGGGCCGTAAGGAATTGGCAGACGCAACAGGAATCAGCGAGAAATTGATTCTTCGCTGGACAAACCACGCAGACCTCTTCCGCATCAATGGCGTAGGTCCTCAGTTTGCAGAATTACTTGAGAAGGCAGGCGTGGATACCGTAAAGGAATTCCGTCATCGTGTAGCAGAGAATCTGCAACCAAAGCTTGAAGAAATCAACACTCAGTTCCACATCTGTGGACGTGTTCCTGCAGTGAGCGAAGTGCAGAAGATGATTGACCAAGCTAAGGAACTTGAGCCAAAGATGACTTACTAATCCAAAAAACGAAGAAAGGCTGCGTTTGCAGCCTTCTTCATTTTTAGATACCTACGATATTTCTTACAACCCACCATACAAATGTTAGCACAATGATGATAATCATTGCTGTACGATTGTTTAGCAAGCGACTCGCCCAGTCGAACCAGTGGTGGTAGTTGTACCATTCGCCTAAAACCATCATCAATAGTACTGGCAGGATGACAATGATATAGGCATTGAAGGACAAGGCTCCCATCACATCGCCATGAAGCAGACAATGCAAAGCTCGTTGAAGACCGCAGCCAGGACATTGTAGGCCTGTGAATAGATGAAAGGGACACTTGAAAAACCAGTTCTCAGTTGAGGGATTGAACACGTAATACAAGATTCCTGCTATCACCAGGATAACAGGAAACAAGATCGGCATGATGCGACGTTGCTGGTTTTCCTTCTTCTCCACTTTCAATAATGATTGGTCAATCCTCCAACGTCAACTCATTAATTAGCCGCTTCCCTTTGCTATATGTATCGATGACAGAGAGCACATAGCGGATATCCACACCGATACAACGCTGTAAGTTCGTATCGAACTTCAAGTCGCTACTCATTGCTTCCCAGTTACCATCGAATGCCAGACCTATTAAGCGTCCTTTCCCGTCGAACATACCGCTTCCGCTATTTCCGCCTGTGATATCATTATTGGTGAGGAAGCAAAGTGGCATCTGTCCCAATGACTTGTCGATATATCGCTTGCCAAACTTGCCTTTCTTCAGCCATTTATACACCGAAGGGATAAGCTGGTAATCGTAGTTGTCTGGGTTCTTTTCGTACTTGTCAATCAATGACTGGGGCAGGGTGTAGTGCACATAGTTCAGGTCGGAAGAAGGAGAATAGCCTTCCACGATTCCAAAACTCATACGCATCGTGAAGTTGGCATCAGGGTAGTATTCCTTCTCACGATTCATCTCGCGCAGGGCATCTCCCAGCAGGCGTTCAAACTCTGTGATTCCACTCGCCTTGTAAGACTGATACAACTTCGTCAGAACACTGACTGCCATATAATAGATGGGGTCTTGGTGCAGTTCTTCGCTCGACTCCAGTTTGTTCACCTTTTCAAGATCAGTCAGCACAGATGTGGCATAGAGGTGATTGGTATAGGCATCGATGTCACCTCCAAACTTCTCGTCTATCTCCTCATAGAAATCAGGCAGATAGTCTTTGCTGAGTGCTTGCTGCTTGTAGTTCTTTATCATCGCAGCAAACACTTTCTTGTCCAAGTCAATGTTGATATCGCGATAAGTCTTCTTTACATCGTCCTTGAATCCATCGTCTTTTGCATCAGGACGCATATAGCTAATCATGCTCTTCATCGCAAACTGCATGATGTCGCTTCCGCTATAGAACGACTCTTCAAGAAGTGTGACAGTATAGTCGCCTGGGAAGTTTGCCTTATAGAGCGCTTGCAGCGAGTCGAGGATTCCAACGTATTGGGTCTTGTGGTTCTTGGCAGCCCATTCTTTGATTTCCTTTTCCAGTGCCTGCTTCTCCTCAATCACTTTCAAGTCCTTCAGGGCTTTGTTCTGCCCAAGGGAGAACTTCCAATAGTTCGAACTTGATGCATATTTTGAGGCGTACATGATACGGATGGCATCATCGCGTTTCATTGCCTCGTCGAGGATAGCCAGTTTCACGCCACGCACCTGATAGCGCAAATCGTTGGAGGTGCGCATGGTATTCTCAATACCATAACTGCTGAGGTAGCGGTCTGTACTGCCTGGATAGCCAAAAGTCATACAGAACGAGCCAGGCTGATAGCCCTGTGTAGATACATGTGCATAGCTGACAGGGTGATAAGGCACGTTATCCTTGCTGTATTCAGCTGGTTTGTTGTTCTTGTTGGCGTAGATGCGGAACACACTGAAGTCGCAGGTCTGACGAGGCCACATCCAGTTGTCGGTATCGCCTCCAAACTTACCCAGACTCTGGGGTGGGGCAAATACTAATCGCACATCGTCGAAGCGCTGATAGACAGACAGATAGTACTTACTACCTTTATAATAAGGTGTAATCTCGCCATAGATGCAATTCACAGTATCGAGCACAGCTTCCTCCAAACTAGTAGCTACGCTATCCATATAGAGCGCTTTTGCCATTTCATCCATTCCCGGTTTCACACCAGCCAACAACTTGTCTGTCACATCTACTGTGCTCAAGTGGAAGGCTACATACAGCTCCGGATTGGGTAACTCGTCCTTCAGACGCTTGGCAAAGAAGCCGTTTTTCAAGTAGTCGTACTTTACGGTTGAGTGGTCTTGAATGGCATCAAAGCCGCAATGGTGATTGGTGAATACCAGTCCTTCATTGCTGACAACCACACCTGAACAGAAACCGCCAAACATCACGATAGCATTGTTGAGCGACGGCCCATTGGGATTGTAAATCTGTTCGGGTGTAAGTTCCAATCCCATCTCCTTCAACACTTTCTGTGTCTTCTCCGACATGTTTCCAACCATCCACATACCCTCATCGGCCTTGACCGTCAAGGCCACGAGGCACAGTAGTATAAATGCAATTCTTTTCATTTTTTATCTTTTTATTTTAATCGTTTTCAATTTACTCAAAGGCAGGTCACGATATATGATATATGCTACAAACAGCAGTACCAATACTGTATTGATAACCATCCTCAAGATGTCGGAGCTGATGGCTGAGGCTACATACTGCATTGCTGCAAAGAGCACCACAGTAATCAGGATATAGACGAAGATGCTCTTCAGATCGTAGTCGATACGATTCTTCTGTTGTCCTACGAAATAGGAGAACAGCATCGCTACACCATACCCTGCAAAGCCAGCCCATGCACAGGCTGTAAAGCCAAACTGAGGGATGAAGAAATAGTTCACCAACAGCAGCACGGCGCAGCCTGTCAGCGAGAACACAGCTCCCCATAAGGTCTTATCAATCAACTTGTACCAGAACGACAGGTTGAAGTAGATGCCCATCATGATTTCTGCTGCCATCACGATTGGAATAATGCCCAGGCCCTCGCGATACTTATCGTCGATAATAAACTGGAGCACATCCATGTAAGCCACTACACAGAGGAAGGCAAGCAGGGTGAATATGACGAAGAATTTCATCGCCTGTGCATACAGTTCCTTGCTGTTCTTGTCTTTTGCGGAACCAAACACGATTGGTTCGTATGCAAAGCGGAACGCTTGGGTGATGAGTGCCATAATCATAGCAATCTTGATGCAGGCACCATAGATACCCAGTTGTCTGCGTCCTTCTTCTGGGTCGAGAATACGAGGAAGCATCATCTGTCCTGCCACTTGGTTCAGGATACCTGCTATGCCCAGTACCAGCAAAGGCCATGAGTAGCGCAGCATTTCCTTGCATTTCTGCCCATCGAACCGCCACTTGAAGCCCACCAGTTCGCTGATGAGACATAGTGAGATGATGGTTGTGCAGATAAGGTTGATAGCGAAAGCATAGCCGATATGGATTTCCCACGAAGGATCTATCTTAGGCATCAGCCAGTAAGCTGCTAAGTTCAGTCCGATGCTGAGGAAAATGAACAGTAGTTTCAGTCCTGCAAACTTATAGGGACGATGCTTGTAGCGCAGATATGCAAAGGGAATTGCCTGGAATGCATCTTGGGCTACAACAAGGAACATCATACCCACATACCACTTGTGGTTGGGATAGTCGAGCAGGGTGGCGATTGGATTGATGAATGCAAGCACCAGCACAGCGAATGTGAGACACACGCCTCCTACCATTATCAGCGCCGTACTGTAAATGCGCATCTTGTCGCCCTCTTCCTTATTCATAAAACGGAAGAAGGTGGTCTCCATGCCGAAGGTCAGGATGACCAGCAACAATGCTGTCTGGGCATAGATGTCGTTATAAATACCGTAGTCGGAACACGATTTCAGCGTATAGGTGTAGAGGGGCACCATCAGGTAGTTTAGAAACCTGCCGATGATGCTGCTCATCCCATACACTGCTGTGTCCTTTACTAATCCTTTTATACTTGCCATAATACTTTATTTTGAGGAGATAATATGTAGATAATATGTAGATAGTAGGGAGATAATGGGAAGATAATTGGGGGATATCCATATTACCTACTTACTATCAACAATGCCTTTAATGTACCCATTCAAAAAAGAACTGGTTTGATAAACGGCATTGTTTAAGAAATCAAAAGTTTCAATATCAACATATCCAATATCTCTTGACAGTATGCAATAGTATCTACATTCTTCCAAACTGCCTTGAGCAATATTCAAGAAACGTAGCTTATCAGCCTTGCTCACCTTTTTATAACCTTCTGCAATATTTGCAGCTATCGACACTGCTGCTCTTTGAAACTGAGAACTCAGCCCAAACTTCTCATATTCAGGGAACATACGTGTCGTTTTATAGACCATTATAACAAAAGCATGAGCCTTTTGCCAAGCTATGATGTCTTCAAATCTTTGTGTCATTATCTTTTCTTTTTCCTTATCATCTCCTTATTACCTCCCTATTACCTCCCTATTACCTTCCTATTACCTCCCTATTCTCAGTCAAACAGGTTGTTCATGCCCCCGTTATTCGATGCATAGATGTTGCGTCCCAGATGCTTGTATGCCAGTTCTGTGACTTCACGTCCTCGAGGTGTACGCTTCAGGAAGCCTTCCTTGATGAGGAATGGTTCGTAAACCTCTTCCACCGTACCTGCTTCCTCGCCCACCGCTGTGGCGATTGTATTGATACCCACTGGACCACCCTTGAACTTGTCGATGATGGTTGTGAGAATCTTATTGTCGATTTCATCGAGACCATACTTGTCGATATTGAGCGCCTCGAGCGCCACTTTTGCAATCGCTGTGTCGATGCTGCCGTTTCCCTTCACCTGGGCAAAGTCGCGCACACGGCGGAGCAGCGCATTAGCGATACGTGGCGTACCACGACTGCGGCTTGCTATCTCGTAGGCCGACTCCTCATTGCAAGGAATCTGTAGCAGACGGGCAGAGCGCATGATAATCTTTGCCAGCACATCAGCATCATAGTATTCCAAGTGGAGGTTGATACCGAAGCGAGCACGCAGAGGGGCTGTGAGCAGTCCGCTGCGAGTCGTAGCTCCTACCAGCGTGAAAGGACTCAGGTCAATCTGAATGCTACGCGCAGAGGGACCTTTGTCAATCATGATGTCGATACGATAGTCCTCCATTGCTGAATAGAGGTATTCCTCCACGATGGGGCTGAGACGATGGATTTCATCAATAAACAGTACATCGTTTTCCTCCAAAGAGGTAAGGATTCCAGCCAAGTCGCCTGGCTTGTCGAGCACAGGTCCGGAGGTAATCTTGAATCCCACCCCCAACTCGTTGGCAATGATTTGCGACAGCGTCGTCTTACCCAATCCAGGAGGGCCGTGCAGCAGGGTATGGTCGAGCGGCTCTCCTCGATACTTTGCTGCCTCGACAAAGATTTTCAGGTTCTCCACAATCTTTGTCTGACCGCTGAAGTCCTCGAAATGGAGCGGACGCAGTGCGTTCTCGAAATCTTTCTCCTTGTTGCCTGCTACGTATTGCTCTTCGTGTATGTCAAAATCCGAATTCATTACACCTTATTAATTATTATCATCTGCAAAGTTACGAAATATATTTCATATACAACTTATAAATTAAGTATTATTATCAAAAAAACAAAGTGCCCGGACCATTGTCCGAGCACCTTTGCATTATTCTCCTCATATCCTCTCCCCCTCGGGGGAGTAGGAGAGGGGCTGTGGGTCTGTTACTTCACGAAGAACTTCTGACCATTGATGATGTTGAAGCCCTTCACTGGAGCAGCCAGCTTCTGACCTGCGAGGTTGTAGATACCCTTAGCAGCTGCTGTAGTGTTGTCGATTTCAACACCCTTGATTGCGCTGTCGATAGCTGGGTCTGGACCTTCTGTACCGATGTAGTAGAGACGGAAGTTATCGCAGATGAACCAGTCAGAACCAATGTTTCCATCCTTCTTCACACCGATACGGACCTTACCGTCGTCGCCCAACTGGAATGGGAGGAGGTGGTTATAGTAAGCAGCACCGAATTCGCTATCCTCGCTCTTCTTCGTGTACTTGTCAAGTGGAGTTGCTTCTGTTGCTTCCTGCTGGCTCCACACATCGAATGAAAGCATTGAGTTAGGTATTACATAGCCGCTACCTACTGATGAAGTATTACCAGATACCCAATCTGTTCCACTTGGAACGGCACCTGAACTTGTGTAAGCGATTGGCATTTCTTCAGTTCCATTGCTTGTCGTTACATAGAAGTAAGCTTCCTTAGTGCTCTCCTGCTCGCCAGTGAACTTAGCGTAGTCATCAGTTGAGTTGCCATGACGATAGAATGCCTGAACGTATGCTACATAGTAACCTGCCGGCAGACCTGCGATATCCTGATAAGTATCGAAGCCCATCTGGTAGCGCTCTGCACCATTTGCTGTTTGACCGCCTCTGCCGAAGCCAGAACCAGACCATCCTTCTGAAACGTGGCTGTCATCTGTCTCGAAGTCAGCGTTCACAATCATCTCTGTGAGGTCGATTGGGTTGTCAACAGATGCACCTTCAGTGTCAGGAACCAAGAATGCTGCAGCATAATATTTAGCTCTGTCGATCATGTATTCAACTTCTGCGTTGGTCTTGTCTTGAGCACTCAGAGCCTTTTCGATTGAGTCGAAGAGTTCGTTAGCCTTCGCCAATATAGAAGCAGGAGCTGTCTCGCTGTATTCCTCGATGCTTGCACCAAGATTAGAGTATGCTTCGTCCAAAGCATTGTAGTCATTGATTGATGTCTTAGCATATTCGAGAGCCTCGTAGCCCTGGTCGAGTGCAGCAGCACATACGTCGCCGTCGTTGCTTGCTACAGCTGCGTTGAGCGCTTCCTTAGCTGCATTGACCTTAGCCTCAGCATCCTTACCATACATCACTACGTTGTCGCCAGTGAATACTGCGTTCAGTTCAGCCAGCAGCTTATCGATAGCGTCTTTGTATGCAGATGCGTCGTTACCGTTGTAGAACAGACGGAAGTTATCGAAGATAACCCAGCTGCGGTTTGTCGCAATCTTCAAACCTACGCGGATGCTGTCGCCGTCTTCCTTCACACTGAAGTTTACTTCTGCGAGGTAAGCATCAGGACTTGAAGTAAAGTGGAAGTTAGCACCATCCATTGAGTTTGGAACGAAGCCGCCATTTGTTACTGCTGACTGGTCGGAGTCAGAATACCATTCTTTAGCTTCTGTGCCGTCATCGTTAATCTTAATGTTGCCCTCTTCATCATACTGATAACGTGTGTAGAGAGGTTCTGGAGTAGCGTATGCCAAGATGTTTGGCAACTTCTTCTCATAAGTGTTTGCATACAATACAGCATTGTGACCGAGATCATTACTCTTCACGGGGTTCTGCTCCCAATAGTCAACGAAATTAGGATGACGAGCATCACCATCGTTGGCTCCATCGAAGCGTTCAAATGCCTGAGCTGTCAGTTTGAATGAACCCTTAGGCATGTTGCGTACAATCTGGAACATATCGAATGCTGCATGGTATACTTCTGCGCAACCACTTTCTGTAATGGTCTTTACATCGCCGAGGTCATTTGGACCTTGACCACCCTTTCCACCGAATGCAGGACGTGCGCCTGTAGTGCTCCAGCTGTCGAAGTTTGTATCGAATGCTGGGTTGAAGATCAGCGGAGTCAGCTCAACGCCTGGTCTCAGGTTTTCTGTGATTTCGTCAACGATAATTTTACTAATGGTTGCTTGAACAGAGTCAATCAATGCTTCATCTGCAGTACGATCATCATAGTATTCTAACAAATTCATGTGGTAGTCAGCAAGCTTTCCGAACAGTTTTGGGAAGTCGTTATTGTCCTCGAATGCCTCAGCACGAGCCAACAGGTCGTCCAGCATAGACTCTAAGCGCTTGTAGTCAGCTACTGACTTAGCAAGGGCGTCAACCTTTGTTGCGAGCAGAGAATCCATTTCGGTGAAGTTCTCTTCGCACTCCTTAGCTGCTTCCAATGTAGCAGCATAGTCGTCCTTAATAGCCTGGTTTGCTGCTACGTCCTCAATGTCAGGATATTGACGCTCATATTGAGCAATCTTACCGTCGAGGATTACCTTATATGGGTCGTCTTCGATTTCGCCATAGAACCACAGCACGAAGTTGTCGGCTGCCATCCAGTTAGCATTAGCATTCTGAGTCATCAGACCGAGGGTGATGTCGCCACCACCGCTCACGAATTGAAGCTCGAAGTGCTCTGGCTGGCCATCGCCTGTAGAGATTGACTGCTTGGCGCTTACACCACCACCTTCGGCGAAGAGGTAAACACCAACGCTTTCCTGCTTACCTTGACCCTGACGAACGGCGATTGCATCACACTCGAAGCTGTACTTACCTGCTGGCAGACCCGTAATTACCTGGCTGATAGAACCATTTCCAAGCGCATTGCCTGGACGCCAAGCCTCGATAAATCCGCTGATCCATGAGTCAGCTTCTGCATTGTAGTAACCACGGATTCCAGTTCCATCTGGTAATGTGATGTCGGAGGTTCCGTCATTTAACTGGTACTTGAGGTTGTCACCGATACCTGGGGTAATTGTCCAACCATTGATATTGCCCTGATCGAAGTTTGAGTTCTGCATCAATACAGTAGCATCAGCTGGTTCTTCCTCAGAAGCACCTGCAAGGATGATAGCAACTTCGTATGAACGTACATCGTTGAAGATTTTCTGACGAGCTGCTTTCACGTCAGCCTCAGAGAATTTGCCTGATTTCAGCAAATCTTTGCCTGCCTGTGTGTCAACCTCTGGCCACTCTGATTCAATTTCCCAGATATACTGCACAAAGTCGATAGCTGCTGTCAGGGCAGCACGTACTGAGTCAAGCTCTGCGGCTGTAGAATTGGTGTTGTTGTAAACAGCCTTGATACCATCAAGATTGATTTCCATGAAGTCTTCACCTTCTTCAATGACTGGCTCAAGTGCCTTAGCTGCATCGTAAGCAAGGAGCTTTGGCTCCATAGCTTTGTAGTCAGCCTCTGAAATCAGCCACCAGTCTACATAGTAGGCTTCACCGTCGAGATCCCCTACCTCAGACATATCCAAGTGTGCGTTCAAAGCAGTTGACTCGTTTGCATCAGAGAAGTAATAACCCATGTAACAATTCGGATAGCTTGTGAAATTGTACTGTGGGTTTGCATCGGCGCCATGGAAACGATAGACCTTATCGCCCATGTCAACGATATCCCAGAAGTAGTTTGCCTGCTGATTGCGGTCAACGAACATTGAAGACTCGCTGTCGATAAACAGCAATAACCACTTGTTCTCTCTGCGTGACCAGTCATGGAACAGATATGATCCGTCCTCGTTCTGGGTGAACCATACAGGAATACCGATCGTACCGATACTTGCCTGAGTTTCCCACGAATTGCCATCTACGAAGTAGGCATCCATGTCTTTGTTGTAGAGATAGAAGATCGTCGTGTCTTCATTGACGACAGACACCTTCAACTCCTCACGAGACGTAGGCACGGGTTTTTCCCATTGTGCGAATGCAGCTACACTAAGTAGTAAGGTGCTGCATAACAAAAGTAATTTTTTGTTCATACGTTTTGGTTTTAATTAGTTAATACAAAAAAATTTATTTATCACATTGTTTTCTTGTTGGTTGCCAACTAGCATTTAACGTGCAAAGAAAAGCATTTTATTTTATTCAACCAAATTTTTTTACCAAAACTTTTACTTTTGAGGCCCAAAAACACACTTTTTAGTAGAATTAGGCTGTAATCGCTCTGTTTTGCACGTGCGAGCACGCGTTCCTTAATCTTACCTCATGCCAACAGATATGAAAGTGATTAGAGCGAGAAGAGTGAAACCTTAACGAAACCTTAACGAAACCTTAACGAAATCTTAGCGAAACCTTAGCGCAGCATTACCGCAGCATTACCGCAGCATTACCGCAGGGTTTGTTATTATTATTACGTATGTGTTAGACCCTCGTTAGACCCTCGTTAGACCCTCGTTAACCCTGCGGTACCCCTTCGGTAACATAGCGTTAACATAGAGTTGGTATAGCGTTGTCATAGTGTTGACATAGACTTCGTTCCCACTTGTGTGATTGGAAATGCCTTCATGGTAATGATTGTCCCCTCGGCAGGCTCAAGATGTATCATTTCGGCAGGCTCAAGATGTAATTGGGGGCATTGTTTTTCGTTGCAAAGTTACGAAATATTTTCTGATTATCCAAATTTTTTGAAGAAAAAATGGGGTCACTAACAGAAACCGGTGTTTGGTATTTCATGAATAAAAAAACCTGCGGACAAAAAAGACAAAAAAATAAAAAGGGGGTGTTCTCGTTTAGCGGTCAGCGAGTCTTTTTGCATTTTACATTCTACATTTCACATCATAGGGACGAAAAAGTTTGGCAAAAAGAGTTGCGTTACAAAAAAAAGCAGTAACTTTGCACCCGAAATCAGGTGCAAAGTTACATAACGTGTTTTCTTGGGCACCCGTAATCAGGTGCAAAGTTACATAACGTGTTTTCTTGGGCACCCGTAATCAGGTACAAAGTTACATAACATGTTTCTTTGGGCGCCCGATTACGACAAATCGATGAAGCGATGACAGTATTATACGATTCTCCGATCTTTGGCCCCATCCACAGCCGTAGGCTGGGAGTGTCATTGGGCATCAATCTCCTGCCTCACGACGGGAAGTGCTGCACGTTCGACTGCATCTATTGCGAATGTGGGTTCAACCACGACTTTGTGGCTCACGACCGTATGCCAAGCCGACAGCAAGTCAGCGATGCTCTGCGCCAGCAACTGCAGAAGATGCAGCAGGAAGGTCCACAACCCGATGTGCTGACCTTCGCAGGTAATGGAGAGCCTACGATGCATCCACACTTTCCTGAGATTGTGGACGATGTGATTGCTTTGCGCAACGAATACTTCCCCAAAGCCAAAGTAAGCGTGCTGAGCAACGCAACCCAAATACTGCGTCAACCTGTGTTCGAAGCATTGAAGAAAGTCGATAATAATATATTGAAACTTGATACAGTATCGAATGCATATATCCACAGATTGGACCGTCCGGTCAGCTGTAGCTACGACGTAGAAAAACTGGTTGCAAAAATGGCAGAATTTGATGGGCATTGCATCGTGCAGACGATGTTCCTGAACGGAGAATTTGAGGGGAAGGACATCTCGAATGTGGCGGATGAATACATCAATCCTTGGCTCGAAGCGCTTACTACCATCCAGCCTGAGGAAGTGATGGTCTATACCATCGACCGTGAGACACCTGCCCACCATTTGCAGAAAGCTACCCATGAGCAGCTCGATGCAATCGCACGGCGAGTGGAGGCACTTGGCATCAAGTGCCAGGTATCGTATTAAATCGTGTTAAAAAGACCGTTTTTGGGGAACGATTGTTTTCTATTGAACAATTGGAGATGTGATTTGTGTCATTTTTAGAAAAAAATGTAAAAAAACAATCGTTGTATTTGGTCATCTTAAAATAAGGTGTTACCTTTGCACCCCGAATGCTGAATGTGTGGCAGATTTACCACAAAAAGTGCTGTTGAAATAGGGGATGAAATGAAAAAGACTTAATAACAAATATCAAATCATCAAATTATTAAAAAAGATTTACACATGAAGAAAATTTATGTTTTGTGGAGTTTAGCGTTGGCGACACTCATGGCAAATGTGTTCTTCGCTTGTAAGAGCGACGACACCATCGAAGATTTCTTTCGCCAGCATGGCTTCACATTAAATCCTGCTCAAAATCCAGACTTTGTGATTTACTCTAATGGAAAAGTGTTAGCAACTACTCTTGGGACAAGAGGTGAATCAGGCACAGATGTTACGGTGAATGGTAATTACTATAAGGTACAGGATTGGGAGAATACTACTCCAGAGCACATGCCAGCAGAATATGCTCCATATGCAGACAATGCACCAGCTAAGACTGATCGTGATGAAAGCGTTTCTACGGATGAGTACAATTTCGTGATGAAGTATCTTGCTGAGCACCCAGACGAGGGTGGTACAGAATGCGACCTCACGACTTATTTCATTCAGAATGTCGGTAGTAGCTACTACGAATACAAATATGAAGACTTCCCTACCTTGAAGGACCACAATGGAGCTCCCTATAATCTTATTGGTGGAAACCAAATGGATTTTGTGAGTTTCTCAAAACACAGAAACGATTATAACGCTGTTGGAGGTCCACGCGCACTTTGTGTGAACATTCCTATTGAGGACCCAACCTATCATGATTCCTGGGGCGATGTTGACAATACGAAGCACGATGCTTACAGATTCTATGTCATCGATTACAATGGTGAAAAGAACCTTTATCTCTGCTATGACTATCAAATGACAAAGAACTCTGAGGAGTATTTGGAAGGTGACAAAGTATTCAATGACTGGGTCATTAAGATTATCCCTGCTGATGGTTCGCCAATCACAACTCCAGATGAGCCAGATGAGCCAGACGACCCAGACGACCCAGATGAGCCAGACGACCCAATTATCGACCCAATTGAGCCTGTAGTACCTGTTATCACTGACGAAGTAGAGGTGAACCTCTCAGTAAATGACGAGAAAGAAGAAGGTGACTATATCGCTACAAAACTGTCAATCCACATCCGTGCACTGACTGATGTTGAGGTATTCATCCCTGTAAAGCAGGAATACTATTGCGATGTTGACGATATGGCTATCGTAATGAGCCATCAGTTAGATCCTAACTACCAGTACTCAAATCCTGGCCAGACATCAATTACAAATGGTTACACATATACTTACACGATAGCAGGACAGCCTCTCAATGTTACAGTAACATACGAAGCTAACGGTATTCGCGTAAAGACTAATGGTGTGAACCAGGCAATGCTCGACTATCTGCAGGAAACTTACCAAGATGGTGTTACTGTAGAGGTTTGGAACTACTTCAACGATGCAATTCCACAAAAGGAAGATGACCATATTGTAAGGACGCCGATTGACCGAGACAACCTCAAGCCAATGCTCGACCAGTCAACAGTGACCTTTACATCAACAGAGCATCCAGCATATTATGTGAATGCATTTGCAATGCTGTATGACTACCAGAAGAACGACCTCCATGTTTACATGAAGGATGGCAAGCCTTACTTGATGGATGTGATTTATGATGCTGCTGGTCATATCATCAACCAGACAGAGAGCAACACTCCTCTTGACAGCAGATACTGGGTGGCTAACGCAGATGGTACGTTCAAAGAGTTCAAGGGTGCCAAGAACGCATGGGATTGCACAGTGACTCCTCCTGCTGCATACTCAGTGGAAGCTACTCACACTGGTGTGAATCCAGAAGATTTCAATGTGGTGTATAAGAAGTAATTCGTAACACCTTATTTATATATAAGAACGGCAGGTAGCAAGGAGCTACCTGCTGTTTTTCCTTAGAAAATGATAGCGATTGAAGTTTTTTTTGTATCTTTGCACCCAATATGGCTGGACATAACACATATCAGACGATAGGAATAAAACGACTTTGTTGTTTGCAGTTGATAATGATTGCGATATCTGCGTATGCACAGGAAGTGAAGATGCCTGTGCTGGATATCCATTTCGATGCAGAGATTGTTATGAATATGCCCTATGCCAATGGGAGCATGAAGTTGACTGATGAAGAGGGCAAGGTGGTAGAGTTGCCAGCCAAGTTCAAGACTCGTGGTGCTACCGCTCAGCAGTATTTGATGAAACCTTCGCTCAATATGAAGCTCCGCACTGCCGACTATGCAGAAGAAGCTGACAGTGCTCTGCTGGGTATGCGCTCATGTTCATCTTGGATTCTCGATGCGATGGCTATCGACCGTATATGTATGCGCAACAGAGTGGCATTTGATATATGGAACGAGTTTTCAAAACTGCCATACGAGACAAACTTCGGCAGCCGTAATGGAACGGAGGGACGATTCGTGGAGGTGTATATCAACGATAAGTACTACGG
Source organism: uncultured Bacteroidales bacterium (assembly GCA_902787555.1). Classification (GTDB taxonomy): domain Bacteria; phylum Bacteroidota; class Bacteroidia; order Bacteroidales; family Bacteroidaceae; genus Colivivens. The sequence goes on from CADAGO010000009.1 coordinate 35,620, forward strand.
CATCTACTGCCTGTCTGACCGCATCAATCGCAAACTGCTCGACTTGAAGAAGGTGAAGGAGTTAGACGACGGAACGATGCAGGTGCGAGGTGTACTCTACAAGAGTGGTACACAGAGCATTTTAAATCAGAATGAGTTTGCCTATAACGAGGACTACACTGCTTGTGTCGTAGAATGGCACAATGCATGGGAACTTTCTTTCCCTGAGGACTACGCCAGCCCAGAAGTGTGGAAACCCCTACAAGACGCTATCCTGAAAGGGAGTACAAGAGAATATGTCAAGAAGTATTTCTTCCTTGAAAATCTTGCTGACTACGAATTGCATGTGACAGCTTTGTCAATCGAAGATAATATGGGACACAAGAACCACTATTTCTCCATACGCAATATCAATAAGGACATCAATGCAGAAGACCCCGATGATGCCAATCGCAGACGCATCGTTGTCACTCCTTGGGATCTCGACACGAGCCTTGGAGGCAATTACAGAGGAGACAATTATAATGGTAATTATACTGTATGGAACATTATAGAGGTTGCCAAAAACGCATTCTATCCAATTTCTGTCATACATGATGATGTTACTTATCAAGCCATCTTGAAGCAACGATGGATAGAAGGGCGAAAAGGTGCCTTCTCGATAAAGAGCGTGAATCAGAAACTGGAGAAATATCGCGACCTATTCATCAAGAGCGGAGCTTGGCAGCGAATGATTGACAGGTTTGGTGTTACCAGTAGTGGTCCTATGCTGGTAGAAGACCTTACGAAGGAAATCAGCCTTGTTGAGAAGTGGTATGAAGCACGCTTCCACGAGATGGACCAATATTTCGGTATCACAGACGGTATTGAGAATATAGGGTGTGCTCCATTAGAAATAGAGCATGTTGTTTACGACCTTAACGGTCGCAAGGTAGTCAATGGGCAATATGGCAAGGGTATTGTGATTCGGAACGGTAAAAAGTATTTTGTGAAATAAGATGACAGACAATCGTAATTCATTTAGCACCTCATTAGGGTTCGTGCTTGCAGCAGCAGGTAGCGCAGTAGGATTAGGCAATATTTGGCGTTTTCCCTATCTGGCAGCTCGTGATGGGGGCGGATTGTTCCTCTTGATTTATGTAGTGCTGGCACTAACGTTTGGCTTCACCTTGCTGATTACGGAGATTGCCATAGGGCGACGTTCGCAGCAAGGACCACTTACGGCTTACAAGTTTTTCAATAAGAAGTGGGGCTTTATTGGTCACTTGTCGTTCATCGTGCCTTGCATCATCTATCCCTACTACTGCGTAATAGGCGGTTGGGTGTTGAAATACTTCTGCACATACGTCACGTTCCAGGGACAGGAAGCTGTGAAGGACGGCTTCTTTACCCAGTTCATCACTTCAGAATGGGCGCCTGTTCTCTTCATGCTGGTGTTCGCAGCTCTTTGTTTCCATATTGTCTATCGAGGAGTGGAGAAAGGTATTGAGAAATACTCGCGCATTCTGATGCCTGCACTTCTGATTATCATCGTGTTTATCAGTGTTTATTCTCTCTTCATCTCACATACGGATGAAGACGGAACCACCCGTACAGGTCTGCAGGGAGCAGCGATCTATTTCATTCCCAACTTTGAGGGTGTTACCCTGAAAAGATTCCTGATGATTGCAATGGATGCGGCTGGGCAGCTGTTCTATTCGCTTTCGATTGCGATGGGCATCATGGTGGCATACGGCTCGTATATGAAGAAAGATGTGAACTTGGGTAAAGCGGTTGATAATATCGAGGTTTGTGATACCTTGATTGCTGTTCTTGCAGGACTGATGATTATCCCAAGCGTCTTTGTGTTTATGGGTACTGAAGGAATGTCCGCAGGTCCTGGCCTGATGTTTGTTGCCCTTCCAAAGGTGTTCGACTCTTTAGGGATATTTGGGCCTTTCCTGGGCATCCTGTTCTTTTTGATGGTACTCTTTGCTGCTCTAACAAGTGCAGTATCTATTTTGGAAGCCTGTGTAACAAGCGTGATAGACCGTTTTCACTGGTCACGCAGACGTTCTGTCTGCATTCTCGCAGCATTGGGAGCCTTGTTCTCATTCCTCGTATGCCGAGGCTACAACGACCTTTATTTCGAATATACCTTGCCCAATGGTGCAGTAGGTCAGATTCTGGATATCTTCGACTATGTCAGCAATAACGTACTGATGCCGTTCCTGTCCATTTGTACTTGTCTGCTTATTGGATGGGTCGTAACACCAAGGTTGCTGGTAGGCGAGATGCGCCTCAATGGTTATAGTTTCTATCGCAAAACCATGTATGTCATCATGCTCAAGTATGTAGTGCCTGTCATCATGGCTATCCTCCTCCTTGGTGCATTCGGGCTTTATTAATTCTTTTCATAATGTAATAACGAAATAATAATAACAATGATCAAACGAAACGTTTTACTCAATCCAGGTCCTGCTACCACAACAGACACGGTGAAGATGGCGCAAGTAGTACCAGATATTTGTCCTCGTGAGAAAGAGTTTGCAGGACTGATGAAAGGCCTGCGTGCCGACTTACTGAAAGTGGTACATGCTCCTGCAGACCAATACACATCTGTACTCTTCTGTGGGTCGGGTACAATCAATATTGATGTCTGCATCAATTCTCTCGTACCTGAAGGAAAGAAAATACTTGTAGTCAACAACGGAGCCTACAACACTCGTGCTGTTGAGGTATGTCAGATGTACCACATCCCACATATCGACCTCAAGTTCTCAGTTTATGAGCAACCTGACTTAGCACAGGTGGAGCAGACACTGAGGGAGAACCCAGATGTTGCAGTAGTGTATTGCTGTCATCACGAGACGGGTACAGGCATCCTGAATCCTATTCGTGAGATAGGTGCTTTAGCTCACCAGCATGGAGCTATATTCGTCACAGATACAACTGCATCTTTGGGCATGATTCCTCTTGATGTCGTGAAAGATAATGTGGATTTCTGTATGGCTTCCGCTCAGAAGGGTTTGATGGCAATGTCTGGCTTGAGTTTTATCATAGGTAAGACGGATATCATCAAGGCAAGTAAGAACTATCCCACTCGCTCATACTACTGCAATCTCTATCTACAGTATGAGTACTTCGAAAAGACAGGCGAGATGCATTTCACACCTCCAGTGCAGACCATCTATGCCACGATTCAGGCATTAAAAGAGTACTTTGAAGAAGGGGAAGAAGCTAAGTTTGCACGCCACAGAGCTGTGTACGAAGCTATCCACGAAGGATTGGACAAACTGGGATTGGAAACGGCCATCGATCGTAATATCGAGTCAGGATTAGTGGTATCTGTAAAATACCCAGATAATCCAAACTGGAGTTTTGAAAAGGTACACGACTACTGCTACGAGCGAGGGTTCACGATCTATCCGGGTAAGATAAGTACTACCAATACCTTCCGACTCTGTGCCTTAGGAAAGATTTACCCACAAGACATCGAGGACTTCTTTGTAGTATTCAAAGAGGCCCTTGAGAAATACGGAATCCCAGTACGGCAGTAAGGCAATTAGAGCGAGTGCCAATATGGGATTCCGGTATAATGATAGGAGTTATAACATGTAACGACAATCTACGACAGGCTTCTGAGTAATCTGTTTGATGTTCGAAAACTCAGGCCATGCAGTAGTGATGACCAACACATCTGCTTTACGAACTAAATCGTCATAACTGTTGATATAGCTAATCGCTAAGTTGGCATAATAACGCTCGAACTCAGCATTGGCCACAGGGTCATATCCGACGATGTTGGTATAGCCCAACAGTCGTAGTTGCTCAATGATTTTTGCTGATGGAGTATCACGTACGTCATCGCTTCCTGGTTTAAATGACAGACCCAAAATACCAATGTTTCGCTGTTTGTCCGTTCCAACGATACGTGCTATTTTCTTAGCAATCTGAGCCGGCATCTGGTTGTTAATGCTTATGACATTCTTCAGTATCTGAGCATCAAACCCTGCTGTATTTGCTACAGCATACAAAGCATTGGTGTCTTTTGGCAGACAGTAGCCACCATATCCACAACCAGGATAAACATAGCTTGCCATCGTGGCACCACCCCACCTTTTATCCTCATGAAGGATACGGAAAGCTGCAGCAACATCGATACCTCCAATAGTATCGGCTACAAGGCTCATCTCGTTGCTGTAGCTGATCAGTGTGGCAAGAAGTGTATTCGACAGGTACTTGATAAACTCACCTGTATTCAATGATACACAATGAATAGGTTCTTTGATGGTGGAATAGACCTTACGAAGCACCTCTGCAGAGCGTTCGTCGCTAACACCAAGGACGATACGATCTGCTTTGATGAAGTCATCCCAACAATGTCCTTCACGCAGGAACTCAGGGTTGTTTGCAACACCTAAGTCTTGTCCTACGTTGAGGCTCTTCGCTTCCAAATAGGGAATGACCTTTTGCGAAGTAGTTGATGGGGGAATGGTAGACTTGACAACCAGGACTTGATATTTATTCTCAGGTCGCACACTCAGTGTCTGGTCAAGGGCGCTGAAGAGATAGGTAAGGTCAGCTTGTCCATCCTTGCCGTAAGGCGTTCCAACGCAGTAATAGATACAGTCACTCTGCTTGACTGCCTCTTCTAGCCTATTGATACCAATGGGATGGAACCGTTTACCCAGATGACGTACTAATGCCTCGTCAAGACCTGGCTCCAGAAAAGGCAATTTTCCACCTTTAATGGTGTCCAACCGTTCGCCATTTATTTCTACGCCATAGACGGTATGTCCGTATTCTGCGAAGCCCAACGATGTGGTCAGACCTACAAAACCCAATCCAAATACAGTGATTGTCATATTGCTGATGATTTGTTTTTCCTATTTCTCTACCATTTATATTCTTCCTCATTACTCTCCTTGAGGTATTTCAGGAAACGTGAAACACCCTCTTCGACTGAGATGGTGGGATTATAGCCCAACAGCTTGCGAGCCTTGTCAATACAAGGACATCTACGCTGTGGATTATTCGTGAGATACTCCTTGTCTTCTGACACAGCATAACGTACCTCTCCTTTGTATCCGAATAATTCACGTCCTGCTTCAACATATATCTGAGCCAATTGTGCGATAGTAATCTCTGGCTTTTCGATACCAATATTAAAGAAGTCATATTGCCCATGCAGCAGAATCTTGAAATATCCACAAACACTATCTGCGATGTAACAGAATGTACGTGTTGGTGTTCCGTTGCTCAGAATCTCGATGTCTCTGTTCTCCATGATTGCCAAAGCAAAATCTGCAGGCACTCGTTTGTCGCCGATACGCATACCAGGACCATAGTTGTTGAAAGGACGTGCTACACCAATGGGCATATTGTATTTTTGTGCGAAGAGCATGCACATCGTCTCCCCAAAGCGTTTAGACTCGTCATAGCAAGCTCGAGGACCTGTTGCACAAACATTTCCATGATAGTCTTCAGATGTTGGTACGTGTGCTGGGTCAGGGTCTCCATACAATTCGCTGGAAGAGAAAAACAAGAACCCTTTGACGTTTCGTGTGGAGTAGTAGTCGAGCAGTGAGCGCAGTCCCCAGATGTTAGCATCTAAGGTTTCGATAGGATATTTACGGTAAAACATTGGTGAAGCAATGGAGGCCATATGGATGATGAAGTCTGCCTCTGATGCTCCTTCTATATCTGCAATGTTGTCCTTGATAATGTCGAACTTACGAAGGGCAACTTTAGGATTCTGCTCCAACTCCTTAATCCAACCAGGTTGACCTAACATAAAGTTATCAAGGCCGATTATCTTCTTGATACCCAATTCTTCGCTTTCTGCAGCAAAGAACTGCATCATATAACAACCTAAAAAGCCGGCACATCCAGTGATAAGTACAGTAGAGCCGTTGAATTTAGCACGCTCTGCAGCTGTGAGACCATTGAGCGTGTGTTTGATGTCATTTTGTAAGATATTCATTTCTTTAATTTATTGTATATTCAATTGAAGTCTTATTCCGTGAGTCGCCAAGGAGCCCGATTCTCGTCCCATAGCTTATTCAATAGTTCGCGGTCACGAACTGTGTCCATGCACTGCCAGAAACCTTCATGACGGTATGTTACCAGTTGTCCCTCAGCAGCTAAGCGTTCCAGGGGTTCTGCCTCGAACGTTGTCAGATCATTATCTATATAGTCAAACACTTTAGGACTAAGGACGAAGAACCCACCGTTAATCCATCCTTGATTGACCTGAGGTTTCTCCTTGAAGGAGCGGACATAGTCCTCTGAATCAATTTGTAGCTCGCCGAAACGTGCGGTAGGGTGTACAGCGGTCACCATGGCCAAACAGTTTGATTGGCGATAGCGACTGACTAACTCATCTATATTTACATCACTAACAGCATCACCATAGGTCAGCATGAAGTCCTCTTGACCAATGAAGTCTTTGAGCCTGAGCACGCGTCCACCAGTCATCGAAGCTGCGCCTGTATCAACAAGTGTCACTCGCCAGTCGCGAGCATGCTCATTAATATACTGAATAGAACCACTACTTAAGTCAATCGTAAAATCGTTGTTACGGGCATAATACTGGAGGAAATAGTCCTTAATAACCTCACCCTTATAGCCTAATGCCACAATAAAATCCTTGTAGCCATAATGGGCGTAGTGGTTCATGATATGCCATAAGATTGGCTTACCTCCAATCTCTACCATAGGCTTGGGAATCTGTTTTGTGTACTCGGATAGACGAGTGCCGAAGCCTCCTGCTAATATGATGGTTTTCATAGGCTGTTGATAAGTTTACAAATCAATTGAATGTCGTCCTCGCTCAATTCGGGATGCATTGGTAATGAAATGATACGTGCATATACTTCGTCGGTAATAGGCAGTTCTACGTCCTCATGGAAGAGAGTGAGATGGTGGTTTGGTGCATATTGAATTCCGTATTGGATGTCATGCTCCTTTAATTTCTGCTCTAATTGCGGACGCTTGCCTTCAAGTATTTGCAAGGCAAAGATATGCGGCACAATATCATGCTCGTAATCCATTTGTGTCAACTTGACATAAGGAGTATCCTTTAGTAACTCACAGTAACGCTTCGCAATAGAACGGCGACGTGGTGCAAATTCCTTTTCAAATCGAGAAAGCTGAACCTGACCGATAGCGGCAAAAATATTACTCATGTGATAACGGTAGCCTTGCTCTACCACATCGAAATTCCAGCTACGCTTGCCGGCATACCGTTTCTCTGAATCTTTCTGCACACCTAACAAACGGGCATCACTGACCTTTTGGATGACCTCTTCGTCAGCCGTGAAAATAGCTCCTCCTTCACCAGTTGTAATATTCTTAATGCCATCGAATGAGAAGCATACGATGTCTCCCATAGAGCCGATTTTCTCTCCTTGACAAGTGCAACCAAAACTATGCGCAGCATCTTCTACTATACGCAGACCATGCTCAGCAGCAAAGGCTTGATAGTCTTTGGCCATACAACAATTACTGGCATAATAGACTGGCATGATGGCTGTGGTACGAGGGGTGATACGGCGTTCTGCATCTTTTAAGTCGAGCGTCAAGGTATCAGGTCGTATGTCACAACTGACGGGTTTGCATCCGGCTGCTCTAATCGCTTGGTATGTGGCAACGAAGGTGAACGATGGTACCAACACCTCATCACCAGGTTTGGTAACGGCTTGAATAGACAGATGCAATGCAGCAGTTCCGCTGTTGACGCAGATGGCTCGACGTCCTCCACCTATGTACTCTTCCAATTGGTGTTCAAACTCGCCTACGGTGGCTCCCATACCTAAATAACCAATGTCTTCAATAACATGGGCTACAGCCTCTGATTCTGCCTTTCCAACTACCGATTTTGATAATCTAATCATAGATGTGCGATTTAACGTTACAAAGTTACAAAAAAAAAGTAAAAGGTAATAGTGAAAAGTGAAAAAATGAAGAAAATAGGTAAAATAGTAAATAGTAAATGAATAATTGGCAATTTATTTTGTATCTTTGCACTCAAAATATCATAGAACAATGGCTAATTATAAAATAGAAGATATACACCAGCGTATATTAAACATTTTGGTTGTAGTTGATAAGGTGTGCCGCGAACATGGCATACGCTATTGGCTTTCTGATGGCACAATGTTAGGCGCTGTGCGTCATGGGGGGTTCATCCCTTGGGATGATGATGCCGATATCGCCATGCCTCGCCCTGACTTTCAACGGTTCATTGAACATGGTTCGGAATGGTTGCCAAAGCCTTTTGAACTGCAGACATTTGAATTAGACGAAAACAGTAGCTGTGCACTTCTTAAGGTGATTGATGGTAGCACCACACTCATTGAGCGATGGTCACTCAATCAAATTGGTGGTGTATATATCGATGTATGTCCCATCGACGGCATTCCTGCACAACGATGGCGTCGTAAACTTCGCATCGGACTGCTTCATATGGTGAAGACCTGGGTGTATCTGCGTAATCGAGACCCTTACAAACGTGGGCATGGCTACACCTCATGGCTACCCAGACTATTGCAGGCCACCGTGAAGAATATTACTCTACAGCGGTTGCAGAAACGTATCCAGACAGCTTACGACTATGAAACAGCACCACTGATTGCCGACTATGACAGCGGCGACCGCAGTACTATGCCACGTGAGGTGATGGGCACTCCTACTCCAATCATGTTCGAAGGCCACGAATTGTTGGGAGTAGAACATCCTGACACCTACCTTAAGTGTCTGTTTGGCGACTACATGAAGCTGCCACCCGAGAACCATCGTCGTATTCATGGATTCGACTATGTAGATTTCGATCATTCGTATCATGACTATCATGATACTCGGGTTTTCAAATAGTTAGCGCATTTCATGCTCATATCTGTCATCACAGTTACATATAATGCCCTGCCTGCCCTCAAGCAGACGCTGCAAAGCGTTTGGGCACAGACGTACCCTGAGGTGGAGTGTATCGTAGTGGATGGAGCATCCACAGATGGAACACCTCAATATCTGGCAGGCCTCAAGCCAACAATTCCGTTGATATATACATCTGCTCCTGATCATGGCATTTACGATGCTATGAACAAAGGGATTGCAATGGCTCATGGAGAGTATTGCATCTTTATGAATGCTGCTGATACCTTCGTTGGACCTCAAGCACTAGAAGAGGTCGTTGCTCAAGGAATGGCGGATGATGTTGTATATGGCGACATTCTCAAAGAGGGTAACATCAAACATGCAGCCAACCCCCGAAATAGCCACAAGATGTATTATTGTCATCAGGCGGTCTTCACTCGCACACAATGTCTGCGCGATTACCCCTTCGACATCAGCCATACGATGTCGGCCGATTTCAAGCAAGCAAAACAACTGTTTTTGGCTGGTAAATCATTTAAACATATCCCCGTCGTAATCACAGCTTACGACACTACAGGAATCTCAAACACACGACGCTCCAAGGGACTGCTGGATAATATTAAAGTGATTCACGAGACAGACTCTTGGAAGGATCAGTTGAGATTTCTTCCACGATTGCTGTTTACCTATATCAGTTGCAAACTACGTGGACGTTAAGTTAAGGCGTGTTTTTATAGTTTCCATTTCAGCTGCAACTGCAGATCTTCCTTGTGTGAGGCATTTATCATCTCCAATCCTGTACCTATCGTATTCCGATTGAAGTACTTTGTCGTCGTGAACTTACAAGTGAAAGACAAGCGACTGCTGATGTTTGTGGAATATAATGCTATCACTTTTATGCCCTGATAGAATAAAGAGGTCATACCTAACGTGTACAAAAGAGATGGTTCGTTGGTGTAAACCCGAGAGGCATAAGACTCTGTATTGAAGTATGTCAAAGAGAGATCCGCACGCTGTTTGCCTCGGAAAGCCTTTATCTGACGTTCCCATCGTAAATGTTGTGTCCATAAATAGCCTATTTCATTTGATGAAGAGGGGGTGATATAATAGACGCCTGTTGCTGTTGTCTTCAACATAAACTGTTCATTGAGCCTGTAATTCCATTGAATTCTTAGGTTATGCCGAGTTGCATCATACAATTGTGTTTCGTTATTTCCAATTTTCACATCCTGCTGCTTGGATTTTAATCGATAACGTATCTGCCATGTAGAACGTTCTGACGGGTTATACGTCATCTTGAGTTGACTCTCAATCCCTTTCGCTCCTGCTGCAGCACGATAACTTAGCTCAGGTAATTGAAAGCAGTCAATGTAAGCTTCCAGTTGAACCTTTGTCCAGGGTTCTGCAGTGATACCCACAAAGGCTCCTAGTTCATTTTGAGGACGTGAGTTCTCACCAAATGCTTTGCTGTAAATTGTGGCATAGCGTGCATCATAGTATCTCAGCAAAGCAGACAAATAGGTATAGCTATTGATGCTGTATCGCATACTATTGACTGCGGCAATACCTGTATTGGGGTTGGAATGATTTGCTTGTGTAGGTGTGACACTATTATCATCCACTCCGTTGGAGGTACTGATGGCATATTCTCCCTGTATGACCCATTTATTGCGTCTGTAACTATAAGAGGCTCCAACGGCTGAGAACAAGGTTCCTTGTGGATAAAACTGACGATATAAAGAGGATGGTGTGTTAAACTTTGGAGCAAGTGGCTTAGAAAAATGGGTGACGATGCCTGTTAGCCCCAATAACCAACCTTTATGGAAATAACTGAAGTGGCCTCCGGCTGATAATTCATGAATAATTCCCTTCTTGCTTCGTTCTAATAATGTACGATGTAAGCCATCTGTTTTCAACGATGAAATAGCATTCTTATTGTCGCTCCTTAGTGTTCCGTCTACATTCTGATATGACAGAAAAGCGGTTAAATGGGTGTTTTCGCCTATCGTATAATCAATAGCAGCTCCTCGAAAGTGGTTTGCTTCTGACATGGATGAGTGTTTGCGGATTCCATGCGTGACGGAAGTATTAGAGAACAGCCCCCATCCTACTGATTTGCCAAAACTCATACAATTATTAATGACTAACCCTTGTCCAAAACTCAACTTGTAATCTCCCACAAGCAGGGTGCGGATATTTCCTATATGGTTCAACATGGCATAACCAGAGAAATAATCGAAATAATCCTCGCCTGCGTCTTTCTCAATTTGGAAGCCTGCTGTGACACGATGCATCGACTTCAACTGATAACGGATAGAATGATAATTGCTATTGCCTCTGTAGATTTTATTAGGTGACTTTTCAATGACACTTTGGGGTTTATCTTGATACCCTTCTTTCGTATATAAAGGGATATCAGTTCGCATCGTCAACTCATGCTGGGCAAAATGCCATAAGCGACGTAGTGTGTAGTTACCTTCTGTAGATGGCTCGCCCGCATAGCAAAAAAGCATCAGTCGAAAACGTGTCAAATAGTCAAGTTCGCGTATCATCATTAGTTCGCCCAACGTGCGAACAGGATAGTTGACGTTAACATAATAGACAATAGCTTCTATTTGCTGTCGAGTAAGAAAAGGTAGTTTGGCCAATTGGTCTGTAGTTTCCGTCAGTAGTTTGTTAGCACCTTCTTTTGATTTTAAGTCATTCAGATTGATGGGTGAAAGATGTATCTCGTAGAGTTCGTCGAGCAGGGCATCCAGGCTGCCGTCAGTCCATTCCTGTTGTTCGTCGTCGAGGTCCTGATAGGTGTATTGTTCGTACATGTCTTGTACGAAATCATCCCATTCCATCGTGGATTGCGCATTCAGCAGGCTTGTTTTACAGGTGATAAGGAGCAATAGGAGAAGGTGGTGAACGAAACGTGGTTTCATGTGATGGCACATTAGTAGTTGCGCTGTATCGCATAGTTGACATAGTCCGTCAGGGCTGCCTTGACAGGACTATCCTCATAACGTTCTAAGAGTTGGCGTGCCTGTGCTGCAATCTGCTCCATCTTTGATGTTGCATATTCAATGCCGCCATATTGTTTAGTTAACACGATCAACTGATGGATTTCTTCTGTTGTGACTTGCCCTAGCTTGGTTTTCTGAATTAAGGGCAACAATTCCTGTTTATGACCTTGTAGGGTATATAGTAGTGGCAGGGTTATTTTACCTTCTTTGAGGTCATTCCCTTTGGGTTTGCCTATATTACATCCTTCATAGTCGAGGATGTCGTCCTTGATCTGGAAACACTGACCTACGAGCAAGGCAAACTGATAGAGTGTGTCGATGTCGTCCTGACAGGCACCTGCAAGGGTGGCTCCAGAAGCTGCGCATGCTGCAAAGAGTGCTGCAGTCTTGCCGGTAATGATGCGCAAGTAGGTTGATTCAGAGAAGTCTGACGACTGAATGGTGTGTAGTTGCAGAAGCTCTCCTTCAGCCAATGCTTTTGATGCTTTCGATATCAGCAGCACGATTTGCGGATTATTGATGGAGGCAATCAGGTGGAGCGCCTCGCCTAAGATGTAGTCGCCACAGAGAATAGCCACACGATTGGTTTGGGCATGATTGATGGACTCATGGCCTCTGCGTTCATCACTCTCGTCCACTACATCGTCGTGAATCAGGCTGGCTGTATGGAGGGTTTCGAAAGCTGCTGCTACAGACAGGATGGCAGGAGTAACGGGGCCGAAAAGCTTTGCAGACAGAAGTACCATCTGGGGACGCATCATTTTCCCTGTACGCATCTTCACGAGGTCGAGCACCTGGGCAAGGAGTGGGTTGCCTTCGTGGGTGAGCGACTGGAGCATGATTTCTTTACAAGCCGTGAGTTCTTTGTCGATGAGTGTGGTCATAAGTCGATTCTGATGTTTTGCTCTGCATATCGCAGATCGTTGATGTCATCTATCTCGTACCATTGCAGTTGGTCGAGTTTGAGTACGTGCATAGGTGTAATATGCTGGGAGACATGTAGTAATTGATATTCATAGCCTAACTTCGGCTTTTCGTCAACAATCTGTGCATAATCCTCGATACATGTGGTGTAGAAACGGTTGCTGAGTTTATGAATACCGACCAGTTCGCCTGAAGGGTGGATAGCCATCTTGTCGGTCGAGCAGTTGATGAGTTCGCACTTGTCGTTCATCTCGACATAATACTGGTCTTGAAACTTGGTGACAGGTGTGATAAGCATAGCCGAGGGGAAGGGGCAGTCTATCAGTTCGCGGATGGCACGCTGTTCAAATACCAAATCGGACTCCAGTAACAGGAAATCATCGTTGCCAATCGCTTCCCTGCAGTTGTAGAGGGTGTACATGCTGTTGGTTTCGGCATATTGGGGTGAATAGACACATGCTATCTGCGGAAACTGATTGCACAGGGATTCATAGGCTTCTCGTTTGTAGCCTGTACCGATGATGATGCGTTCGACACCACAGGCAATGAGTGTCTCAATGCTACGTACCACCATTGGTTTCCCCTTGAAAGGAATGAAACCCTTTGGAATGTTCTCGGTCATGTTACCAAAGCGGGTACCCATGCCTGCTGCCATGATGACTGCTGTCTTCATCTGATTCTGCTTTGTTTTATTGATTTAGGAAATCCATCAATGCCTCTTTATTCTGTATGGGTGTAGTCGTAGGACGTCCCAGGTCTTTACGATTGCCTTTCTTCACTCTCACCTCAAGGAAGACGGGACCTTGGAGCATGGAGCGCAAGTCATGAAAGGTGGAGAGTTGCTGTTGCAGCTCGCTTTTATCGTCAACGGAGTATATATGTTTGTATCCTACAGCCTTGGCAATTGCGGGCAAATCGATGGAAAGGCCTACGGTCGGCTGTCCGCCTACAGAGTCGTGAGCACCATTGTTGAATACTACATGAATATAGTTTTTGGGGGATTTACTGCCTACAATCGCCATACTGCCCATATGCATGATGCTGGCTCCATCACCGTCGAAACACCATACAGCGCGGTCGGACTTCTCCAAAGCGATACCTAAGGCAATCTGTGAAGCATGACCCATTGAACCAACAGTGAGGAAATCACGCTCGTGTCCTTGGTTAATTGCCACACGATACTCGAACAGTTCGCGAGAAATCATTCCTGTCGTGGAAACGATGACGTCCTTGTCACCAAGTACAGCAGCTACGGTTTGGATGGCTTCCTCACGGCTCATGGTCAGGTCGTTATGCTCTATGTTCTGCAATTTGTAGTCCTCGAACGTGTCCTTTTCGATTACTAAAGCATAGCACTCATTGGTTTGTAGCATGTATGCAATGGCTTTGTCAATCTGTGCCGCTGCCTTATTTTCTTCTTTAGATAGTACAGTATAGTCAATCCCCATCACGTTGAGTAATCCTGTCGTCACCTTTCCTTGCTTCACATGTTGCGGTTCGTCGTGAACGCCTGGTTTACCTCGCCAGCCAATCACCAGCAGTACAGGGATATTATACACCTCTTTATCCGTAAGTGAGGCGAGCGGATTGATGATATTACCCTCACCGGAGTTTTGCATATAAACAACAGGTATCTTGCCTGTAGCCAAGTAATGCCCTGCAGCCAATCCCATTGCACCGCCTTCGTTGGCCGCAATGATGTTATGAGCAGCATCAGCATGGTCGGTGATATATGCACATAAGTTCTTCAACAGTGAATCAGGAACTCCTGCATAGAAATCGACACCCTTTGATGCCAGTGTGTCGTAGAAAAACTTTGGACTAATCATCTTATTCTATTCAATTCAATAACCTTTAACCAATAACCATTAACCTTTATATATCATTTCTTCTTCGTGCCTGGAATCAGGTTCAGAATCTGCTTAATAGGCATACAGTACTCTTCTGATGCTTCCATACTACGGCTATGCTGCAGGATGCTCTCTGCACACTTCACCATCGCAGGATAGGCTGCACGAAGCATGTGGTTAGCATAGATTACGATGTTGATGCCCCATGATGCAAGTTCTTCTTCTGTAAACTGGTTGTAGGTTGTAGGAACGGCTACAATCGGTGTGTTGGGGTCTTTCTCACGGAAACGCAGGCAAAACTCCTTGATATCTTCCCCGCTTTTATCCTTTGAGTGAATCATGATACCATCAGCACCTGCTGCTACGTAGGCGTGACAGCGCTCCAGCGCGTCTTCGACGGACTTGCCTGCTATGAGCGACTCACAACGTGAGATAATCATAAAATCGTTGGTAATCTGCGATTCTTTCCCTGCTCGTATTTTGTGGCAGAAACCCTCTATCGTGTCCTGGGTCTGGACGGCATCTGTGCCAAAGAGCGAATTCTGTTTCAGTCCCACCTTGTCTTCAATAATTACAGCAGAGATGCCTAAACGCTCCAATGTGCGAACAGTGAAGCCGAAGTGTTCGACTTTTCCTCCTGTATCACCGTCGAAGATAAAGGGTTTGGTCGTGACTTCCAGTGTATCGTTCAAGTCGTGCAGACGGGTTGTCAGGTCTACCGCCTCGATATCGGGCTTGCCTTTCGAGGTGGAATCTGTAAGCGAAGAAGCCCACATACCATCAAACTCACGATGTTCTCCATTTACTTCCACGCTGGTATGCTCGGCAATCAAACCCGTCAGACCGTTATGCGACTCAAGAATACGAACGATGGGCTTGGCAGAAATCAGTCTGCGGAGTGAGGACAGGCGTGCTTGCGGGGTGACGCCCAATGAATCGATCTCTTCTTTCAAACTGGAGTCTGAGATGCCTTTCGTATAAGGGATTTCGATGACTTGTCCGCCCAACTGTTTCATCACCTTGAACACCTCATCACGAATATACTTGTCGGGACCATAAAGCCAATCATCACCGTGAATGATATAGTCGGGTTTGTATTTCTTCAGATTCTCAATATAGCTCCACTCTTCCTGAGGCACTACTGAGGCAACACCCTTGATGTGCTCTATCACATTCTTGCGCTGCTCCCAAGTCAGGTATGGTAATCTGCGATGGTTGGCAATCGCTTTGTCAGTGAATAGCCCAATCATCACGTCGCCATACTTCGCTCCTTCATTGATGATGTTGATAAGTCCTGGGTGCATGATGTCGCCAATCATGCCCAAATAAACTTTTTTTGCCATATATTAATAAAAAACAATCGGTGCCTATTCTCCTCTCAAAGGAGAGAAAGATGGGCTTTCCTATTTAACTTTGTTATATATTTCTTCCACTTTCCTTGCCAACGTTTCAGGATGGAATGTTTTTATTGCGTACTGACGTCCTTTTTCGATCATCTGATTGCGCAAAGCGTCATTCGTCAAGATTGTGACAATTCCATCACGGATTTCCTCCACATTTTTAGGATCTACTTTCAGTGAACTGGGACCTCCGGCTTCTGGCAGGCTGCTCGTATTGCTGGTAAGCACAGGGCATCCGGAAAGTAATGCCTCCACTACAGGAAGTCCAAACCCTTCATAAAAAGAAGGATAGAGAAACAGCGTTGCATTGGCGTACAACCGTTTCAAACTGGTGCTGTCAATCGCTGTTGTCCACTGAAACAGATGCTCCAAGTGGTGCTCAGCGATATATTGCTCTACCTCGTGTTTATACTCTTTTCCCTCACCGACGATGGTTAAGGGAATTTGCAAATCAGCAGGTAGCAATTCCATTGCTTTAACGATACCCATGAGGTTTTTCCGCGAATTAATAGAGCCGACATACAGCATATAAGGCTTACCGTCTGCTGGCTTTAACTCATTCGGACATCGCTCACCAACTCCCTTCATGCCTTGCTGACTTGTCATGAGTTTATCGAATTGGCTTAACTCCGCTTTCGACTCATAATAAGCTCTATTGACTGGCTGATACACCACACTTATTTTTTCTTCAGGAACTTTGTAGAATCTGAGGATATCCGCCTTGGTGCTCTCGCTGATAGCGATGATATGATTGGCATGCCGACAGGCATATTTCCATTTACGGTCATAAATCATTCTGTCGTGCCATCGATACATATCAGGAAAGGTATGAAATGCTACATCGTGTATCGTAACCACAGAAGGAATGTGTTGGCGTTCCAATCCTACTGGTATTTCGTTGCTCAATCCGTGGAAAAGGTCGACCTCATCGTGCGATAATGCGCTTGCCATCCCATAAGTGCGCCATAGACTTCCTCTCATCATTCCTGATGGGATGATGGTGCGGCAACTGGTATTCCCAAGATAAGGCATCGTCACATGGTTCTCAATGATTTTAGGACTATATAACAGGTACTGATGCTCAGGGACATACGTTGTCAGTATGTCTATCATTGTTCGGCTATAATTCCCCAACCCTGTGAAGTTGTTGAACAGTCTTTTTGCATCAAATCCTATTTTCATGTTCCCCTCAATTAGGCTGCAAATATACGCTTTTTTTGACGAACCTCCAAACATTTTATATTTTTTTCTGGACGAACCCCTGTTTTTCCTGCTTTCTAGCCATGAGTTTATCGAATTGGTTCACTACGCATAGAGTGGGGGGAGCTTCCGTCAGAGGCAAACTGCGTGCCCGCAACTAGAGAACTGATTGCCCTGAATGATAGGCAAAGATGTAGAAGTAGACGCAAACACAAGTTCATTTGGTGTCGAATGGCTTCACATTTTCATGATTTTGTTCCCACTAATGGGAATTATTGCAACCCTTAAGGGTAACAATTTTTTCCCTTAAGGGTAATTTTATTCCGTAACAGGAAATTGAGATTGCCTAATTATAAATAAGGTGTCAGTTTCCCATAAAATGTGCCATTGAAGGCTGAAAAATGATGATTGAAGATTGAGAATTGAAAATCTTTTACTAACTTTGCAGGCTGAAAGAAAAAGATTGAATCAAAAACATACATCAATGGCAAAAAATTTTGTAAAAGAACTTGAGTGGCGTGGCATGATCCATCAGATGATGCCAGGCACTGAGGAACTGCTTGAGAAGGAGCAGGTGACGGCTTATCTGGGTATCGACCCGACAGCCGACTCATTACACATCGGACACCTCTGCGGTGTGATGATGTTGCGTCATTTCCAGCGTTGTGGACACAAGCCGTTAGCACTGATCGGTGGTGCTACAGGTATGATCGGCGACCCATCAGGTAAGAGCCAAGAGCGCAACTTGCTTGACGAAGCTACCTTGCGTCACAATGTGGAGTGCATCAAGGCGCAGTTGAGTAAGTTCCTCGACTTTGAAAGCGATGCCCCCAATAAGGCTGAATTGGTGAATAACTACGACTGGATGAAGAATTTCACGTTCCTCGATTTTGCGCGTGATATTGGTAAGCACATCACTGTCAACTATATGATGGCAAAGGAGAGCGTGCAGAAGCGACTGAATGGTGAGGCTCGCGATGGCCTTTCATTCACAGAGTTTACTTACCAGTTGCTGCAAGGCTACGATTTCCTCTATCTCAATGAGCATAAGAACTGCAAGCTGCAGTTGGGAGGAGCAGATCAATGGGGCAATATCACTACGGGTTCGGAACTGATTCGCCGCATCAATGGCAACGAGTGTTTTGCATTGACTTGTCCGCTGGTTACGAAGGCAGACGGCACCAAGTTTGGCAAGACTGAGAAAGGTAACATCTGGCTCAACCGCAACTATACCTCGCCATACGTATTCTACCAGTTCTGGATGAATACCAGTGATGAGGATGCAAAGCGCTATATCAAGATTTTCACTTCGTTGGAGAAAGAGGAAATCGATGCGCTCATTGCAGAGCAGGATCAGGATCCAGGTATGCGTGTGCTGCAGAAGCGTTTGGCAAAGGAACTGACCATCATGGTTCACTCAGAAGAAGACTATAACATGGCTGTCGAGGCATCCAATATCCTGTTTGGCAAGTCTACGAAGGAAGCCCTGCTGAAACTTGACGAGCAGACATTGCTTGATGTATTCGACGGTGTGCCTCACTACACAATATCGAAGGATGAGTTAGCAGCTGGTATCAAGGCTGTAGACCTCTGTGCTGAGAAGACTGACATCTTCCCTTCGAAGGGTGAGATGCGCAAGATGACCCAAGGAGGTGGTGTAAGCATCAACAAGGAGAAATTGGCACAGTTTGACCAAGTACTGACTACTGACGACCTGCTCGACGGCAAGTATCTGTTGGTGCAGAAAGGAAAGAAGAATTATTATCTACTGATTGCAGAATAAGAAAACTATGGCAAAGAAAGCATTACTCATGATTCTCGATGGATGGGGAATCGGCGATAAGACTAAGGGAGACGTAATCTATTCCACTCCAACTCCATATATGGACTATCTGAATGCAAACTATCCGCATTCACAGTTACAGGCATCAGGCGAGAACGTAGGTCTGCCTGACGGCCAAATGGGCAACTCAGAGGTTGGTCACCTCAATATCGGTGCCGGACGTATTGTGTATCAGGACCTCGTAAAGATTAACCGTGCCTGCAAAGACGGTTCCATCATGAAGAACCCTGAAATCATCAGTGCATACGAATATGCTCAGAAGACAGGGAAGAGCATTCACTTGATGGGTCTGACCTCGAACGGTGGTGTACACAGTTCACTCGACCACGTGTTCACGTTGTGTGACATCAGTAAAGCATACGGCATCAAGAATACCTACATCCACTGCTTCATGGACGGACGTGATACTGACCCCAAGAGTGGTAAGGGCTTCATAGAACAGCTCACTGCAAAGGGTAAGGAGACTGGTTGCGAAATTGCCAGCATCATAGGACGTTTCTATGCAATGGACCGTGACAAGCGTTGGGAGCGCATCAAGATTGCTTACGACTTGCTTATTAAGGGCGAGGGAAAGCAGGCTACTGATATGGTTCAGGCTATGCAGGAAAGCTATGATGAAGGAGTGACAGACGAGTTCATCCTTCCAATCAACAATGCAAACGTGGATGGAACTATCAAGGAAGGCGATGTCATCATCTTCTATAACTACCGTAACGATCGTGCAAAGGAATTGACAATCGTTCTGACTCAGCAGGATATGCCTGAGCAGGGGATGAATACGATTCCTGGCCTTCAGTATTATTGTATGACTCCTTACGATGCTTCGTTCACAGGTGTTCATATCCTCTTCCCAAAGGAGAATGTGGAAAACACGCTTGGCGAATACATCTCATCGAAAGGTCTGAAGCAGCTCCACACCGCCGAGACAGAGAAGTATGCACATGTCACCTTCTTCTTTAATGGCGGACGTGAAGCCCCATATGAGGGTGAAGAGCGTATTTTGGTTGCCTCACCAAAAGTTGCAACCTATGACCTGAAGCCTGAGATGAGCGCTTACGAAGTAAAGGACAAGTTGGTGGCAGCACTCAAAGAAGATAAGTACGACTTCGTGGTTGTGAACTTTGCTAACGGCGATATGGTAGGTCATACCGGCATCTACGAAGCAGTTGAGAAAGCTGTAGTGGCTGTCGACCAATGTGTGAAAGAAGTCGTAGAGACTGCTAAGGCAGTAGGATACGAAACCATCATCATTGCCGATCACGGTAATGCTGATAACGAAATCAATAGCGACGGTACACCCAACACAGCTCACTCACTCAACCCTGTACCATTCATCTATGTTACAGAGAATAAGAATGCGAAGGTTGCAAACGGTGTTCTCGCCGATGTGGCTCCTTCTATATTGCACATCATGGGCTTGCCTCAGCCAGCTGAGATGACAGGTAATGATTTGATTAAGGATTAAATAGTTGACCCACTCCCTCCCCTTTTTGGGGAAGGGTAGTGGTCGCCATGATAGCATGAAACACTTCATTTTTCTTCTCCTATCGTTGTTAGGCTTCTTTTTTGCAGTACCCACACACGCTCAGTTCTATGGAACAGTGGTTGATGCCGGTACTGGTGAGCCTGTACCTTATGCTACAGCGAAGTATGTCGGAACCTCCATTGGGCAGCAGTCTGATATGGACGGTAAGTTCCATGTTAATATCTACAAGGACCATAATAAGTTAGAAGTGACTTGCTTGGGCTATAAGCCGGTCATTGTAACTGTGAATGCCTCGCAAAAGGAAATCCATAGTACCATCAAACTCTACTCAAATGAGATTCTGCTCAGCGAAGTAGTGGTGAAGAAAGAAAAGGTGAAATATAGTCGCAAGAACAACCCTGCTGTAGAGCTGATGCGAAAAGTGATTGCTAACAAGCGCAGGAGCGACATCAAAGAGAAGGACTTCTACCATTTCGACAAGTACGAAAAACATACGTTCTCTTACAATGATGTAGAAAAGAGTTCGTTGGCTGAAGTATGTCCTGAGACAGGTAAACTGATTATCCCTATCATGGTGGACGAAACCACTTCATCAGAAAACTATCGCAAAAATCCTAAGGCTACTAAGACCACGATCACAGGTAAGCGTAGCGATGGTTTCAACTCCATGCTGACCTCAGGTGATATGATTACCGAGTGGGTTAAGGATATCTTTACTGAGGTGGATATCTACAAAGACAACGTGCGTTTACTCCAGCATCCGTTCATCAGTCCTATTTCTACAGCCGAGGCAATAGGCTTCTATCATTACTACATTCAGGATACAACAGAGGTAAATGGTGAACGTTGCATTGATGTAGTATTTGTGCCAAACAATAAGCAGGATTTCGGCTTTTCTGGTCACCTGTTTGTTACTGATGATGCGGAGAACCAAGTGAAGCGATGTGTGCTGAATATCCCTTACAAGTCGGGTGTGAACTTCGTGGATAATCTGCTAGTCATCCAGGACTTCATGACTTTGCCTACAGGCGAGCGAGTGCTTGAGAACGACAACATGATCGTGGAAATGAGTGGTGTTTATGGCTTGTTGAATATGGCATGCCAGCGTTACACTCACTATAGCAACTATAGTTTCGATCCTATTACTGACAAGAAAGCTTTCCGCTATACGCAGGTGGAAGACGTCCTGCCTGATGCAGAATTTCAGGATACTGCTTATTGGGCAGCAGTTCGTCCCGTTAAGTTGTCTAATACTGAGAGCAATTTGGGCCGCTCCGTTGAGAAAATTAACCAGGATATCGGTAGCTTCTGGAAATATCTGCTCACAGCTGTTGTGGAGAATTCTATAGAGTTGACTCCTCGGCCAAACAAGATTGATTTTATGCCTCTGAACGCCATTGTGTCGCATAACGACATTGATGGAATGCGCTTTCAGGGAAGTTTGCAAACTACAGGAAATCTCAATCGTCATCTCTTTGCTCGTGGCTATTATGCCTATGGCTTGAAGGACAAGAAAGCGAAATACAAGGCGGAACTCGAATATACATTAGATAAGAAAAAATACATGGCTCACGAGTTCCCACATCGTTCACTTACTGTGTCGTATATGTACGATGATATGTCGCCAGTCGATAAGTTTTCAGGTACAGACAAGAACAATGTCTTCAGTTCATTCAACACCAGCAAGATTGACCAGATGATGTATGTCAACGATTTCAAGGCAACCTTTAGATACGAAACAAAGAACTTTTTGACATATACGGTTACACTCGACAATTCCAAATTCACTCCAGCCGGGAAATTGATATATCAGCGAAACACTGACGGTGTAAACCTGCCTAACCTGAAGACGACAGACATCAGGCTTGGTATACGATATGCTCCACGCGAGAAATTCATTCTTACGAAGCAGCAGCGTTTGAAGATCAACCGCGATGGAATCGTTATGACTCTTGACCACACGATAGGTCTCGATGGGTTTATGGGTGGACAATATCACTATAACACTACTGAAGCTACCATCTTCAAGAAATTTTGGATGCCTGGTGCATGCGGCTATATCGAGACTTTCTTAAAGGGAGGAATCCAGTGGGACCAAGTGCCATTCCCCATGCTCTTCACTCCTTCGTCCAACCTGTCATACTTTACTCAGTTCGACCGTTGGTCATTCAATATGCTCCGTAATATGGAGTTCCTCAACGACCGCTACGTCTCACTGAGTCTCTATTGGAATCTCGATGGAAAGCTGTTCAACCGCATCCCACTACTCAAGAAACTTAAGTGGCGTGAGAATCTCGGATTTAAGATGATATACGGTCACCTCTCCGATAAGAACAATCCATATATCAACACTACTGATGATGTCTTGTTCCGCTTCCCAACCCGCGATGGCTTACCTACCAGTTTTGTTATGGGCGACACCCCTTACATGGAATTCTCTGTTGGTATCAGTAACATCTTCAAGTTGTTGAAAATACAATACGTTCGCCGTCTCAACTATCTTGACCTTCCAGAAGTTCCTGGAGGTGATAAGATTAAGAAAAATGGTGTCCGCTTTGCTGTAGAGTTTAAGTTCTAAGCGCTCCAAACTAGTTGAATTGAATGCAACATAAAAGCCTCTCAAACGAGAGGCTTTTATGTTGCTTATGTTACTTATATAAGAATCGTTTGATATTCTTCTTTGGTGTCTTTTGGAACTCTTCCTCGCGAACTTCAAAACCAGTGAGTTGTACAAACTTTGGCAGCAGTTCGTTGATGGCAGGACGAGAGCTTTCGAAGACGTAGGCAAGCTGCTCACGTTGTAGTTTCACCTTCTCGAGGGTTGTCTCGTTAACATAGACAAGTGCTACAAACTTCTGGTCTCTCTGTACAAGAACGCATTCGTCAGCGAGTGAGTTGCTGAGGATGACATCCTCCACTTCTTCTGGATATACATTCTGCCCATTGGCGCCAAGCAACATGTTTTTCTTGCGACCGCGAATGAAAATATCGCCATCCTTGTCAACTGTCACTAAGTCGCCTGTATGTAGCCATCCGTCTTCTGTGATGGCTTCGGCAGTAGCTTCTGGGTTCTTGTAGTAGCCTGTCATCATATTGGTACCACGTACCAGCAGTTCTCCTGGTTTGTTCTCAGGGTCTGTGCTGTCCACTTTCAGTTCCATACGGCTCACAATCCGTCCGCATGAACCTACTTTACTATGAATATAATCCACATAGCTGATGAGAGGAGCACATTCAGTCATACCGTAGCCCGTAGTACATGGGAATTTGATTTGATGGAGGAACTTATCGACCTCTCGATTAACAGCAGCACCGCCAAAGATAACTTCGATGAAACGTCCGCCAAAGACTTCAATGAGTTGTTTGCGAATCTTGTTGTAAACAATCTGTCGAATGCCTGGAATAGCCAACAGAAACTTCATCTTTGGAGTTTTCAGAGCTGGGAAAACCTTGTTCTGGATGATCTTCTCAACGATAAGTGGTACAGTAACTACCAAGAACGGACGTATGTCTGCAAATGCTTTGAGGAGCACCTGTGGACTTGGAATGCGTGTCAGTAGATAAATGGGACGTCCTGTCGTCATTGGGTAGAGGAACTCAATGGAGAAACCATACATATGTGCCATCGGTAAGATAGACATGAACTGGTCATCCTGAGTAGGATGGGGAAGGTATTCATGACAGAACACCACGTTCGACCAGAATGTGCGATAAGGGAGCATCACACCCTTGGGATTTCCTGTAGAACCCGAGGTGTAGCTAATGAGAGCCAGGTCTTCCATGTTGATATCGGCAAACTTTATATCGTCTGCTTTCACTCCCTCAGGGAATCGCTTTGCGAACTGCTCATCGGCCTGCTTGAAAAGTTTAACAAGCTCAGTGTCACGTCCTTCTTTCTCTGCAAAAGGACGGAATGTGGTAACATCAATGAGCATGTCTTTATTGATAACCGATGCAGCGTCATATACTTTTTGGCTGGTAATCAGTAATTTAGCCTCTGAATGCTTTGTCAGGTTCTCGATTTGATCAATATGGAAATCAGCAAGAAGTGGAACTGCTACAGCTCCATACGTAAAGATACTCAAAAACGAAATGGCCCAGTTAGAACTGTTCTTGTCGCATAGTGCTATTTTGTCACCTGCCTTAATACCATATAATTCGTATATGATTTGTAAGCGTTGAATATGTTCAAATACCTCTTTGTGAGAATAGGCAATATCCGTCCCATAGTCTGCGAAAGCCAATGAGTCCCACTCGCGTTTAAACATTGCGTTGATGTAGCCCATCATTGGCGTTTCCATCAGATTTGTCGTCATAAATTCTTTTGTTTTATTGTAAATCGGCGGCAAAATTACTACTTTTTTCTTATTCAGATGAGCCATGATAGCTAAAATAAGCCATTTCAATGCTCATTTTTTCTCAAAATGCTTCGTTTTGCGCACCTTGGATTGCAGCAGAGTTGTTATCTAAATAGAAATAGGAAATGATTCCAGATGGTTGTCATCAGACCATAATAATGAGCCATAATGCGGAATCGTTCGATGAGTGAGGCACGATGGTTCTTCCCTGTCATACCGCCATCAAGATAGTCAGTCAGTACAGAGTGCATATTCAGGTTCGTCAGCCCCTGTTCGGCGCCTGCTTTCATAACTCTAATGCACCAATCCACATCGGCAGAGAATCGGTATCGAGTGTCATACATCGGACAGAGCGTGCGGCGTGCATAGAACGATTGGTGACAAACCAGCATTCCCTTTTGGAACGATGCCCATGTCAGTTGTTCAGGTGCACTCAGATGACGTTGGCGCAGAAAGTTGCCATGATGATCCACAATATTGGTATCACCATAGATTATTCCAATCTTTTCAGGGTGTTCGGCATTGTCGAAGATATCTTCGAGTGTCATATTGTCATGCAGACGGTCACCTGCATTCAGAAAACACACAAACTCACCCTTTGCCAGTTTCAGTCCTTTGTTCATTGCATCATAGAGTCCCTTGTCAGGTTCGCTTATGATTGTCACTTCTATCTCAGGATGTTCCTGCTTGTAAGTTCTGGCCAAGTCCATTGTACGGTCTTTTGAAGCTCCGTCAATGATTATATGCTCCACAAATCCACGAAAGGTCTGCGATGCTACACTATCAAGAGTTGGGCCTAGTACTAACTCGGCGTTATAAGTAACCGTTATAATAGATAAATAAGGTGTATTCATTGTTCTAACAACATTTCATAGACATCCGTATAGCGACGTGCAATGCGATCCTCGCTATATGTGTTCATCGCTTTCTTATGGGCATTCTCACATAAGGTGTCATAGTTCTTTTCGTCCAGACACCACTGAATGCCTTTCGCAAAGTCTTGCGCGTTCTTATAGGTAGCCACATAGCCATTCTCCTTGTGGTCAATCATCTCAGGAATACCGCCCACATTGAAACCCACACAAGGTGTTCCGCAAGCCATTGCCTCCACAATGGTGTTAGGCAGGTTGTCTTGCAGCGATGGGGTGACAAACAAGTTGACAGCATTATACATTTCCATCACTTCGTTCTCGTTGCTGAGATAGTTGATAGGATAAACGTCGAAAGGAATAAGGCTCTCTACCTTATCGGAATGACTGCCAAGAACCACAATGCCCAACTTGTCTGCCAAATCGGGAGCCGTTTCCTTGATGATGTTACAAGCCTCGGCTAAGTATCTGAATCCCTTGCGCTCGTCAGTGATTCGTTGCGAACCAAAGAGGATTAGCAATTTGTCCTCCGGAAGTTTCCATTTGCGGCGTACCTCAGCCATATTTGTGGGGTGGAACACATGCGTGTTGATGGTATTTGGGATATTGATGACAAACTGTCCTTGTGTCAGGCTGCTTTTGCGTGCCAGATTTGTAATCCACTGGCTACATCCCACGAACGACACTTTCACGTCGCCGAACATCCGGCGTTTCTGCTCAAACACCGATGCGGCCCAGTCTTTTCCCCATCCGCCTTTCGTCAGCAGGGGACACTTGTAACAGCTGGTCTCGTAGCGAGTGCAGTTGCCTGCATAGTGACAGATGCCTGTGAAATACCACATATCGTGCATCGTAATCACGACAGGCTTTCCTGCATGCAAAATCTTGTTCAGATCAGCCATCGAAAGGAATCCTTGATTCACCCAATGCAGATGGATAACATCGGCTTGCTCAAATTCGTACAGGTGTACGATATCTGTACCCGTATTTGCAAAATCTATCTGGAACAGGTTCTTTTTGCTAAAGCAGTTTGCTATAAAGATGCAACCACGTTCCCATACGAACTTTAGCGGCAGCAGCCACGACGAAGGGATGGCAGAAACCGTCATCTGGTCCGTCTGTTTGTCGCGCACCAGCATCTTCGCTTTCACACCATTTTTCTTCAGCGCCTCCATCAGGCGGTTCGCTGCAATGGCAGCACCACCCACTCGTTCCGATGTATTGATGATAAGTACTCGCATTTCAAGTGCAAAGGTACGATTTTTAATTAAGAATGAAGAATGATGAAATAAGAAAAATACAATTAATCAGCATTTATAAAGCTAAAAAAGGCGGAAATTGCACGAAAAAACAGCGAAAAACAAAAAAAAAGTAAATAGCAAATGGTTAAATGGTAAATAATTTGTACCTTTGCATCCGCTAACGAAAATCGGAGAGCCGATACGTATTTATTAGCACCTGCTTCAGTAGCTCAGTTGGTTAGAGCACATGACTGTTAATCATGGGGTCGTTGGTTCAAGCCCATCCTGAAGCGCGATGTTCCATAGTGACATCATTGTTACAGGCCCAGATGGCGGAATCGGTAGACGCGCTGGTCTCAAACACCAGTGGGGCAACCCGTGCCGGTTCGACCCCGGCTCTGGGTACAGGTTAACAGGCTGACGGTTATAGAATCGCCAGCCTGTTCCTTTTATAGTAGTTTTATGTAATCTTTGTATTTTATGCTATAATGCTCCGAAGGATAGAGTGTGATATGAATTGTATTTCTGCATCTGTGTCTTTTTCTTGATGTGGTTGTCTCTATTTCGTTATTTTGGTTTTGAAAAGTTATTTTATTCCTTAAATGTTTGGCTATCTTGCAGATTTTTCGTAATTTTGCGCCATATTTTGTAATGGTATAAACTATAATGACAATATGGCACAGGAAGATGTATTTAAAAAAGTAGTATCTCATTGTAAGGAGTACGGATTTGTTTTTCCATCGAGCGACATCTACGATGGACTGGGAGCAGTGTATGACTATGGTCAGAACGGTGTAGAGATGAAGAACAACATCAAGCAGTATTGGTGGCAGAGCATGGTGCTGATGCACGAGAATATCGTGGGTATCGACTCCGCAATCTTCATGCACCCAACTATCTGGAAGGCTTCTGGTCATGTGGATGCATTCAATGACCCATTGATAGATAACCGTGACTCCAAGAAACGCTATCGTGCCGACGTACTGATTGAAGAACAGATTGCTAAATACGAGGAGAAGGTCGAGAAGGAAGTAGCCAAGGCTCGTAAGCGCTTTGGTGATGCGTTCGACGAGCAGAAGTATCGTGAGACTAGTCCGAAGGTTGCCGAGGATTTGGCAAAGCGCGATGCCCTGCACGAGCGTTACAGCAAGGCGATGAACGCAATGGACTTAGACGAACTCCGTCAGATTATCCTCGACGAAGAGATTGTTTGTCCTATCAGTGGTACAAGAAACTGGACAGAGGTGCGCCAGTTCAACCTGATGTTCAAGACTGAAATGGGTAGTACTGCTGACGGTGCATCTACCATTTATCTGCGTCCTGAAACGGCTCAGGGTATTTTTGTCAACTACCTCAATGTGCAGAAGACCGGCCGTATGAAGATACCTTTCGGTATTGCTCAGATAGGTAAGGCTTTCCGTAATGAGATTGTGGCTCGTCAGTTCATCTTCCGTATGAGGGAGTTCGAGCAGATGGAGATGCAGTTCTTTATCAAGCCAGGTACCGAACTCGATTGGTTCCAAACTTGGAAGAAGACCCGTATGGCTTGGCATCAGAACCTGGGCTTCGGTGCCGAGAACTATCGTTTCCACGATCATGAGAAACTGGCTCACTATGCCAATGCAGCTACAGACATTGAGTTCAAGATGCCATTTGGCTTCAAGGAGGTTGAGGGTATCCACTCACGTACAAACTTCGACCTTTCACAACATGAGAAATTCTCAGGCAAATCAATCAAGTACTTCGACCCAGAGCTGAACGAATCTTACACTCCATACGTCATCGAGACCTCAATCGGCGTGGATCGTATGTTCCTCAGTGTGATGTGTCACAGCTATCAGGAAGAGCAGCTTGAGAATGGTGAGACACGTGTGGTATTGAAACTTCCTGCAGCTATTGCACCAGTGAAACTTGCTGTGATGCCGCTCACCAAGAAGGACGGCCTGCCAGAGAAGGCTCGCGAGATTATTGATGAGTTGAAGTTCCACTTCAATTGCCAGTACGACGAGAAAGACTCCATCGGAAAGCGTTATCGTCGTCAGGATGCTATTGGTACTCCTTATTGTGTCACAGTTGACCACCAGTCGCTCGAAGACAATACTGTTACCATCCGCTTCCGCGATACGATGGAACAGGAGCGTGTCAATATCTCCGACTTGCTGGGTATCATCGAGGACAAGGTGTCAATTACCAGTTTGTTGAAGAAACTGAAATAACCCCACCACGCGATTGGATGATGATGCCATGCGGGGTGTTTCCCATAGACATAGTATATGATGAATAAAAAACTCTTTTATCAAGTGCTCATTGCATTAGTCCTTCCTTTTTGGACTATAGTAGGGGTTTCCTGCTCGGAAAAGGACGAGGTGGGTGAGTTCGATAATTGGGGCAACCGCAACCAATCGTTCATCGATTCCATTGCCCGAGTTGCCCAAACCAATGCAGATGGCAGTTGGGAGGTTATTAAAGCCTTCAATCTGGGTGATGATGCAAGTTTGTATCAAGATATAAGCAACTATTTCATCTATGTGAAGAAGTTAGAGAAAGGTGCTGGTACATTCAGCCCTATGTACGTCGATTCTGTCCGCATCCATTATATTGGCCGCCTCATCCCAACGGCTCAGCATCCGCAGGGTCGTACCTTTGGTAAGAGCTACAGCACCAACGAATTGAATGAGGCTACTGATGTGCCTTCAATTTTCTGTGTCAACCAGAACCTCGTAGTCGGTATTTCTACAGCATTGATGCACATGCACGAAGGCGACCGTTGGCAGGTTTACATCCCCTATTATTTAGGTTACGGTGATAAGGACTACACCAAAGGAGCTATTCCAGCATATTCGGCTTTAGTGTATGACCTGAAGCTGGCACGCATTTATCGCTACAAAATCGATACCGACACTGCTTGGCACTAAGTAGTAGGGTAGGATATATCATAAAATGAGAGGTGCAGGTTTTTGTTGACCTGCACCTCTCTTCGTGTTGAAAAAGATACTTAGTAGGAGAGAGTATGTTAACGTCTTGCAAACTGACCGAAGCGTGGAGCGCCCCAAGGGGTAGCGTGGATGCGGTAGCGCTGTGGGAATTCAGGAGCCTTTGCTGCTGGGCGGAGTTCCTTTTGTACGCTTGCGATAGCACTTTCAAGAGCCTTGCTGCTTACCTGGGTACCGTTGATCACTACTGTGTTGTCCTTTGCATTGACGATGATGTCCATCAGTTCTGGTACTGAGAGTGCATAGTTGCACTGGTAGTAGTCAGCGTTGCGGTCCTTTGGCATAACGTTCACGTTGCCTTCGCTGAGTTCGCTTGTGAGGACGCTTTCACCGTTTGTATTGATGATGTCGAAATTGAAATCTACTGCCTCGCTGGCTTCCTCGATGATGCTGAGGATGCACTGGTTGGTAGCGCGGTCGAATCCGAGACCTACCTCCATGTTGGTTGTTAATGGTGCGTAGTACACTGTTGAGTTCTGAGCGTTTGCACTTACAGTTGCGATGAGACTTGCGATTGCGATTACTAATGACTTCATAATTTGTTTCCTTTC
>CADAGO010000010.1 GCA_902787555.1 uncultured Bacteroidales bacterium
TTTCAGTACCTTTGCAGTGACGAAACAACAAATGTTCACTAAAAGATATCGCTAATGTTTACCGAGGACAAAGTTACAGAAATTTTTTGTATGGCAGATGATTTTTGCAAGTTTTTTGATTCAATGATGGCAAAATATACGATTCCCACGCCTAAAAAGCACAAATACCATCGTTCTGGCACATTCCAAGACTGGTATTGATATCCACCCAGGAGCCCAGATTGGTGAGTTTTTTGCCATCGACCACGGTACGGGAGTGGTTATCGGAGAGACATGTGTTATCGGTAACCATGTAACACTTTATCAAGGAGTGACATTAGGCTCCAAGAGTTTCAAGTATGATGCCCAGGGCAATATGCTCAATGTGCCGCGCCATCCCATCATCGAAGATTATGTCACTGTCTATTCCAACGCTAGCATCCTTGGGCGAATCACCATTGGTCATCATTCTGTCATTGGTGGCAATATCTGGGTTACGCACAATGTTGCACCTCATTCGCGCATTCAACAGACCAAGGCCGTTGAAATGCATTTTGAGGGAGGACTTGGAATATAATGAAAAATGCCGAAGGCTCAATCAAGCCCTCGGCATTTGTTTTGCTACGCAAGCTGCCATGCGGCGTGATGGCCTGTGGCCATGGGAGATTCAATAACACAATGATGGTGGTTTCATTTTTGTTCGTTGTTTCTTTTGTGTTCCATCACCACCAACACAATCAATCACAAGCTTTGTGAAACTACAATATTCTTCGGAAATTCTATTAGTATATTAGTTATCATAATTAAGTATTTGTAAAACATGGGTGTCAAAATGACCCCTAGAAAGAAATAAATACTATTCAAAACGCAAAAGTTATACAACTGACAGTTGTTTTTCAGAAATATTTCGTACCTTTGCGCCTGATAAAACAGGTAACGTATGACATTCGACAAGATTCTCGATAATAACGCCTTGTGGGCAGTGCGCTACGATGGTGTGGCGGACAATGCCTTGAAAACGCTCTTCGACCAGTGGAGCGATCCTGAGTGGCTGGTAGATTTCTTCTTGGCCAACATGACTGATTTGGAGTCGTACTTTAAGATTACAGACATCAATCAGGCCATCTACGATACCATTGATGACAACCAGCGCATACAATGCCTGATTCTCGACATATCGCCAGAGGCTGACCTCGACAAAATATTTCGTCCGCTAGAGAACAGTCGCACGAGTGAGATGCTGTTGGGTAAAGAAAAGGCCAGAATCAAAGAGCGGCCACAACATGCTTCATGGCTTCGCATATATGCTATCAAGCTGGAACCAGGGTGCTATATCATCACTGGTGGCGCGATCAAGCTGACACGCACCATGCAGGAGCGTGAGCATACGTTGAACGAACTGAACAAGATGGAGCAGGTTCGCAACTATCTGATTAGCAATCAGGCTATTGATGCAGACGGATTTGTGGACTTCCTGTCAGAATTATCATAAAGAAAAGGAGATAATATGAAGAAGAAAACACAAGAATTCCTCGAAGCTCACCAAAGCGAAACGCCATCAACATGGCGTGAGGAAGCAGAATGGAGACGCAACAATTGGTCGTGGTTACGGCACTCACAGAAGATTGCCGTAAAGGTGCTGTTGCAGATGAAGCAAGAAGGACTGACGCAGAAGGCTCTTGCTGAGCGCATGAACTGCACACAGCAGTATGTGTCGAAGATTCTGAAAGGAAAGGAGAATATGTCGCTCGACACATTGTCGAAGTTGGAGGATGCTCTTGGTATCAACCTGATTTACGATGAGCAAGTATCCTACCCATGCATGGCTGCAGAAGAAGCGTTTGTATAAAACTCCAACCCATTCCTTCATTCACTAGCTTCACAATCCCTCCCTCTTAGTTCTAAGTTCTTCGTTCTTTAACCAACTAAGCAATTAACCTATTAAGCTAATTTTCATTTTTCACATTATTACATTTTTACATTTTATATTTTTTACATTTTTCCCCACTTCCGATGTGCATCACTCTTCATACTGCTGTCAACAGAAACGCCATGTACATTGGCATTGTCAGTAACTGATCCTTTCGTCCGATATTATAGTCGCCTAGTTTTATGGCACTCGTAACATGGTATTTCTCCGGATGATTCATCACGGTACGCATAGACTTGGCATTGCCTGTGGTAGCCTTACATTCCACAGGAGTGCATAGGCCTTTATAGCGTATGAGGAAATCAAGTTCCACACCTCCATCTTTATGAAAGTAATACAGCTTGCGTCCCATCTTACCAAAGATGTCTGCTACAAGATTCTCTTTGATGGCACCATGATAACTAAGCAGGTCACCTTGCAATATGCTCGACTGAGTGCCATCTTCCAACATTGAAACGAGCAAGCCTATATCTGTCATATATACCTTGAACTCGCTCTTGATTTTATGCCCGTCAAGCGGCAGTTCCGTTATCTCCGTATTATAGCATCTGCGAATGATGCCGGCATCCTCTATCCACTGCAGGCTTCCAGCATAGTCGCGTCCACGGCCTCCAGGACGTACAACGGTGTAACTGAACTTCTTATACTCACGGGCCAGCTGTGTGGGTATCGATTCGAAACATTCCCTAATGCGCGACTTGTCGGCAGCAGGAGCATACTTCACCATGTCCGACTTATACTCATCCACGATGCGCCTCTGCACAGCAAGTACCTTGCCTATCTGCTTCGTTTCCATGAAGGTGGTCACTACCTCAGGCATACCTCCCACCACGATATACTGATGCAGCAGTTCGCGGAAACGATCGTGCAGCGCCTCCTCAACAGGTGTTTCGCTGTTCAGGCATTTCTTCAAGTAATCAAAGTGCATGTCCTTAATGCCATTGGCCCACAGCCACTCCTCAAAGTCCATCGGATACATATCCACAATATCCTCGAAGCCTACGGGGATAGAGGCTTCTTCCTCCTCCTTCTGCTCCTCGGGTGACTTATAGCCATTCACGCCCAACAGTGAACCAGTACACATCACCTCATAGCGACCGTCCTGATGGAAATATTTCAGCGAGCCTCTTGCCTTCGGACAATCCTGAATCTCGTCAAAGACAAAGCAAGTCTTGCCTGGCTCAATCTCCGCATTGGGCATAGCTGCTGTAATGCGCATGATAATGGAGTCCACTTCCAGATTCGGAGTGAAGAATTTCTTGTAGTCCGGATGCTCACGGAAATCCAAGTATACCACATGCTTAAAATGCTTTTGGGCAAAGTCCATCACACTGCTGGTCTTGCCGCACTGGCGGACTCCTTTCACAACGAGTGGCTTGTGAGAGGCATCATCCAACCACGATTGGAGTACATTTTCTATCTTTCGCTTGTACATATTTACACATTTTCATGCCGAGTTTCAAATGCTTCACACACATTTTCCACCTGACTTTTGGCGCAAAGGTACACAAAATTCTCAAATCTACCAAACAAAATTCTCAAAAGTTGCGATTTCTGACAAAAAACTCACATTTCCCAATCTTTTTCCTTTTGTTAACCTTTACAACTAAGCAATTAACCTATTAAGTAACTAAGCTAGTTCTCTCCCCCTCGGGGGGCATCGCTGAATGGGGCGATGCTTGCGACGACCGAGCATAATAGAAGCTCGGTTTGCGACGACGGAAGGTTTATCTTCCCAAAGGAGGACTCAAAGAGTCTTTAGGTTTATCTTCCCCAAGGAGGTACGAAGTGCATGGGAGAGGGGCTACTAACCTATTAATAGCTGAGCAGGGAAGTGGTGTTGGGGTGTACAAAATGGTAGGTTATGGCATTCACATGTTGTGTAGTAACGACTCTAAGTCATCTTCTGCAGCTATCTTACAGCTTAGTTCTTCCATCATGTATCCTCATGGCACATTGGGCACACTGAGTTGAGAAGGAAACTATTACATTTTTAATATTTTACGAACCTTACTGGGCGAAAGGAATTCGTATAGATATGGATCATCATAGATTTCTGTTATTATACCTTCAATTGTTTCAATTACGAACTTCCTTCCAAGTGAAGTAACCTTCAATCGTATAATCTTTCCAATATCATGAGATGGGTAAATCATGACATATCTACCTACTAGAGAAGTACGACCTTTAGCATCTTTCCCGCTTTCGTTTATTTGTTCATCATTGTTACGTATTGATTCTACTACTATCTTTACAGGTGTGGGTATTGCGGTTTGTTCAAGGCTAACCAAGTATCCTTTTGAATTGTACCATTCTCCTAATACCTTTATTTCATATTGCCCGTTATTATTATTTAGTCTAATATCCTCGATTCGTTCTATTACATTTTTCTTATCGATATGTGAATATAAAGGAGTCTTTTCATAAGCCTTAATAATACTATTGGAGAGATCTATCTGTTTATTCCCAAACATTTTAATTTCCCAAACAACTATGGAATCATCACGTAACAAAACTCTATATAAAATTTTATTGATTTCTACAATATTGCCAGAGCAAGAATATATCTTATCATATTGAGAGTTAAATAGATAACTCAGGTTGTATTTGTTTAAATAATAATAAGAAGGTTGTTCACCTGTCAAAACAGGTATCTCTTTCTGATTTATTGGAGTGGTATCATTATTTGTTTTTAATAGTGTTACCAAATCATATATTTGTCTATTCTTATTACTCATAAAAACAGCCAATCTCCTATATGTAAAATCTAATAATGGGACATAATTATCCCTTAAGTATATCCTCCATTTTTTATCTATCTCAATATAGAAAGTGTCCCAATAATCACTATGAATAGAATATAAGCAACCATTTTCATGTTTTTGGGATCGCTTTTCTATTTCGTTGTTGAAGAGAGAGTTGTCAATCCATGGGTGAAGAAAACTGTATGGCAAACTTCTTGTAATTCTATCCAGACATTTCTTCACATTGTTATCGTCTTTTTTTTGTTCAATGATTGCGCATATATCTTCAATTTTTGATTCAGGCGATATACAAAGTGTTTTCTGCAAATCAGTAACCATAATACCTAAAGGATCTTTGAATCCAAATGAAAGATTACGGCGAATAATTGGGTGCCATGCATTAGCAAGCATTCTTATGTATATTGTCTTAACATCAATTTTGTACTTATCGCTTATCTGGCAAATCTGAAGAATTGAGATAAACCAAAAGTAAAAAAAAGTTGTATCTGTATTAAAAAAAACAGTACATAGTCTATTTATCGATAATTCTTCTGATAGAGATTTGGGTGACTCTTTATACTTTTCTTTTCTTACGACATCCTCACCATCCTCGTATTTTATAGTTAGGCTCAGATTAAAAGCATCTGATAATGATTTAAGCAATTGAATCTTTGTTTCATTTGACATGTATGTATATACATACCATCCATCAACTTCTTTTTGCCATTTGTAATCTCCATCCCTTTTTTCCTTACATACTAAAGGGTAGCCGCTAAAAAGTCTTTCTTTATATGTGGAAACACGATCCAAACCAATATATTGAAGAGCCGAGACAAAAGTTTCTATGGCATTCTTTCTCATTATCTTATTACCATTAGGTAATATCACATATATGTTTTTGCTCTTTGTCCTTTGCCTATCTTCCTCAACATTATTGTTATTAAATTCTTCTTGACCTTCCCCCAACAGGCTATCATCGTTTTTATCAAAATAAATAGAGTGTGGAGATACTCCTTCTAGCTGACATTGCTTTAAGATAACATCAAAAAAATGCATACAACTGGAACTACGTCGGATTTGAGTACTTTGCGACAATCCACTCATGTATTTTTTTATATTAACATCCCTTTCCATTGATTCTGAAACAATAAGATGAAAAAAAGGATTTCTAAGAAGTGTTCGGGCAGAAAGATATTGTCGCAATTCGTCATCGAGATCAGGGTATAGATACCCTAGACAAGTTAAGAACCATTTTTTATAACAGCAATGAGTAAGCCCATGAAAAGAAGCCCCCTTTACATGGTTTTCTCCAAATTTTAACAATGCACCATCTTTTCTCTCTATATCATCAGAAAACAAAGCCGCGCCTATTTCTAAACAATCCATGCCAGGATTGTCTCTGAATCTCATTACCTGACAAACATTGATTGTACTTGCTTCATAATTACTAATTTGGGGTATGTCTGCGTTTTCAATAGGCTTAGGATTATAATGGGTACATACATAATCTATAAAATGTTGATATGGAGTAGAAACTATAGACATGACATAATCTTCCACCTTGGATTGTGGAAATACATAGTCACGTTCGAACATATCTTCTGTAATTAAATCCTCAAAAGAATGATCGAAGAATTCTTCAATAATTTCATCCATAAATAGTTATTTCATTCGGAAAGTTTTTTTATGCGTGTTATAATCCTATTCATTTCGTATTTAAAATCTTCATCTTCATTCATTAACTGAAGAACAAAATTCTGGTTTGTAAGGAATTCTCTGAATGCACTTGCAACCTTACGAGCATGTTTTTTTTGTTCTTCTTCAGACACTTTTGTTACGGCACTCTCCAAGGACTCTTCGTTATTAATATATGCTTTTAATGCATTGTTAGCAGCAGATGAGTTTACCTTTGCTAACTTCGCAATATCCCTGAATTCATTTGCTTTTGTTATACTTCCATCTTTAATTTTCTTACATAGAGTGTCAACAAGATTAAGTTCTGGGAAGTTTTGACTCTTAGTAACGATGTCACTATTCTTAAGCATTTCAAGATAATAACTCCATCTGCTTTGGTCTGTATCTTCGTTTGCTAACATTGTTTCATAGACCTTTACATAAAGCTTTGATTTTGCAGGAGTAAGGCCACAATCTTTTGCAATGGCTTCAATTGGTTTCTTGGATTTTTGCAAATGGCGGAAAAGATAACCTGCTTGTTCAAATGGAGTCCATTCTGTGACACCGTCTATATGAATAGAGCCAATTAGTGCAAATACAAGGTCATCGGACATGTTTGAGGGCAAAATATTGCATCTAACCTTTGCCCATTTAATTTTATCTGTACGACACAACAACCTATAAGCAGCCAAACGACTATTCCCTTCAATAACGACCCCATTCCTTACAAATAAGGGATGTGTTAACCCACCAAATGCCTTTATTGAGGCTCGCAAACGCTTAACATTCTCAAGAGATGTCATAACATCTTCTATTTCTTTCTGACTTGGTTCGTAACCAGATGAACTATGTCTTAATGCCGAATACACACGAGGATTCTCTGGCCAAAACTTTAGTTCATCTACGTTCATCTCTTTTTCCTCATACTCAATGAGTTCTTGTAGAATTTGTATTTTACCCATTACTGTCTATATTTAATATTTCTCTAACCATATCACCATAACTATAATCGATTTCGTCTTGGTATTGCTCCAAGCTAATATCGCCCTGTGCTAAGAAAGCAGCACTCTGCTTAGCTTTTAAGAGTTTGTCAATCCACATATCGATACTCTCGGCAACCATCAAATTATAAATATTACATTGCTTTGTCTGCGATATGCGATGAATACGATCTTGAGCCTGCAGGTAATCATCTAAATTAAAGCCCCTATCATAGAATATACAATTGTTTGCCACAGTTAGGGTCAACCCCTCTTTGGCAGATTGCGGCGTAGCAAACAAAATCTTTGCATCCCCAAACTTAAATCTGTCAACAGATCGTCCACGTTCCTCAACACTCATCTTGCCTGTTATCTTAACAGCATCATATTGCTTGTATTTCTTTGTGAAGTAGTCAACGTTATCAGTAAAAATTGACCAGACAATCATTTTCTCGTCACGACTAATAATATCCGATATTAGATCATCTAGAGTTTCTTCTTTTCCTGAACAAACATCATATCTATCATCAAGCAATCTTGGATTGGATGCCACCTGCACCAAACGCAGTAAGCGTTTCAGCGAATCTTGGGATTCATCGAATAATGCTGTTTCACCACGATGAATGGTCATCACCATTTCTGTTCGTATCTGCTCATAGATACGTCGTTGCTCATCTTCAAAGCCCACATAGAAAGATACGTATTTCTTTGAGGGCAATGAAATGATGCCACTATTTTTAGTTTCACGCACAGAGAAATCGTTTATTTTCTCGAAGATATGCGCTACGGCATTCTCAAAACGATCACGCTGAGATTCATTATGGCCTAAATCATTATTCAGGTTACACTCACTCTTGAACGCACTGAAATCGGTACCAAGGCTAGAGCCTTGATCTAAGAAGAATACCTGCGCCCACAGGTCATAAGGACGATTTGCTACAGGTGTACCAGTCATAATGATCCTTATCTTGAAGAAAGGTGAGAGTTTGAAGAAATCCTGAGTCAGCTTCGACTCTGGATTCTTTATCTTTGTAGACTCATCAATGACAATACCCACATTTCTTGTTTTTAAAAACAATTCCATACGCTCAACCTCACCAGACACGGTTTCAAAGTTGGTGATAACGACTTCTGCCCGGCTATTGAATACAAAGAAATTACTATGTCTGTTACTATCAAGAGTCTTGGGCCGGATGTTGGTATGCTCACCAAATTCTTCTACCCAATTTTTTACCAACGTTTTCTTTGTAACTATCAGAACAGTATCAATCTCCCTTTCTTTAAGCCAATAAAGCAATAGGTCTATGGCAATCTTTGTCTTACCCAAACCCTGCTCGTGGAAGATGGCAGCATAGTCCTTGTCTTTGATTTCAAGGAAAGCCTCATGCTGATAGGGGAAGGCTTCATGCTTCGTCGAATAGTCGTAGTGCGACTTCTGTACTAACTTCTTCATGGCAACACTTCTCCTTTCCTCATTGGATCAACGGTATGGAATGTAATATCAGACAAATCATAGGGTTTCCTGAAATTACGCAGGAAATTACGCATAGTCGCGTAGGAACTCCACGAGCATGACATAATGATATGGCGCTCTTGACTAAATGTTTTTACCTCCTTTATGTAGGAAGCAAGTTGGGCAACAGTATGCTTGTTGTTTATATCGTTATCTGTTTTGGCCTCGCCAATAATGATATACTTTGGCGTATGCACATAGATGTCAGCACGAAAACCGTCAATAACCTTGGGAGGTGCCTTCCCAAGTTCGCCAAGATCGATAAACATCTGATTCTCTACCAAATCAAATGTCCGCTTGATATATTGAACGGCGTTCTTTACAAACTGTCTATGTTCCTCTGACTCCATGCTTATTGTTCGTATCTGCGTATGTTGTCAATGATTTCCTGAAGCATGTCAGATAATGCCCAAATTGCATCACGTTTTTTCTCGCATGATGGTTCTGTCGCAAGACTCTTAATTTCACGGAAAGGCATACCGTCAAAACGAGTAACAAGCTCGTTGCAAAGCATCTCGTATGGTACTTTATCGAGGTCTTTTACTGGAGACGGTGCGCTCTCTTGTGCTAAGACCTTTTCTGCTTCAGTTAGATTCTTCTTTAAGAAAGCGGCTTTGGCATTGTCGCTTTTTAGTACCTCTGGCAGTTTACGTACGCTGAGTGCTTTGTCAACATTGCCTTCTGCCACCCATTCGGCATAATTCTCAATCGTATAGCCTGCATTGGCTACAGCATTTTTAATTCTTGGGTTCTGATACTCCATGAACTTAGAAAACTCACGAGTATCAAAGTCCAAATTATTATCTTCAATATATGACTTATAAGCGCCCTGCATACACTTGTAGGCATCTATCGACTTGTTTATTTCGTTGGTGTTGCCACCACAGAGTGAGATTATTTGCGACATAGGCAGATATTCCACTTCACTCAGTTGGAAGAGGTATTTTGCTTTTGAGTATGGATCCCAATCTCGTGGCCCAACAAGATGTGACTGCAAACGGATGGAATGGATGTCATATTCTGACATCTGCTCATAAAGTAATGCAGGTATCTCTGCCCATGTCCCATCTGGATTAGTTTCGTTGAACTCCTTGTAAATCTGTAAACGGGTGTTACCTTCAATGACAATCATATCACCAGATGCCGTGTGGTTCACAACAATGGGGTGAATAATACCTTTGCTAACGCGAATAGATTCGCGTAGAGTACGATAAGATGTAGTCGCATCGCCAGTTCCTGAGTCAGACAAAGCGAGTGCAATTTGCTCGCTAGTAGGCTCACCGGCATAGTTTTCCAAGAACTGCTTGATTCTTGGGTTCTGACTATCTAGCTTTATCAAGTTGATGTCAATTTTTTGATACTTTGGCGCATCCATATTCTTATTCTTTTGGTTTTAACTCTTCAAATCTTAAATCGAAATACTTCTTGGCTATCTCAGGGAATTCTGCCTCAAACTCCAACATTGTTCTATAGCATGAACAAAAAGTGGGGCGTGGATTGAATCCCTTGGGGAATTCTAGTTTGGTATTATACACTCCTTTTTCGTTATCATACTGTATTCCTTGGTGATATTCTTCGTTTCTAACACAATACTGACGGAAGCTCATTTTCTTAAAAAAGCTTGGTTGGTTGCACCAACGAGCGAGTTGGATATACATGCTTTTGAATCTTGAATTCTTGTATTCCTCAAATCGCATGATGTATGGTAAGCAACCATATTCCATAAGCGTTTTTATTCTAAAGAACGTACCTTCTATATCTACCTCATCCTGACTGTCATAGGCTACTAACACGTAGAGTTTGGTGGATTTCTTACAATGCTTTCGCCATATTTGCAATCCCTTAATCGTTTGTTCAACTTGTCTTCTCTCATTATCATCATTCATTCTGTAATGATCGAATGCGAAAATATAATCACCATGATATTTTACTTCATTCAACAGCTGAGCCTTTTGCTCTGTCATCAGACGAATATCCATTCCTTGACGGAATTGAAAACTCTTTCCTGTATTCTTCAGGTCTTCCATCACTTTAGCAAATACCTTTGGGGGAGCGGCCATAATGTTATCATCCCACAGATAAATATTTGCTCTTGTTTTGTCAAGAAACTCTGATACAGGTGACCATTCAACAACTCTGCTTAGTAATCTGTTCACACAGAATCCACAATGCCTGATGCAGCCACGAGTTGTGAATCCAATGGAATAGCTTAAATAGTCATCCCAGTCTCTTTTTTTCTTCTTTTCATCCCCTCCTGTCTTCCACTCAATA
Organism: uncultured Bacteroidales bacterium; assembly: GCA_902787555.1. Taxonomy (GTDB): domain Bacteria; phylum Bacteroidota; class Bacteroidia; order Bacteroidales; family Bacteroidaceae; genus Colivivens. The sequence continues at coordinate 11,092 of CADAGO010000010.1, forward strand.
TAGTCCGAATATAGACTATAATCTGGCATAAAGTGCTCAACCTTCTTGGGCAATTCTGGACCGTTTATCTCAAAGAACCCCGTACCGCCATAACATATAAACTTCTTTTGGATCATTAAATATATAATGTCAGGCACTTGTGTAAATTTAAAAACTCGTGACATCACAAGCAAATCAAAATCCATAAAGTTAAGTCGCCCATCCTCTGCTACTTCATCATATGTTCGTACAAGTCTGACATCATGTCCAAAACTCTTACAATAGCCTGAGATCTTCAGAAGTGCAAGATTGGGATGACGGGTTCCATTATCCAATAAGTCAGCATCTATGATGCCAATTCGTAATCGCTCACCTTCTTTCTCTATTAGGTCACAGCAATTAAAACCCTTATTGTTTTCTAACTGAATCAACTTTACGCTGCAAGAGGTTACTTCTTGAAAAATTACACAAGATGGTTGTTCGGGACATCGCATTTAACGGATTATTAAGGCTATACTTCAAGACCTCTATGGACGAAAGAAGCGTGTCCGCTCCTTATCGAACATAGAGGCCCTGAGAACTGCCTTCCAAACGGATAAGTGACGTCCACGCTATGAAGCGCAGACATTCACAATTATCGGTTGTTTGGATTATTAGAAATTTCTCAGGTTTCTATGTTCTCCGAATAACTGCTAATGCTGTTATTAATTCCACAAATTCCACTCCGCCTGCTCTCACCAGAACATGGGTGGCGAAGTTCAGTTGCAAAGATAATAATTAATGCATAATTCATAATGCATAATTCATAATTATTTGTGAATTTCTGTGTTTTTCTATTCAAAAACCTTGGTTTTTGATGAATAGATGGAGCAAATAGGTTATTTGGTTAATAGGTGAATAAAAAACTCGCGAGCTTCACAGCCTGCGAGGGAATAGCTTTTTGTTCTTATAATATAATCCTAATCCTTATTCTTGATTATTATCCTCTTCAATCAGTCGTTTCATCACCCAACTGCCGTTCAATCTCTTCGATGGTAGGAATGGTACCTTCTACCTTCTCGGGATAGAACTTCTCCAGGTCATACTCTGAAATAGCTAATGGCTGACTGCTTGACTCCAATGCATATTGAGCCTGAACACGGTCTTTTTCCTTGCAAATGAGCAGCCCGATGGTTGGGTTGTCACGTCCTTCCTTCCTCAGAACATGGTTGCAGGCTACTACATAGCCACCCAACTGACCAATATCGGCAAACTCGAACTTGCCTATCTTCACCTCAATGACCACATAGCACGAGAGATTCAGATTGTAGAACAGCAAGTCGACAAATTGTTCCCGCTCACCCACTTGCAGCCGATATTCTTTTCCCAAATAGCCAAAACCAGTGCCCAGTTCTATTAAGAACTGAGTGATATTACTCAACAGACGGTCTTTCAGCAAGCGCTCGTTGTATGAGCCTGTGATGCCGGTGAATGCAAAATCGTAGGGGTCTTTGGTCAGTTCTTGTGCCAAATCGCTTGTCTCTTCAGGTAATGTCCGCTTGAAATTAGTCAGTGCATGACCTTGTCGCTCATACAGGTCAGTGCCTATGAAGTTAAGAAGCATATCGCGGCTCCAGCCGTTTTCGATTGTCTGATGCACAAAGAACATAGCCTTTTCTGGCTTTTCTTTAAACTTATCGATAATGGAGCGATGGTGCCCCCAAGGTACGGAGAACAAATCATTTTGTATTTGCTCCACAAGTTGTGGAGTAATTATATTTCCCTTTAGCTCAACAACCTGTTGAGTAAATTGCTCCCCAACTTGTGGAGCAATTGCCAGATAGGGTTGGTAAAGCAGATAGAAATTCTTCATATACAGCAGATTCGTTTCAGAGAAGCAGGTTGCGTCAGGATTTAGTTTTTTCAAATCCCTACTCAGATTCTTCATGAATCCGCTGCCCCAGCGACTGTCTGCTTTCTTCTCTACAATATCTTTGCCCAACTCCCAATAGAACCGCAGCATCTCCTCATTTACCTTCACAGCAGCTTTTATCTGGCTTCTGCGATAGCGAGAGCTCAGTTCCTTGATCCACTGCAAGTAGTCGTTATCTAATATCATTAACTGTTTCATGTAAGGCTTAGTTATTTCTCTGCAAAGATAATAAAAATAGTTTACGGCTTACAGCTTACCGCTTAAAAAATTGAAAAAATACGATGTTTTTCTGGTCAATATCCTAAGTTTTGCTGTATAAACGAGGATAATGGGTACAAAAAAAAGGAGAGCCGAGGCTCTCCTGATTGGATGAGGATTACAGCATGGCGTGGAGGAATCCTTGTGCGCCTGCGGCGTGCATGGCTGCACTGGTGCCGAGTGCACTGGCGATGCCGGTGAGTACTGCGATGAGGAGCTTGATCCAGAAGCTGAGGTTCGTGCCGTTCTTGTCGGGGTTGTTGCCTGTGATGGTGCTCATGGTCTACCTCCTTCCTTAGTTCTGATCTACGCCTCCACCGCCTCCGGTGCTGCCGCTGTTGATGACGAGGGTTGCATTGCCGTCGGGCATCTGGAAGGTACCGGTGTAGGTGCCGTCGCTTTCAGTCAGGGTGACTGAGCTGCCGTTGAGGGTTGCGGTCGGGGTCTGACCTTCGGCTGGGGTGACGCTGAGGGCTACCTCGGTGCCGGCTGCGATCTGGCTGCCGCTGTTCACTGCGTTGCCGCCTACGGTGACTGCTGAGCTGCCACTACCACTGCGGCTGATGGTCAGGGTTGGAACGGATGGGGTCTGGCTACCGCTGTTGCTATTCTCACTCCCCTCGCCTTGAGGAGAGGGGTCGGGGGTGAGGCTATCCTCATCGTCTTCTACATCTCCACCGTCGGTGGTGACACGCTTCACGATGTTGCCGTCGCGGTCGATACAGGTGATGTTGATGCTGGTTGCGGCCAGTTCCTTCTTGATGTCCACGGATGGGGTGAACACGATGCGCTTTGCCTTGATGAGGTCCACGCCTACCTTCTCCAGCTTTGCTGCCTGGGCGCGGACTGCGAAGCGGATGGTTCCGAGACCTGGGATTGCTACCGAGTGACCTTCAGTGGCCCATGCCTTGATCACTTCGCCTGCTGCGTCCCAGCAAGCCTGCATCACGCCTTGACTCACACCGCTGCGGAGGGCAGCCTCCTTGATCACCTTCTTCTGATTCAGAGCCAGATAGAGCTCTGGGGTCATCACGTAATAGTAACCGGGATTCTTTCCGATCTTGAGCTCGGTTTCACGAGCATTTACTTTGATTGCCATAGTTTTGAGATTTAGTTTACTGTTTACGGTTTACCGTTTACAGTTGGGTTAATAAATTGGTTAATAGATAAGTTGAACCTCCCCCGCCCCCTCCCAAGGAGGGGTGTCCCGTCTTCTCCCCTTGGGGGAGATAAGAGAGGGGTTTGGTTTTTATTTTTGTTCCCCTTAAGGGAAAATTTTGTTACCCCTAGGGGCTGCAAAAAATCACGCTTGATTTTCACTGGTGACAAATGCGGTGCAAGAGCGAATGCAGAACCGAACTTGTTCGAGTTTTGCTGAGCCGAAGCCCGCATTGCAGGACCATCTTTAAATGGTACTGCAAAGTTACAACATTGGCATTGCGGTCTACGAATAATTCATTAACTTTTTTACTTAAAAATGAAAAATTTTTCGAAGCGCTGTCACGACTGTCACGACTGTCAATTGTCATTAAGAGTTTTGGAACACGAAAAATGTTCATATAATATATATTATTAAAAATAATATATATTATATGGCATGAAACCCCAATCCGAAATCCTTAATGACAGTCATGACAATGACAGTGATGACAACGTTCAATAAAAATTGGGCTTTGAGAGCAAATCGAGGGGTGGCTGTTTTGGCTGCCCCTCTACGATTGGTTGTGGTGGGGTGTTGAAAACTTTTTGAAAACTTTTCGTGTTTATATTTGGTGGATTGAAAAGAAAAACATACCTTTGCAGCTAGTTTAAATTTCGAGATAATTCTTATTATTTTACACTTCTTTTGCTAAAACAGACAAGTTATGAAAAATGTTAATGAGAAAATCAGGGAATGGGCTGAAATGGCTCATGAGATGGTGGTCAAGCTGGAAGAGCTGGAGGCCACGAAATTGGAATTGGCAACAGCACAAGCAGAGATTAAGGCACTGAAGGCAGAATTGGATGCTATGAAAAAGGCAGATGACGAGTGGGGTTCGCGTGTGACTTATGATAACATGGTGGAGCAGATTGCTGCGTGTGAAGATACCAAGGAGCGTGACGAGGCTCGCAAGTTGATTGAGCCTCTACTGAAGAGGAGTACTGTGACTAAGTTCCGCAGAGATATTAGGAACAGGGCGAAGGAGTTGAACGAGGGGAATGGTACCAACATCACCATTCAGCAGGCGGAGGTGAAGGTATCGGGCAATTGGAACGATGTGCACGACAATCAGAATGTGAAACTTTAAACTCGGACGTCTCGATGGCAGGAAATAATATCTATGTGCAGGGGTCGTATATCGACGTGCACGACAACGAGAACGTGTATCTTTCGGTCGACAAGGCCGAGGTGAACATGAAAGGGCAGGAGGCTGGTGAGCATCAGTCGCGCGAGGAGCGTGTGGCTGCTAGTATGCGCCATGTGGTGGAAAGAAACCTTATGCAGAAGAAACAGGACTGGGCTGCCATCTACCAGGTGCTTCTTGACGAGGAAATCTACGAGAAACTGACGAAGACCGACTTTGTGAAGAAGGTGCAGACGTTGGGATTTACGCCCGAACTTGTGCCTTCTAGCAGCTCTAATATAGATAAGGTGATGTTTTCGAAAGCCTCGAAGTATCCAGCGTGGCGCATCACAGGTTTTGCTGACGAAGAGACCGACAGAGTTACTGCTTTAGCATCAGCATTTTTGACATTTTATCGGAGCTAAACTCCAACTACTTTTCCGATATTTATTCCGATATTCCGAAGTTCTTTCCGAACCTTCGGAATTTTTTATTTATCCCCCTTTTTATGCCTAATTTTGCATCGTCAAAAGGTCGGAAGGCCTTGATGAAAGCGGTCTTTGACATACTGGACAGGGGAAATAAAAGTGAAAAATGAAAAAATGAAGAACAAGGAAAGGCAATCATTCGTACTCCCTCCCCCCTTCGGGGTACTCCCCCTATCTTAGGGTGAGAGCTATATAACTCCTCCGCTAAGTTAGCGGAGGGGGACCGCAAAGCGGTGGAGGCGTATGTAAATACACATTATTTATTATTAAACCCAAAACGAAATGGAAACAAAGATTTTAAAAGTTGTACGCCAGGGCGAGGCCTTCAGCGTACAGAGTCAGAAGGCGGAGTCGGGTCAGATTCAGAAGTGCAACATCGTGCTTCGCGAAATGGGCGGCTCTAAGTTCGAAAACGAGTTTGTGTGTGCTATGCTGGGCAATCTGGCAGAGTGCAAGTTCTACGAAGGTGATGTGGTTGCAGCCACACTCCGGTTCTCTACACACGAGTATCAGGGACAGACTTTTCAGGAAATCCTTTGCTCTGATATCGTAAAGATTAAAATGTAAAAATATAAAAATGCAAGAATGTAAAAATTAAAGTTTAACCTGAGTTGAAGCCGAGGAGGATGTTCTCGAGTAAATGGCCAAAGAATCTGAATGCTTCTTCTCGCAAAATCAACTCATGATGAAGAAATTAGTAGATTTTTCAGCAGAGGCTATTGCAAGCCTCGAAACAGGCAAACGGGTGGAAGGTGCCATCCGTCGCGACGAAAAGACAGGTAAGTTGGTGTTTAAGCACTACATCAGACAAACCCCGCCACGCCAGCACGACACTTTAATCAGGGTGCTGGAGCACGGATGGGTGAAAGAATCGAAGCAGCGCATCAAGGTGTACGAAAGCGTACCAAAAGCTTTGGGCAATGCCCGGGTGGTGGATGTGTTGGCTCGAGAAACAGATGACGCGATTGATGCAATCGAAAACCTTATCATTGTTTAACCTTAAAACTATAAGTAACTATGTTTAGTATTCAACAGAGATTTTATCTACCTACCAAGGTAGCAAGTATGGAGCAGTTCTGGGCGCTCGTTAGGGCGCCACACACTGCCAAGTTGGTTGCTGAAGCTCGTGCGGCACTGGCGAAGGGCGACAAGGCGACCTACGACAAGAAAAAGAAGCAACTGCCGCTGGTCATATTCGTCGGAACGTTTGACGAGTCGGAAAAGGAGGTGGAGAACAAGAAAACCGGTGAGAAAAGGAAGATGAAGGGTCGCTGGCGTAATCAGGCGAACGTAAACCTGAACGGACTGGTGGTGGCTGACTACGACCATCTGGATGGTGATGTCCGTGAGATTTGGAAGGACGTCTATGCAAAGTTATCCGACGAGGACAAGGCACGAATTCTGCTTGTTTTCGTTACCCCATCGGGACAAGGCCTGAAGGTGGTTTTCATGGCCGATGCGAAGGTGGGCAATCTCATCGATAACCAATTGGACTTCTCTGCCAAGTTAGGGCTGAAACTTGATGAATCGTGCAAGGATGGCAGCCGTGGAGCCTTCATGACGACTGAACAGGACATTATCAGCATCAGCGATGAACTCTTCACTTATGAGAACAAGGAGTTTGCCGAACTCTATGAAGAGCAATATCGGAATGGTAATAGCTCTCCTTCAAAAGGGAGTGCAGGAGTGCAGAAGTGTAAGAGTGCAGACGAAAGTACTGACGCTAAACGCTCCACGCTAAACGCTAAACTGGAATATCACGGAGTGCCTTATGCTAAGATTGTGGAAGCATGGCTGGGTGGAAAAGAAGTGAAAGAGGGTGACAGGCATCGTACGTCGCTGTATCTGGCTGACCACCTGCGATACATCACAGAGAATGATGCAGGGCTTATCGAACAGATTCTGCGTGATACGCCTTTCGTGCAGGAAATCATTAAGGAACGTAATGAGAATGTGGCTCAGACGGTGAAGAGTGCTCAGGGGTATGTCTTCTACAAGAACATCCCAAAGAAGATGCAGGAGGCATTGAGGGCGGTTGGTGTGATGGACGAAGATACGGGTGAGGAACCCATTGAAGCGGAGATAGAGGAAGACGTTTCAAACTCGCCATTAAATCCATACCTCAGATATCTTTCACAAGGTGTCATTGATTCGATAGAGGCCGTTAATCCGGGCTTGGAGATGGTGGTGCTTGTGTCGATTTGTCCCGAAATAGGTGCTTTGGCTACTGGCGTGAAACTGGATGTACATGGTCAGGTAAGAGGAATAAATCTCATCAGTTATGTCGCAGGTGACTTTGCTTCAAACAAAGGTGACATTGACCCTGTGGTGGATGCCTGGATGAGCGAGGTGAAGGCTTTGGATAAGATGTATCTGCAACAAGAGGATGATTTCAGAGCCAAGAAACGTGCGGCAAAGAACAAGAAGGAACAACCTGAGGAACCCAAGCTGCCTGTACGCTTTCTGACGTTGAACAATACCGTTGCCAACCTGGCTGAGAGACTGGCGAATACGGAAGGTAAGCACGCCTTTTCGTTCACGCCTGAGGCTGATACAGTAGCACAGAAATGGCGTTCGTCGATGAGCGACTTCTCTGTGATGTTGCGCCAAAGCTACGACGGTAGCCGCTATGATCGTGAGGCACGAAGTGCAGAGGCTGTAAACGTGCATATCGACCACTTGCTGTGGAACGTAACGATGTGTGGCACACCAGATGCATTGTATCGCGTAGTGAGTAATTACACAGATGGTTTCCAGAGCCGTATCGCCATTGCACGAACACCTGATAACACGTTCTCACCCTTGCAGGAAAAGCCACGTGTGCTGACCGAACGTCAAAAGGAACGTATCCAGCAGATTGCGCATTTGTTGCCTTTGATGCAGGGCGAAGTGGTGCTGCCGAAGCTGGAGGCCAAGGGACGTGAGTGGTTGGAGGGTATCCGCTTGGAAACCATGAAGAACGACGACAGGACAAAGGCTCGTCAGCGCTTCCGTGTCTGTGTCACAGCCCAACGCATGACATGTTGCCTGATGCTCTGCAAGGTGTGTGAAACGCTGATTAAGAAGTATGGATTGAATGGTGCAGAGGCTCGATTGAAGCAATATCCGAATCTCTGGAAGGAGATGTTGCTAAAAACTCAGACTCCGCAGATGATGGATATCTATGGTATCATAGCAGACTCGCTCCTCGAGAACGCTCTCTTCTTCTTCCGCGACCGCATCGAGAACGCTTTCAACAGCCGTGACTATACAGGATGCAATGAGCGTCAGCGTGTTGGTAAGAACGATTCCATCTTTGAACGACTGGATATCGAATTCGACATTAATCAGGCTATGCAGCACAGCATTGCCATCAAAGGAGCGGGTGTGACTCGGAATACAGTACACCAGATGCTGAAGAACTGGAAAAGGCAAGGTCTCATCGTGCAGACAGAGGCGGTTAAGTATAGGAAAGTGGAAACCATTTGCCATTAACCACTGTCATGACTGTCACGACTGTCAATTGTCATTAAGGATTTCTGACTATGAAAATAGAGAATACCCAAGAATGTTTCGTGCAGCTCTGGTTACGGCTGGAGCGCACGAGGCGCCTCTTCGCCGACCATTACCGCCGATTCTGCATCAGGAATATCCTGAAAGAGTGGTTCGGAACAAAGGCTACCGACGACTTCATTTGGGAGGTATGCAACAGCATCGTCCTCGACGACGACCAACAGGTCTATGGCTACGATGCACTGCCACGTCCCAAACTCTACCCACGAAAACATCGTGAGTTCCTGCGAGCTCTGGTATCCGTCGTTCTCGGCATCGGCATCCGCAAGGTAAGCCTCCGGGACCTCGACGCCGCCTACAGCATCGCATTTCCAAAGAGTACACCGATTAATGTGAATAAGAAAAAGAGCCAGCCTCTCCCTAACCCTCCCCTCAAGGGGGGGAACTAGCTTAATTGTAAATGGTAAATAGTAAATGGTAAATGAAAATATGAGATTAACGAATAATTTCAGTCTCGAAGAATTCGAGAGGAGCGATACAGCCAAACGGCTGGGAATCGATAACCATGTACCTCAGTTCGCAATTGCAAGGCTACGCACCCTATGCGAGAAGGTGTTACAGCCTGTGCGTGACCACTTCGGAGTGCCCATCATCATCACCTCGGGCTACCGATGTCCTGACCTCAACGATGCTGTGAAGGGTGCCACCAGCTCCCAACACATGAAAGGCGAGGCAGCTGACTTCAAGATCAAGGTGGATAACACCAAGGGAGTCAAGCTATACGACCTGTACCTCTGGATGGTAGACAACCTCTCGTTCGACCAACTCATCTGGGAAGTGCGGCCCCTTCGACAAGCTCAGGGCAGGCCAACTAACTCGAAATGGATACACGTCAGCTACAAGAACGAGAAGGCCAACCGACAGCAGGTGTTCACGTGTAAATAGCCCCTCTCCAACTCCCCCGAGGGGGAGAGAACTAGCTTAATAGGTTAATAGGTTAAAAGAAAAGGGGGCAAAATAATCATTGTGTTATTGAATCTCCCATGGCCACAGGCCATCACGCCGCATGGCAGCTTGCGTAGCAAAACAAATGCCGAGGGCTTGATTGAGCCTTGAGCCTTCGGCATTATTGTTTGTGACGGCGTAGTGGTTATCCTATCCGCTCGGTGGGAAGGTTGAACACTTGCTGTACTTCTTGCATCGCTTCATCGGTCATGCCTTGTGGTTCGAAGCCCATGGCACGGGCAGCGAGGTATATCTTAGCTGCCTTGCAGAGTACATCGGTCTGGTCGAAGGCATCCATGATGTCACGTCCCACAGCCACTGTACCGTGTTTTTCCCACAACACTACATCGTAGTGTTTAATCTGCTCGAGGGTAGCATCTGCTAACTCGACGGAACCTGGCAGAGTATAGGGAACGATGCCGATACCGAGGGGTGCAAAGGCAAGGGTCTCTGGAATCATAGACCAAAGTACATGGGTCAGTTCACCTGGACGGAGGAAACGCTCGTTGTGGCTCATTGCCACCAGTTCGATAGGATGGGTGTGCAGGGTGGCTTTGTATTGACTGCCTGTTTCCAGCAGGTAGTTCTGCAATGCTAAATGAGAAGGCAACTCGCTGGTAGGGATGACTGGCTTGTCGGCGATAATCTCATAGGAAGCGCAATCGTCGCAGATGCGGATGACGGCTCCGTTCTGCATGGGAAATCGTGCCAAGTCACGCATTCGTTTCCCCGTTCCCTTTGCATAGAAATACTTGCCTTTCAACATCGGCAGGACTTTGCCAATTGGTTGCTCGGGTGCGATGGCTGGCAAGGTTGCTATTTCTTCATCGATAAATTCTGTGATGTTGACGGTGATATTGCCGCCATTTCGTTCAGCCCAACCTTTTTCCCATAGATAGCCTGTCACTTCGGCTATGTCGTCAATAACTGCTTTCAAGGCAGGACGACCGATTAAGATGCTATTCTCCATACCGTTCACGTGTGATTTGTTCGAGTGACTTTCCGCGTGTGTTCGGACATCCGATAACACCGACGATGAGTGAAATCAGTAAGAGGGCGATCATGCACCAGGCAGCAACGGTGAAGCCCTCACCGTTTTCTCCATAGATGTAGGTGAAGACAAGTCCCCATACGGCTGAGAGACCACGTACGATGAAGAACATCAATCCTTGTGCACCAGCACGGAACTTGGCAGGGAATAACTCTGACCCCCAAAGGGCATAGAATATCTGGACGGAGATACCGCCATTGATGCCCCAAAGAATGGAGAAAGCCCAGAGGGTTGCCATACCGTTCACGCCTGTGATGATGACTACCCAAGTGGCAAGCGCTGCCAGCAGGCCGAGGATGTAAAACATCTTGTGAGAGAACTTGTCGATGAAGAACGAGAGGACAAAAGTGATGGCTACCACGATGACCCATCCCACACAACTGAGCATGTTTGCGTATTCGTTGGAGAGACCACCAGCTGTCTCGTAGATATGCGGCTGGAAGAATCCCATGACGGATGCCACGAGGTTCCAAGTAAGGTAGATGGTGGCGAGGAAGCATACGGTCTTGATGGCTGTCTTGTTGGAGAACAATACACTAAAGGCATGCAGCAGACCAGTGTCTTCGCCCTTGGCTTCCGAGGCCTGACGACTGGCTTCCCATTCGCCCGACTCATCGAGGCGGCGTTGTAGGTTCCATGCAATGAATGCGACGATGAAGAGCGAGCAGAACACGACTCGAGAACTGAACACATTGAGTGCTGATCCTTCGAGACCGGCTCCGCCGATGGCGTGTCCGATGGCTTCAACCCAACTGAACAAGTAACCGCCAGGGGCGAAGAACATGCCCAACAGGAGGATGATCATCGGACCGAATCCCCATGACATCTGTGAGATGCAGATGTTACGACCACGGTTGTGAATCTCGGAGCTCTCAGAGATGTAGGTCCAAGAAGCTGGTACTCCGATACCAACAGAGATTCCTGTCACAAGGAAACCGGCTAGGAGCATGGGGAAGTTGACAGAACACATAACCAACAACACTCCTGCCATATAGACCAAGAGGTTGTAGGTGTAGATGAACTTACGTCCGTACTTATCGGCCAGGAATCCGCCGATGATGGCACCAATGGCGGCACCCAGACAGTTGGCACTGATGAAATTGAGCCATCCCAAATGAACTTCGGAGAGACCTAGATAGTTTTGCCAGAGGGTAAGGCCACTGGCTCCTGCTACGATGGCTCCTGCATCGAGGTAATTGGTAAGAGACACCGCAATGGTGCTCTTCAAAGAAGAAGACCCGCCCCCTTGCCCCTCAGTCTTCCCCCTACGGGGGACTGAGGGGGGACAAGACGGATTTTCCCCCTTCGCACTCCCCCCAAGGGGGAGAGAAGGGCGGGGAGTGGTTACTTCTGCAACATGCGAAGATTTGTCAGAAACTATTTCCGTATTCATAAATGATTCCAATTATTATCTTTTGCTTGTAACATCACGTTCGTATTGCTCAATAGCAGCAATGAAGTCAGCACCGACAGGCACGTCATTGCGCTGGCAGAATTCATCATAGACGGCATTCCAAGGTAATGCTTTGGCTTCTTCGAGCAGACCGAGCACTTGGAAACCCTTGCCTTCCAACTCATAGCGGCTGAGTTGGGCTGTGGGTTCCAATAAAGCGCGAGTCATACACTTTTGAGCAGCCCGTGAGCCTATGACGTAAGCTCCAATGCGGTTGATGCTACCATCGAAGAAGTCGAGACCATAGTGAACACGGTCCATTGCATTGGCACGGACAATCTCAGAGAAAAGTTCCTGAGTGGGGTCGTCCATGATGGTTACGTGATCGGAATCCCAACGTACGGGACGACTGACATGTAGCATCAGTTCGGGAACGAACTGTAGCACAGCACTTACCTTGTCAGCAGGACTCTCGGTGGGGTGATAGTGACCTGTGTCGATGGTAAGGATGATGTTATTCTTCGCAGCATAGGCAGTGTAGAAATCATGGTTGCCGACGGTGAAACTCTCCAGTCCTATGCCGAACACCTTTCCTTCGATGCAGTCCTTCATCATTGGCTGAGGCTTGGCGAAGATCTGGTCGAGCGAATCCTTCAGGTAATGACGATAGAGGAAATGGTTGACACTCTGGTCCTTGCAACCATCGTGTACCCATAGATTCATGATACAAGGGTCGCCTTGTGCCTCTCCGATAGCATTGGCAATGTCACGACAACGCTTTGTATGTTCAATCCAGAAATTGCGGATGCTGTCATCAGGATTAGAGAGACTGAGGTTGCCACTCTTTGGATGGGAGAAACTTGTGGAATTGAAGTCGAGTTTTGTGTTGTATTCCTTTCCCCAGTCAATCCAACTCTGGAAATAAGTGATGTCGACTTCATCACGGTCTACAACCTTTCCTTTGAAGTCACCATAAATTTCATGGAGGTTCAGACGATGGTTGCCGGGAATGAGACTCTTTGCTTTCAGCACATCTGCTCTCAACTCATCGATGTTTCGAGCCTTACCAGGATAGTTCCCAGTGCTCTGGATGCCACCAGAGAGTGCTCCTGCCTGTACTTCGAAACCTGCTACATCGTCGGCTTGCCAACAATGCATACTGAGGTGGAAATCTTGTAGTTGATTGATTACTTTCTCTGTATCGATGCCTAAATCGGCATAGCGTGCTTTAGCCAGTTCATAGGCTTTAGTGATTTGTTCGCTTTTCATTGTGATGGTCATTATGTAGTTAATAAATTCGTAAATTGTTCGTAGGCATTGTCCCATGTTGCCTTGTCTTGAGGCAGGTAGGTTTGCATCTCAATGCTTTGGGCAATCATTCGCCGCATGTCGTAGATATCGCTGACTAGTCCTGCAGCTTTCGCTTGGAGCATGATGTTGCCGATGGCAGTGCCTTCTACGGGACCTGTCAGTACAGGAATACCGATGCTATTGGCTGTCATCTGCATGAGATAGATGTTTCGACTGCCTCCACCAATGACATGCAAGCGCTCGATGGGGAATGGGGCGAGTTCTTTGAGATATCCCAGGACCTGACGGTAGCGCAAAGCCAGACTCTCGAAGATACATCGTGCCATTTGACGGTAGTCTTCCGGGATAGGCTGGTGAGTTTCCCGGCAGTAGTCTTTGATGGCTTGAACCATACTGACAGGGTTTGCAAATCGTGGGTCGTCAGGGTTGATTAGGCTGCGGAAAGGTGCTGCTTCCATAGCATCAGCATTTACCTGATTGATGTCGGAAGGTGCATCGGTCCACTCTTGGCGGCATCGTTCCAAAAGCCACATACCACAGATATTTTTCAGGAAGCGGGTGGTGCCCTCTATACCTCCTTCGTTGGTAAAGTTGTATGTATAGCTCTGTTTGTTAATGATGGCATCTCGGGTTTCGATGCCCAACAAGCTCCATGTACCGCAGCTGAGGTATGCAAATCGTTCGTTGCTGGCTGGGACTGCCGCTACTGCGGCGCCGGTATCGTGCCCTGCTACAGCGACTACAGGTATGGCACCCAGTCCTGTCAGTTTCTGTACTTCGGGTGTCAATGTGCCTACCACCTCGCTTGGGTTGACGTAGCGGCCGAATTGGCTCTCTTCCAGTTCGATGACATTGATCAGCTCATGGTCAATCCGTTTGGTGCGTGGGTCGAGCATCTGACTGGTACTGAGGATGGTATATTCGCAAACAGCCTCACCTGTCAGCATGTATGTCAGGGCATCGGGAATGAATAGAATCTTATCGGCTGCTACCAAGGCAGAGTCGTCATGCTGCCGCATCGCAAAGAGTTGGAATAAAGAATTGAAATTCATGAATTGAATGCCCGTCTTCTCATATACCCGCTCTTTTGGAATCAATCGGAAATACTCTTCCATCATGCCGTTGGTATGTGGGTCACGATAGCAGTATGGGTTACGCAGAATGCCTCCGTCGCGCCCAACACAAACGAAGTCCACGCCCCATGTGTCAATACCTATACTTTGGAGTTCGATTCCCTCTTTCGCTACAATGCGCAAGCCTCGTATGATTTCCTGATACAGCGCATAGATATCCCAGAAGTAGTGCCCTCCAGTTTGGATGATTGGATTGGGAAATCGGGTCAGTTCCCTTTGTTGGAGTTTCCCTGATGCGATTGAGCCGAGAATGGTACGTCCGCTTGTGGCCCCTAAGTCAACAGCGAACAGACCCCCTCTAACTCCCCCTTTATGGGGAGGATTATTGAACATTGACATTTAACATTATACATTTAACATTGACCATGGTCATAATTCTTTTTCTGAATAGATGGCATTCCACCATGTGGGGTCGTCTTGCAGATATTTTGCAAACCAGGCGAAGATGGTGTTCTGCCACTTGATACGTTTTTGGAAGTCGAGGATGTGATGGTTCTGTCCCTTTACTAGCACCATGGCTGTTTCGCGCCCTAAGAGTTTCAAGGCGGTAAACATTTGGATGCTTTCACCCACTGGTACATTGGTATCTGCATCTCCATGGAGGAAGAGGATGGGGGTGTGGATTTTGTCAGCGTTGTAGAGCGGACTTTGATCCACATACAAGTGCTTGTCGGTCCAAGGGTAGCTGTTGGCCATACTGACCTCACTATAGCTGTAGCCCCAATAGCCTTCGCCCCAGTAGCTGGTGTGGTCGCTGATGCCTGCATGCGAGATAGCCGCAGCAAAGATGTCGGTCACGGTCTGTAGATACTGGGTCATGAACCCGCCGTAACTGGCTCCGATGCAGCCAATCTTCTTTGCATTGACAAACGAATGTTCCTTGCAAAACTGCTTTGTTCCGTCGATAATGTCTTGTGCCACTCCCTCACCTGCAGTGTTGACATGACGTGAGGAGAACTCCTGTCCGAAACCTGTAGCTCCTGAAGGATTGATGACCAGCACCACATAGCCTAACGATGCATAGGCATGATGTGGATAGCGGCTTTCGAAGTTTCGACTTGTAGGCGAGCAGCCTCCGTAGTAGTTCACAATCATGGGATATTGACGCGACGGGTCGAAGTCGGCTGGCAGGTAGTAGCGGCCGGATATTTCCTCACCACGACTGTTGGTGAACGTCCATGCATGACATTCTCCGAGTGTAGCATCTTTCAGGTTTTCACTGCTCAGGTCGTGGAACAGGGTGGAACGCATGTTCTTGGTGTTGAGCAGGTGCAGCCGATTACTGTTTGATGCACTCACTCCGTAGTAAGCAATCAGTCCTGTGGTTGAAGCACAGTCGAACGAATTGATGACTTCTTCACTACATTCAATCTCCTTGATCTTCTCCGTCTTGGGGTTCAGTTGGAACAGATTCACGGAGTCGCGATCTTCGGCTGTGAGGTAGAGCATGCCGTCGGATTGGTTCCACATTGCACGGCTGACTGACGGGTTGAAGTATTTCGTTACACAACGCAGGTTGCTGGTGCTCAAGTCTGCTCGGTTAACATCAATGAGGAACAGCTGGTTGTCTGTCATGCTGGGCGTGCGTCCTTCGGGAACATTCTTTCCGATGCCGCCAAATGCTTCCGGACTGCCGTAAATGGCTATCATCGACCCATCGGGAGAGAGGATGGCACGTGATGCGAAGCCATCGTTCTCGTAGACACATTTCGTTTCCATTGTCTCTAGATTGAGCAGATAGAGAGAACCGACAGTGGTGGGACGCTCTGTGAGACGTGAACGCTCTGTCCCGTAGAGTAAGAGTTTGCCATCGTTTGAGATTCCTCCCAAGTTGATATTATGGTGTCCATGGGTGAGGGGCTGCACCATACCGCTCTTAATGTCGTACCGTAGCAGGTTGGTACGATTTCGCCAGCCAGCCTGACGGTCTTCGGGTTCCAACACCTGATAGACGCCCTCATCTTCCTTTGGACCTTCACTTTCCTTATATAATATAAGGTAGTCCTCAGTTGGGGCGATGTTGTAGCTGCCTCGTGGCACACCTTCGGCCAATGTGGTCTCAATGCCTGTCGCAGGGTCAACGCAGTAGAACTTCATGCCAGCAGGGGTGTCCTCCGTGTAGTAATACTTGTTGGATGTTGGCATCCAGTAGACGGAGTATCCAAGGTCAGCTATCTGACGTCCGGTAGCAGTCTCGCGGATAAGGGTATGTGTTTTTGTTTTACCATCGTTGGCAGTCGTTCGATAAGAGATGCGGATGTATTTCCCATTTGGTGACAGCGCTGCCCCAGTGTAGGTGCTGGCTGTGATGACATCCATGAAGTTGTATTTGTGGCGAGCCGAATAGTCACTGATACGCACGCTTCCCTCTGTCTCCCCTGATGGAGAGGAATCTGATTCGATGTTGATAGCGACTTCCTGTTTCTCCTCTTCGTTCTCTCCCTTTTGGGAATCGGTGGGAACTGTCAGATATTTGACAACTACTTGATGGGTGGTAGGTTCGAGCCGTATGTAGCCGCTCATCTGTTTCTTCCCGTCGACAAACAACTGATATTTGCGAATACCCTTCACTTCGATGGTAATTCCTGTGTACAACTTGTTTTCCACATTGAAACCGATCATGTGGAGAGCAGCCTCCTTTGAATCCCCTCCAGAAGGAAGAGACTTTATGTCAATCATTTGACCGTTCTCTAAGAGTGATTGCCTGATAGGGATATCCAGCAAGTTCGATTCGTCGAACTGCTTGGCGCTCACATCCTTCTCGTCTATCATCACAGGATTCTTCACAGAGAAGGGACCTGCATAGCGTACCTGAGTGACCTTCTGGCTAAAGGTCAGAGCTGAAAAGCACAAGGCTACAATTGTTATTGCGAATTTTCTCATTATAATAAATTATGAAAGTTTAATGTTTAAAGTTTAATGTTTAAAGTCAGTTTAACGAGTTTATAGTTTAACAAGTAAATATACTGTCCACTTTCAACTTTTTCAACTGACTATCAACTTTCAACTATCAACTATACACCTTAAATTATACATTATACACAATACCTTTCACGTGTTCCGTAAAAGAGTTTGGCTTGAGCAGGTTCTCCAAGCTAATGTGCATACGATAGCGCCAATAGTGTCGAGGATTAGCAGGAATATTGATGCGTTCGGCTGCTGCATCGGGCAGGCGGATTGCTTCGTCGATGCTGAACCAATCTTGGAGGGTGAGGATACAAAATGCAGAAGGACATGCTAAGTGTTGGCGGATGATATGTTCGCAGAGCCAACCTGGAAGTTTGTGCGGGGCATCACCTTGCATGTGGAGAACGGAGGTGTAATAGCGCTGTGACCGCTCGTGGTCTTCCTCCCACCACCCACGCAGGGTTGGGGTGTCGTGCGACGAGATGGTGCAGACCGATAGTTTGGGGTTGTCCTTCAGACGACCGAACTCGAGTCCTGGCGCTTTCGGCATGCTCTGAATCTCGAGACTCATAATCTGCAGTTGGTTCATCACACGCTCCACGCAAGCGGGTATCATACCGAGGTCTTCACCGCAGACAATCATCTGGGTAGAACGTGTGAGGGCAGGTAACTTCTTCATGGCTTCTCCGTACCAGAAATCGTTATGCCGATGATAGAAGAAATCTTCGTACATGCGGTCGAATGCCAGACGTGCTGAAGGGCTGAGGTTCTTGTATGACTCTTCGTCCTTGGCAGATATGCGGATATGGTAGCGTGTGGGGTCATGACGGTCTTGCAGATACATATCGGGGATGAACGGCACCCCTTGACGGGTGATTTCCTCTTCTGTCATCGGTAAGGCTGGCGAGAAATGCCCCATCAGTCCGCTCTTATGTGGGCATGGTATTTCCCAGATGCGGAAGAAACCCAGGATGTGGTCAATGCGGTAGGCAGAGAAATATTCTGCCATCTTACGCATACGACGTATCCACCAGCGATAGCCGTCGCGTGCCATCACGTCCCAGTTATAGGTTGGGAATCCCCAGTTCTGTCCATCGTCTGAGAACGTATCGGGTGGTGCTCCTGTCTGTTCGTCCATATTGAAATAGAAAGGTTCCATCCATGCCTCAACGCTATTGGTGCTGATGCCGATTGGGATGTCGCCTTTTAGGATGATGTTGTGACGACGAGCATAGTCGGCTACAGCATGCAGTTGCAGATGAAGGTGGTACTGGATGTAATAATGGTAGCTGATTTTGTGACGTTCTTTCTGAGCCAGTTTCCCTACCTCTTCAGCATTGAATGTGCTGTAGGATGGCCATTTGGAAAACTGTGAGGTGCCATACTTGTCGCGTAGGTAGGAGAAGGCAGCATAGGGTTGTAGCCATTCCTTATTCTTATCGTAGAATGTCTTGAATCCTTTCGTCTTCATTACTTTAGCACCCTCCTGTTCATACATCTTCCGCATATAACTGCGCTTTAAGTTGTTCACAGCCTCGTAGTCGATCTGCGGCAGGCTGTTCACCCGTTGGCGCTCTGCTTCATATCTGGTCATCTCGGCCTTGTCGGATAGTGTACCCAACTGCTGGAGGTCGAGGTACATGGGATGCAGGGCAAAGATGGATATGCTGTTATAAGGGTATGAATCAGTCCATGAGTGCGAGATGGTGGTGTCGTTGATAGGCAGAATCTGTACGGCTCCCATGCCTGTCTGCTCTGCCCATTGCACCATCTTCATCAGGTCGCCAAAGTCGCCAACGCCCTGACTGTTCTCACTGCGCAGCGAGAACACAGGTACTGCTACACCTGCTACATGTTGAGGGTCGCGCCACCAATCATGTTGCACATACACTTCCTTTCCTTTGATAGGGAAGATGATATGTGGCATTGTGGCTACCTCGATACGTTCCTCGCGTCCGTCACGTTCGATAAAATAGCGGTAGGTGATGACGTCGTCTTGCCTGTCAGGCAAATCCATGCTACCTGTCCACACTTCGCCGTCGACGGTCGACAGTGGTATGTGAGTTGGAGGTTCGCTGCCTTGCGACAGACTTATCCATACGACTTCACCCCATTGGGTGCGATATTTTATTCTGAATTCTATCTGCATAGTTTGTCTTTTACTCTTTCATCTTCTCATATATCTTCAGCACATCCTGCGTATCCACGATGCCGTCTCCGTTTACATCCTCAGCAGTTTGTGCGTTTGGCTCTTTGCCTGCCAGCATGAAATCATAGATGCGAAGCACATCCTGCGTATCTACCACGCCATCCTGATTTACATCTTCTTTCACTGGGAGATTCTCCTTATTGGTGCGGATGCGTACCTGACGTTTGTGGCTGAATGCATAGTTGTCTTTCTGAACGGTGCAGGTGAGGTTCACCAAGACGATGGTATCGCCATCTGCCACGTAGGGCACCATCAGTTTGCCTTCATCGGTCATCAGGTCGGGATGGCTCGAAGTCCAGTAGGTGTTGGCTCCGTACCTCAGCCCGTTGAAACTGAGGTTGATGTCGGCCTTGACGATTTGACGGTTTGTGAAAGGTATGTTGTCCTTCACGACGTTCGTGTAGTTATAGTCCACTGCATAGTTGCCGTCCATGTTGCTACCCCAGATACTTACACCTGCTGCAGAGATGGCTGTGAAACAGATGGTTGTTGCATTTGTTTCGCTGTACACCTGAGGTGCCACCACTCCATAGTATTCCACAGCGGCTGTTGAGGCTGTTCCCTTAGGGCGAATCTTCAGGGTGATGAACGATGTGCCGGCTTTGTGTCGCCATGTGCCGACATAGTCGCCCGATACGCTGCCGTTTATTTTCAACACTGCAATACCAGGAGCCGAGAAGGCATTATTCGCAAAATCCATTTTGTAGGGGTGCATCATCACCTGATAGGTGCCGATGATCTGCTCCTTTGTACAGATTTCTGTCGTGTCAATCATCCCTTGGGTGTATTGTGCGTTCACTCCTTTCAAACCTGTGAATTCAAAAGGTGAAGCCACCAACCATCCTTTCTCGTTGACAAACAACTGATGCACGCGGTTCTGGAATCCTTCGTTGCCTGAGTTGAATCGTGTGTGATAAATAAGGTATGCCCGTCCGTCACCGTCTAGAAGTACTGAGTTGTGTCCTTGGCTCATCTCGGCGAATTGCATCGTATCCCATTGGTGCGAACCAAGAATCTTCATGCCACGCGTAGTGCCGGCACTGGGTCCGTAGTTCATCATGTAGTTGGGGAAGATGGCACTTGTGCTGCTGCCGTCGGTGTATGGACCATTGGGGTTCTTCGAGCGGTAGTAGTGCATCTCATATCCTTTCGATGCTTCCAATCCGCCGTGGGTTACAAACAGGTAGTAGTATTTGCCGATATGTTCGATATATGCTCCTTCGCCCGATACGTAGTAGCCTCCGGCAATCTTCTTCCCGAAGTAGGGGTCGCTGGTTACACCGTCTGAATCGTTGTTGTTGCCTGGATAGGTGGTGGTGTAGTCGCGTAAACCGGTTTCTTTATCTAATTTCAGAATGAAGATACCGCCGCTCCACGAACCGTAAGCCATCCACAATTCACCTTCTTCGTCGAAGAACACACATGGATCGATGTTGTTTGGCCAGCGGCGTCCCCAGTTGCCGCCTACGTTGTAACGGGCAGGCAGGCTTGACTGTGTGCCAATCACCAACTCCAGGTCGGTCTGCTTATATGTCTGGTTCTTGGGGTCGGCCCATTGGAAACCCGAATATACCACAGGACCCTGATACACATACGGCCCTGTAATCTTGTCGGCAGTCAGCAGGGCGATGACAGAACGCCAGTTGTCGCCGTTCAGACTCATATACATGCACCATTTCCCCATGTGAGGGTTCCACACTACATCGGGTGCCCATTGGTTGCCGCCCAATGAAGGATTCTTCTCTGTATAGCGCCATGTTTCACTGTCAAATGGTCCGAAGTCCACTTCCGTTTCCTGTCCGCTCTTTAAGATCTTCACCTTCTTTGTTTGGTTTGTCTTGAACACACCTGCAAAGTTGGTGGTTGATGTCACACTTCCATTCGCTTGTACGATGCCGTATGTCCACGATTGTCCCGACCAGTTTTTCATGTCCGTAGAACGGGCGCAGGCGCGATGTGAGCCAAAGATGTAATAAGTCTTTGCTCCTGTTGACGTATTCAGGTCAACTACAATCGACGGATCGTGTACACTCGCTCTGCTTGCTCCGGATGTCTTGTAAACTGTTCCCATCTGTGCCGTTTTCATCCAGATGATGCTGTCGCCATCGTATGCTAATGTAGAGGTTATCGTTGTGGCGATTGTCGTGATAGTTAGTAATAGTCTTCTCATGTTTCCTTTTTTTAGGCACTTAGCCATATTCCCTGCGAAATTACAAAGAAAAACTGAAACTACCTAATAAATAGGCGGAAAACTGTCGTTCAGAGATAAAAAATCCCCGCTGGGCTTCACAACCAAGCGAGGACAAGTCACTTTTTAATTATCCAATAACCAAAAATGTATTTATTTTTTTGCTATTTGTTTTCGTCTTTGCGGATGGCTACGCGTCGTATCTTACCACTGATGGTTTTGGGAAGTTCATCGACGAACTCGATGATGCGCGGAGCCTTGTATGCAGCAGTGACGCTCTTCACATGTTCTTTCAGCTCATGAGGGAAACTGCGCTTCTGCTTCATGTGCTCCCATCCCTTGGCGAGCACCACAGTGGCTTTCACCGCCTGCCCACGTTGTGGGTCGGGCACTGCTGTGACAGCACATTCGAGCACGGCTGGGTGGGTCATCAGGGCACTTTCGACTTCGAATGGGCCAATGCGATATCCGGCACTCTTAATCACGTCGTCGTGACGTCCTACATACCAGTAATAGCCGTCTGCGTCGCGTGTGGCAAGGTCGCCTGTGTGGTAGTATCCGTCATGCCATACTTCCTTGGTCAGCTCTGGGTTGCGGTAGTACTCGTTGAACAGGCCGATAGGAACCTTCTCTGCGGTACGTACTACAATTTCTCCCACTTCGTCTGTTCCCACTTCATGGCCGTCAATCATGAGATGGATGTCGTATTGCGGGTTGGGTTTGCCCATGCTGCCTGGCTTGACTTTCATCCAGCAGAAGGTGCCAAGCGTACAGGTCGTCTCTGTCTGGCCGAATCCCTCGTAGATGCGAAGGCCGGTCAGCTGGAAGAACTTGTCTGATACGGCAGGGTTGAGAGCTTCGCCTGCTGTGGTGACGTATGTCAGGGCGCTGAGGTCGTAGCGGCTGAGGTCTTCGCGGATAAGATAGCGATAAATCGTTGGCGGTGCGCAGAAAGAGGTAATGCGATAGGTTTCCATCCGTTTCAGTACATCGGCAGGACGGAATATATCGTGGTCATACACGAAGATGGCAGCACCGACAATCCACTGTCCGTAGAGCTTACCCCACACAGCCTTTCCCCATCCCGTGTCCGACACGGTGAAATGCAGGCTGTCGGGCTTTACGTTGTGCCAGAATGCAGCAGTCGTGAGGTGTCCGAGGGCATAGTTGTAGTCGTGGATAACCATCTTCGGTTCACCGCTGGTGCCGCTTGTGAAATACATGATCATGTGATCCTGTGCGCCTCCGTAGTGAATGCGTCGCAGCTCTGCCACTGTAGGGTCGATGGCCCCGTGTCCTTCCTGAATGTCTTCTTCCGTCAGCGCAAGCCACCCTTCAGGTACTTCAGGGCCGATGCTGATGCGTTGTTCCACGGATGGACATTCCGGATAGGCATCATTGATATGTTCGATAATCTCTTCGTCGCCACAAGCAATGATGGTCTTGATGTCTGCCTCGTGGCAACGATAGATAATGTCCTTGTCAGTCAGCAGGTAGGTGGCAGGGATGACCACTGCTCCTATCTTATGCAGCGCAATGATGAGCGGCCAGAATTGGTAGCGGCGCTTGAGGATACACATCACCATATCGTCTTTCTTGATACCGATACCCGTGAGGTACGACACAATATTGTCGCTCATTCGCTTCATGTCAGCAAACGTATAGCGACGTTCTTCGCCCTTGTCATTCGTCCATAGTAGTGCAAGCTTTTCTGGCTCTTCCTCTGCCCAGCGATCCATCACATCGTAGGCAAAGTTGAAGCGCGGAGGAATATTGAACTCGAAGTTGCGTTCAAAGTCTTCCATGCTACTAAATTCTGCCTGTTTTAAGAAATGCTCAATCATGCTTGTCCTTATTTTTTTGTCTTTGTCTTGAAATGCGATTACTCGGCATCGTTCAAACAAAACTTTACTTCGTTCGGCCTGAGTTCATGACGAAGGCTGCACTCTCTTCATCGCATTTTCGATTGCAAATTTACTGCAATTCTTTTAAACAATAATAATGTATAAGCAACTTTTTTCTGAAAATTCACAAGATTTTTTTGAGTGTGCAACAAATTACGCCTGTTTTTGCACACTTGGTAAAAACTGCGTGTATTTTGATGTGTAAAGTTGTTTAAGCATTGCTGTGTGGCATTTCCGTTGTTTTGCACACAACACATGCAATGTGGGTATTTCCTGCCCAGAAAACAACCTGCCACCATCAGTGTGTGCAATTTTTTATACACTTCAATCAACTTTACCTTCACATTCACCCTACCAGGCTCACTAGTAGCATCTTGTGTCTTCCCAAGGAGTGAAACGGTAAGAAAAATGCAGAAAAACAGTGCTTTTTAGCATCGCAAATAGCACAAATTGGAACAGATTACCTCAGCATAGTTAGATCAATTTTCACTCCGCACTCAATTTTCATTATTTTCTCTTTTCTGGGGTTCTAAGCAGATAATAATAGGGGAGTGAATGCAATAAATATTACAAATATTGCAAATACCACTAAGTCAATATTGCGAATACTACACATTTAATGTTGTTAATATTACACATTACAAATATTACATATTACATGCAACTTCAGTTAGTCTCAAATATTTATCTATAAATTTTGCTATTTTACGCCAACCCTTGGACGCTATCACAAAACACAGTGACAAAGATGACTCCGTAAAATGCGGACTTATCGATTCTCTTTGAACGATTCGTTCTCTCAGCCAAACATGGAGCCGGCATGGAAGAAAGTTAACGGGGGAAATTTTTCCCTCGTTGACTACTGTGACTCGAAAGGTGAACGCAGACCTTGCTATTCTCTTACAAAAACCGAGTGCCTGTACATCGCCACGAAGTTAAACAACGAGGCCTTTAACCCGAATCGGTCACTATCATAACGATAATGACCGATTAGGGATTGTTTTGTATTCATCATAGATAGCGTTTTTAGGCCTTTATTCCCCAACTACGACTTTGTCACCTCCTGAGTGTCCAACATATTCGGGGGCGTAGGCGCATTGTGCTGTAGCGAT
Source organism: uncultured Bacteroidales bacterium (assembly GCA_902787555.1). Taxonomy (GTDB): domain Bacteria; phylum Bacteroidota; class Bacteroidia; order Bacteroidales; family Bacteroidaceae; genus Colivivens. Next base: position 35,758 of record CADAGO010000010.1, read on the forward strand.
GCCTGCGAGGTATTCTCCGGTGCGGGTCACGTAGAACTCGAGGTCGTAGGTGAGGCTTCCCTTGCGGAAGGTGTCGAAGAAGACATCGGTGAATGAGTCGTGACGTGCTACATAGCCTCCGAGACCTCCCATGCGGCGATAGCCAGAGAGTTGGTTGGTGGGTTCGAAGCAGGCTGGATGCTGGCTGCGAATCTGTACGAAGTCGAAGTCGCGGTCGGCCTTGATGGTGAGGCGTACGGTCACCTTATCGCCAATCTTCAGGGTGCGGTCGAGGTCTTTCCCATCGACCATGATGCGACGTGTGATCTGCAACTCGCCTGATGACTGGTTCTTGAGGTTTGCCAGCTCTTCGTTGAACTGTGTGTAAACAGCTCCCCAAGAGATGGATGACGGTCCGCGGTCGAATGCTTCGTCGCCTGTGAGGGCTTCGGTTGATTGTACATTCAGCTGATGGATGCCATTTGCGATGAGATTGTCTGCCACTTGCGTCCTCACGTATCCCAGTTGTTCGGCAAGGAACTTGGTGGTGTCGATGGGTGTGGAGAGACGTGAGCCGTCGAGCGAGAAGAGAGGAAGTGTGCGGTTGCTCAGGGCTGCCTTATCCTTGTCGTTCTCAATCAGGAACTGCACCGCTCCGATGGTGTTCATTGGGTTGTCCCACTGCTGGCTTTGTTTCTGACGGAGGAGCCATACCTGCATGTCGGCAAGGAGGGTGGGTCGGTCTTTTCGCTCAGAGCTGCGGATGGAGTTCATGGCTGCCAACTGGGTTGGAATCTTGTTGTCGCGCCATGAGTACTCTGCCTTATCGGTAGCGTAGTAGCGTCCCATACCTGGCTTGGTGATGCTGTATTCGACTGCTGACTGCAAGAACTCATCTGCCTTCTTTGTGTGTCCGAAAGCGCGCAGGATGAAAGCACCGTTGGACTTGCCATAGATGGTGAGCGTGCGTGTCTGCTTCTCCAGTTCTTTCAGGTACTCTTCGCGCATCTTCTTCAGGTCGCTACTGACTTTACGATTGGGCATCATGGCACAGAGGTAGAGGTAGCGCAGCACTCGCTCGGATGGGTAGGGCTTGATTTTCTGGCGCTTCATTTCCTGATAGTCTTTGAGGTTTTTCTTGTCGAGATATGACAGGCCTTCTCTCAGCATCTGTTCTACCTGATTGTCTTCGGATGCCAGGTAGATGAGGTTTTCACAAACGGCTTCTGTGATATAATAGCTTCCTTCCATTCCGTCGAACCAACTCCATGAGCCGTCGTTGTTCTGCAGATGTTGCAGGCGCATCTTAGCGGTCTTGATGCGTAAGGTCATGAGTTGCTCGTCGAAGAAGTCGATGAGTTCGGCTCGCTGGTTCTTCTCCTTGAGTGCTTCACGTACCCAGGGTGATTCCTGCAGGTCGATGTCCTTGAGGTCTTGGTTGTTGCTGAGTTGTGCATCGCTCTCGACAGTTTGGCTCTTCAGAATCTCTTGGAAATTCGGAATCTGCTTTGCGAAACGGCTGGCATACGTGTTGGCGTAGAGCGAAGCAGCAAAGCATGGGGCATTGTCATGCTCAGGCAGTTTGATGCCTTCGAGTGCTTCGATGACCATCCATGAAGGATTGGTGGTGAACTCAAGTACCATACGCTTCTTGGTGGCTGTCGAACTGTTCTCGTTGAACAGGCTGTTGAGGTCCACGTTCTTGTTTTCGCCTCGATAGACATAGAACGGTGCGGTCTCTGTCACATACTTCTTCGATGAGAGTACGGGCAGGTAGTTGCGCTCGCCGTCGGAGAAGTTATCGCTCTCTGCCGTTATTTCACAGATAAGGAGCGGATAGCGGTCGGACACGTTGTAGTTGAAGGTGACCTGTGCAGTCTTGTCTGCCTCTACGCTTACTTGTTTGGTGTCTTTCCAGATGACCTCATCGGTCTCGGCATCCTTGATGATGAAATACACGGTGGCTGTCTGCAACAGTTCGCTCTGATTGATGACGCGTGAAGCAATGCTGACCTTATCGCCTTCGCGAACGAAGCGTGGCATGTTGGGTTGCAGCATGAAGTCTTTCTTTGCCACGATGGTGGTGTCGACGTTTCCGTAGCGTACATCCTTCGTGTGGGCGAATCCCATGAACTGCCAGCGTGTGAGGCTTTCAGGAAGGGTGAAGCTGATATGTACATCACCGTTTTCGTCGGTGAGGAGGTGAGGGTAGAAGAAGGCTGTCTCGGCAAAGTTGCTACGCATCTCAACCTTTGGAATCGCTCCATCATCAAGCCCGTTGTCTAAACCTAAACCAGCAAGGCGCTTTGTCTGATTGTTTCCTAAATCACCGCTATCCATCGTGATATCGAGTCCAGCTATACGTCCTTGCAGGGCTTCATCGACAGAGGTCATTGCCAGTCCTTCGAACTCTTCCATATTGATGGCCTCTGCTACAACCTTTCTCTCCAAAGCGATAGGGGCACCTGCGCCTCTCAGGCGCATGTCGCTCCTGTATAAAATAGGACGGATACCCAGGTAAGAGAAATAGGATGTCAGCTCGTCATACTCTCTGTTCATCCATTCTAGCGACTTAATGCGTTTGGAGATGGAGAAGTGGGTTCTGAAGTTTTTATTGGTAATGTTGAAATATCCACGATCGATAATCAGGTAGTTGTTGATGTAGAAGTACCAAGCGTTGCGTGCAAATTCATCGAGCGATGCATCGTACATCGTTGCCATCATCTCGGCTGCATTCACAGGTCGGCCGTTGTGGTCCTTCACGGTCAGTATCCATGTTTCCTTCTGACCTGGAGTGAGTTTGTCGCGGAACGACTTCCATGTGAAGCGCAGATTGTCGTTTGGCTTTGAATAGTTGAAGGTGTATGAGGAGTTGTAGGTATGTCCGTTACGTACATATCCCATCACGACGCAGACACCGTCTCCGTATGCTCGCTGATAGTTGATGGTGAACTTATACAACTTGCGGTCGAGTGTGAGGTATTTCCGCTCTACGACTTTGCCGTTAGCGATGACGGTATAGGATACGTAGGCATCGTTTTCGAGTGGTGAGAAGTAAAATACACCTGGTTTTTCCTCAGAGAAAGAACTGTTGGACATCGAAACGAAGTCGCGGTCGAACTCTGTGCGTGCTTTGTCCTGTTTGCTACCAGGAGCAATCGCTTCGTTGGAGTTGAAGATGGTGATGAGTCGTTCGTCCGTGATTTCGTTCTCATGTGAGTCTTTTGCCTTGAACTCGAAGCGATAGGTACCCATTGGAAGTGAAGGAATGACGATGTTTTGGTCGGTGGTGAATTCTCCTTCGTAGAGCGCAGGATCATTCTTGTCGGCATCTCGTCTGCGGACGCTATAGGTGCCGCTTACGGTCAGTTCCTGATGGTTGGCGTTGTAGGCTCTCACTTTGGTTGAGTTGGTCTTAGAAATGTCGCACGTTGTGGAACCATAATATGAGAGACTGAATCCACGCTTCGATACGGCTGTGTAGAACTCAGTTGTGTGGGTTTCGCCAGCGAGGTCGGTGATATCGGCTTTCAACCGATAACGTACGATGCGATCCAACGCTGCGTTCAGTTCGTTTTCTTCGATGCGGAATGCCACATTGGCATTTCCTTCATCGTTGGTAGTAAGCTCGCCACCATCGATTTCCTCCCAATTGGGTGAATACCAACTGCCGTAGTTGGTGTTGGCTCTATACAAGGTATATTTCACATTCGCTCCTTGAACAGGAACACCCGTGAGACTCTTGGCATTGAAGGTAACGTGTACGGAGTCGCCAAAAGCGATTTCACGTTCCGAGTCGGTGCTTTTGTTCGACACTTCGAAAGTCGGACGCTTGTATTCTTCCACCTTAATGGTCTTCGTTGCGTAATCATTGAACAACGCGCCTAGTGGTTGCACAAAGTTTACTTTGATGAGGAAATTGCCTGGCAGACGGTCTTTGGGAATGTCGAAGCTGACATCTGCTGTTCCCCATTCGTTGGTCTTGACCTCCTTGGTCTCTACGTTCTGGCGGTTGACGTCTTGAAGTGTTACGTTCAAGGTAGTGAACGGCATGATGTTGGAAATGTCGCCGTTACTCTTATAGGCCATAATGCCGACAAGGGCTGTTTGTCCAGGACGATAGATGGCGCGGTCGGTAAAGATGTCGAGCCGTCCACTGGTTTGGCGGCCTTCATTATTGTCGATGCCCGTTACGCTGATGTTTTCCGTACGGTCGTTCTCTTGAAGCATTGCGTATGCGGAGTAGTATTTTCGACTAGGAACGGTGAAGGTACATTCGCCCTTTTCGTTGCACTTGAGTATAGTCGACTCTTCATTAGCAGTTGTGAGATAGACGCTCGCTCCTTTGACCGGTCGGCCTGTCACAGCATCGACTACAGTGAAGATATGCAGATGTCCAGGCAGACTTAGATCGGTGAGTCGGATGGAAGACAGACGGAATTCTGTGATATTGCTGATGTCACCATTCTCCAATATTGCCACATAGTGGTCGGCAGGAAGGGTCAACTTGTCGGAAAACTCTCCCTCGTAGGGCAGGTCTTGCTCAATGCGAGCGTTGGTTTTCTCGTCGGTTGTGAAGACGTAGCTGCGTTCCAGTATCAGTTTGCCGTCTCTCTTCAACTGTCCGTTATTATTTTTCCCATTGTATTGCCGGATGATGAGTCTTGCACCCGACATATTCTTGTAGGAAAGCGTTATGTTAAACGGGCGGTTAGCAATGACATCTTCGCCTGTGGCATTGAATGTGATGCTTCCATGAAGCATGTTGTTCTCGATTTGCCTAAAGTTGTTCAGCAGTTTAGAACCTTTATACTCCATTTGAGCTATCCTGACAAATTCCAGCAACTGGTCTTGCTTTGCTACTTTGGCTTCTTTGCTGTCGTCGTTGTACATCTGTTCTTCCAAAAAGTTTGCATATGCTAATGCGACATCGGCTTCTGCCTCTAAGCCTTTCGACTCTTCAAGCAAGGCTTTCAACGCTTGCTCATACTTTGCTTTTGTCATTTCTTCCGTGTTGAGACACTCAAGTGCCATCAGGGTGTAAGCCTCACGATTACCTGTCTGCTTGTAGAAATCCCTCGCTTCTGTGCGATATTTCAAGTCTGCATCATCTTCAGAACTATGACCGGCAGCAAAGCGAGTCAGTACACTCAGGAGGTCGTGATTGTAGAAACGACTGTCTTCGCCCAGGGTGAACAGCGGCAGGTAGTCGGAAGCTTTCTCGCGCGCGAGTTCCTTTTTATCTTTTAAACTCTTTGCGAGATACTCGTTACCCATCTTTTTGTAGAACTCCAAGCTGTCCTCATCTTGCCTAATGGATACATTGTTGCGCATAGCCAGATAGCCAGAACCCATGATGGCGTTGTAGATGGCTTCTTCCACAGGTGTGGAGTAGTCGGCAGGACGTATGTCAGCAATGCGGAAACTGTCGGCATCGATTGTACTCTTGGTTTCAACAATCCGAATCCATGCCTTCATCATCTGAGGGAAGTTCTTTTCTTTCCGTGCTTTGTTGTAGATTAACTGTGTCTTTTCAGTCACTTGGCGGGGAAGATCTTTCGCAGCCGCATTTTCTACTTCTTCCCACATCGACTCGTAAGTCGTCTGGGCAAACAAACTGGTTGTATTCATAACTCCAATTACGATTGCCAATGCAATCACTTTAATGCTTTTGTTCATAATATGAGCGTTTTATTGATTTCCGACGGCAAAGGTACAACATTTCTGCAAAACAACCAAGAAAATTAGTTTACAAAAAATTTACATTTTTCGAGGAGTTTCCCTAAAAATTTACAAATAATTTACAAATGATTTACAAATCGGCTTTGTGGGTATCTACAAGCATGTTTTCTTGTTTTGCGTTTTTTCCTTGCTTTTTGGTTGCGTTTTTATGCAAGAAATGATGCGAATGTTTCAAATCTGCAAATATGTTACATTATTGACAGTTATAATTGATGCCCGAATTGCTTCAGTCGGGTGCGCCGTTCTTTCCAATCGGGCATGAAAACTGCCATTTTGTTATAAAAATCGGCATTATGAGCCGGAACATACTGATGGGTCATCTCATGGAGGACAACATATTGGACGCACTCAAGAGGAACCTGTGCCAGATTGATATTGAAGACGATTGAACGCTTTCGGGGATTGAATGTTCCCCAAACACTTTTGCGATGCAAAATACGGAAAGGAATCGGATTGCATTTGAGTTTGGATTGATAGTCGTTCATGTAAACTGATACAACCATCGAAAGACGTTCCTTATAGAAAGCATGCAATAGCATCTCGCGTTTCTTCTGCGAAGAATCTGGGTTGATATGCAAAGTAATGATACTTCCGTCAATAGAAACAAAGGCTTTCTCCTTAGGTTTTATCTCTTGTATATGCAAAGAATAGGTGATGCCAAACAACAGCACTTGTTCGCCTTCTGAGTAATTGTGTGATGTGGGTTGAGGAAGCGATTGAACCTTATGGATGGCTTTCTGCATCCAGTTGTATCGTTCGGAGAGGAATTCGATGACGGCTTTACGACTAGTCCATCGGGGCGCAGTAGCGCAAACAATACCGTCGGGCGGTAAAACCCGCACACGCATCATGCGAACGCCACTTTTCCATGTGAGCAGTATGCTGATATCATGAATCTGGATGGTTTCAGTTTGACTGGGCATCGAATGGACGACGATATGTGCAACCTTCCTTCCAACGTGAGCAGCCATAAGCAGTCTTCCCTTTTATAATATGGCCTTCGTGACACACAGGACAAGGAAGCCCGACCCACTGATCGCCAGCCCCCTCTTTTAGTTCTGCTTTAGAGGCAGAGGGCTTCGGGCTCTCCTTTGAGGAGGATTTCGTGGTTCGTTTCTTGCGGGGTTGGAAACCTGCAGGAGCGTTTGAAGAAGGTGCGGATGTTGAGTTAGCTGTTTTCTTTTTCTTCCCTTTTACCTCTTCTTCCATGATCGTTATCCGTCGATTGGAATTATCTGCGCGAACGGTCGTCACGATATCTGTGACCATCTGTTTGAGTTCAGAGATGAACTGAGGGGCGCTGTAGTCGTGGTGTTCGATCTGTCGAAGTTTCTTTTCCCACATACCAGTCAGTTCTGCGCTCTTCAATAGTTCTTCATGTATCAATCCAATGAGTTCTACACCTGTAGGGGTAGCAACCAGTGACTTACGTTCCTTGCGGATGTATCGTCGTTTAAAGAGGGTCTCAATAATTGCTGCACGTGTGGATGGACGTCCGATGCCGTTTTCTTTCAGCGCATCGCGCAGTTCTTCATCATCCACAAATTTACCTGCTGTTTCCATCGCACGTAGCAGTGTAGCTTCTGTATAAGGTTTTGGTGGGGTAGTCCATTTGTCCATTAGTGATGGCTCATGTGGACCTGATTCGCCAACAACAAATGCAGGAAGGGTTTTCTCTGTCGCTTCGTTATTCTCGTTGTTCTCCCCATTATCTGCAGAAGTGCTATCTTCCGCTCCTTCATTTTTTTGTGATTGATAGATGATTCGCCATCCTGGGTCGGTGATTTGCTTGCCTGTTACCTTGAATTCTACATCGCCGGCTTTACCAAGAACCGTTGTTGTGAGAAACTTGCAATCGGGATAGAATGCGGCAATGAAGGCACGGGCAACTAAATCATACACACGTTTCTCAAAGTCTGAAAGATTCTGAGGAGGTACTCCTGTGGGAATAATGGCATGGTGGTCAGTTACCTTGGAAGAATCAAAAAACTTCTTAGATTTCGGTAGTTTCTTTCCTTCAAGCGGTTGTGTGAATTGCTCATATCCACGTAGCCCTTTCAGGATTTTCGGGCATTTTGGATAGATGTCATCGCTTAGGAATGTGGTGTCGACACGTGGGTAAGTAGTGAATTTCTTTTCGTAGAGACTTTGGATGGTTTGTAAAGTCTGCTCGGCAGACATGTTAAACTTCCGATTGCATTCCACCTGTAGGGATGTGAGGTCGTACAGACGTGGAGGTGCTTCGGTACCTTTTTTAGCAGATACGTCGGTGACTTCAAATGGGTAGTTGCGTACCTTCTCTAAATACTCTAATCCTTCCTCTTGAGTGGCAAACTTACCTTTTGTCGCTTGGAAGGTGGTATCGCGGTAGATGGTGGAAAGAATCCAGTATTGTTCGGGTACGAAGTTCTCAATCTCTTGTTGACGTCGGACAATCATGGCGAGGGTAGGTGTCTGAACACGTCCTATTGAGAGTATCTGGCGATTCTGGCCATACTTAATGGTATAGAGACGTGTAGCGTTCAATCCTAATGTCCAATCTCCAATAGCACGGCTCAATCCTGCTTCGTAAAGGGATTGGTATTCCGACTGGTCTTTCAAGGAATTGAAGCCTTCTCGGATGGATTCTTCTGTGAGAGAACTGATCCATAAGCGTTTTACTGGGCATTTTGCCCCCGCTTTCTGCATCACCCATCGTTGAATTAGTTCGCCTTCCTGTCCAGCATCACCGCAGTTGATAATCTCATCTGCATTCTGCATCAGCTGCTCTATGATGGCAAATTGCTTTTTTACACCAGCATCGTCTTTCAAACGAATGCCAAAGCGTGGGGGAATCATAGGTAAATCCCATAAATCCCAATGCTGCCAACGGGGATTGTATTCATTTGGCTCCTTAAGTTCACACAGATGTCCGAAGGTCCATGTGACTTGATACCCATTTCCTTCGATATATCCTTGTTTGGCGTTTTTTGCACCAAGTACATTGGCGATGTCTTTGGCGACACTTGGCTTTTCGGCTATACAGACTATCATCGTTTATTGCTTACTGCTTCAAAATGGCATCACGACATTGCTCCATCAACCACTTTGGTGTGGATGTAGCACCACAGATACCAACAGATTCTGCTCCATCGAACCATGCAAGATCGATTTCGGACGCATCTTCAATCATGTGTGAATGTGGATTAACGTTAAGACATTCTGAATAAAGTACTTTCCCGTTTGAACTCTTTTTCCCACAGACGAAGAGAATAACATCATGTCGTTCGGCAAATTCGCGAATATGGGGCATGCGGTTGGCTACTTGTCGGCAGATGGTGTCGAAGTAGTTGAATTCTGCTCCCTGATGCATGTGCTTGCTGATATAACCGACAATCTCACGGAATCCTTCGAGCGACTTTGTCGTCTGAGAATATAGTTGGATGTTGCGTGTGAAATCAAGTTTTCGAGCATCATCGAGGTTTTCTATTACAATGGCGTTTCCTTCGGTCTGTCCTACTAAGCCAATTACTTCTGCATGTCCGTTCTTCCCATAGATGACAATCTGCTTTTTGTGTTCAGGGTCGGCATCGTAATCTGCTTTGATTCTTTTTTGTATATGAAGGACAACGGGACAGGTGGCATCGATAATCTCGATGTTTTGCTCTTCTGCCTGACGATAGGTAGAAGGTGGCTCCCCATGTGCTCGTAGTAGTAACTTCGTATCATGGAGTTGGGAAAGGGAGGCCTTGTCAACACTGATAAGACCTAATGCCTTGAGGCGCTCACACTCCCGACCATTGTGTACAATGTCGCCAAGACAATAGAGTGGGGTGCTGGATGCACTCAACTCTTCTTCTGCTTTGCGGATGGCTGTGGTCACACCATTGCAGAATCCCGAACCGTTGTCGATTTCGATGAACACTGCTATGAGTTAATAACTTGGTTGAACTTGTCTAATAGCCACTGATTTTGTTCGTCTTTCGTCATGAACGAATTATCGAGCACTAAAGCATCGTCAGCCTGACGGAGCGGATTGACTTCACGGTGGGAGTCAATATAATCGCGTTCCTGAACATTCTTCAAGATATCATCGAAGTTGACATCCTTCTCTCCTTTACTGATAAGTTCGTCGTAACGGCGTTTTGCACGTACTTCTGCTGTTGCGGTCACAAATACTTTCAGTTCGGCATTGGGGAAAACCGCTGTTCCGATATCGCGTCCGTCCATCACAATACCCTTTTCCTTGCCCATCTGTTGCTGTTGGGCTGTGAGCACTTCCCGAACAAAGGGCAGTGCGGCAATTGGACTGACATTGTTCGATACCTCCATCAAACGGATTTCATGTTCGACGACTTCACCATTGAGACATGTCAGAGGGAGACGGGTTGTCTCGTCGAGTTTGAAACTAATGGAAACATCCTTTAGGGCCACCTTCAGACCTTCTTCATCAATTCCTTCGGGCGTGATGAAATGGTTACGCAGCGCAAAGAGTGTGACGGCGCGATACATGGCGCCTGTATCGACATAAATATAACCTACTTGTTGGGACAGCCATTTCGCCATCGTGCTTTTTCCGCATGATGAGTGTCCGTCGAGTGCTACGATGATTTTAGAATGCATAACTGGCGTTTATGATGAGTGATGAGGCTGATACGTGATATTTGCCGTATGCCAGCCCGACTTTTATTTTCTTTAAGGATAATCCTGCACCGATAGATACACCTGCCCAATGGCTGCTGTCTTGTATCTTCATCTCTTTGGATCTGCGTGGGTTGATACCGATAGCTACCCACGTGGTGCTGGATGGGAAGATGTCTGCACCAAATGTAAGGTGGTGAATGGGTTTCTTTACGTCCCAGTCGGTAAGTTTGTCGAACGTTACAGATAGTCGGATAGGGGCATTCTCAAAATCTTTTGACACTCCTAACGCTAAATTAAACGGCATTTTCTCATGCGTTTCGTAGAGTGCATCGACCTGTCCACCTAGATTTTGGGCTACAAGGCTGATCGACCATCCTCGCTCAGGTGTGTAGTAGTTCAAACCTAAATCGACAGCAATTGCGGTAGACTTGAATTCTCCGTAATTTGATAGCAGTACTTTTCCTTGTACTCCACCTGAAAGATTGTCGGTGAACAGATAGGCATATCCTGCTTGTATGTCGATGTCCTTCGCGGAGAACGACCCCGTTGTGTTGAAGTCTGCATCTGTTTCAATCAGGTCTCCGTAGTTTAGGAGCTGTGCTCCCAAAGCCCAGGTTCCGCGTTCACCCATATGCTTCACAAACGATGCTCCCAACTTATTCGTGCTTGAAATATACGAAGTGTAGTTGAGGCTGAGCGTTTTGTCAGAGGTGTTGACAGTCAATGCAGGATTGGTAAACATCAATGAGGCATCGTCTTCGATGATGCTGATGTTGTTACCTCCCAAAGCCGCTGCATGTGCTGACGTGGGTATCTCAAGAAACTGGTATCCTGTACTACCTTCCTGTGCTTTGATTCCTGCGCTACATAAAAGGAAGGTACACAGAAGTCCCATTTTTTTAGTTACCTTATTCATATCTTATTCGTGTTATGCATTAACTGATAGTATTCTTCCAGCAATTTGTTGGCTGCTACGAACGAGGTTATCTGTCCGCCCAAAACCTGACGTTCCATGTCAGGAATCAGTTGCTTGATTTTTTCATTGTAGAAGAAATTGTTCTTCAGATGTTCATTGATGCTTTCGTACATCCAGTATTTGGATTGTTCGTTGCGACGATATTGGAAATACCCTGAGGCTTTGGTCTTCTCCACATAGTTGAATACCATGCTCATGACCTTATCAATATTCAACCCATAGAACCCAGAGTAGCAGAGTACTTCTGGAATCAGTCCGCTATCGGGTAGGGGAAACAGATGTAGTGCGTTCCGGAAATGGCTGGCAGCAAGCTCGGCTTTTTCTATGTTGTTGCCGTCGGCTTTGTTGATTACTATACCATCTGCTATCTCCATAATTCCACGTTTAATGCCCTGTAGTTCATCGCCGGTTCCTGCCAACTGTATTAGCAGAAAGAAGTCGACCATCGAGTGACAAGCCGTTTCACTTTGTCCTACTCCAACAGTCTCTACGAAAATCTTATCGTAGCCAGCCGCCTCACAAAGGATGATGGTTTCGCGAGTCTTGCGGGCGACTCCTCCCAATGAGCCTGCTGTCGGTGAAGGTCGTATGAACGATTTTGGATGAACGGCCAGACGCTCCATACGAGTTTTGTCACCAAGGATGCTGCCTTTGGTCTTTTCGCTCGATGGGTCGATTGCTAATACGGCGAGCTTGCCTCCATAGTTTTCAAGAACATGAATACCAAAAGCATCGATGCTGGTTGATTTTCCTGCTCCAGGAACACCAGAAATGCCGACTCTGACAGAGCTGCCTGAGTAGGGCAAGCACTTCTCTATCACTTCTTGTGCGATGATTTGATGCTCTGGAAGTGTGCTCTCAACGAGAGTTACTGCCTGACTCAATCGGGTGACATCGCCCTTCAAGATTCCGTCTACATACTCAGCAGGAGTGAAGAGTTTTGTGCGTTTTTTGCGAAAACTCTTCAAGTATGGATTCACCATTTCCTGATGATCCACTCCGGCATTCACCGTCAGTCCTTCGTATTCTGCACTGTTTTCTGGGTGTTCCATAATTGAATGAACAACGTCTGTCTGTACTTCGATGACGAATTTACACCTTTTATTAATATATTGGGTCTTTAAGAGTTTGCATCGAGTATTTTGATTTTCTCGCGAATCTCTTTCAAGTCGGCTTTCAACTTGTCAACTTTATGATGCAGTTCTTCAACTAAATTGCTACTCTTATTGGCCTTTGAGAGATTGAGGAAACCGAGATTGTTTTCGTATGTTTTAATCTCTTGTTCCAAGATTTCGGCCTGACGTACCAACTTATCTCTCATACGGTCGCCTCCACCTTCGCTTATTACATTCTTGAATCTTTCTACACGACGCTTTGATGCGGTCTCATCAAGGAAGTCGTACAGACGATCCATTTGTGCGCGGAATGCTTGGTAAACAGCATCTTTCTCTTTGAATGGAACATGTCCAATTTCGTTCCATTCAGTCTGTGCATCTTTCAACTGCTGATGGAGATCTGTTGTCTCCTCGGGAACGATGGCCTCAAGACGAGCTACAATTGCTCTCTTTTTGCTTAGGTTTTCTGCTTGTTCACCATGCTGCGAAGAAGTGTTCGCTTTCTTTGCTTCAAAGAAGGTGTCGCAAGCGGCACGGAAACGAGTCCAAAGCGCAACACTGTGTTTCCTTGAAACGGGACCCGTTGCATTCCATTCTTTCTGGAGGGCTATCAATGCATCGGCTGTTTTCTTCCAGTCTGTGCTGTCCTTCAGTGCCTCTGCTTTCTCTACCAATTCCGTTTTTTTCTTGAGATTCTCAATTTGGCTGTCACGAGCTTCTTTAAGAGCTTCAGACCTACGGGCAAAGAATACGTCGCAAGCGGTGCGGAAACGATCATAAATCTTCTGGTTCATCTTTTGTGGAGCAAATCCAATTGTTTTCCACTTGGCTTGGAGGCTAATTACCTTTTCGCTCATCTTATTCCAGTCGGCGTATGATTTCAGTGAATCGAGATCAAAGCCTTCAATAATTTCGCAGATAGCGGTCTTCTGATCCAAGTTCTGATTCTCTACTTCCTTACGTGATTCAAAAAACTCCTGATGGCGTTTGTTGATGATGGTTGATGCTTCTTTGAAGCGATGCCATACTTCTTCACGGAGTTCCCTGCTTACAGGACCTATTTCGCGGAATTGCTGATGTAGGTTTTGCAAAGTGCGGAATGCTCCTAACACATCATTGCTCGCTGCCAGACGTTCTGCAGCTTCACACAATGCTGTTTTCAACTCAAGATTCTTCTTGAAGTCGTAAGCACGGAACTCGTTATTGAGTTTCAATGTGTCATAGTATTTTTCTACGTTCACCTGATAAGTCTTCCAAAGTTCTGTGTTCTTTTCTGCTGGAACATCTTTGATGCTATTCCATTCTGTTTGGAGCGCACGGAACTCGTTGTAAGATTTGTTTACTTCATCAGGATTATCAAGAATCACTTTGATTTTCTCGATAATCTGCAGTTTCCTCAGGTAGTTTTGCTCTTTCTGTTGCTCTAAGGCTTTGTGTTGAGCAGCACGTTTCTCTCGAACGATATTCATCTCCTCCTTGAATAGTTGCTCCAAAGGGTCGATGATTGGAGTATATGCCTCTGGAGCGCCTCCGTCATCAACATACTGCTTATAGGCAGCTTCTCCTTCTGTCTTGAGGATACGGTAGAAATGGCTTTTCAAAGCATCCACTTCTTGACGGTTAATCTCTTCTTCGCCTTGCGCGATTTCTTTTAAACGCTCGATGATTCCTTCTTTCGTATCAGGAATCTGCAACTCTGCTACAGGTTCGGCCTCTGCCTCGGGTTCTGTTTCCACCTCAAGTTCTGCCTCTGCCTCAGGTTCTGTTTCCACCTCGAGTTCTGCCTCTGCCTTAGGTTCTGCTTTCAACTCGGGTTCAGCCTCTGCTACTTCTGTAGGTTGCTCAACCGGTTGTACTTGTTCTGTTGCTTCTGTAGCTACAACTTCAGTTGCTGTAGTTGCGTCTGTATCAACTTCTTCAGGTTTGATTACAGGTTCATTGTTTACTAATTCTTCCATTTTGTATTATTTTTAGTTATGTTTTTTTCGTTATACGAATATCTCATTCATGGTGTAGATATATACTACTGCCATAGGAATGGCAAGGAGTGAACTGTCAAATCGATCGAGCATCCCTCCATGTCCAGGCAGAATTTTGCCTGAATCTTTGATGCCTAATTTCCGTTTTATCTGTGATTCTACCAAATCTCCCCAAGTGCCAAAACCAATGACCACGATGGCAAGACCAGCCCATGCGAGTCGGTTGGGTAGGTCTTCTGAAGTAAAACTCTGATTGAATGAAGCGATCACTTGTGACACTCCGATAGCCATAACAAAGGAAGCTATACATCCTTCCCATGACTTCTTGGGTGAAATGCGTGGAAATAGTCGGTGCCGTCCCAGCCAAGTGCCAAACCCATAAGCGGCTGAGTCACCAAACCAGATAAAGATAAATACCGACAGCACAAATACAGGGTTGTAAATTACCCCATTATTAACAGAGATAAATGACAGGGTATTGAGTAACGCAAACGGTAACGCAATGTAGAGTTGCGACATCATGGTGAAAGCCCAATTCATCAGCACGTTGTTCTTTGGAAAATAAAGTTCCACAATCAGCAGGTACACTAATGTAATCAAGTACGGAATGAATATCTCTGAACCTGTGATGTTCGCGTTGAATGCCATGATAGCACCAAACAGGTACACAGATGCCACTGTTGTAATCATTCGATTGATTTGACAGCCTTGGTACTTGTTCATGAGGGAGCAAAACTCCCACGTTGTTGCTCCTGAGAAGATGGCAAACAAAATACCATAACTGATAGGATGCCATAGAATACATCCTACGACAATCACTACGAATGTCAGTCCTGTAATGGTGCGTATGATAAAATTATTATTCATGTTCACTATTAATTCTCTAATCACGGTTCATTCTTTTCTTTTACCATCCAAATAGCGTTTGCTCTTGAGGGGTAGTGGAAGGTCTTTCTTTCTCGCCGTTCTGCTGTTGAGGCTCTGCTTTTTGGGGACTATCGGCTTGATCGGCAACAGGTTTTGGCTCTGCGGTAGGTTCTATGGGGTCAATCAGCTCGAAAGGTTCTATTATGTCTGCCTCCTCAGGAACTGCTTCATCTGTGACAGAAGTCTCGTAAGTGGTGACTTTCAGTTCGTGAAAGGGCTTTGGCTCATGCTTTTCCTCTTTGGGCTTATCTTCCGATTCCTTATTTCCTTCTACATTTTTCCCTTCTACGAGTTCTCCGTTCTTTGCTTTTTCCACTACGGCTTCAACTACTTTTTTGCGGATGAATTCTTCATTCTCTATGCTGTGGTCAGTGCCGTAAGTGTTATCAAGAGGTTGCTGGTCGGCATTCGCTGCGAGTATTTCTTCTGTACGTGATACCCAAGGACGTTTGCCAAAGATGTGCTCTACGTCTTCCGCGTATATTACTTCCCTGTCGATCAGGAGTTGTGCTAATGCTTCATGTCCTTCTTTGTGCTCGCGTAGGATTTGTTTTGCACGTTCGTATTGCTCAGCAATAAGTTTCTTCACTTCTTCATCAATCAACTGAGCAGTATGGTCGCTATATGGTTTGGTGAATGCATATTCGTCGTTGTTGTAGTAGCAAAGGTTTGGCAGTGAATCGCTCATACCTGCGTAAGCAATCATTCCATATGACCGCTTGGTGACTTTCTCCAAGTCATTCATGGCTCCAGTTGATATCCTTCCAATACATAGGTCTTCGGCGGCACGACCTCCAAGGGTGGCACAGATGTCATCCAACATCTCTTCCTTTGTCGTAATCTGTCGTTCCTCTGGCATATACCATGCGGCACCCAATGCTTGACCTCTTGGGACAATCGTCACTTTAACCAATGGATTCGCATACTGACAGAACCAACTGATAGTAGCATGTCCTGCTTCGTGGAGGGCAATGGCACGTTTCTCTTCTGCTGTCATTACTTTGGTCTTTTTCTCCAAACCGCCAATGATGCGATCCACAGCATCAAGGAAACACTGTTTATTAACCCAAGTGCTGTTGTTTCTGGCTGCAATCAATGCTGCTTCATTGCAGACATTTGCAATATCTGCACCAGAGAATCCAGGAGTCTGGCGGGCTAACATATCTACATCGACAGTTTCGTCTATCTTAATAGGACGAAGGTGTACGTTGAAGATAGCTTTTCGTTCGTTGAGGTCTGGTAAATCTACATGAATTTGCCTGTCAAAGCGACCTGCACGCAGCAATGCCTTATCGAGTACGTCTGCACGGTTGGTAGCAGCAAGGATAATGATGCCGCTGTTTGTGCCGAATCCGTCCATCTCTGTAAGTAATTGGTTCAGAGTGTTCTCTCGTTCGTCATTACCTCCGATGCTTGCCTTGTTGCCTCTGGCGCGTCCGATGGCATCAATTTCATCGATGAAGATGATACATGGTGACTTTTCCTTTGCTTGCTGGAACAGGTCTCTCACACGGCTGGCACCCACTCCTACGAACATCTCTACGAAATCAGAACCAGACATAGAGAAGAACGGAACATCTGCTTCGCCTGCTACCGCTTTGGCAAGCAGGGTCTTACCTGTTCCTGGGGGACCAACAAGCAAGGCTCCCTTTGGAATCTTACCTCCTAATTCTGTGTATTTCTTAGGATTCTTTAAGAAATCCACAATTTCATGCACTTCACGTTTGGCTTCTGTCTGACCTGCAACGTCCTTGAAGGTGATTTTAGTCGTTGTGCCGTTTTGGTCGAACAATTTTGCTTTAGATTTGCCAAAGCTGAAGATTCCGCCACCGATTCCTCCACTTCCCATGCGATTCATGATGAAGAACCAGAATACTACCAACAACAAGAGTGGACCTATCTGAATAAGGATGTTCCATAGGGTGTTGTCATCACGTTCATAGCTTACTTTTCCGCTAAACTTACCACGAACGCGTGCCGAGTCAATCTTGTTTTCAAGACTGCTGACAGAACCGAACTCGACTTGTGGAACACGTTGGGCGGTCTTTTGTTTACTTACATCTCCATAAATATATTTTTCGCCTTTATCGTCTAAGCTGAACTTCAATGTCAGATAGTCTTTGTTGACAAGTATTTCCTTCACATATCCGCTGTCCAAACATGCTTGGAAATCAGTATAAGCCAATTGCTTTGATGGAGAAGTGCCTGATTTCGTTAGAAATACATAAGCAACACCCGCTAATAAGAATAAGTACAACCAGCTTAAATTATATTTAGGCTTACGCATCTTGTTTGATGCATTATTTCTGTTGTTTGTTTCCTTTGCCATTTCGTCTTTTCCTTCTACTATCAAGTTTAATCAAGATCTGGGATATCAGTCAAGTCCGCATCTTCCCACAGATTATCGATGTCATAGAATTGCCTGTATTCGGGCACAAACACATGTACCACGATGTCAGCATAATCCATTGCAATCCATAAACTGTTGCGCTGCCCGTCAACCGTAATTGGGCGAGTATCACGCTTCTCACGCATCATGTCACCAACTGATTCTGCGATAGCATGTACTTGGGTCGGTGTGTTCCCCTCGCAAATCACCAGATAATTACATATCGTGTCGTCGATTTTTGATAAATCGACCACACGGATATTCTTCCCCTTCTTTTCTTGCATACCGTCAACAA
Source organism: uncultured Bacteroidales bacterium (assembly GCA_902787555.1). Classification (GTDB taxonomy): domain Bacteria; phylum Bacteroidota; class Bacteroidia; order Bacteroidales; family Bacteroidaceae; genus Colivivens. Next base: position 53,783 of record CADAGO010000010.1, read on the forward strand.
CGGTCTTGACAAACTTGTTCAATCTCTTCATTCTAATCTAAATTTGGTACAAAGATAGCAAAAGCCGAGCGATACACAAAATAAATTTGCATTTATTTTAATTTCGAGGGCATATTTTATCTTCGATAAAGTCAAAGATACTAAAAAACAGTAAAATGGAGCGCAAAAAAATGTCTTTTGTATCTGTGAGGCGATTACAAAAAAGGGAACTCCGCAAAGAGTTCCCCATCTGTTTCTTAATTACAGCATGATGTATGCTACAGCGCGATTCTTGTGGTTAACATAATGTAGCCAACCTTACGTTTAAAACCATCTACTTTTTCAACGTCTTTTGAGAAGAAGTTATGGAAAGGAACTGATACTTGAAGCTGGTACGAATACTTTCCGTCATTATGAGAACGCGAATATGCTACATCAAGGCCAAATCCGCTACGTAGCTTGTCCTTCTTTGGACCAGCCATTCTGCCTCCGCTTCCTGTCAAGAGGTCGTAGAATGTACCCAGTTCTAAAGTGTGTTCTGAACTTTTACCAATAACCACTCCTAAACGTGGTTGGAAGTAATAGCCGCGAATGCTATTAAACTGTTTGAACACCACTTCCTGGCTTTTGAAATATGCTCCGGCATATAGTCCGATTAATGAAGGTTTCCATGAAGCGTCAACACCGATGGCATAGTCACCAGGATTCGTAAATGGGTTTGCAAAAGCACGGTGATAAGGGCAGTAGATTTCTGTCACACCTCCGAAGCCCTTTTTCTGAACACCAATAGGAAATACCAAGTCCGCATCTGGAATGATTCTGTCGGCTGCGATAGAGTCTGCCTGATTCTCGCCGAAGAGCAGCGTTTTTGAAGAAACTGTCACAGCGTCCCAAATGAGCATTGTGAAGTAGTTGGTAGTCCAAGCACGTGAATTGATAGTCCATTCTTCTTGGGCTGATACATTGGCGGTAAATAGGATTGCCAATACGATTGAAGCTAATAGTTTTTTCATTTTTTTTTCTATTTTTTTGATGATGATTTTCTATGGTTTTTGATCATTCTCCATCCTAAATCGCTGCAAAGGTACGAATTATTTTTCTATTCTAAACGAAAAACCTTAAAAAAAACAAAAAAAATGCAATAAAACAAACGTTCTTGCGTTTTTGTAAGCATGAAGTGGTTTGAACGCATCAAGAACGTGAAGCTGTTGCTGATTATTGCGGCCATTATTATTGCCATTGCTTCGCTGCTGACATCCAAGTATTTGATTGACGACCTCAAGCGCGAGGAACTCAATAAGATGGAGGTGTGGGCTGAAGCGATGCGTTCGCTCAATCAAGCAGATGAAAACACAGATATCAACTTGGTGCTAAAAGTATTGAATGGCAACAATACTATCCCTGTAGTGGTGCTCGATTCCGATGGAGAGGTGCAGACTTCTCGCAATTTGGGGAAGGTATTCAAGGCTGACCAAGATTCGCTCCCTGAAATAAAATCGATGGCCCAAGCGATGAAAAAGGCCCGTCAAACTATTCGTATCAATTTGGATGATGCTGACGATTACATAGAGATATGTTACGATGAATCACTGATGCTAAAGCGCCTGGCGGTATATCCTTATATTCAGTTGGGTGTTGTTGTCATCTTCGTGCTGATTGCACTCTTTGCCCTGTTCGCTTCGATGAAAGCAGAACAGAATAAAGTGTGGGTAGGGCTTTCGAAGGAGACTGCTCATCAGTTGGGCACACCTATCTCATCGTTGACCGCATGGACAGAGGTGCTCCGAGATACTTATCCGGACGATGAAATGTTGCCTGAGATGGAGAAAGATGTAAAGCGCCTGGAGCGTATTGCAGAGCGATTCTCGAAGATTGGTTCTATTCCCGAACTCAAGGAAGTGGACATCAAGGAGGTACTTGGCCGAGTCGTGGAATATATGGCACATCGCACATCAAGCAAGGTAGTCATCAGTACCCATTTCCCAGACCATCGTATCGAGGTTAAAATGGTGGCCTCACTCTTTGAGTGGGTGGTAGAGAATCTCTGTAAGAATGCAGTAGATGCTATGAATGGAACGGGACGTATCGACCTATATCTGCAAGATTGGGGCGATAGTGTGGTGCTTGAAGTGACAGATACAGGAAAGGGTATGCCAAAGAGCCATTTCAAGTCGGTATTCAAGCCTGGTTTCACAACCAAAGCTCGTGGATGGGGATTGGGACTTTCGTTGGCGAAACGTATTGTGGAGGAATATCATAAGGGCAAGATATTCGTCAAATCTTCTGAAGTGGGGAAGGGTACTACTTTCCGCATCGAATTACCCAAAGGCCAATAAAGGTCAGCAGTCCATTCAGTAGCAATATTTCATAGCCGAACTTGTATCCAGTCAGGTGTAAAGTGGTTGTATCTATCGCATAGCAGATAACGGGAGATGCGATTGATACGTAGGGCACCCATTTGTTTCTTATCTGCTTTTTCGTGAGCATGCAGAAAGCAAACAGTCCCAAAAGCGGCCCATACGTATAGCTTACTAATGTGTAAATCAAGTCCATCACACTTCCGCTTCCTAAGGCATTGAAAGCAAGGGCGCATAGCAGGAAAGCTACTATCACGAATAGATGAACCCGCTTACGCAATCGCTCGTCGTGCTCTTTCTGCAAAATGTCGATACACAGTGACGTGGTGAGAGCTGTCATCGATGAGTCTGCACTTGAGAACGCGCTAGCTACGATACCTATTCCGAAACAGATCAAGGCTGTTTGCCCCAAAGCCTCCGACATGACTACATTCGACAAAAGTGCATCACCTTTTGCAGGAATCTCCATCCCCATTTGACCATAGAGCAACAGTAGCAGGATGCCAAGTGCAAGAAATAATAGGTTGACAGGTACAAACATCACTCCATAGCTGCACATATCCTTCTGAGCTGCCCGTAAGTTTTTGCAGGTGAGGTTCTTCTGCATCATGTCTTGATCCAATCCTGTCATCACAATTACCACAAAGACACCACTTAGGAACTGCTTCCAGAAGTACTGTTTCGAGGTCCAGTCGTTGAATTCAAATATCTTGGAATGAGGACTGTTCCATACGGCTGCCCATGCATCTGAGAATGAGAAGTCGAGCTTTGTGCATACTTGAATCATGATGATGATAAGTGCAACGAGGAGGATGAAGGTCTGTAGCACATCAGTCCATACTAATGTTCTGATTCCACTCCTTCTTGTGTATATCCATATGAACAACAACGTGATGATAGCAGTCACGGTATAAGGAATACCATATTGGTCGGCTACACATATTTGAAGAATCTGAACTACTACATAGAATTTTGCTGCTGCACCTAATAGTTTCGAGAGGATGAAAAACCACGCACCAGTCTTGTAACTTGTGTCTCCTAATCGATGCTGCAGATAGGTGTAGATGGATGTCAGGTTGTATTTATAGTAAAGTGGTAGTAGCACAAATGCCACAATGATATACCCTACGATAAAGCCCAGACACATCTGAATGTAGGTCATGTCTGTGGTCATCACCCATCCAGGTACACCAATGAATGTCACCCCACTAATTGATGCACCAATCATTCCAAACGCCACTAGTGCCCAAGGTGACTTGCGCCCAGCCCTGAAGAATGCATCATTGCCGCCCTTCCCGGTAAGACGGGCAACTATAAGCAGCACAGCGAAATATATGAGTAGAGCGATTAGCATAAATCCACTTCCTTACTCCTTCTTGTTGGCGAGGTAGGTCTCCTTTAAAAACTCCACGCATGCTTCATGTTCGTTCGGAATGATACCGTCGAGAATGGCTTCCTTCATGGCATCCTTCAAGATACCGACTTCGCGACTGGGCTGCAGGCCGAACATCTGCATGATTTCCTCACCATCTACTGCAAACTTCATGTTGCGGATACGATCTTTCTCCTCGATAGCAATAAGTTTTTCCTTCACCAGCGCAAAATTCTGACGGAACTGACGTTTCCGCTCCTCGTTTTTCGAAGTGATATCTGCATTGCACAGAAGCATCAGGTCGTCGATATCGTCACCTGCTTCAAACAATAGACGGCGTACTGCAGAGTCGGTCACTTCATCGTCGGCAATAGCGATAGGCCGCATGTGCAGTCCCACGAGTTTCTCCACATATTTCATCTTCTCGTTCATTGGCAACTTCATCCTGCGGAATATCTGCGGCACCATTTTTTCCCCAATATAGTTGTGATTGTGGAATGTCCATCCTAACGTGTTGTCCCACTTCTTGCTCTTTGGCTTGCCAATATCGTGAAGGATGGCTGCCCAGCGAAGCCATAGTGCCTTTTCAGAGTCTCTCTCTCTGGTGTTCTTCGCTACATTATCCAGCACCTCCAATGTGTGATAGAAATTGTCCTTGTGGGCACGCCCGTTTCTGCTTTCAATACCTTGAAGCGCATACAGTTCTGGGAAGATAATCTCCAAAAGTCCGCAGCGTTCCAGGTCGATGAAACCCTTTGATGGAATAGGCGAGAGGATGATTTTGTTCAGTTCCTCTGCAATTCGCTCACCCGATATGATTTTGATGCGCTCTTTGTTTCGCTCTAACGCATCGAAAGTCTCGTCTTCGATGTAGAAATTCAGTTGGGTAGCAAAGCGTATGCAACGCATCATGCGTAGCGGATCGTCGCTGAAGGTGATGTCAGGGTCGAGAGGGGTGGCTATGATACCGTCCTCCAGGTCATATAGTCCGTCGAACGGGTCGACCAACTCACCAAACCTGTCTTTGTTCAGACACAGCGCCATTGCATTGATGGTGAAATCCCGTCGGTTCTGATCATCCTCTAAGGTGCCGTCCTCCACCACCGGCTTTCTCGAATCGTGGCTATAACTCTCCTTCCTCGCGCCTACGAATTCAATCTCAAGAACCCCTCTCTCATCTCCCCCAAGGGGAGATGATTTGTACACCCCTCCTTGGGAGGGGGCGGGGGAGGTTCTTACTTTTATTTGCGCTGTCCCAAAGTTCTTGAATACTGACAAATGAGCACCTTTCCCCAGTTTCCGCTTCACCGCCTCAGCCATCATGCAGCCTATCGGTCCTCTTTCCTGCAATCTCTCGTCTGCACTCCTACACTCCTGCACTCCTGCTTCTCCTTTCTTCACCACTACAACATCAATATCATTGCTTGGCCTTTCCAGGAACAAATCCCTCACATATCCCCCAATGACATAACACTCCAGTCCGAGTTCGTCAGCCGCCTCAGATATCAAATGAAATATATGTTTGTCGAGTGCTTGCTTCAGCTCTTCATCCGTCAGTAATTTCATATCTGTACAATTGCAACTGCAAAGGTATGAAAAAAACTTTGCATGAAGAAATTTTCTGACGAAAAGTTGCTATGGACGCCAGAATCCGTGCTTCTTCTCTGCGCAGATGAAAATATAAACTGTTAAGACAAGCATAGCAACGAACACAATCAGTAAGCCAATTGTCCATACGGCTCTTTTCCTCGTGCCCTCCTTCTCGAACGCTGCGAAATAGGTGAGGTAGCGGTCGTGTTTCCAAGCAAATAAATATTGTAACAGCATGACACCACCCCAAATCAAAATGAGATTTAGTGCGAGATTACTGAAAAACCATTCTCTGATGCTTCCACCCAGATAGTACTCCAGAATGCTGATACATAGTAGAAAAGGAAGTGCCGTCACAAGTGAGAAGAAACCATTTACAAAATACATAAAGTGGCCGCTTTCTGGGTTGTGGTATTGCTTATGCGCTGTTTCTTTGATAGAGTCAAACGTGATTCCTTCTCTCTCATTACGCCTTTTTATAGCAGGAATGCAATTCAGAATGGAATAGAACACCCGCTCGATTGGATATATGATTGGGTCGATGATGTAGCAACTGATAACAAAGTGAATGCTATATGCCGCATAGTATATCCTGTTCCAGAATTCTATGATTTTTTTCATGTAAATGTCTTCTTTTTGCTAATTGATGCTGCAAAGTTACGAATTTTCGGCAATTAGTGCAAATACTATGCGTTTTTCTGCAAATACTATGCGTTTTTCTCAAGAACACCAATCATTATTTTGTCAGCTCATTTTTTTGTTGTATCTTTGCATAAGGAAAATATAAGGAGCCACAAGGCTCATAAGCCGCCTAAAACTTTTTGCTATGTGACACTCATTCCCAACTCCCAAACACAAGGAAGAAATGTTGGAAAACACTAAGACAACTCTAAGTCAACTCTATACCAACTCTATGTCAACTCTATGGTACCGAAGGGGTACCGAGCATGTACCGCATACTTACCTCAAGGTTACCGCATAGGTTTCTCTTGTCTTTCTCTTGTTCCCCTCTGGTTCCTTTCTATGCTTTCCCTATGCTTTCTCATTAACGTAGGGGTTCGTTCAGGCTTTAATGGCTGCCGATTTCCTGTATCCGAGACCTGTGACGTGACAGATAAGTTGACCTTCTTGGTTTGTGACTCGAACTTCGACGGATGGTATCTTATGGTGGTTGGCTACGTGAACTGCTTCGGCTCGTAGGTGGTCGCCTTCGTGGGCACTCGAAACATACATAATGCTGTTGCTGATGCCGAAGGTGAGTTGACCGTTATAGTTCATCAAGGCCGCGATCGCGAGGTCGGCAAGCGTAAACAAAGCTCCTCCTTGACATACGTTACCTCCATTGAGGTGTTCTGCTGTCACAGTCATTTCTGCTACTGCTTGATGTTCGCCCACTTCTGTAATCCTGCACCCAGCGTTGGCGGCGAAGCGGTCTGTCTGATTCAGTAATTCCTTTATGTTCATGTCTGTCGTGTTGGAAAATGTGAAAATCTTCGGCAAAGGTAGTAAATATTTTACAATTGACGACTTTGAACTAAAGTTTCACAAAGCAAAAGTCAAAATTATGATGTAAAAAGGGTGTGTTTTGTATGAAACATTTGGCTATATTATAAATAATGTGTAAATTCGCAGCGAAAAGTATAATTGATTATTTTTAGAAAATGAGAGTTATGAAAAAATATTTGTTTTTAGCTGTAGTTTTTTCAGCAGTGAGTGCGTCATATGGTCAAACCAAGGTCGAGGTGATGGAGATGATTGAGAAAGTGAACGACCATTGGCAGGCAACTCGTACCTCGCAATGCAGGGGATTTTGGGACAACGCAGCCTATTTCACAGGCAATCAGGCAGTGTATGAGTTGACGAAAAAGAAGGAGTATCTGGATTATGCCTTAGCGTGGGCGGAATATAATCATTGGAAAGGTGCTACTCAGACGGATAAATCGAAATGGGAATATGCAACTTATGGTGAGGATATGAACCATGTACTCTTTGCCGACTGGCAGATTTGCTTTCAGGTGTATATCGACTTGTATAAGTTGGAACGTCGGGCCGAACGGTTGCAGCGTACACTGGAAGTGATGATGTATCAGGCAAAATCAGACAAGGCTGATTACTGGTGGTGGTCGGATGCATTGTATATGGGACTCCCTATCTTCTCGAAGCTCTATACAGTGACCCACAACGAACGACTGCTGGATAAGCAGTATGAGTGTTTCAAGTGGACTGACGACTTGCTTTGGGACAAGGACCAGCATCTGTATTATAGAGACGGCAAGTATGTGTGGCCAAAGGTGAAGACAGCTTGCGACGGAGGCAAGAGTTTTTGGGCACGAGGCGACGGATGGGTGTTGGCAGGACTGGCCAAGGTGCTGCAGGACTTGCCTAAAGACAGTAAATACAGTTCCTTCTACGTGCAGCGATTCCAACAACTAGCCAAAGCGGTGGCTGACTGCCAACAGCCTGAAGGGTATTGGACACGTTCGATGCTTTGTGAGGCAGATGCACCAGGTTATGAAACCAGCGGAACAGCGTTCTTTACTTATGGAATGCTGTGGGGCGTGAACAACGGTCTGCTCAATGCAAATGAGTTTAAGCCTGTAATAGATAAGTCGTGGAAGTATCTCACCACGATTGCGCTTCAGTCGGACGGAGGAATAGGCTATGTGCAGCCAATTGGCGAAAAGCCCGATCCAACCCGCATCGCAGATGCAAAGTCGCAACATCCATTTGGAACAGGAGCTTGGCTCTTGGCAGCTTGTGAATATTATAAATCATTAAAATAGTAGAACGATGAAAGATTTTTTAAAGTACACATTAGCCACAATCGTTGGCATTCTTCTCTTAGCCCTTATCGTGGGTATATTCTCGCTGTTGACATTAACAGGCCTGGCATCAATGTCATCTGTTTCTGAACCTATCCAGAGCAACTCTGTGATGGTGATCGACTTGGACGGAATGCTGGACGAGCGTTCGGTGGACAATCCGTTTGCTGAATTTATGGGAAGCGGAAACGAAAGTCTGGGTCTGAACGACCTGCTGACTTCTATCAAGAGCGCAAAGGAGAATGATGACATCAAGGGTATATTTATCAAAGTGGGTAGTTTCTCAGGTGGTACTCCTGCTACGTTACAGGAACTGCGTGATGCGCTGGTTGACTTTAAGAAGAGCAAAAAGTTTATTGCATCATATGGCGACAACTATGGACAGGGTGCTTATTACCTGTGTAGTGTGGCAGACTCTTTGCTGATTAATCCAGAAGGTATGGTGGAATTGGCCGGTATGTCACTTTCGACCATGTACTATAAGAACCTTATGGCTAAGGTGGGCGTGAAGGCTCAGGTGTTCAAAGTGGGTACCTATAAATCTGCAGTAGAACCGTATCTCCTTGATGATATGAGTGAGCCTAACCGTGAGCAACTGACAGTACTGACTGACGAAATCTGGGACGAGATGTTGGAAGACATCAGTAAGTCGAGAAAGCTGTCGAAAGAGAACTTGGATGCATTGGTGGATAGTGGTTTGGTATTCAAGGACGCAAAGTACTACGTGAAGAACAAGATCGTGGACAAGCTGGTGTTCTCGGATGGTGTTGAAGCTGTGGTGAAGAATATGATGAAGAACGACAAGAACAAGGATGGCGAGTATTTTGAGACCAAGTTCGCGAACGTGGCTAATTCAGCCAACAATGCTCCAAAGAGCATGAGCGGTGATATCGTAGCAGTTTACTATGCTACAGGTGACATCGTGCAGGATGAGTCTCCTACTTCATTCGGTTCAGATGAGCAGATTGTAGGTAGTAAGGTGGTGAAAGACCTGAAGAAGCTGGCTGACGACGATGATATAAAGGCAGTTGTGCTTCGTGTGAACTCGCCAGGTGGTAGTGCTTACGCATCAGAGCAAATCTGGCATCAGGTGATGAACATCAAATCGAAGAAACCAATCGTAGTGTCGATGGGTGGATATGCAGCCAGTGGTGGTTACTACATCTCTTGTGCAGCAGATTGGATTGTTGCAGAACCAACAACGCTCACAGGTTCAATCGGTATCTTTGGTATGTTCCCAGATGCAAGCGAACTGATGAACGACAAACTTGGACTGAATGTGGCAACAGTGAAGACGAATGAATTTGCAGACATAGGCGGCTACTATCGCCCATTCAACGAGAAAGAAAGTGCATTGCTGCAGGGTTATATCAATCGTGGTTACGAACTATTCACCAAGCGTTGTGCTGACGGACGTGGATTGTCACAGGATTCTATTAAGGTGATTGGTGAAGGACGCGTGTGGACTGGAGTTCATGCCAAGAAGTTAGGATTGGTTGATCAGCTGGGTAGTCTTGAAGATGCTATTGCGGTAGCTAAGAAGAAGGCAAAGATTGAGGAATGCACCGTGAAGGACTATCCTGCCCAGAAGAGTTTCATCGAGCAATTGATGGAAGATAAGGCCCCAGAAAACAGCATAGCAGAAACACAGTTGAAGCAAACGCTGGGCGACTTCTACGACATCTATCGTGAAGCAAAAACAATCCAAAGCAAGGATAGAATACAAGCTGCTTTGCCTTACAAACTGAAGTTTAATTTATAATGCAACATACTATTCCAGGCGTTCCACATGGCGGAGTGCCTGGAATAACTTGTTATGTACAGTCTGTTACTACCATTAGCGTGGATATATGATGGGGTGACATCAGTGCGCAACTTCATGTATAATCATAGGATTCTGAAAACGAAGTCCTATGATTTACCAGTTATATGCGTAGGTAATCTGACTGTTGGAGGTACGGGAAAGACACCGCATACTGAATATCTGGTTCGCCTGCTTCAGCGTGAGGGGTATAAAGTGGCAGTTCTGAGTAGGGGATATAAGCGAAAAACACGAGGCTATGTGCTAGCTACAACAGCCTCGACTGCTGCTGATATAGGTGACGAACCCTATCAGATGAAGATAAAATTTCCAAGCCTGACAGTTGCAGTAGATGCAGATCGCTGTGAAGGGGTGGAACGTCTGACGAGGGATGAGACGAGTCGCGATGTGGATGTGATACTTCTAGATGATGCTTTTCAGCACAGACGGATACAAGCAGGGATGAATATTGTTCTTGTGGACAGCAATCGGCCGATAGACAAAGATTACTTGTTGCCGGCAGGACGGCTGAGAGAGAATATTAGTGGACTGAAACGGGCAGATATCATATTGGTGACGAAGCTGAAAGGGGAATTGGATGAAGCGACAGCACATCAATACAAGGACAGATTCCGAGTCGGAGATTCACAGCAGTTGTATTTTACTCGATTCTGCTATGGAGACCTGTATCAAGATGATGAAATCATTCCGCTGAATCAACTGAACCAGTATCATATACTGATGGTGACAGGAATTGCCGATGCTACTCCGATGGAGCAGATGCTCAAAGAGCATACAGATGTGACAACGATGCGGTTTGGTGATCATCACGTTTTCACTCAGCAAGATTATGAGTGTATCGAGAAGGCTTATCAGCAATTGCCTGATGTCAAGTCAGGCATTGTGGTGATAACAGAGAAAGATAGGGCAAGACTGGATATGAGTCGATTGACAATTAAGAAAAAGGTGTACACCTTACCAATTGAGGTGGAGGTGTTGCAACAAGCAGAAACAATCTTTAACCAACAAATATTAGACTATGTACGAAAAAATTCAAGAAACAGCATCGTTCCTCAAGGAACGAATGACAAGTAAGCCAGAAACAGCTATCATTCTGGGTTCTGGATTGGGACATCTCGCAGACGAAATCGAGGTGGAGACAGAAATCGCTTATAGCGAAATACCTAATATGCCTGTATCAACAGTTGAAGGACATAGTGGAAAAATGCTCTTCGGCAAGTTGGGTGGTAAGGAAATCCTAGCTATGCAAGGGCGTTTCCATTACTATGAAGGCTATTCGATGAAGGAGGTAACCTTCCCAGTACGCGTAATGTACGAACTGGGTATCAAGAATTTGTTTGTCAGCAATGCGGCAGGTGGCATGAATCCGGCTTTTCATGTGGGCGATTTGCTGGTACTGAATGATCATATTAACATGTTCCCTGAGCATCCGCTGAGAGGTAAGAACTTCCCAACTGGTCCGCGCTTCCCAAGTATGCATCAGGCTTATGATCCTGAGTTTATCAAAATCGTAGAAGAGGCGGCAGAGAAATTAGGTATTAAGATATTTAAGGGCGTATATCTTGGCACACAAGGTCCTACATTTGAAACTCCAGCCGAGTATCGTATGTTTAGAGGTATGGGTGCAGATGCTGTGGGCATGTCTACCGTACCTGAGGTGATTGTTGCCGTTCATTGTGGTATTCGTGTGTTTGGCATCTCTGTCATCACAGACTTGGGTGGTTTCGATGAGGCTGTCAAAGTGAGTCATGAAGAAGTACAGGCAGCTGCTGATGCGGCTCAACCACGTATGACTGCATTGATGAAGGAATTGGTAAAAAGAGTATAAATAAAGGAATGAAGATAGAAGAATTAGGAGAATTCGGCCTGATTAAACATCTTACGTCAGCTGTAAAATTGCAAAATCACTCCACTCAAAAGGGAGTTGGAGACGATTGTGCAGTGTTGCATTATCCTCAGGAGAAAGATGTACTTGTGACAACTGATTTGCTGTTGGAAGGTGTGCACTTTGACTTGACCTATGTGCCTTTGAAGCATTTGGGCTATAAGTCGGCGATGGTGAACTTCAGCGATGTGTATGCAATGGGTGGTATGCCTCGACAAATCACTGTCAGTTTGGGTATCAGTCAGCGCTTCACTGTAGAAGATGTGGAAGAGTTCTACAGTGGTCTTCAACTGGCTTGTGAGGTACATGGTGTGGATATTGTGGGGGGAGATACTACTAGTTCGATGACGGGTCTGACTATCAGTATTACTTGTATTGGTGATGTTGAGAAAGGTAAGGCTGTCTGTCGTAATGGTGCCAAACAAGGTGACTTGGTATGCGTGACGGGTAATCTGGGTGCTGCCTATATGGGCCTACAGTTGTTGGAACGCGAGAAGGCGGTTTATTATCAGCAATTGCATGAGCATCATGGGAACGAAACCCTTGAGATGGCTCAACCAGACTTTGCAGGTAAGGAGTACTTGCTGGAACGACAACTGAAACCTGAGGCACGACGGGATATCATCCTGAAATTGCAAGAGCAAGGCATCCAACCTACTTCAATGATGGATATCTCGGACGGTTTGTCAAGTGAATTGATGCATATCTGTGAGCAAAGCAACTGTGGATGTAGAATCTACGAGGAACAGATTCCCTTAGATTACGAAACAGCCTCGCAAGCAGAAGAATTCAACATGAATGTTACGACTTGTGCGCTGAATGGTGGTGAAGACTACGAATTGCTATTCACTGTGGCCCTTTCTGACAAAGAGAAAGTTGAGAAGTTGGAGGATGTGCGTCTAATAGGTTACATTACTAAACCTGAAGATGGAAAGGTGTTGATTACGCGCGACGGAAGTGTGTTCGATTTGAAGGCTCAAGGTTGGAACCCATTAAAAGGAGAATCTTAGGTTCTTTTTTGCTATCCTTAATGGTAGAAATTGCTACTATTAATAGTAACAAAAATTCCCACTAATGGGAATCAAAAATTGTATAGGTGGTGAGCCCTGATGTATTTAAGTACGTCAGGGTTTATCTTTCTCAACTTTTTGTGTTTGCGAATGTCTGTGCTACTAATATCATACAAAGGTGTATCAACAACTTTAATTGAAGAACCTTCAGGTGCTGTAGATATATCTAAGGGGTAATTTGGACGTTGGTAAATCAAAATGGGGTAGGTGCTTAAGATATCTGTGGCGTGATACCAACGATGGAAGTTTGTCCAGTTGTCTGCTCCAATCACCAAATAGAATTGATGTTGTGGATATTGCTCTGAGAGTAGTGTGAGGGTTGTATAGGTGTAAGAGGGAATGGGTAGATTGCGCTCGAAATCGCTCACATGTATGCCTTTCATCCCTTTTGTTGCCAAAAGTGCCATCGAAAGACGGTCTTCGTAAGGCGCGGCATCAGGCCCTTTATGCGGATTCTGCGGAGATACCATCAACCAAACCTCGTCCACAATCTGTTGCTCGACTAACGATTGTGCCAACGAAGTGTGTCCTATGTGGATAGGGTTGAACGTCCCTCCGTAGATGGCAATACGCATTTTTTTTAGTTTGGTTGATTGTTGGTAGTCAATTATTAGTTGAGATATTTTACTGATTAAGGAAGTCTTTAACCAGCATGAGCACTTCTGATTGTGCTGTTGCTAAATCATCATTCACAACAATCTTGTCGAAATGAGGTGCCTGGCTGATTTCGTATTCTGCCCTCGCTATACGTTGGTCGATTACTTCAGGACTGTCTGTGCCTCGTTTTTCCAAACGCTTGCGCAACTCTTCTATACTGGGTGGCATAATGAAGATACTCAAGGCTTCTTCGCCAAAATGTTTCTTGATATTGATGCCCCCATTAACATCTACGTCGAAGATGATATTCTGTCCTTGAGCAATTTGTTTCTCAACCTGTGATTTCAGTGTGCCATAAAAACAACCAGCATACACTTCTTCATATTCGATTAAATCGTTGTTGGCGATATGTGTGCTAAAATCTTCTACAGAAGTGAAGAAATATTCTACGCCATTTTTTTCTTCCCCTCGAGGTTTCCGAGTTGTCAATGAGATTGAAAAATGCATATTAAGTCCTTGCTTCATCAGGTAATTGACGATTGTGGACTTTCCTGTACCAGAGGGTGCTGCAATGATGAAAAGTTTGCCTGGTTGCATAATCTACAAGACGTTTAGCACTTGTTCTTTAATCTGTTCGAGTTCGTCTTTCATCTTGACGACAATATTCTGCATTTCTGCTTGGTTGGATTTGCTGCCAGTAGTGTTGATTTCTCTACCCATTTCCTGTGCAATAAATCCAAGCTTTTTACCTTGCCCGTGACCCGCTTCCATTGTCTCGGCAAAATACTTGATGTGGTTTGCCAAACGTTGTTTCTCCTCAGAGATGTCGAGCTTCTCAATATAGTAAATCATTTCCTGCTCAAGCCTGTTGTTGTCGTAATCAATACCAACAAATTGGGTGAGGTTGGATATGATACGCTGGCGAATCTTTTCAGTGCGCTCTTTCTCAAACGGTTCAATACTTGCCAATAAAACGGAGATATTGTCGATTTTTTCCTGGAACTTATTTGCCAACGCTGCTCCTTCCTGCTTGCGGAATTCAACCAAATTGGCAACTGCTTCTTTCACAGCAGTGAAGGCTATTGCCCATTCTTCGTCTGTGAGTTCTTCCGTTTCTGTCCGAGTGAGAACTTCAGGCATGCGAAGAAGAGTTTTCATCCATTCGTTTGCAGTTTGGAGCCCAGACATGTCGAGGTTTAATGTAGCAGATAGTTCCTTGATTTGCTTATAGTAATCTAAGACTAATGCAGTGTTGATGGGTGTGGCGCTTTGTGTTTCGTCTTTTTCAACCCAAAGCACGAAATCTACTTTGCCCCGCTCAAGTTCGGTTGCGATATAATTTCGTATTTCTATTTCCTTCTCACGATAAAGGGGAGTGATACGTGTTGATAAGTCGAGCGCTTTTGAATTGAGCGATTTGATTTCAACATGAATCTTTTTCCCATTGAAATTTGCTACGCTTTTTCCGTAGCCTGTCATTGATAGTATCATAAGATGTATGTCTTTTGCGAGTGCAAAGTTAAGAAATTATATGTAAATATAATAGACGAACAGTTGAAAAACACCCCAAAAAAGACGCAAAAACACTAAAAACAAACTTTTTGCATCATTTTTTAGCAATTTTTTAGAAAAAAGTGTTTGCCGTTAATATAAAATGTGTATCTTTGCAACGATTTTGGGTTGTTGTAGTGCCCTGTGTTTAAAAATAAAGACTGAAAATAATTCAAATAGTTAATAAAACAATTTTTTAATTAAACAAAAATCAAACAAAATGAAGAAATTTCTTACTTCCGTTTTCATGCTTTCAATGGTGTTGTTTAGCATGAGTGTATTCGACTCTTGTAAGGATTACGACGAGGATGAGTACAACGATTTGTTAATTCAGTTTGACAAGAATGATGCAAATCTGAGAAAGTGGATTACAGCAAACTATGCTACTATTGCTCAACTCAGAGATTCTATTGTTGCTGTTCAGCAGAGATGCCGTACAAATTGTGGTATCAGAATGGACCGTCTGCACGACTCAATCGATGCTAAGGCAGACCAAACAGAAATTACTAAGTTGATTGATTCAATCGCAGATTTGCGTACAGTTGACAAGGGTTTACAGGATCAGATTGACTCCCTTAATGCTAGATTGATGGATACTACCATTATTGTGAATAATTTCACAACAATCCTTGGTAAGATTAATACTATCAATTCGACCGTAACAGGCTTGGGTGCTGGTCTTGAGGCATTGAAGAATAGTACATATACAAAGACTCAAGTTGACAGTATCTTTAATTACTATGCAAAACAGGCTGATCTTTTGGCTCTCGATTCTAAGGTAAATGACGTTGCAAATGAAGCTGCTTACGCATTGGCACTTGCTAAGGCAGATTCTATAAGAATTGATGCTTTGAGTTCTACTGTTGATGATTTCTCTAAGATTGCAAACGAGGCACTTGAACGTGCAAAGAACGACTCTGTTAATCTTAAGGCCCTTGAAGAAAGGGTTGCCCAACTTGAGAATACTCCTGATGATGGCGCTTTGAAGATTGCTAAGGAGGCGCTTGAGCGTGCAAAGAACGACTCTATTTGGGTAAAGGCACTTGAAGGTACAGTAGGTACATTGTCTAACACAGTTAATGAGCTTGACCAATTCACAAAGAATCTTGACGCTGCTATTAAGACAGCAGAAAAGAACCGCATCAGTGCAGATTCTCTTCTCCAGAACCAGATTGATGCACTTGCTGTTGCCATGAGTGAGCTGGATGACAATGTTGACAATATACTCAATGAAAAGGTTTCTGTTTTAGAGCAGGCTTACAAAGATGCCGATTCGCTTCTTCAAGATAGTATCGACGCTCTAGCTGAACTAGTTAAGAAGAATGCAGAAGATATCGAAAACCTTTCTGATAGCATTGATAAGGTTGCAGGTCGCGTTGATCAGATTGACGAAGCTCTAAAGAGCCTCATCACTGGTATTGTTGTCCAGGCTACGGAGAACCCTGTATTCGGTTCATTTGCATTGCCAGTTGGCGTAAACTCAAATGTTTTGATGGCATTTTATGGTGAAAGTGACAACCCGGTTGTATTCCCAACGAAAGAAACGGCTAACTATGTGAAGAACTCAATGCTCTTCACTGACGAAGATTGGAACATGATTAAGAATGTTTCTCAGTTCAGATGTGCAGGTAATAAGACCCTCTTCAATGAATCAGAAGGTAATGCTGGTACTATTTTCTTGACAGTAAATCCGGGTTCTGTCGATTTCGCTGGTCAGACTCTCGAGCTTGTTAATTCTAAGGACGAAGCTTCTAAGATTACTCTTTCTCCTTTGAAGAAGGAAAATGACGTAGAACTTATGTTTGGTTACACTCGTGCTCCTGAGACTAATGGTTTCTATTCTGCAACAGCTACTTTGAAAGAAGAGGATATCCAGACTGTCAAAGTTAACATAGAAGAAGGTTGGATGGATGCCGTTAAGACTGCTTTGAAAGAAGGCACATATCATAATATTAGTATTTTGGCTGATTTGTTCTATCGACAGTTTAATGGTATTCTTCCTGCACAGGGCTTGAAGGCCTCTTGGACTGATTACAATGGTGAGCACAGCGTTTATTCACAGTATGGTATTGCTGCAACAGCTATCAAACCTCTCTCTTTCAAATTCTGCGAGGATGTTCATAAATACACAATTCCGGGTTACGAAAAAGCTATCCGTCTTGTTGACCGAATTGGTAATCGTATTAAGAATAGAGTTCCAAATGAAATAATGAGAGAAATGCGCAAGGATCTGCAGGGTCTTAATATTAAGAAGATTGAGTTGAAGAACTTGACCGACGAGCAGCTTGCAGACTTTATCGTAACTATTGATGATGATATTACTGTTGATGGACAGGAATTTACAATTGACTTCTCAAAGAAGTATGCAGTCCAAGATGATCAGATTACTGTACCTACTTATACTTACAAAGTATATCAATCAGGTGTTGAACGTGGTACTGTAACAATCCCTGAGGCAATATACGATCCGGATGCTTATATTGAAATTGACTTCTCTGATGTTCAAATTGAAGGTAGTTACACTAAGACCCTTCATTATGTTTGCGATTTGAGAGATGCTGCACAGTCTATCTGGGGTACTGCTCAGGATCAGCTTGATGACCTCAACCCAACGATTGACAAGCTTCAAGAAATTGTTAATGATGCTAACTGCTATATCGATCTCGTTAATGATCATTTGTCTGACGTTGGTGAATTGGTTGACGAAATTTCTACTAAGGACATTAAGATATATATCGATCGTCTCAACAAAAAGATTACAAGATTCGTAAATCTTGGTAATGCTCGCCTCCAACCAATCCTGTTGGTAGGGGATAGAACTACAGGCATGAGGGTAACCAGCCGCAGTAAGGGTGTTGCCAGCCAGTTGAAGTCGGGAACTGTTGAGTTTATCCTTACCTCTTACACAGCAGAACTCTTAACTCCTGCTTTCAAGAAGCACATTGCTGTTACCAACGTATTCAAGGGCGATAAGAGCGCACAAGATGGTGATGCTGCATGCAAGCTTGCTCTCACTACTGCAAACGCAGGTGAAATGATGAATACAGTCATCAATGGCGACAAGTGTTCTGTAGTTGCAACATTCCCTAAGGGTTATATTTACGAGGTTGCGTACTCTGCTCTTGACTACGCAGGCAATATCTCCATGCATAAGTACTACGTTCAGTACTAATTCGATAGTTACACCTTATTATATAATAGATAAGTAAAATATTAGAATTATGAATATAAAGAAAGTATTATTCACCGCTGCTCTTGCGCTTGGCATCATGAGTGCATCTGCACAGGAACAGCAAACTATTGAGGTATTCAAACCACACTGGTATTTCCAGTTGCAGGGTGGAGCTCAATATACTTTGGGAGAACGCGATTTTGGTGATCTGATTTCTCCAAATGCACAAGTAACTGTCGGCTACAATTTCAATCCTCTCGTAGGTGCTCGCCTTTCTGTAAATGCTTGGCAGAGCAAGGCAGGCTCTACTATTGACGGAACAGAATATGCATGGAAGTGGAAATATGTAGCTCCATCTTTGGATGTTACTCTTAACCTTTCCAACCTCGTATGCGGTTATAAGGCAAATCGTTTCTTCAACCTCGGCATCTTTGCAGGTGTTGGTGCAAACATCGCATTTGACAATGATGAGGCAGTTAAGGTAAACAATACCCTGACAGCTCTCTATCCAGGTGCTACTGTACTTCGTCCAAATGCTGATCAGTGGCTCCGTTATGTATGGGATGGTACGAAAGTACGTCTGAACGGTCGTGCAGGTATTACTGCCGACTTCCGCGTAAGCGACCGTGTTGCTGTAGGCCTTGAACTTCAGGCAAATATGCTTAGTGACCGCTATAACTCAAAGAAGGCTCCTAACCCAGACTTCTATTTCAATGCGCTCGCAGGTGTAAAGGTTGCTCTTGGTGCTACTCACACTTCTAAAGTTGTAGAACCTTGCAACCGTGTTGTTGAGGTTGAGAAGATCGTTGAGGTTCCAAAGGAGGTTATTAAGTATGTGGAAGTAGAGAAGCCTACTAATAAGCAGGCAGAAGTAGAGCCACTTAAGGAGACTTTCTTCTATGCAATCCGTCTCTCTGACCCAACAGCAAACTCAACGATTGACAAGATTGTTGCTTGGTGCAACAAGTATCCTACAAAGGGCATCTCTATCAGCGGTTATGCAGATAAGGGCACTGGTAATCCAAAGATTAATCAGGGCTATGCAAAGCAGCGTGCAGAAAAGGTTGCTAAGATTCTCCAGGAGAAAGGCGTAGCTGCAAGTCGTATGACTGTTGAGTCATTTGGTGATACAGTTCAGCCATTCCCAGAGAATGATAAGAACCGTTGTGTAATTGTTGTTGGTGAATAATTTATAGTAATTAATTACTCACGATTATTATTCAATAAGAAGGTATAGGTAGCACATGCCTACCTGTACCTTCTTTTTAGTAACTAAAGCGTTGTAATATGAAAAAAATCATACTTTTTCTAATCACAGTTTTGTCAGTCAGCCTGTCGTTCGCTCAGTTGGGCGGTGATGGTTTTTATCGTGTAAAAAACTATGGTACGGGTTACTATATTTGGGTATGCGATAATACGGGAAAAATCAATCCTGTAGCAACAACTGCTGATATGGGAGCACTACAATTGTGGCCAGAGCTTAATAATGCAATTTCTGAACCCGCTTCAGTGCTTTACATGAAACATGCGGAAGGAGAAAAATGGGATGCGCAAGCACAGGGTACTGGAGTTGTTAAGATGATTCAGCACCATTTGCAGATTCGTACCTTAGGAGTTGTTGACGGTAATACTTTGTATCAGGTTTATGCAACAGAATCAGGAATGACAATTTATCTCTCAGATGCAGGTGGCTGGGGTGGTGATTACCATACTTTGGGAACAACAGGCAAAGGAACAGCTACCCGATGGATTGCGGAGCCAATCAATGCCAATACAGATAATTATTTTGGTGTGAAGCCGACATTGACTGTGGGTGATAAGTATTATGCCCCTTTCTATGCAGATTTCGCATTCTCATTTGCTTCTGCAGGAATGAAGGCCTACACTATTAGTGTTATTGATGATGGAAATGCTGTTATCAAGCCAATTGAGACAGAGATCATACCTGCATCTACGCCAATTATCATTGAGTGTTCTTCTGCTGACAAGTCAAACAATAGATTGAACCTTTTGGCTGGCTCATATCCCGCTGTGGCAAATAACAAATTGGCAGGAGTCTATTTCTGCAATGAATTCAGAGAAAAATCAAAGGATGCAATAACGCCATTCGACAATACTCTTATGCGAGTGCTGCAAGTGAATGCGGAAGGCAAACTTGTATTCGATACTCAAACCACAAACCTTCATGTAAATTGGTGGGGGGATGATGGTAAACGCTATCTGAATGCAAATCAGTCATATTTGCCGGTTCCAACTGGTACACCTGAAGAGGTGACCATTATGACAGAGACAGAGTATGCAGAGTATAAGGCAAACTTGAAGTATACAGTTACTTTTATGGTTGATGGACAAGTCTTCCAGACTTCTGAACTGAAGGCTGGTGAGACAATAGCTCCAATAAATACTCCTGTAAAGGAAGGGTATACCTTTACTGGTTGGAACGAAATGCCTGAGGTTATGCCAGCTCACGATGTAGTAGTAACTGGTTCATTCTCAGTTAATAGCTATAAGTTAACTTATCAGGTCGATGGTGCAGATTACAAGACGCTTAATGTGAACTATGGTGTTGCTTTAACGCCTGAACAAGCACCAGCAAAAGAAGGCTACACGTTCTCAGGATGGAGTGAGATTCCTGCTACAATGCCGGCTCACGATGTCGTTATTACTGGAACATTCCGTATTAACAGTTATAAGTTAACATACCTGGTTGATGGTGAAACCTATAAGACTATTGATGTGACATATGGCACCACTTTGTTACCAGAACAGGCGCCAGAGAAGGAAGGTTACACGTTCTTAGGATGGAGTGAGATTCCTGCTACAATGCCAGCTAATGATGTTGTGATAACTGGTACATTCAGTATCAATAGTTACAAGGTGACATTTATGTATGGCGATAATGTGCTTAAAACTATTACAGTTGAGTATGGAGCTGCTATTCCGCTTCCTACATCACTCGATAGTGAACGTTATACGTTAGTTGAATGGCTTGAAGTGCCAACCACAATGCCAGCTCATGATGTTACTATTCGCGCAAACTATGTGGACGGAATCAGCATGGTGCAGAATGACGGCAAGTCTGCTCGTCGTATTCAATTGAATGGAATTTCTTCAAACACTCCTATGAAGGGTATTTATATCATCCGTATGGGTGATGGCTCTACAAAGAAGGTGATGGTGAAGTAAAATAATCTATTTTTTTTACGAAGGGGATGTGCCATAGTTTGCACATCCCCTTTGTGTATTTTGAGTTCATCTTAGAAAAGTCGGCGTGTAATTCGCAGATTGAAAACAGGATAAGGCGGAGAATAAGGAAGTGATTTCTCAAAGTCTCTGTTGTTGAGCCATAGGTCGTTGTTGATTTCAAGGCCATCATGTAGGGTCGTCCTTGGAATTTTAATGAATAGCAATCCTGCATTGACCGACAGGCTTGTTCGCTTGTCTTTTGTGAGAAATGCTTCGTATCCCATACCGACATATGGACGGAAGCTATTGATTTTGGAGTTGGATTTTACCATGTTGTTCTCATCAGGTTGCATATGGTAAAAGTCTCCTTGTTTGTGGATAAGATCGCCTTTTGCATAACGGACGTCTCCTTTTTGGTGCAGGACTTCTCCTGTGATTGGATCGAAGGAATCATAATCCCATAGAATGTCATCCTGGGCATAAACATCGTGTTTGTATTGCCCAATGACGATACTCATATCACCATAATCTACAATGTCTGATGTGAAGGTGTAGGGTAGATATACAGAATGACCGTTATAGGTAATTAGCGGTTCTTCAGCCAATGCACTCTTGCGCATATTGTTGTACATTGTCACCATCATCAGTTCTGTCATGTTTGCGGTGGTGTTGTAGTACTTATAGATGGTGTTATTCCCCCAATAGAATCCTGCAGTAATGTACCAATGCTTGTTTTGCCATGGATAAAAGTCGAATAGCAACTTGAAGTTGTTGAAAGATATATCCCGTATGATATTGACCTGCTGGTTCAGTTTTTCACCAGTGACTCCCCCCAAAGTGGTAGCAATCTTGTTGAACTTCTCGGCAGATAGTGCTTTGTTTTGTTCAAGGGTCAGTTTTGGGTCAAATTCTCCCACCTCGATGTCGAATTTGATATCGTTTGATGATTTAGAGAAGAAAGATGCTCCTGTTCTGATGCGGAATCTGTCGTTTATTGGAGTGGCGAGTTCAAATCCTATTCCATCTGAACCACCCGTTACAGACAGATCCAAATGCTCCAGCCGAAACTGGGCAAATGAATTTGTACCTGAAAGCACGAAAGCGAGAGCAATATATAGATTCTTTTTCATCTTTTCTTTGCCTGTTTTACGGTGCAAAGTTAAGAAAAAGTTTATAAACAGCCAAAGAAGATGCAAAAATAAGTAAAAAAGTTTGGTCGGTTCGTGAAAAAGCAGTACCTTTGCACGCCGATTATTATCAGAGAGAGTAATTAGTTCTCTCAAAAGGGTGTGTAGATAGCGTGAACTTTGGCCGGTTCTGTGGTCTGTGAATCACTCAAAAAAACTAATCTCCGCCGCTAATTCCGAAAGGGAGGACGGTTTGGGAGTTATTTTTCGTGATGTTAATTGAATAAATAAAACAAACAGAAATGAATACATTAAGTGAGAAGACCCGTTTTGTGACAACAGCAGAAGCTGAGAAGCAGTGGGTCGTTGTAGATGCAACCGACCAGACAGTTGGTCGTCTTAGCTCAAAGGTTGCAAAGATTCTGCGTGGTAAGTATAAACCATGTTTTACACCTAATCAGGATTGCGGTGATAACGTGATTATTATCAATGCAAGCAAGGTTAAGTTCACAGGTAAGAAATGGACAGAAAAGCAGTACCTCACATTCTCTGGCTATCCAGGTGGACAGCATAAGGCAAGTCCAGCAGAGATGTCAAAGCGTCCTCATGGATATGAAAGAATCCTTCGTCATGCTGTAAAGGGTATGCTTACAAAGGGCCGCCTTGGTACCAAGTTGTTAGGTAACCTTTATATTTATGAAGGAGCAGAGCATAAGCAGCAGGCTCAAAGTCCAAAAGAAATAGATATTAATACATTGAAATAAAAAAGAAGGTATATGGAAATGATTCATGCAATAGGTCGTCGTAAGGCCGCAGTAGCACGCGTATATCTTACAGAAGGAACAGGTAAGATCACTATTAACAAGAGAGATCTTAAGGATTACTTCCCATCAGAACTCGTACAGTTCGTTGTAAAGCAACCATTAAACCTTCTTGATGTAGCAGAAAAGTATGATATTAAGGTAAACCTCTATGGAGGTGGTTTCACAGGCCAGTCTCAGGCTCTCCGTCTTGCAATTGCTCGTGCACTTGTTAAGATCAACGAGGAAGACAAGAAGGCACTTCGCGCAGAAGGCTTCATCACTCGCGATGCTCGTATCGTAGAACGTAAGAAACCAGGTCGTCCAAAGGCACGCCGCAGATTCCAGTTCAGTAAGCGTTAATGCTTAACGAATTGTTTAGTATCTAAACTCCCAAGATCCTATGGAGGCTACTTGAGAGTTGGGTTCAATCAACTTAAAAAGAAAGTAAACAAACAAAACACAGAAAGAAAATTATGTCAAGAACTAATTTTGAACAGTTATTGGAAGCAGGTTGTCATTTCGGACACCTCAAGAGAAAATGGAATCCTGCTATGGCTCCTTATATATTCATGGAGCGTAATGGTATTCATATCATCGACCTTAACAAAACAGTAGAGCATATCGATGTTGCTGCAGATGCACTTAAGCAGATTGCAAAGTCAGGCAAGCGCATTCTCTTTGTCGCTACAAAGAAGCAGGCAAAGGACATCGTGGCTGAGAAAGCACAGGCTATTGGTATGCCATATGTAATTGAGCGCTGGCCAGGAGGTATGTTGACTAACTTCCCAACAATCCGTAAGGCAGTGAAGAAGATGTCAAACATTGATAAGCTTATGGCTGATGGTACTTACGACAAGCTCTCAAAGCGCGAGAACCTTCAGATTCGTCGTAAGCGTGAGAAACTCGAGAAGAACCTCGGTTCAATTGCAGACCTTACTCGTCTGCCTTCTGCACTTTTCGTAGTAGACGTAATGAAAGAGCATATTGCTGTTCATGAGGCAAATCGTCTTGGTATTCCTGTATTTGCTATCGTAGATACAAACTCTAACCCAGACAATATCGATTTCATGATTCCTGCAAATGATGATGCTTCAAAGTCAATTGAAGTTATCCTTACTGCATGCTGCGATGCAATCGCAGAGGGTCTTGAAGAGCGTAAGGTTGAGAAGATTGATATGGAAGCAGCTGGTGAGCAGCAGGAAGCTGTAGCTGACGAGCCTGTTAAGCCAAAGCGTACTCGTAAGACAGTAAAGAAGGCTGAGGCTGTTGCTGAAGAAGAAGCACCTGTAGCAGAGGAGGCACCTGCAGCAGAAGAAGCTCCAGCAGAAGAGAAAGAATAAAGAAGTATCATATAATATTAATAAGGAATAATTATGGCTATTACATTAGCAGAAATCAATACACTTCGCCAGAAGACCCAGGCTGGTCTGATGGATTGTAAGAAGGCCCTTACTGAAGCAAACGGTGATATGGAAGCAGCAATGGAGATTCTTCGCAAGAAGGGTCAGTTGGTTGCAGCAAAGCGTTCTGACCGTGAAGCAGCAGAAGGATGTGTACTCGCAAAGGTGGACGGCAATTTTGCTGCCATGATTGCACTCAAGTGTGAAACCGACTTCGTTGCAAAGAATGCAGACTTCGTTGCTCTCGCACAGAAGATTCTCGACCTCGCAGTTGCTAACAAGTGCAAGACTCTTGACGAGGTAAAGGCTCTTTCATTGGACGGAACTCCAGTTCCTGATGCTATCGTAGAGCGTTCAGGTGTAACAGGTGAGAAGATGGAACTCGATGGCTACAATGTAGTTGAAGGCGAATATGTTTGCGCTTACAACCACATGGGTCAGAACTTCCTCTGCACACTCGTTGCTATGAATAAGGCTTGCGATGAAAGCGTAGCAAAGAACATCGCTATGCAGGTAGCAGCTATGTCACCAATCGCACTCGACGAGGCTTCTGTTCCTCAGTCAGTAAAGGATGCAGAACTCGCAGCAGACGTTGAAAAGGCAAAGCAGAACCAAATCAACAAGGCTGTTGAGGTTGCGCTGAAGAAGGCTGGTATCAATCCTGCACACGTTGACAGTGAAGACCACATCGAGTCAAACACTACCAAGGGTTGGATCACTCCTGAGCAGGCTGCACAGGCACGCGAAATCAAGGCAAAGGTTGCTGAAGAGAAGGCTGCAAACCTGCCAGAGCAGATGATTCAGAACATCGCCAACGGTATGCTCTCTAAGTTCTTCAAGGAGTCTTGTCTGCTTGATCAGGCATACATCGACGACAGCAAGGTAAGCGTAGCTCAGTATCTCCAGAGCGTAGACAAAGACCTTACTGTGTCTGCCTTCAAGCGTTTCACACTCCGTGCTGAATAATTAAACAAGAATTGTGAGCAATTGTGAATATGAAGACGAACGAATACGCGATTGATTTGCTTGCCCCCAACGTTGATGGGAAGGAAATCGAGTATCACATTGAGGATGCGTTTTTCCAGCATATCGACGGATTGGTTCAGCGAGGTCAAGTGACGACCACCCTGCACATTGAGGGTAGCACACGATCTGTTTTCCGTTTTCACTTTCACTCCGAAGGTACAGTATTCGCTCCTTGCGACCGTTGTCTGGCTGATGTCGAAGTACCAATTGATACAGATGACACGCTGACCGTGAAGCTTGGAGCCGAATATGCCGACGAAGGCGAATGTATCGTCATCCCGGAAAGCGAAGGAGTGATAGACGTTTCACAATTCATCTACGAACTCATTGCCTTGAGTCTGCCGATGAAAGTTGTCCACGAAGACGGACAATGCGATGAGGCGATGTTGGCAAAACTTGAGCAGTTGACACCTGTCAATCCGCTCGAAGAGGAGTAACGTAGAAAACAATATCAATCGTAAATCGTAAAAAGTATAAGAATATGGCACATCCAAAACGAAGACAATCAAAAACAAGAGGACGTAAAAGAAGAACTCATGACGGAGCCGTAGCTCCAACATTGGCAGTTTGTCCTAATTGTGGTGAATTCTATGTATATCACACAGTATGCCCAGCATGTGGATATTACAGAGGTAAGGTTGCAATTGTGAAAGAAGAAGCAATCTAAACCATTCAATAACAAACGCATCGCATATACATATACGGTGCGTTTTTTGTCTTTTTCAGAAGAATATGCATAAATCTGGTTTTGTAAACATCGTAGGGAATCCCAATGTCGGGAAGTCTACACTGATGAACCTCTTCGTCGGTGAGCGTATCTCTATTGCTACATTCAAGGCTCAGACAACACGCCACAGAATCATGGGCATTATTAACGACGATGATGTGCAGATTGTGTTCAGCGATACTCCTGGGGTGTTGAAACCCAACTATAAGTTGCAAGAGTCGATGCTTGCTTTCTCCGAGAGCGCGTTGGCTGATGCCGATGTATTGCTCTATGTGACCGACCCTATCGAGAAGGTCGATAAGAACGGCGAGTTCTTACAGAAGGTGGCAAAGATGAGTGTTCCTGTGTTGGTACTGATCAATAAGATAGACCTTACGCAGCAAGACAAGTTGGTTCAGTTGGTTGAGGAATGGCATGAGATGCTGCCCAATGCTGAAATCATTCCGGTTTCAGCTACGGCAAAGTTCAATGTGGATGTCGTATTGCGACGTATCCGTGAGCTGATTCCTGAATGTCCGCCTTACTTCGACAAAGACCAACTGACTGACAAGCCGGCTCGTTTCTTCGTCAGCGAAATCATCCGAGAGAAAATACTTCTGTTCTATGATAAGGAAATCCCATACTCAGTCGAAGTTGGGGTGGAGAGTTTCAAAGAAGAGAGAAACCTCATTCGCATCAGTGCAGTCATCTATGTGGAGCGTGATAGCCAGAAAGGCATCATCATCGGGCATCAGGGCAAGGCGCTGAAGAAAGTAGCGACTGAAGCACGCAAGTCGTTGGAGAAGTTCTTCGGCAAGAAGATTTACTTAGAGACCTATGTGAAGGTCGACAAAGACTGGCGCAGTTCCGACAAAGAATTGAATTTATTTGGTTATAATGATATTTAGACCTATGGGTCTTATGAGGCTAATAGGGCTAATTAATAGACAATTGAAAGAATGGCAAACTTAGTAGCAATAGTAGGACGTCCCAATGTGGGCAAGTCCACCTTGTTCAATCGTCTGACTCAGACCCGTCATGCTATCGTGAGCGAGGAGGCTGGTACGACTCGCGACCGTCAGTATGGCAAGTGTGAATGGGGAAACAAGGAGTTTTCTGTCGTCGATACAGGTGGATGGGTAGTCAACTCTGACGATATCTTTGAGGAGGAAATCCGTAAACAGGTTATGATTGCCATCGAGGAGTGCGATGTCATCCTCTTTATGGTCGACATCCTTACAGGAGTGACCGACCTCGATGCTCAGGTCGCTGATATCCTGCGCAGGGCAAAGGTGCCGACTGTGCTTTGCTGTAACAAAACCGACAGCAATGAGTTGCGCTACAACAGTGCTGAATTCTATTCGTTAGGATTGGGCGACCCGATTTGCATCTCTGCCTCTACGGGTAGCGGTACGGGCGATTTGCTGGATATCATCGTCAGCAAGTTTACCAAAGCGATGTCGGATGTCATCGAGGAAGATATTCCGAGAATAGCAGTTGTAGGTCGTCCGAATGTGGGTAAGTCGTCTCTCATCAACGCCTTCTTGAATGACGAGCGAAATGTGGTGACAGACCTTGCTGGAACAACCCGTGATTCCATTTACACGAAATACGATAAGTTCGGTTTCGACTTTTACCTGGTCGATACGGCAGGTATCCGTAAGAAGAATAAGGTGAACGAGGATTTGGAGTACTATTCCGTGATGCGTTCCATTCGTGCCATCGAGAATTCCGATGTCTGCATCCTGATGATTGATGCCACTCGTGGTATTGAGGGGCAGGACCTGAATATCTTCCAAGTCATTCAGAAGAATCAAAAGGGACTTGTTGTCGTGGTGAACAAGTGGGATTTGGTGGAAGACAAGAGCAAGGAAGCCATCAAGTATTTCGAGGATACCATCCATAGCCGTTTGGCTCCTTTCGTGGACTTCAAGATCATCTTTGCTTCGGCTTTGACCAAACAGCGTATCTTCAAGGTGCTCGAGGAGGCAAAGAATACCTACAAGAGTCGTACCAATCGTGTGACGACTCATAAGCTGAACGAGGTGATGCTACCGATTATCGAGGCCACACCTCCTCCATCCATCAAGGGCAAGTACATCAAGATCAAGTATTGTATGCAGTTGCCATCCACCTACGTTCCTTCGTTTGTGTTCTATGCCAACTTGCCGCAGTATGTGAAGGAGCCTTACAAGCGTTTCCTTGAGAATCAGATTCGTGAGCATTGGTGCTTCACGGGCACTCCCATCAACGTATTTATCCGTCAGAAATGATGCGAAGGTTTTCCATAATAAGTCCGCTCCTGTTGCTCTTCTTTGTCGGTTGTGGGAAGTCGGATGAGGCGCAGATGCAGGAAACAGTCATCGAGGTCGTCAAAGCCCAGGCTGTTGGTGATGTGGAGCGTTATCTTCAGTATGCCGACTTTGGCGAGGAACTCGATTCGCTTCATATCTGCCTTTTGAATTCGATGCTGATTCGGCACAAGACGGTTGTCGACCGCAAGGGTGGGGTAGCTGACGTCGTTCCAAAGTCTTCTACGCCCGAGAACGACTCTTTGGCTTATATGAGTTATTCGGTGAGTTATCACGATGGTACTCAGGAGCAAAAGATTGCTACCTTGGTGAAGAAAGACGGATGTTGGAAAGTGAGTGTGAAATAAATAAAGGAGTGCAGCAGCACTCCTTTTTTCGTTTAATCCTCCTCTTCTGCCTCTCTCAGCTTCTTCTCTTCAATAAGCTGGAAGTCCTTCGGACGGAGCACGAAGTTCGATCCGAGATATTTGTCGCGAACAATCTTGTTGTTGGCCAGTTCAGGAGGAGTTCCCTTAAACAGGATTCTTCCTTCGAACAGCAGGTAAGCACGGTCGGTGATACAGAGGGTTTCCTGCACGTTGTGGTCGGTGATGAGGATGCCTATATTACGGTCTTTCAGCTTCCATACGATGTACTGAATATCTTCTACGGCAATTGGGTCGACTCCGGCAAAAGGTTCGTCAAGCATGATGAACTTAGGGTCGATTGCCAAACAACGTGCAATTTCGCATCGACGGCGTTCACCTCCCGACAACTGATTGCCTTTGTTCTTCCTCACCTTCTGCAAACGGAATTCATCCAACAGGCTTTCCAACTTCTCGCGTTGGTAGTCGCGAGGTTTGCCCGTCATTTCCAATACTGTCATGATATTGTCTTCCACACTCATCGTACGGAATACAGAAGCTTCCTGTGCTAGATAACCCACACCCTGACGAGCACGCTTGGCTACTGGATAGTCGGTAATCTCCAGGTCGTTGAGAAACACACGCCCTGCGTTCGGCACTACCAGTCCTGTTGTCATATAGAAAGAGGTGGTCTTACCTGCACCATTCGGACCTAGTAGCCCTACGATTTCCCCCTGGCGAACATGAATCGAAACATCGTTCACCACTGTGCGCTTGCCGTAAGTCTTGACAAGATTCCGCGTGTATAGAGTCATCCTGTCGTCAGAGTATTCAGGAATATCGGTGTCGCCTGCATTCTGAACGACGGCGGTTCTATCTTTCTGTTTGATTGCTTCTGTTTCCATATCGTTTGTTTTCGATTGCAAAGGTACGCAAAAAAATAAGAATTAGGAATAAGAATTAAGAAAAAACACCCTCAATTAAGGTTTTAAGATTTTTTTTAGGTCAAAAGACAATCTTTCTTGGCTCTTAACTCTTAATTCTTAATTATATTTACTAACTTTGCAAACCAAAACGACCTAAGATGACAACATTTTCAGATGCATTGACAGGAATCGGACGCTATGTCCTGCTGATGGGAAGGGTACTCACTCAGCCCGATCGTTGGCGCATGTTTTTCCGTCAGTATGTTACAGAGATGTATCAACTTGGTTACAATTCCATTGGTATTGTGCTGATCATCTCCTTCTTCATCGGAGCTGTGATATGCTTGCAGATCAAGCTCAACATCCAAAGTCCTTGGATGCCGCGAATGGTGGTAGGATACACCACCCGTGAAATCATGCTGCTCGAGTTCTCCTCGTCTATCATGTGTTTGATTCTGGCAGGAAAGGTGGGGTCGAACATCGCTTCCGAGTTGGGTACGATGCGTATCACTCAGCAGATTGATGCGTTGGATATTATGGGTGTCAATTCTGCTAACTATCTCATCTTGCCTAAGGTAGCAGGTTTGATGACTATTATGCCGATATTGGTCACATTTAGTGTGGCGTCAGGTGTACTGGGAGCTTATGGTACGAGCCTATTGGGAACCACCACTGTGCCCGAACTGAACGAGGGATTCCGTTATCAGTTCAATCAGTGGTTTTTCTGGTGTGGGCTTATCAAGGCTGTTGTCTATGCCTTCATCATCACCTCCGTGTCGGCCTATAAAGGCTATACCGTTGTGGGTGGTTCGGTCGAAGTAGGTAAGGCCAGTACCGATGCCGTTGTGCTCAGCAGTATATTAGTATTGTTTTCCGACATCTTCCTAACCCAGATTCTGACATGATCAAGGTAGAGCATCTTTTCAAGTCGTTCGACGACAAACCTGTGTTGAAGGACATCAATGCAGAGTTCGAGAATGGTAAGGTGAACCTTATCATCGGTCAGAGTGGATCGGGTAAGACCGTGTTCATGAACAACATCGTGGGCCTGCTGACCCCAACAAGCGGCAACATCTTCTACGACGAACGCGACTTTGTCAACATGAGCAAGCGCGAGAAGATCATGCTCCGTCGCGAAATGGGCATGATATTCCAGAGTGCCGCCCTGTTCGACTCCCTGTCAGTACTCGACAACGTGATGTTCCCTCTGAACATGTTCAGCGACAAGAACTATGACGACCGCAAGAAGCGAGCAGAGTATTGTCTGGAGCGTGTCAACCTTGCAGGCACAGGCAATAAGTTCCCGAAGGAACTCAGTGGCGGTATGCAGAAACGAGTGGCCATCGCACGCGCCATAGCCCTCGAACCCAAGTACCTCTTCTGCGACGAACCCAACTCAGGCCTTGACCCAAAGACCAGTATCGTTATCGACGAACTCATTCAGGGCATCACCCACGAAGACAACATCACCACCATCGTCAACACCCACGACATGAACTCCGTGATGGGTATTGGTGAGAAAATCATCTTCATCTGTGAAGGTCGTGCCGAGTGGCAAGGCTCCAATCAGGAAATCATGGATGCCAACAACCGTCGTCTCGACGACTTCATCTTCGCTTCCGATATCCTCCGTCAGGTGAAGCTGGCGCACGATGAAGCAAAGAAAGGATGAATGACCAATCCTCTAAAATTACTTCAAGCACAAGATGATATGGAACAGAAGTTCAGCAATAACAGTTTG
This sequence comes from uncultured Bacteroidales bacterium, assembly GCA_902787555.1. Lineage (GTDB taxonomy): Bacteria > Bacteroidota > Bacteroidia > Bacteroidales > Bacteroidaceae > Colivivens. Next base: position 85,571 of record CADAGO010000010.1, read on the forward strand.
GACCTTCAGGTGCTGCGGGAGTTTTGTGAGCGTGAGGGTGAGGAGGTGGAATACCGAAAGGGTGACCAGCTGGAGCGTGAGGGTGACCCGGCGCGGTGGTTTGCATTCGTGGAGAGCGGATGCTTCAAGTATGTGAATCGTAGTAGCGATGACAAGGAACATATCACGTGGTTCTCGTTCGAGGGTGAATTCGTGGTCGATTACCCGACGTTTCTCTACGACCGCCCGTCACAGACTACTATTGTGGCAATGATGACGAGCCGTGTGCTCAGGGTTGCGGGGCAGCAGCTGGAGCAGTATTTCGGTCAGAGCATTGAGACGATGAAGTTGCGTGCAGTTATCGGTGAGCACATCCTCAGTCAGTACAAAGGACGTTACCATGATCTTCACCGCGCCACGGCCCACGAGCGCTACGAGTTGCTGCTGCGACGTTGTCCGGGCATTGTTGAGCACCTCGACTTGCAGGACATAGCCTCGTTCCTCAACGTCACTCCCAAGACCATCAGCAAGATCCGCAAAGAAATCACTTTCGGGAGAATATAGCCCCATATTTGACAATAACTCTTAACCTGGGTTAAGACATTCACCCTCGGCACCCGATTTCCGGACCGCGCCGAGGGCTTATTTTTGTGGCTTTTTGTAACTTTGTGGCTCGAATAATAATAAAACGAAAAGATTATGATCAAGCAAACCATCATCACCATCCTCCTCGCTCTTGTCACCACAACTTCCGTGTTGGCTCAAAACCTCATAAAGACCGCAACGACTCCTGTCAGTTTCTCGAAGAGAGATTTCGTAGACACAATCAAGATAAAGGTGATAGACGGCGCGGTCGTTGTGCCTGTGGAGATAGAGGGGCGAATCAGGCACTTTCTGTTTGATACAGGTTCACCGCTTGGATTATGGCAAGGAGAGAAAGAAGCCTGGATGAGACA
>CADAGO010000011.1 GCA_902787555.1 uncultured Bacteroidales bacterium
TCGGGAGGTCGCGCGGAGGGCATTTCGTCGCTGATGATGCAGGTAGCAGAGCCGGCCGTTGCAACTGTTAAGCCTTGCATTTTCGGTGCTTAATGCCCGCAATTTCACCTCTTCCTTTGACACTGCAAAGTTACAAAAAAATCTCCATATAACAATGGATAAATATACTATATTAGTGTAGTTAGAATAAATCAGTAAACAAACATGCCGTTTTGCAAAGTCGACATAGCAACGGAGAATGCGAAGAATGGGGGAGGTTATTCAGTTATAACTTATTCACTATGGACATTTATGTTTTTAAAAAATCGAAGGAGAAAAAATTAATATATAATATATATAATGATATTATATATATTATATATTAAAAATTTATTATTAACATTTCTTATGTTTATCATTATTTGCAGTTCTACATCTGCGAAAAAGTAAATGTCCATAGTGAATAAGTTATAAGTGAATAAGTTCTTGAAGAAAAATGTGCATTTGCTTGGTGGATTCAGAGAAAAGCCGTACCTTCGCAAAAAATATGAGACTATATGAAATCGCCTGAGTTGTTTAAGAAATACATCTGGTTAGTGAATTCCATCTACCGTTCGCGTGGCATTTCGCTCTCAGATTTGAGTAATCGTTGGATGCGGACTGAGATGAGTGGTGGTATGCCGTTGAGCCGCTCCACCTTCAACCGTCATAAGGATGCCATCGAGGATATGTTCGGCATCATCATCGACTGTGACATGGATGATGATTACAAGTACTACATAGGCAATCCAGAGGTGCTGCGTGAGAACACCGTTCAGAACTGGATGCTCACCACGCTCAGCGTGAGTAGTCTTATCAGCGAGAGCATGAGCCTGCAGCGTCGCATCGTGCTCGAGAACGTTCCGTCGGGCGGTCACACGCTCCGTCAGATTATCCAGGCGATGAAAGCCAACCGCCTGCTGTCTGTCACCTATCGCCGCTATGGCACATCAAGCAGTAAAACCTTTACCGTGGCAGCCTATTGCGTCAAGCTGTTCCATCAGCGTTGGTATATGGTGGCTAAGTCCGAGAAAAGAGGGCTTGCCGTATTCTCGCTCGACCGTATTGAGTCGTTGTCTCTGCTGACAGAGAAATTCGTCATCGATGAGCACTTTGATGCCACATCCTTCTTCAGCGAGTGTTTCGGCGTAGTCGTTGGCGACGGAAGCCAACCCGTCCGCATCCTACTCCGTGCCTATGGTAACGAGTCCAACTACATGCGCGACCTGCCCATCCATCCCTCCCAACGCGAACTCACCACGGACGACGGCCATACCGACTTCGAACTCACCCTGCGTCCCACCTCCGACTTCAAAGCCCACCTGCTCTCACGGGGCGAGTGGATTCAGGTGCTCGAACCCCAGTCGCTGGCCGATGAAATCGTGGAATGGCATCAGAAAGCAATTGACCGCTATCTGAAAAAGCCGCAAACGACAATGTAAAAAAATTAAAAATAGACCCTAAAAACAAAAAAAATGCAGAAAAGTGAAAAAAGTCGGAGGGTGTACCGCGTTATGGTACACCCTCCGCTTAATTTTACAGTCGCTAAGCAACATTAGCACGATTGTATAACTATTAAAATGAAAGATTATGGTAGAAAGAAAGAAGTACTTCATGGACTGCCACGTAGCCGGCAGGATGTATCATGATGCAGACGAAGTATGGGACGAACTCAAAGTCGGTACCCTGCTGAAACTTGAACGTGACAAGGAAAACCGTTATGACCCCGATGCTGTTGCTATCATGTATGAAAAGACGGACGAACCCACACCTTATTGTATAGGTTATATCCCTCGCGAAGAAAACGAGACCATCGCCGCATTCCTTGAAATGGGGTGGAAGGACATCTTCGAGTGTCGTATCAGCAAACTGAATCCTGATACTCATCCAGAACGTCAGATTTATGTAACCATCAAAAACAAGCGCCATGATCAGTAATGTGGAACACATGCTCGAAGATTTCTTCACAGAGATTTTCGTGAAAGTTGCAAATGTAGTCAATCTATGTTTGCAAGTAATAGAATAAGGTGTATGGAACAGCCCAACTACGACAAGTTGCGTGAGATGGTCGCTCGCTGTGAGTGGACATTTGCCAAGACGATGCCCTGGTGTCCCCATGAGTATATTGTGAGAGGTAAGTGTCCACTTTCAGAGGACGAGTTCCTCTATTTCGTGAACATGCAACGCAAGTATGGCACCCCAGAACAATGGTGGAAGTACAATCATCCCTACTTGTATATCGATGACTACAAGTACTGGACCATGGGGGCCCCACTCGATGAAACAAAAGTGATTAACAGGGCAAAAGCGAAAGTCGGATGACAGAAAAATAGAAATAATTTGGTGGAATGAAATATATGTTGTATATTTGCAAACGTGAAAGGCTGCAACCTCGACTTGGTGTCCATTCAGAACCCGAAGGAGCAAGAATGGAAAGGTCGATTTGATAGAATAGGAAAGCCTAGGAGTTTCTAGGAAGGCCAAAGATAAGAAACAAATAAAAACAATATGGAATACAATACTAAAGGCAAGGTGCTGAAGAAGGCGGTGGTTTGGAAAGACCTGTACTTCTATCGTAAGAGCGATGCGCTCTACCAGATAACGGTGGAGTTCTGCAAGCGGTTCCTGCCTGCTCATGGCGATAGGACGGTGGATCAGATGGTGCAGGCGGCTCGGTCTGGGAAGCAGAACATCGTGGAGGGCAGCGAGGATGGCCAAACCAGCTCTGAGATGGAAATCAAGCTGATGAATGTGGCGCGAGGTAGCTTGCAGGAACTCCGTGCCGATTACCACGATTACCTGAACACTCACCATCTTTCCATCTGGCCTAAAGATAGCCAGCGCCAACAGCGACTACGCGACTTCTGCCACTCCCATAATGACTATAGCGATTATCAGCCGTTACTTGCAAAGATGAACGATGAGGAGATGGCGAATCTGGCGCTCACGCTTTGTCATCAAACAGACAAAATGATGTGTGCATATATTGAGAAACTAGAAAAGCAATTTGTTATAGAGGGCGGTATCAAGGAAAGAATGCATGCTGCAAGGACGGGCTATCGCCAAGAACAAGATGCTCATATGAAGGCGCTAGAAGCAGAGAACGCCGCCCTGAAAGCCCGCATCGCCTCGCTTGAACGCGAGATAGCAGTGCTGAGGGGGGCTGGAGAAACTGGAGATTCTATATAAGCCGTAGATTGTGGCAATTCTAGAGAATCTAGTGATATAGATGCACCATGATCTGACAAGTGACAGGTCAAGGGAAAATGAAGGGAATGAAAAACTAAAAACAGGCCCTAAAAACAAAAAAATTGCAGAAAAAGTGAAAAAAGTCGGAGGGTGTACCGCGTTATGGTACACCCTCCGTGTAAATTTGTACTCGATTTTTATTTATAATTCAAAAAACGTGAAATATGAAGAACGAATTAATGACTGTCTTCCATGAGAAGATGCGGGCTGTCGAGGAGATGGTTCGGGCAATGAATGTACGGCTTGAGACGCTTGAGGCTGAGAATACTGAGCTGAGAGCGAAGCTGAACGACGGTTGGTATGACCGTGTGACTTTTGAGAATGTGGTGGAGCAGATTGCGGCATGTGAAGATGCTAAAGAGCGCGATGAGGCACGCAAGATATTCGAGCCTATGCTGAAGAAAGAGATGGCACGCAAGCTGCGTGCAGAAATCAAACGGAAGGTGAAGGAGTTGAACGATGGGGATGGCATCCGCACCTTCAATAACTATGGTACTTATACGGAAGTGCAATCGGGTGGCGTTAATATTAATGAATAAGGATATGGAGGTAACTAATTTCTATAACTACGGCACGATGAACCAGGTGGAGGCAGGTGCCACTCAAATCAACTACAACAACTATGGTAGCAAGGTGGCGGAGCAATCTGAAGCGGTTGGGCTGCCTCGATTGTTGGAGTGCGTTGGAAGTGTGCGCAGCTATTTCTGGGGCGACAGTTCGATGGCTGTCATCTTTTGCGTGTGCCGCGACTGCTTCGGCTATCCTGACAACATGAGTCAGTTTGAGCGTGAGTTCAACTGTTCTGAGGGTTTGCTGTCGAACACTTTCAGGAACAATCCCTATATGCGCATGCCTGTTGACAAATGGCGCGAGAATGGTGCCAAGGAACGTGTGCTGCGACTGGTCGATGCCTTCAAAAATGCGGTAAACGGCAACACTGCTCAATAAGACCTACAGAAAAACCTACAGAACCTACAGAATTGCCTATGTTTCATGCACCTTTTTTTTATGCGTAACTTTGCAGTGCGATTAAGACAGAGGTCTTTCGCAGAGCAAGATTTCATCTACTCTGCACGAGTTTCACTCGTAATTCCACTGCGAATGTTGGCTGCACCTCGGCAATTCAAACAAGCTTGATTGCGCTCGGTTTGCACAGCATTTGTCAGCGTGAAAAGACACAACAACAATTTTTAATCAACATTTCAACCCCCGCTGAAAAGGCAGCGGGATGCTGAGTGAAGTGAAGCTGCGGAATCTCCATGGAGACAGCTGGCCAGCGTTCCGAAGTCTTCCAATGCTCACAAAACTCATCAACAAAATGAAGAAATATGTAGAAATTCCTATGGAGTCGCTGGAGCGGCTGAATGGAGGAAAGTTTGTAGAAGGTTCACTCAGAATTGACGAGTGCACAGGTAAGTTAACATTCAGAGCGTATCAACGTAAGACGCGCATGAGAGCAAAGGACAAGACCGTCCTCACCCTGGAACACGGGTGGGTGAAAGAGAGCGCACAACGCATCAAGTTCTTCAGCTCTGTAAAGAAAGAGCTGGGCATCACGAAAGTGACGAAGGCGATGGAACGTGAGATGAAAGAGGCTGTGAGGGAGTTGAAAACAGAAATAACGGTTATTGGTTATAGAAAAGACCTTAGACCTCAGACCTTAGACAATAAGAAGTAGTATGGAAAAGACAGTAAGAATCATTTCACAGACGGGAGCAATGACACGCTCCTACACCGACAAGCGTACCGGTGAACAGAAAACAATGACCTCGCGCTCGTTCAGACTGACGGACGGTGTGGACACCTTCATGGCCGAGATGACAGGCGAGAAAGCACTCAACTGCCCCACGCTCGACGTGCATCAGCTGTACCGCGTGCAGTGTACGATGGTGACCCGCGAATGGACATCGCAGAACGGTGAGGCAAACGTAACCAATTGTATTTACCTTGACAAAATCAATGTAGTATGAAAATCATCGCAGTAAACTCTAAGCACACGGGCGACCGTAAGAAGGACAACCGTGGTTATGCCGAGACGTGGACTTCGGAGCAGCTGGATAAGCTGCTCTCCGAACCATGGTTGGCGGAGATGGTGGCTGAGATACGTGCTGGCAGGGAAACGCTGAAGAACCGCCTGCCCTACATCTGTCCTCACTACACTGAATTCCGCAACAACCACCGTGCTCAGGCGGACATCATCCCCGAATCGTTCACCTTCATGACTTGCGTGGATGTAGACGACCTCAGTCTGGTGGACAAGGCTATCAAGACAGCACGAAGCCTGAACCGCGACAAGTATTCGGAGTGGTACCGTCAGGTGCTCCGCATCGAATATTCGGCACGACGGAAGGTGCATATCTACATCCGCATTCCCAAGGGCATGACCATCGAAGAGGCACAGAAAGCGTTCTGTGCTGACATGAACATCCCTTACGACGAGTCGTGTGTGACTCCCGAACGATTCATCTACCTCACCGGCAAAGATGAGGAGATCTACCGCTCGAAGGAGTGGCTCAAGCCGCTGAGCGAGGAGGAGATGAATGAACGGAGGGAAGCATATCTGAATCGCGGCCTTGACCTCGACGGCCGACCGTTAGGTAAAGTTGACCGTTCAAAGATGGCAGTTGACAGTCAGTTGAACAAGTCGAAAACAGGGAGTCAGACCTCTGACCTCTCACCTCTTGCCCCTATCAAATGGCACGGATATGATTTGCAGTCGATTATCGACAAGCGGTATGAGAAGAAACTGCCATGCAAGGATGACTCGAACCGTCACAATGAGAGCCTGAAGCTGGCGAGCGACCTGCTCGTGATGCTTGACGGTGATAAACAGGCGGTGTTGCAGGCTGTGAGCGCGCAACCATGGGTGCAGGAAATCATTGCAGAGAGGAATGAGGATGTGGAGCGTACGGTAAATAGTGCCGCAGAGCAGATGGCTGAAAAGGAGAAGAAATATGTATCGCAACAACCTTCGGCTGCTATGCGGACTGCGATAGCCGATGTGACTGGAAAGTCCTATAAGGAGGTGATTGAGGGGGTAGCGGATAAAGGCGAGGAGCCGGAGCGCGCGCCTGTCTATTCCGCCCTTCCGCTGGAGGCATGGGCCTCTGAGTTGAAGGAGTTGGCGCAGTTGTTCCCATGTATGAAGGAGCTGTTCGCAAACGTGCATCCGATGAAACTGCCTGCTGTGCTCTTCTCGAGTGCTGCGATGCTGGGTACGCTGATGACGAGAACGTGGTATCACTTCTGGTACGAACCTAACCTGGTGCGACGTCTGAACTACAACATCTTCATCATCGGCGACCCAGGAGCCGGAAAGAACCTCATTGAGAAGTACTACCATCTATTGATGACACCCATGAAGGAGGCAGATCGAGAACTGGTGGCACAGGTGAACAACTACAAGGACAGCCGTACGGAGCGCAGCACAAGCACCAAGGCACAGAAGGGTGATGCCCTGAAACGTCCGATCGTGCCGATACGCCTGCACCCTGCACGCACCGCTACGGGGGAATTCATCCGCCACATGACGGCAGCGAAGGAGACGATACAGGGTCAGGAGCTGTATCTGCACATGTTTTCGTTCGACTCGGAGCTGGACAATGTGACGAGCAACAGCAAGGGCGGCGACTGGAAGAACCGTGACGCAATGGAACTGAAGGCGTTCCACAACGAGGAGGACGGACAGATGTATGCCAATACGGAGAGTGTGACGGGGATGTTCAACGTGTATTGGAACTTCATCTATACAGGTACGCCATACGCCCTGGGACGGAAGGTGACACAGCGGAATTTCGGTAACGGACTGGCTACCCGACTGGCTGTGATTCCGATGCCCGACGTGGGAATTGCCACACGTAAGCAGGAGAGCACCGTAAATGTTGCCGACACGCTCACAGAATGGGTTTACCGCCTGGATAAAGTGGAAGGAGAACTGCCTATCGAACCGCTGAACGACGAGACCTACGAATGGCAGTCGGGCCATCTGGAAATCGCGGAGTTCAATAACGACAGAGCAGACAGAACCCTTCTGAAACGTGTCCCATATTATGGAATCGCTGTTGCCATTCCCTTTATCCTCATGCGCCACTGGGAAGAGTGGCAGGAGAAGAAAACCCTGACGATGGACGAAAACGACCGCAGACTCTGCCGTCTGGCAATGGAGATTCAGTACAAGTGTCAGCACTTCTTTTTCGGCGAGATGGCGCACACATATTTCGAAGATCAAGGAAAGGTGTTCGTGTCGCGAAAACGTACCAACCGCTATCAGGAGTGCTATCACAAACTACCTGAGACATTCTGCTCAAAGCAGTTCCAGGAGGTGTTCGGCTGCAGTCAGCCTACTGCTTCTAAAACCATCAACCGTTTTGTTAAAGACGGGATGTTGAAGGTGGTGAGTTATGGCCATTATAAGAAACTGGTAAATGCGCTAAGGTGAAGTTATTCAGTTATAACTTATTCACTATGGACATTTAATATTTTATGAAAATGAATCAATAAATTGTAATTATGACAAGAATAGAAAAAGCAGCAATATTGCTACGTATGTGTGAAATAGCATACGAAACAGCCAAAATGGTAGGAGACAAGACAATGGTGCAGGAAAGCATCCAAGTGTACAAACAGGCGCAGGAGACATTCGATGATGTTGTGAGGGATGTCATTAAGACCGATGAGTCGCTGGTAAATTACCTCACGTTTCTCAGGTTGAAATTGTTCGACTGAAAGGTGAGATAAATTTACAAAATCAAAGAAACTGAAATTAAATGAAAGAGAATGAAACTGACACCACACTTTTCATTCAGGGAGTTCGAACGCAGTGACACTGCAAAGCGGCTGGGCATCGACAACACGGTGCCCAAGGCTCTGCGCCCGAATATTCAGGCACTGTGTGAAAACGTATTGGAACCCGTACGCCAGCATTTCGGAGTGNNNNACACATGAAGGGACAGGCAGCTGACATCTACATCAACGCACCGCCACTCACCCTACGCGACATCTACCTCTGGATGGTGGACAACCTCTCGTTCGACCAACTCATCTGGGAATCAAGAGACGGAGGACGCCGCAAGTGGATACACGTCAGCTATGTGTCGGAAGTGACGAACCGTCAGCAGGTGTTTACGTGCAGAAAATAGATTGTACAACTAAGCCGCCGTCGGAGTGACAGCGGCTTTTTGTTTGTGTGTTGTCTGAAAATATGGCAAACTGCTGATTTAAAACTCAGAAAAATCACTTTTTCCGTGTTTTTGTATACATCATTGAATTCTTTTATGTAAATTTGCAAACGAATAGAATAAACGGAAGGAACGGATATGGAAGCAATAACTTTTAGCCCAGCACAGGTGCATGTGTTAAATTTGGTGTCGCATATCAAGACCGCTATGGGTTTGGAGCAGCTGAGGAAGCAACTTGCTGCGTTCTACGCCAAGCAGGTGGACGAGGAGATGGATCGGCTTTGGGAGAGTGGTCAGTGGGACGAAAAGAAACTTCAGGAGTTACGTGGCTCACATTTCCGTACGCCCTATAACAAGTAGCCGATGAATCCTGTAGTCATAGATACAAACTGTCTGCTACAGATAATTGCACGTAAGAGTCCATACCGTCCGATATGGGATGCATTCCTTGCTGGACGTTTCGACCTATGTGTAACGAACGAGATTTTGAATGAGTATCAGGAAATCTTAGGGCAGCAGATTACTCCGACTGTGGCTGAGAATGTAGTCCTGCTTATCCTCAACCAAATGAACGTGCAATTAGTTGATCCACATTTCCGCATGGGACTTATTACAGCTGACCCTGACGATAATAAGTTCGTAGATTGTGCTTTTGCAGCTGGAGCTGACTATTTGGTGTCAGAGGATAATCATTTTGATGTGCTTCGCAATACATCCTTCCCACAGTTGAATCTCGTCACACTTGACGAATTTATGCAAACAAGACTTGTCTCAAAATAGAGGAAACTTCAGTTTTAATGCTTCAAAATCTCATTTTTTCCGTGTTTTGTATACATCATTGAATTCTTTTATGTAAATTTGCAAACGAATAAAGACAGAATATGCGAAAGGCAAAAGATTACATAGAGTTGATATCTGCTCATAAGGAGGAACTGCAGACGCAATTTGGAATTCGTTCATTGCGCTTGTTCGGCTCTGTTTCGCGCGGGGAGCAGAGAGCAGACAGTGATGTGGATGTGTGTGTGGAAATGGCTCCAAGTCTTTATGCATTGGTTCGCCTCAAGCGCTTTCTGGAACAATTGCTGCAATGCTCTGTAGATGTGGTAAGAATGCATAAACATATCAATCCATATCTTCTGGAAAATATCGAACGTGATGGAATTTACGTCATTAGATAATCGCAATCGTGTAAAGGGTACACTTACACAGATAAAAATTGCTATTGGGCAGTTGAAGGAGTGGAATAAAGCAATCACTTCTTCTGAAGATTATTATACATCTCCAGGTGGGATGCAAAAATTGGCAGCAAGCTGTATGTTGATCGAAGCAATTGGAGAGGGTTTCAAGCAAATCAATAAACTCACTAATGGTGAATTTTTGTCGATGCGCCCAGAGATTCCATGGGAAGACGTTATGGGTATTCGCAATCATATAGCTCATGGATACTTTGATATAGATGGAGATGTTATATTTTCGTCGGTCAAGGATGATTTGGATGCATTAGATGACGCTACAGACTTTTTATTGGAAGCGATGAAGTAAATTCTAAAAACCTAATATAAAGACTTTTACAACTATGAGATTAGACGGAAGACGCGAAAGCACAAATGTAGACGACCGCCGAGGTATGGGCGGTAAGACCAAGGCTGGATTGGGCATTGGAGGTATCATCATTGCTGCACTGATTGCATGGATCAGTGGTGGAGATCCATTCGCTGCTGTAGTAGATACTGTACAGCAGAATGGTGGATTAGGCTCTATTGTTGGCGGCAATACTGAAGTGGCTCAAGGACAGCAGCGAGAGTTTACGGAGGAAGAACAGCAGCTGGCTACTTTCTCAAAGCAGATTCTGGCAGGTACGGAGGACGTGTGGAAAGAAGTGTTCAGACAGAACAACTGGGGTGAGTATGAATATCCTCGTATGGTGCTCTATACGGATGCTGTGCAGACAGCTTGCGGTAACGGATCGGCACAGATGGGTCCGTTCTATTGCTCGGGCGACCAGGCTCTTTATATCGACCTCTCGTTCTTCATGACGATGAAGCAGTCGTTGGGAGCAGATGGTGATTTTGCTTATGCCTATGTGATTGCACACGAGGTGGGGCACCATGTTGAATACCTCAACGGTACGTTGGGCAAGGCTCATCAGCAGATGGCGAAACTCAGTAAGGAGGAAGCCAACAAGGTTTCTGTCAGACTGGAGTTGCTTGCCGACTTCTACGCCGGCGTATGGGCGCACTATGACAACAAGATGTTCAACTCATTGGAGGATGGCGATATCGAGGAAGCTATCCGCTGTGCCCAGGTCATCGGCGACGACTATCTGCAGAAGAAAGCACGTGGCGTTGTGGTGTCGGAAGAGTTCACTCACGGTACTTCAGCCCAGCGTTTGCGCTGGTTCAAACTGGGACTGCAGACGGGTGACGTCAATCGAGGCGATACCTTCAGCCGAAGCGACAGCGAATTGTAGTTTCTTATCACACAAGAGTGCCTTACATTTTTGCGAATGTAAGGCTTTTTTTTTACAATATACTGTTTTTTCGTAAAAAAAACAGGCAATTCATCGGAAAAAAGGCGAATGTTGCTATTGGTGTGATTTTTTTTTCTTACCTTTGAATGCCGAATTGTGGCATTACATATATGGGCGATGAATAGTTGATAGTCGATAGTTGATAGTCAGTGGTGAGTTGAAAGTAGAAAGTAAATTTACTTGTTAAACTGTAAACTCGTTAAACTGACTTTAAACCATAAACTTAAAACATTGAATTTTCTTTTCGCCCCCCCGACAACGCTGATTAATAAACGAAATATAGATGAATTATCAATGGAACTACAAACCTTTAACACCTCAAGAGGAGGAGAAAGCACAGGAGCTGGCAGCTAAGCTAAGCATCAGCCCGGTCTTGTGTCAACTGTTGCTCAAGAGGGGCATCACCACCGAAGAAGAGGCGCGTAAGTTCTTCCGACCCCAATTGCACGACCTCCACGACCCATTCCTTATGCGTGATATGGACTTGGCTGTGGAGCGTCTGAACGAAGCAATGGGCAAGAAGGAGCGCATCTTGATTTACGGTGACTATGATGTCGACGGGTGTACGGCGGTTGCATTGGTTTATCGCTTTCTCCAACAGTACTATTCAAACCTCGACTATTACATCCCCGATAGAAACGACGAGGGGTATGGTGTGTCGAAACAAGGAATAGACTATGCGTTTGAAACGGGTGTTAAACTTGTCATCATTCTTGACTGTGGCATCAAGGCCGTCGAGGAGATTGCCTACGCCAAAACGAAAGGGATAGACTTCATTATCTGCGACCACCATGTGCCCGATGAGGTGTTACCGCCTGCTGTGGCTATCCTCAATGCAAAGCGGAAGGACGCCACATATCCCGACAAGAACCTGTCGGGGTGTGGTGTGGGATTCAAACTGGTTCAGGCATTCGCCCTGAGCAACGGAATTGCGTTCAACAGTCTGTTGCCACTCTTAGACCTTGTGGTGGTAAGTATTGCTGCCGACATCGTGCCGATTGTCGGTGAGAACCGCATATTGGCCTATCATGGTATGCGCCAGCTGAACACAAAGCCGAGTACTGGATTGAAAGCCATCCTCGATATCTGTGGATTGGCTGAGCGTGATGTGGTGATGGCGGATATTATCTTCAAGATCGGTCCTCGCATCAACGCATCGGGACGTATGCAGAACGGAAAGGAGTCGGTATCGTTGCTGATAGAGCATGACCCTGAAGCTGCCAGGAAGATGGCAGAGCAGATTGACCAATACAACGAAGAGCGAAAGGAACTGGACAAGCGCATGACGGAGGAGGCAAGCAATCTGGTGGCTAACATCAGCGGCGGTGAGGACGAAAGCGCTATTGTCATCTACAACGAAGACTGGCACAAGGGCCTGATAGGTATTGTGGCATCGCGACTGACGGAAATCTACTATCGCCCGGCAGTCGTATTGACGAAAGCAGGCGACGAAATCGTGGGCTCTGCCCGTAGTGTGGCAGGGTTTGATGTCTATGCAGCCATCGAGAGTTGCCGAGATGTGTTGGTGAACTTCGGCGGACATACCTATGCAGCAGGCCTGTCGTTGAAGGAAGAACATCTGGAGGAGTTCAAGCAGCGTTTCGTAGCATATGTCACGGAGCACATCAATCCAGAACACATCAAGGCTGCGCTGGAAGTGGATGCAGAAATCAACTTCAAGGAAATCACACATAAGTTTTTCGGCGACCTGAAGAAGTTCCGTCCGTTCGGCCCGGAGAATCCAAAGCCGCTTTTCTGTACGCATCAGGTGTACGACTATGGTACCAGTAAGGTAGTAGGAAGAGAGCAAGAGCATATCAAACTCGAACTGGTGGACAGCAAGTCGAGCAACGTGATGAACGGCATCGCATTCGGACAGAGTTCGGAGGCACGCTATATCAAGACCAAGGGGTCGTTCGACATCGTCTATTCCATTGAGGAGAATACCCACAAGCGAGGAGAAGTTCAGTTGCAAATCGAAGATATACGAGGAGATAAAGGAGGTGGGTGATGACCTTTCGTGAACTGTTGAAGGAATATTGGGGGTATGACTCGTTTCGCGGAATTCAGGAGGAGATTATCGAAAGTATTGCCCAGGGAAAGGATACGCTGGGACTGATGCCTACGGGTGGAGGAAAATCTGTCTGCTTCCAAGTGCCGACACTGGCGATGGAAGGACTGAACATCGTGGTGACTCCGTTGATTTCACTGATGAAAGACCAGGTGAGCCGTCTGCGTATGCATGGCATCAAGGCCGAAGCCGTTTATTCAGGCATGATGGCCGACGATATCAGCCGGGCTTACGACAACTGCATCTACGGCAGGTATAAGTTCCTGTACATTTCGCCCGAGCGGTTGTGCTCAGAGATGTTCCGGCAGAAACTGGCTCACATTCCCAAGATATGTATGATTACGGTGGACGAGGCACATTGTGTGTCCCAGTGGGGATATGACTTTCGCCCGTCCTACCTCAAGATCGTTGAGGTGCGACACCTCATTCCCTATCATGTGCCTGTATTGGCTCTGACTGCCACAGCCACCCCCAAGGTGGTGGACGATATTCAGGATAAGTTGGAATTCAAGGAGCACAATGTGTTCTCGATGAGTTTCGAACGTAAGAATCTGGCATATATCGTACGTCGGACAGCCGACAAGACGGCAGAGATGCTGAGCATCCTGCAGAAAATGTCGCAAGGAAGTGCCATCGTCTATACACGTAGCCGACGGCTGACCAGCGAACTGGCGCAGTATCTGATAGCCAACGGCATCACTGCCGATAACTATCATGCAGGACTGACTGACGCAGAGAAAGACCTGCGGCATATCAACTGGGCGAAAGGCAGAAATCGTGTGATGGTAGCGACCAACGCATTCGGAATGGGAATCGATAAGGCAGACGTGCGACTGGTGATTCACTACAATATACCTGATTCCATCGAGTCGTACTTTCAGGAAGCAGGGCGGGCAGGACGAGACGGGAAGAAAGCCTATGCGGTGCTGCTCTACAATCCACTGGACAATGTCCAGTTGCACAAGCGCATCAGCGAAACCTATCCCGATCCGGAATATATCCGTCAGACCTATGAGGATGTGTGCCACTTCCTGCAAGTAGGAATGGGCGAGGCGCGAGGGCGGACATTCGACTTCAGTATGGAGAAGTTCTGTAAGTACTTCCGTCATTTCGCCAATACCGCCAACAACGCACTACGGCTGCTCAACAACGCCGGCTATATCGACTATGTGGAAGACAACGATTTCAAGTCGAGAGTGCATATCATCCTTCGTAAGGACGAACTATACCTGTTGAACAGCAAAGAGGAGTTGGTAGATAAGGTGATACAGGCTTTGCTCAGAAACTATACAGGATTGTTTGCCGACTTCGAGTATATCGACGAGATGTATCTGTCGCACATGACAGGCATAGATGCAGAGACCATCTATGATGTGCTGAAAGACCTGAATCAGCGGCGTGTCATCGATTACATCCCACGACGCAAGACGCCTACGGTGATGTTCCGAGTAGGAAGGGTCGATAAGGAAGATATTGGTTTATCCCCAGCTGTGTATGATGACAGCAAGGCCGATTTCGCCCGACGGATTGACGAGATACTCCGCTATGCATCAAGCGAAGACCTGTGTCGCAGCCAGCAACTGTTGCAGTATTTCGGCGAGGAAAAGGTGAAAGAGTGTGGGCAATGCGATGTGTGTGTCAGTCGTAAGAAAGGCAAAGGGAGTAAGGCTGCCAAACTGTTGACGGAAGAAATCCGGCTGCTATTGGGCGATGGTGAATGGCATCAGATGAAGGACTTGCTCGCCATCTCCGGTAATACGGAAGAAATCCAGGCACTTGTGCAGGAGATGATAGCAGGGGAAGAACTGATTGTGAAGGGAACGAAAATCAAACGGAAATAAAAACAATAAGATATGGGATTTTTCAAGACATTATTCACAGGTAAGGAAGAATCAGAAGAAGAGAAACAGGAACAGCAGATGAAGAACCAGTTCGATGTGTTCAAATACGATGGTATTCAGGCACAGCGATACGGGAAAACAGATTATGCGCTGGAGTGTTTCAGACGTGCACTGGAGTTGCAGGATGATATAGAGACGCGTGTCATCTATGCGAATGCACTGGTTGGCCAGAACGACCTCGAGGGTGCGATTGAGCAATTGGAGAAAGTACGCGAGACTACACCCGAGGATAAGGAGGTTCTGCTCAACTTGGCAGAACTCTATTTCCAGACGGAGCAATACGAGCAGATGGAAGGTGTGTGCAATGCAGTTCTTCAGTTCGATGAGTCGGAGGCTGCTACCCATTATCTGCTTGCAAAGATGTACAAGGCGAAAGGCGATATGATCAACGCTGTGGCGCAGTGTACATTGGCAATCACTAAACATGCCGATGCACCATTCGCTGAGGCTTATTATCTGAGAGCACAATTGCTGTTCGAGATGCAACAATACAAAGAAGCGGAGGAAGATATTGACACCATCCTCCAATACGATGAAGAGAACGATGAGTTTCTGATGATGAAAGGAGAGTGTTGTGAGGCATTGCAGAAGCAAGAAGAAGCCAAAGCGTGTTATACAAAGGTGAAAACCATCAACCCATACGTTACGAAGGCTTATCTGCGCCTGGGTGCCATCCTGATGGCGGAAGGAAAGAAAGATGAAGCGGCAAAGATTGTGGAGGAAGGATTACAGCTTGCTCCAGAGGAACTGCAGAACGTGAACGGAGAGTACACGAACGTCGAACAGGAAATGCGTGATGCTTACAAGACGATGGACCCATTGGGGTTCAATGTGGGAATTTAAGTACAAGGAGAACAATTCAATAAAACAAACATAAAATGGAAACAGTATTAAGTGGAATGCGCCCTACGGGCAACCTACATTTAGGAAACTATTACGGAGCTGCCCGCAGCTTCGTGAAGATGCAAGATGAATATAACTGCTATTTCTTTATTGCCGACTGGCACTCTCTGACAACCCATCCCAAACCCGAGGATATTCAGCGTAGTGCACGTACCATCCTTGCAGAGTATCTGGCATGCGGTATCGACCCGGAGAAAGCAACGATTTATATCCAGAGCGATGTGCCCGAAACCATCGAGCTCTATCTCTATTTCAATATGAACTGCTATCTGGGTGAGTTGGAGCGTGTGACGACCTTCAAGGAGAAAGCACGTCAGCAACCTGATAACGTGAATGCCGGCTTGTTGACCTATCCTACCTTGATGGCAGCAGATATCCTTCAGCATCGTGCGGCAAAGGTGCCTGTCGGGAAAGACCAAGAGCAGAATATGGAGATGGCACGTAAGTGTGCACGCCGCTTTAATAATATATATGGTGTGGAATTCTTCCCTGAACCACAGAATTTCTACTTTGGCGATCATGCCATCAAGATTCCAGGATTGGATGGATCGGGTAAGATGGGAAAAAGTAACGGCAACTGTATCTATCTCTATGAGGACGAAAAGTCTATCCGCAAGAAAGTGATGCGTGCTGTAACAGATAACGGACCTACAGAACCCAATAGCGAGAAGCCAGAGGTGATTCAGAATCTCTTCACGCTGATGGAGATTGCCTCTTCGAAGGATACCTACGACTATTTCAATGAGAAATGGAACGACTGCTCTATCCGCTATGGCGATTTGAAGAAGCAGCTTGCTGAAGACCTTGTTCAGACGTTGGCACCGATTCGTGAGCGCATCATCGAGATTTCATCTGATCAAGACAAACTCGAGAAGATAGCACGTATGGGTGCTGAGAAAGCACGCGAGAGTGCAGGAGCAACCTTGCGCGAGGTACGTAAGATTATCGGCTTCAAGGTTTATTAAGGAAAGATGATGGCATCCTGATGCTTAGTTGCGACCCGATTCCCAATAAGCGAGATATTGGCTGGCAACTTTCAAGTGGTCGTGATGCTTTCTGACATACTCGACACTTTGTCGTTTCAGTTCAGGAATACGTTCGGGGTGGAGCACCAGTTGTTCCACCTCTTTGTATACACTTTCGTAGTGAGGCTCTACATTGATAATCGGACGCAATTCCGTCTCGTTGATGATTTCATAGTTCTCAGGTTCTCCGCCACCAATACAGATGATGCCTTTCGACATTGCCAGCAGCGGATTCATCGAAGGCGTATAGGAATAGAGTTGGTCAAGGATGGCATCACTTCCGTCCATCATCTGCTGATACAGGTCAAAGGGAACCGACTCGGCTTTCATCAATTCCATCTTGTCGGGATATTTCGACAGTACGTCTTGGGCAGCTTTCAGCATGATGTCCGTGCCTTTATAGACAGAGCGGCTGCGGTTGATGCCGATGAAAAACCTTACTTTCGAAGGTGCTTCCCCAGATAGTTTTACGTTTTTTGGACAGCGGATGGGGAAGGGGATGAAAGTGGTTTTCCTTGTCAGCGTGGGGTGATAGCATGCCCAGTATTCGTAGAGGCCTGCGATGATGCCGTCGCAAGTCTCTGCTATATGTTTGTTGAGCTGTTCCTTGGGTGTCCCTATCCAGTCTTTCTGCTCTTTCAAGGCTTCCTCGTCAGTACGGACTCTGTCGCCAAAGTTGAAGTCGCTGTATCTGAGCGGTTTTTTCACGCTGCAATAGTAAACCCAATACCAATCCATTCCGAAGGCTCCAAGAAATACTTTCTTGTTGTGTTTACGCAGATAGTCGTAGAAATAGAACAGTCGTTCGGCTTTCACTTCGAAGAACATAGGATTGATCAGTTGCACCACATCATAGCCTTTCATCTTGGGCAGTAGCCGATAGAGACGCACCAAGAGTCGCAATCCCCCGAATCGTCCCTCGGGGCGGGAGACATCAATGTCGCGTGGATAATTCTTCCAGAAATCTCCATTCGAAATCACAGTAACCTCATGCCCCAACTGGCGAATTCCTGCTGCCAGTGTTGCGTGTACATTGCTATATTCTCCTATTAATAGTATCTTCATTTTTCCTTAGGGATTAATGGAATGATGAAAGTCAGCAGGTTCAAGCCCAACGAGTGATTGGTCATGCGGCGGAACCATGTATATTTAAGGGTATAGTTCTTGTCAGGCAATGGGAACAACTCCTCCTTGCGTAGTCCATCAATCTCCTTCTTCAGTTCTTTCATCGACCCAACCATACGGATATGGTTGTATAGATAATCCATCGTAAGTTGCGCTACACGTCGCTGGAGTGCCTGCTTCTGATGAGTATCTGTAAGGTTGGCGGCAGTTGTATGAAGTCGGGAAATGACGGAACGTGTGTCGTGAAGTCTTTTCTGGTAACGCTCTGTCTGCTGGGTGGCTGATGTTTCGTGCCGGCGATAAAAATATGCATTTGCATCAGTTACAATGACTGATGGGGTTTGAAGCAGCAATCGTGCGGTAAATTCTTCGTCTTCCCCATAGGAAGTATCGGTATTGAAACGCAAGTTCCCCAGTAATACCCGCTTGAAAATCATTCCACAGACCGTTCCGCGGATATTACGACTTGCCATCAGTTCCGCACCCGTGAACGGTCCTTCGGCTGAGAACGTGTTTTGGGTTGGCATCTTTGAGCAGAAATCGAAGACAATCATGTCAGCATTCTCTCGTTTCAGATGTTCTGTGCAGTAGAGATAGGGCGTTTTGATGAGCAGATCGTCAGCATCGACAAATTGGATGTATTCTCCAGTTGCTGATTCCAATCCCAGATTACGTGCCGAGCTGACACCTCCGTTCTCCTTGCGAACGTATCTGATGTCGTCTCCCAGTTGGAATAGCGTGTCTTCAGGACTGACATCCGAGCCATCATCCACCACGATGATTTCACGCTCATCCGCCTGCAGCGGAAGGGCTAAGATGCTTTCGATACACTCGCGCAACATATCTGTGGGTACGTTGTAGTAGGGGATGATGAAACTGATGCAGCCTGCTTTCATAGCCATTGTTTGAGTTTGCAGAGCACACTGAGGCCCAAGGTGTTGAGAATGAAAATCTTGATACGCTCATGGGCAGTCCTTCCGATTTTTGAAGAAAGCTTACGGGCAGGTAGGATAGGGGATGCCTTGCATCGTTTGCTGACATCCAACTGGATGTTGAGCACATGCAGATAATACAATGAAGAGCCTTCTTCTTTCCAGTCGACATGCAAGGTTTTCGCTGCTTCTATCTGTGCGTCGAGCAACTGCTGAAGGTCTGTCCCAGATGCCTGTACGGTGATGCTGTTCTCATTCCAGCAGTAGTAATACATCCCTTCGGATATGGTCATGACAACAGGCTCATGCTGAAGAATCTGCGGCAATGTCCAAACATCTTCAAACTTCTTGCCTTTGGGAAATTCTGCTCCAAGAAATAGATAGCGACGGAACACTTTGTTGCATGCGTATGAGTGTGCGTAAGCTTGCCCTTCAAGCCAATAAGTGTGTGAGTCGGGATAGATGATGTTGTCGAATTTCAGTTCGTACTCGCTGGCATGTCCGACATGAACGGCAATAGGGTATTCGATGATTTCCAAATCCTCCTCCTCGCTGGCCATCTTCATCACGAGCTCGTAGGTGTCCTGACGGATATAGTCGTCGCTGTCCACAAAGGTCACAAACTCTCCTTCTGCCACTTTCAACCCTGCGTTGCGAGCATCACTCAGTCCTCCGTTTGTCTTGTGAATCACACGAATCCGATGGTCCTTCTTGGCATATTCGTCGCAGATGCTGCCACACTCATCGGGCGAACCGTCATCTACAAGAATCAGTTCCCAATCGGAAAACGACTGTGAAACGATGCTGTCGACACACCTGCGAAGTGTGTCTGCAACACGATAAACGGGAACGATGACGGATAGTTTCATGGTGCAAAGATAATAAATATTTACCATTTTACCATTTACCATTTACCATTTTTCCATTTTTTCAATTCTTTCAGTCTTTAATTCTTCTTTTTTTCGTAACTTTGCACCCAAATATGTTAAAGCAAAATCGTAAATAGTCAATTGTCAAATAGAAAATAAAATGATGACTGCAAAAGAGATACGTGAATCGTACAAGAAATTTTTTGAGTCGAAGGAGCATCTGATTGTGCCTTCTGCTCCAATGGTAGTAAAAGACGACCCTACGCTGATGTTTACCAACGCAGGTATGAACCAGTTTAAGGATATCATCCTTGGAAACGTACAGCCAAAGTGCCGCCGCATGGCCGACTCTCAGAAGTGTCTGCGTGTGAGCGGTAAGCACAACGACTTGGAAGAGGTGGGCCACGATACCTATCACCACACCATGTTCGAGATGTTGGGCAACTGGTCGTTTGGCGACTATTTCAAGAAGGAAGCTATCGGTTGGGCATGGGAGTATATCGTTGATGTGCTGAAAATCAATCCTGCCGACCTCTATGCAACTGTCTTTGAGGGTTCGCCAGAAGAAGGACTTGAGCGCGACAACGAAGCGGCTGCCATCTGGGAGCAATTCATGCCAAAAGACCATATCATCAACGGCAACAAGCACGATAACTTCTGGGAGATGGGCGATACAGGGCCATGTGGACCTTGTTCAGAGCTGCATGTCGATTCCCGCCCGGCTGAAGAGAAAGCCAAGTTGCCTGGACGCGAACTGGTGAATAAAGACCATCCTCAGGTCATCGAAATATGGAACCTGGTGTTCATGCAGTACAACCGTAAGGCTGATGGTTCGCTCGAACCGCTGCCTGCTAAGGTCATCGATACCGGTATGGGCTTCGAGCGTTTGGTTCGTACCCTCCAAGGTAAGACTTCCAACTACGACACCGATGTGTTCCAGCCTATCATTAAGGTCATTGGGGATATGGCAGGTAAGAAATACGGACAGGACGAGAAGACCGATGTAGCAATGCGAGTTGTGGCAGACCACCTGCGTGCTATTGCTTTCTCAATTGCTGACGGACAGCTGCCAAGCAATGCAAAAGCAGGCTATGTCATCCGTCGTATCCTTCGTCGTGCTGTGCGCTACGGCTATACGTTCCTCGACCAGAAAGAAGCGTTCATCTACAAATTGGTTCCGACCCTGATTGCAGAGATGGGCGAGGCATTCCCTGAGATTGCTGCCCAGAAGGAGTTGATTATGAAGGTGATGAAGGAAGAGGAAGATTCGTTCCTCCGTACGTTGGCCAACGGTATCAAGTTGCTGAACGATGTGATGGACGAAGTGAAGGCTGCAGGTAAGACTGTGATTCCTGGAGAAGAGGCATTCAAGTTGTTCGACACCTTCGGCTTCCCACTCGATCTTACCGAACTCATCTGCCGTGAGAATGGTATGACGGTCGATGAGGCTGGCTTCAATGTCGAGATGCAGAAGCAGAAAGAACGTGCCCGTAATGCCGCACAGGTTGAGATGGGCGACTGGACAATTCTCAACGAGGCTGAAAGCCAGTTTGTAGGCTATGACTATACAGAATATACTTGCCACATCCTCAAGTATCGTGAGGTGAAGCAGAAGAAGGGTGTGGTGTATGAGGTTGTGCTCGACCAGACTCCGTTCTATGCTGAGATGGGTGGTGAAGTAGGCGACACGGGTGTGCTCGTCAACGAGAACGAAACCATCAATGTGGTAGATACTAAGAAAGAAAACGGTCAGTCTATCCATATCGTCGACAAACTCCCACAGGATGCTACGGCTGAGTTTATGGCTTGCGTCGATGTCGATCGTCGTCGTGCCATCGAGGCCAACCACACCTGTACACACTTGCTCGACGAGGCGTTGCGTGAGGTGCTTGGCACACATGTAGAGCAGAAAGGTTCGCTTGTGACAGCCGATTCTCTCCGATTCGACTTCTCACACTTTGAGAAAGTCACTCCAGAGCAGTTGCGTGAGGTAGAACATATCGTCAACGAGAAGATTCGTGCCAATATCCCATTGGAGGAATTCCGCGACACACCTATCGAGGAAGCCAAGAAACTCGGCGCCATTGCCCTCTTCGGAGAGAAATATGGCGACAAGGTGCGTGTTGTGAAGTTCGGCACCAGCGTAGAGTTCTGTGGAGGATGTCATGCTCATGCTACTGGTCAGTTGGGAATGGTTCGTATCATCTCTGAGAGCAGTATCGCTGCAGGTGTTCGTCGTATCGAGGCCATCACAGGTAAGAAAGTTGAGGAAATGCTCGATATGGCTCAGGATCTTATTAGCGATCTGCGTAGCTTGTTCAACAATGCGCCCGACCTCATGTCGACCATTCAGAAGGCGATTGCCGAAAACAAGGAACTGCAGGCTCAGGTTGCTGAGTTTACGGCTCAAAAGGCTCAGGAGTTCAAGAAGTCGCTCATCGAGCAGGCTCAAACCATCAATGGAGTGAAGGTCATCAAGGGTGTGCTTCCTATCGATGCACAGAATGCCAAGGATATGGCATTCCAGCTCCGTACACAGTTCCCAGAGCAGTTGCTCGTAGCCATTGCTTGTGCGCCAGGCGGGAAGCCCTTACTTACCGTTGCTCTTTCCGACGACCTCGTAAAGGAAGGTAAGAACGCGGGTCAGTTGGTTCGCGAGGCAGCCAAACTCATGCAAGGCGGTGGTGGAGGTCAGGCTCACTTCGCAACAGCAGGTGGTAAGAACTCCGAAGGCATGAAAGCCGCAGTAGATAAAGTCATTGAGCTATTTTCAATTTGACGATTTACTATTTACCATTCAAATAATTAGACATTCACCATGATCAAATCCTTTTTCTTTAAGTCTTCCCCCCTTGGGGGAATAAGAGGGGGGCTGTTCCTCTTCTTGCTTCTTTGTCTGCCGATAATGGTGCAGGCACAGAAACCCGACAAGAACTTCCATATCTTCCTCTGCTTCGGACAGTCGAACATGGAAGCTGGTGCACGTCCTGCCGAACAGGACAAAGACTTCAACGACCCGCGGTTCCAGTTCCTCGCTGCGGTCAACATGCCGCGTACACAGCGTGAGATGGGACATTGGTACACAGCCATTCCACCTATCTGCCGTGAGGGAAACAACATGGGACCTGTCGATTTCTTTGGCCGTAAGATGATAGAACAGATCGACGACCGCTACCGCATTGGTGTTATCAACGTATCGGTCGCAGGAGCGAAAATCGAACTGTGGGACAAAGACGATTACAAAGAGTATATCGACAACGAACGCGACTGGATGAAAGCTATCGTCAACCAGTACGACGGCAATCCCTATAAACGACTTGTCGATATGGCACGTATTGCACAGAAGGATGGTGTCATCAAGGGCATCCTCATCCATCAAGGTGAGTCGAACTCCGATGATCAGAAGTGGCCAGAGCGTGTCAAGAAGATTTACAATGACCTCTGTGCCGACCTCGGCCTCAATCCAAAGGATGTGCCTCTGCTTGCAGGCGAGTTGAAGCATCAGGAGCAGGGTGGTGTGTGCTGGCGATTCAATGTCGACATTCTGCCTAACCTGCCTAAGACGCTTCCCAACTCTTACATCATCTCTGCGAAGGACTGCGAGAGCACAGGCGACCAGTTCCATTTCAGTACCGAAGGTATGCGCACCCTCGGCTACCGTTATGCTGAGCAGATGCTGAAGCTGCACAAGTATAAGATGAAGAAGAAGTAACCGCCAGGACGATTATGAAAACGAAAACAAAAACAATGATTTGGCTAGCTGCCCTTTCCCTCATGCTCACAGCTTGTGGAGAGAAAAAAGCCAAGGATGTGCTTGTTGCCGAAGATAAGACAGAGGCAGTAAGCGAAAGTCAAACCGAAGATGAAGACGATATGCCCGAGAGCGAGGTCGATGTCGTCAGCAGTGTGTGGGAAATGAGTCCGCTCACTGGCGTTGCAAAGGACGGCAATGTCGGCATTGAGCAGTTTGCCGATAAATTCTGCTACGAGTACAACAACTACAAGCCCAACCAGGTGCTGTGCGACTATCTCCGCGACCCGGCGAAGTATGATAACGAAGACTTCAATATCAACTGCCAGCCGAAGAAGGGATATATCAGTTGCAGGGGGCTGTTCCAATGCGGTTACGACACGGAATGCTGCTACTGGAAGCGTAAGAACGGACACAGCCTCGTAGCCTTCTGGCTAGACGAAGGGCATGAGAGTGGTGCCGAATACCAACTCCTCGCATTCTACGACTACGACCCCGATACCGACACCATGACCCCTGAGCCTGCGTTGAGCAAAAAGCTTACAGACGTCGTGGACAAGTACGACTCGTACAGCGTCACCCTGCCTGAAGAGGGTAAGGACATCGAACTCATCGGTTATACCGACGACGAGGAAGAAGAAGACTGCATCGCCACTTGCTTCCAAGCTCATTGGAACGGTAACGACTTCATGAAGATAGAGCAGGTGAATACACCCCCGGTACCATAACCTTGGACGTGGAGTAATCATCCTGCCGACCTTGACTACAAGCAGGGTTTTAGTTTCTGCTGAAGCCCTGCTTTATCACTTCAACTAGGAACAATAAGCGTTTTTTTATCTGTAACCGCGCAAGATTTTCATCCTTTCGGGATTATATGGTTGTATAATTTTTAATCCAGCAAACGTTATGAAAAAAAGAATCGTATGTGGAGCCGTCACCCTGACAATGATGACAGCAGTAGTCGTAGGATGCAGCAACGATGAGGAAAGCAATAATCCTCTTAATCCTGATCCAATAGTAAAGCCTGAGAAGGTGACGCTGACCCGCTCAGAGCAGCAGTTGGTTGCCAGCAGTAATGCCTTTTCGTTCAATCTGTTCCGTAAGGCACAGGATAATGAGAAGAGCCAAATCCTCTCACCACTCAGTATCACCTATGCTCTTGGCATGCTCAACAATGGTGCTTCGGGCGAGACGCAAGAACAGATAAATAAGGTGTTAGGCTTTGGCGATACAGGAGCCGACAGCATCAATGCCTTTTGCCGTAAGATGCTGACGACTGCCCCGTTGCTCGATCCGCAGACGAAGGTGATGATTGCCAACAACATCTACGTCAACAAGCCTTATCAGTTGAAAGCAGACTTTGTGCAGAAAGCAAAGGTGTTTTACGATACCACTCCCGAGACCCGCGATTTTCACGACGGCAAGACAATCGATGTCATCAACCAGTGGGCGAGCGACCACACAGAGCGAATGATTCAGAAGGTGCTCACGGCCGATGAGTTCAATCCCGATGCCGTCAGTTATCTGCTCAATGCTATCTATTTCAAGGGTATTTGGGCTGATAAGTTCGATAAGGCGAAGACGAAGGACGAAGACTTCTGGCAGGCAGGAGCGGAAAGTGTACGCACTAAGATTCCGATGATGCATAAGCTAGACCATCTATTGTATGCCGAGAACGACCGTTATCAAGCCTTGTCCTTGCCCTACGGTAACCATTCCTACCATTTGACGATACTCCTGCCTAAGGTTTCTACGAATGCTGTGCCCCCAGTGCCCACCATCGAAGAATGGCAGCAGTTGCAACGAAGCATGTATGGCAAACCTGTTGACTTGAAACTCCCACGTTTCGAAACCGACAGTAACTTCAATCTCGAAGCCATCATGTCTGCATTGGGTATGCCCGATGCCTTTGATGCTAAAAAGGCCGACTTCAGCCTCTTCTGCAACGTACCGACCTATATATCGCTGATGAAGCAAGTGGCAAAGATTAAACTCGACGAACAGGGTACTGAAGCAGCAGCAGTTACCGTGATAGACATGGATTTGGCGGCAGTAGAGCCCGATCCCACTCAGCCAATCGATTTCCATGCTGACCGTCCTTTCCTCTATGTCATTAGCGAGTCGCAGACGGGAGCCATCTTCTTTATCGGTCAGTACACGGGCAAATAATTGATGTGATAATAACAGAGAATGTAGAACAGCGCCTGTTAAAGCGTTTGCAGGACGGCGATAAATCAGCCGCCCGCGAATTCTATACCCTCTACGCTGACTATCTTGCAGGAATCTGTTCGCGATACATTGATGATGAGGACGACCTCAAGGACGTCTTCCAGGATGCTTTCATCCATATCTTTACTCATATAGGCGGTTTTCGGTATCGCGGGGCAGGTTCCTTGCAGGCATGGGTGTCAAAGGTGATGGTCAATCAGTCGCTGAAGTTCTTGCGGACGAAACGACGGCATGAGTTTGTGCAACTGGACGAGCGCATGACTGACGAGTTGGAAGATGACGAGCCGTCCGTCAGCGATATTCCGCCCGATGTCATCCGGCAGATGCTGAGCCGCCTGCCAGTCGGCTACCGCACGGTGCTCAATCTCTATGTGTTTGAAGACATGAGCCATCAGGAGATAGCCCGGCTGCTCGGTATCAAGGAAAACAGTTCGGCATCGCAGCTGCACAGGGCGAAACGCCTGCTGGCTAAGATGATTAAACAGTATAATGAACATATCCCCCCACAATCATGAACGCACAATGGAGACAACAGTTGAAAGATAAGATGGAAGGCTATCAGCGGCCTGCCCCGGAGGTGATGTGGAAAGAAATCGACAAGGTGCTCGATGCCCGTAGGACGCACTGGGCTTGGCTGTGGCGCATAGCGGCAGCAATTGCCGCGGTGCTGACGATAACGGGTGCTGGCTACTGGATGACTCGTCAGGAGCCGACCGAGCAGCTCCCACTGACTGCCAAGACGAATACTGACGATAACCCTGTGGAACCAATCAATTCCATCGCTCCTGCCAGCTCTACAACTTCCACAACTTCCGTAACTCCTATGAACCGCATAAATGTTGTGCAAGCCTCGCCCCATAGTGCTGTACAACAGCAGAACACGGCCTTGCCGACAGAGGATTCGCAAAGCGCGGATGCTGTGGCTACTGTCGATGCTGTGTCTACTGTCGATGCTGTGTCTACTGCCGATGCTGTGGCTACTGTCGATGCTGTGGCTACTGTCGATACTGCAGCAACAACTACTTCTACTGCTCTTGCCCAAGGAGAAGAGTCGCATCTTCCCTCATTAAGGGAGATAAGAGAGGAGCTCCAGAGGCAATTGCCTCGCCGTTCCGATAGCCGTTTGATGGCGAAGGTCTACATGCAGAATATTTATGAAGTCGGTCGTCTCGTTAAGCCGGAGTATAATTATAAGGAGAATACTCAGACTATTATCAACACCCCCGAAACAGTCATCCCCGTAGACGAATGGACCTCTACGGATTCTACGGATTCCAAACCGATACCGCGCAGGGGACCTGAGAACAGTCATTCCATCCGCTATCATCAGCCAATTCGTCTCGGCGTTTCGCTTCGCTATCGACTCGACGACCATTGGAGCGTGGAGAGCGGCTTGTTGTATTCCTTGCTTGTGACTGAAGTCGACGAGGAGGAGCAACGTCATAGTTACATCGGCGTGCCGATGAATCTCGGCTACCGGCTATGGGTAAGTCGTCGCTTTGGCATGTATCTTTCGGCAGGCGCTACAATTGAGAAAATGCTCGATGCCAGTCCTTGGCAGTTTTCCCTGAACACAGCCGCCGGTGTCGACTATCAGCTGACCGACCGTCTCAGCCTCTATACCGAACCAGGGGTAGGGTATTACTTCTCGAACCGCAGTAGCATTCCCACCGTTTATCAGCATCGCCCGTTCAATTTCGACCTTAGTTTGGGTGTGCGCTTCGACTTGAAATAATGCCTTGCAAGTACGTTCCTGATGTTTGTACAATAAATTAGGTTTCTCCATAGCTAGGGGGATTTTTTTCCTGACTACGCCGTCAATTCCGCTGAATTCCTACGGTTATATTGTGATGGCCTCTCGCGCTGGGCGATACGGCTCGTTGATATGAATAACCCTCCCGCTAAAGGGAACTAAGGGAAAATTTTGTAATCCATAAGGGCTGCAAATCACGCTTGATTTTCACACTACAAATTTACGGATTAATTGCGACATAACCAAATAATAAGGCATAAAAAACAGCCGCAAAATGTAATTTTGTAAACAAGCATATCGTTTTGTAAAGTACAGATGTAAATTTGTGACTTTGTTTTTTTACGGACGTAAAAAATGGTCACGATGGTCATTTGGTCATTTGTCAAAATCGATTTCTGGTAGGGTAGAAATCCGCACTATAATATATAATTAGAAATTATATATTATAGTGAGCCGAAAAGTCCCTTCCATTTTCATTTTGACCAAATGACCTTGACCAAAATGACCGCGATGGTGTGTCTTTTCCTGATTTTGGCTGACAGTTTTTTGTTCCGATATTATCTCGATGAAATGGGGCAAAATCAGCGATATTTCATGGGTGTCTCATGTATTCTTGAATTTTTTTTGCAATTTTTACTTGATATTTCCTGCCCTTTTTGCGTTATGTATGTAGAAAAGTCAGTAGTTTTTCTGCATTTTTTCTTTGGATTTGTCATTAATAATGAATATCTTTGCAAATGAAACTATCTAAAAATACCTAAATATGACAGCTATGAAACATCTATTAGTAATCATCTGCGTACTCTCAGACCGCCTTTGCTCAGCGATTTGAGCTGCAAACGTACAAACCGAGTAAGGATATCCAGAATGAGATTCACGACTGGGATGACAGAGACATCTTTCAGAAGGCAGTGAAGCATGTCACTAAGATTCCGTCGAAGATACGGTATGACGAAGGTTTCACGGATCATGGCTTCAATACGTCTGCACCAGGAATGGTGGGATGGTCACTTTACTAATCTTGGCTGTCTTCTTTGGGCCAGTTTACCAAATACACTTTTTCGGTGGCGCGGGTAAAGGCGGTGTAGAGCCAGCGATAGTAGTCCGTACCCATCATATCCTCTGTGACATAGCCTTGGTCGATAAACACCTGCGACCATTGTCCGCCCTGCGCCTTATGACAAGTGACGGCATAGGCATACTTGATTTGCAGGGCATTGAGATAGGGGTCTTCCTTCATCTTGCGCATGCGTTCCTTTTTTGTCGGTATATCGGCATAGTCCTCCAGCACACGGTTCCATAGCTGTTCGCTCTGCTCGTGGGGCAGGGCAGGAGCCTCGGTATGGAGGGTGTCGAGCAGGACTGTGGTTGTGAGTTCAAGGTCGTCGTAGTCGGGGAACCGCAGTTCGCAGTCAGCAAAACGGAAGCCGTAGAGTTCTCGTTCGTTTCGCACTCGGAGCACCTGGGCAATATCGCCGTTAGCAATGAATGACAGAGAAGCGCCCTCTGACTCCCCTAAATTAGGAAGGAGAGAAGTCCAGTAATAGTTGTTCTTCACAATCATGATGAGGTCGCCCGAGGCGAGTTCTTCCTCGCGGTCGAGTATCTGGTTGCGGATGCCCATGTTGTAGATATGTGCACGCTTGTTGGAGCGACACACGACGATGGTGTCGTCGATGCCGTAACGATGGTAGCAATTGGCAATTTCCTCTACGAGTTCGTTACCAGGGATGTTGCGCACGTCCTCTTGCCATTGTACCTGGAACTTGGAACTTGGATCGTGCTGGTCGATGATGCCACGCAGGAGTGTGGCATTCTGGAGGATGCCGGAGAGATTGTGCTGACGGACCACCTGTGTGAGGGTGTAGCAGGTGACGGAAAGGCTGTAGCCCCTCAGCACTTCGGGTTGCAAGGCAGGGCTGTAGATATTGCCCACAGGGGGCAGCTGGGCGATGTCGCCCATGAGGATGAGACGGCATCCAGGGGCGGAATAGACAAACTGGATGAGGTCGTCGAGCAGGCGCCCCGTTCCGTAGATTGAATTAGAGGCATCGTTGGATATCATCGAAGCTTCGTCGACAATAAACAATGCGTTCTTCAACGTGTTATACCCCATAGAGAATATGGTGTCGTCATCGATGGATTTCTGGCGGTAGATACGTTTATGGATGGTGAAGGCTTCGTGACTGGCATAGAGCGAAAACACCTTTGCTGCACGACCCGTCGGAGCCATCAGCACACAGCGACGGTCGAGTTGCTCCATCGTTCGCACCAAGGCAGAAACAAGCGAGGTCTTGCCCGTTCCGGCATAACCGCGAAGGACGAAAACATCGGTATGCCGTGAACTCGCTTGCCATGAGTTTTTCGAATGAGTCGAATCGGCATTTCGTCCTGACGAAGTCGGTTTTTCGGCAGAGGCGTCGGAGTCGGCTCCAGGCAAAATGAAATCTGCCAATGCTTCGACAACTTCTTGCTGTTGAGTAGTCGGATTATGACCGAAATTATTTAAAATTAGCTCCTTAAAGTAGTCAATTATCATCGTATTATGCAAAAAAATATGGTTTATGCATTGTGAATTATGAATTATTTTGTATTTTTGTGCCACGAATATACAAAAAAAATAAATATTACGAACATTATGTTGAAAAAAACTTTCATTTGCCTGCTGATTTTAGCAGCTTTGGGTCTTGTAGGTGCTTGTTTCATGAGCATTTATACAGACATTGCATTCGACAATGAGAAGTCGGAGAGAGAACAACTGGTTATTGCGCGTCTTATGAAGATTCGCGATGCAGAGGAAGAATTCCGTAAGGGACATGGTGGCGAATTCTGTGGAACGATTGACTCTTTGGTGGATTTCGTGAAGAACGGCCGTGCTGTTGTCAAGGTTGACGAAGATGTATGGACCGACGAATTGGCAGAGAGTTTTGAAACGAAGCGCGATGCCATCCTTGCCGGTAAGTTCCGTAGTGATACCGTATGGCAGTCGGCTGCTGAGAAACTGGGTATCGACAACCCAGACTCTTTGAAATATATACCAGTAGGTAGAGCCGGTGCTACATTCCAGCTCCGCAAGCATGAAGCATTCAACCTCAAGTCGAACGAATTCGACAAGGTATGCGAGGTTCGTGCTGCGCTCGACGACTATCTCGATGGTATGAGTGCCAAGAAGGTTCGTCTGCTGAAGCAAGACCTGAAGAAACGCGGAAAGAACCGTGCAGACTTGTATGAAGACAATGCCGACGACTTCGAAGGCGAATGGTACGGTCTTCGTATGGGTGACCTCAAGGATCCGCAGAACAAGATGGCGGGTAACTGGGAATAATGCCTACACCCTAACCCCTCCGTCAAGGGAAGGGCAAGAATTTATGCGCGTTATTGCAGGTAAATACAAAGGAAAACGGTGGGATGTGCCTCATACTTTCAAGGCACGTCCCACTACTGATTTTGCCAAGGAGGGGCTGTTCAACATTCTCCATAATGTGTATATCGACTTTGATGAACACCCTTCAGCACTCGACCTGTTCTGCGGAACAGGAAGCATCTCGCTCGAACTGCTATCGCGCGGTTGCTGCCCCGTGGTGTCGGTAGAGAAAGACTTCAAGCACTATCAATATCTCCGACGGATTTCTGCAGACCTGAACGACCCGAACTGGCATCCAGTGATGGCCGACGTGTTCAAGTTCCTGAAAAGCCCTGCGGTAAATGGGAAATGGTCTGACGGAAAACTATACGACCTTATCTTTGCCGACCCTCCGTACGCTTTGGAAAACCTGAAAGACATACCGGATTATATCTTTCAAGAAGGTCGCACGTTGCTGAATCTAGAAGGCATCTTCGTGTTAGAGCACGGCCGCAATTACGATTTCTCGTCGCATCCCCACTATGTGGAGCATCGCAATTATGGCTCAGTCAATTTCTCCTTTTTCCAATAAGAGAATATATTTCGCCGATTCACCCTTTTCATTGATTGGTTAAACCCGAATCGGGTTAGAAAAAAGCCCTGCAGAACAAATCGTTCGCAGGGCTTTATCGTATCATAAAGTGGGGCTTTATCTCCATCCTCTATTCCATCCTCCACCTCCGGCTGAGCGTTCGTCGTCGGTTCCCATCACGTTCTTGCCTCCAAAGATGCTGAACTTATAGATGACGCGAACCATGCCGTATTGATAGATGGCATTGTAGCGGGAGTCGCTACGCATCAGGGCTGTTATATTACGGCTGATATTGGTCTGCTGACCAAGGATGTCGTTCACCTCGACCATCACTGTGAGGGCTTTGCCCTGCAGGAATGAGTGTGAGAGCTGGGCGTTCCACAACAGTTCGTTGGTATTCATCTCGCGCTGGGCATATCCACGGCGGCTGCTCATACCGATATCGGTATTGATGGCAGAACCCCATGGGGTGGTCCATTCGAACTCGGCGCCATACGAGAAGTCGTAGGTGTTTTGATTTGCCATGGTGTTCATGTTGTTCTTGGAGTTCTGATAATCCAAACGACCGTTGAGCGCGATGCTCACCTGTTCGGTGCGGTAGGAGAGTTCCAAGCCGGTATCGAAGCCGAATGAGTTGGTGATAGACTTGATGTCGGTGTTGTCGGTTGTGTTCATCACATTGTTGTAGAATCCTACGTTGTGGGAATAATTACCGCCTAGATCGACATCGAGATTGAATGCCTTTTCCTTACCCAGTCCTGTGTTGAAGCCAAATCCGCCACCTCCATTCCAGTTGCCGTTGATGTTCATAGGCATGGTGGTACGCACACCCTGTGAGTCGTAGGTGGTCTTATTGTCGATGCTGTTGCGAGTAGCGTTGAACCACATCCACGAGTAGATGCCTCGCTGGAGGTCGGCATTGTAGGTGTTGAAGTTGGCATTGATGTTGTGTGAGAACGAGGGCTTCAAACCTGGATTTCCCTTGGTGATGACCAATGGGTTAGAGTCGTCCTTGATGTCGAGCAGACTGGTCATGCTTGGCTGACGTGTACGTCCGTTGTAGCGCACATTGAGGTTGGTCTGCTTGTTGAAGTTCCAACGCAAATTGACGCGTGGAGCGAAATTGAAGACATTACGGGTGACTTCCGGATACTCGTGACCCATGTATCGGTAATCGAGTGTGCTGCGTTGCGGAAGCAGGTCGAAACCGATGCTGAAGTTGTATTCGTCGCGTACCTTGCGGAAACTGAGACCGATGGTCTGGTTGTAGTTGCGATACTCGGAGTATTGGCTGAGTGCGGTCGTGTCGCGAAGCATATAGCCTGTTTCTTCCATAAACCGTAGTACGGCATTGATGTTGTAGCGATTGGCTGCGAGGCTCTGCGACAGGTTCTGATAGGCCTGTGAGTCGTAGATCTGTGCACGGCGGTCGTTCTTGCTGTAGCTGTACTGATACTCATAGCTGAACTGCAGGTAGGTGCGGTCGGCAATCGGTTCGCTATAGGTGATCTGAGCGCTGATGTCGTGGTTGTTGGAGGGTGTGTAGTAGTAGCGGTTGTTCTGCTGGGTGGTACCTAATGAGTTGTAGGTGATATTGGCAGCAGAGAGTTGCTTGTTGGTGCTTTCGTTGAATCCTCCACGTACTCGCAAAGTGATGTTTCGTCCTCTGTCGTTGAACTTGCGGTTGAACTGAATGTTACCGTTGAAGTTGGTGCTGGTGCTGTACGACTGTCCACGATTGGTGTTGGTATTCACAACAATACCCATGAGGTTGTTGAGAATGGTGTTGGCAGGATCGAGGGCTGCTCCGCCGGATATGCGGGCAATCTGGTCGTTATAGGCAAGCGCCTCGTTGGTATAGAGGTTCGGGTCGTCGTCGTAGGAGCCGGAAAGACTGTTCGACATGCCGCGGTTACGGGAATATGTCAGGTTAGGGCGGAAGATGATGTTGGTCATCGTATCAGGCTTCCATTCGAATCGGAAGTTACCAAACACGCGGTTATTGCTTGAAATGTTCTTGTTGAAACTCTCACCGAACTTACCTTTGGTAGCATTGAAACTTTCAGTAGATGAGGTGTTCTCATTGTCGTTTCCGTCGTAACGATAACGGATGCTACCTCCGCTCTCCAACTTAGGTTTATCGGTGGCGTAGTTGGCTCCTATCTCCTTGCTGGTGCGGAGACCGCCTCCCCAGCCTCCCCAACGGCCGCCTCCACCTCCGAAGCCTTGGTCGGCTACGTTGTTGGCACTACCGAGCAGGGTTGCCTGGAAGTCATCATTGAAACGGTTTACATTGAAGCGTGTGGCATAGCGATGCTTGGTTCCTACACCTAGATTCAGGTTGCCGAACCATCCGTTCTTCATGCCTTTCTTGACGGTAAGGTCGAGCACTGTTTCTTCTTCACCATCATCAATACCCGTCACACGCGAGAGGTCGCTCTTGCGGTCGTAGGTCTTGAGCTTGTCAATCATCTCGGTGGGGATGTTCTTCATAGCGACTGACTTGTCGTTGAGGAAGAATTCCTTACCATCCACCAGAATCTTATTGACGGTCTTTCCGTTGATGGTGATATTGCCCTCGCTATCGACTTTTGCCCCAGGAAGCTGCTTCACCAATGCTTCCAACGTGGAACCTTCAGGCACACGATAGGCTGCTGCATTGTAGACA
The DNA here is from genome assembly GCA_902787555.1 of uncultured Bacteroidales bacterium. Classification (GTDB taxonomy): domain Bacteria; phylum Bacteroidota; class Bacteroidia; order Bacteroidales; family Bacteroidaceae; genus Colivivens. The sequence continues at coordinate 34,137 of CADAGO010000011.1, forward strand.
AGTGAGTCGCCCGATACTGCTACCTTGGCTGCGTGGGCTGTTACCTCTGTGGCTTTCAGCAGTACGGCATCGGTCGCCATAGTGATATAGCCGATGTTGGCATTACGGGTCTTTTGAGTGTTTAGATCTACATCCACGTATTTGGTGATAAAGCCAATGTATGAAATTTTGACCGCATACTTCCCTTTCTTGATGCTCTTGAAAGAAAAGTCGCCTTGAGCACTCGTGGCAGTTCCTTCGACAAACGAACTGTCGGGGAGGGCAAGTAACTGAATGGTTGCTGCCACAACGGCTTCACCTGTTTCTTTTTCAATCACTGTTCCACTTACATTGAATGTGTTTTGTGCTGATAGCTTGAGGATAGACAGCACAATCATGGCAATCAGGAATACTGATTTCTTCATCGTTGATCCTTTTAATAATTAATCTTTTTACCTTTAACTAAAACAATAGCAGCAAATAGAGCCACACTATATCGAGTACAAAGTTACGAATTAGTTTAGACAGAACGGGATTATTTAAGTAATTTTATCATTTGAATTTCACTTTTTAGGCGAATTCCTTAGAATAAGTCATTTATTATCCGTAATTTTGCAACGCAAAACAGAATCGTATGAAGATTAGAAGCATGATAATCACGATGTTGGCTGTGCTGTTTTCAATGAATATGCATGCCCAGTTCGTGAGATTGGAGAAGTATCCGACCATACCAGTAGAGTATGAGGCTGCATTCGTGGATCAGGTGACGAATTATGTCTCAGGTGTTGTAAAGTCATTGTATGGGCAGTATTTCGGACAGCTGTCACCCGAAGGAAACATCTATGGCTATGGTTCGTTCTATACGGATATGGATGGCGAGGTGTATGGCCTGTATCGCAATGGTGACCTAGCCTTCGGTATCAAGAAGGGAGCGGATATCGCCAAGGTGGGAACAAATGACCATTTCATTGCCTACGACCTGCGTACGGGTTACCCTATCTATATCATGAAAGACAACCAGAAGTACAATCCGTCGACCGATATGCGTGAGAAGAACAAATTCATGGTCTTGACATATCCAAATGGAGATAAATACGTGGGTGAAGTCATAGATAACAAGCGTGAGGGATACGGGCTTTATTTCTATGCAAACGGCAATTATTACTATGGTAAGTACAAGAACAACAAGCAATACGGATATGGAGCGTTGTTTAAACAACAGAATAATAATGTGACAATTCAGTATTGGGATGGAAGCGATGAAGACTAACGGACTGACAGCATGGGTGTTGGCATCAAGACCTAAAACACTGACGGGAGCAATCGCTCCCGTCTTAGTTGGTGGTACGTTAGCTTTTGTGGATGTGATACATCTTGAACTGCAGGCATGGTGGTTAGGGTTGTTGTGCTTGCTGTTTGCCGTTATCATGCAAATCGATGCCAATTTGGTGAACGACTATTTCGATTTCAAAAAAGGGACCGACCGTGAAGACCGTCTCGGCCCTGAGCGTGCCTGTGCTCAGGGGTGGATTACCCCGACGGCAATGCAGTGGGGAATAGGGGTGTGTACCCTCTTGGCTTGTGTGGTAGGACTGGTGATGTTGTTTCTTTCCCAACGATGGGAACTGCTGATTGTCGGCATCGCTTGTGTGGTAGGGTGTTTTCTCTATACCATCAAATTTTCGTATTTGGGATTGGGTGACATACTGGTTCTCTTGTTTTTCGGCATTGTCCCGGTAGGATTCACCTATTATGTCATGACGGGCAGCTGGACACTACCTTTGACGCTTGCTGGTATCGGAATGGGACTTGCGACGGATAATCTTCTGATGGTGAATAATTATCGGGATATTGAGCAGGACAGGCAAAGTGGGAAGATGACGATTGTGGTAAGGATAGGTAAGCAAGCAGCATTGCAACTCTACCTGTGGTTAGGCCTTGTGGCAGCGATGCTGATGATGGCTGTTGAAATCATCTTGTTTTTTACTGATCATCGTAGTTTGATTGGCTTGCCTTTCGTGACTATTTACCCAGTTTGGCATATATCGAACTATCGAAAAATGAGAGCTCTCACAGGGAAAGCTCTCAATATGGTGTTGGGAAAAACGGCGGCAGGTATATTCCTTTATGCTGTCGTGTTTGCTGTTTCCTTGCTGATTAATGCCACAGCATAGGCGCTGATGCCTTCTTCTCGTCCCGTAAAACCTAATTTCTCTGTCGTTGTTGCTTTGATACTGACAGCATCGATATCCACCTTCATGCATCTTGCCAATACTTCCTGCATCTCAGGGATATGAGGATTCATCTTGGGATGTTCGGCACAAATCGTAGCATCGATATTTTCTACATGATAGCCTTTCTGTGCGATAATTTCTATCGTCTTTTGTAAGAGAATCTTTGAGTCGATATTCTCAAACTCATTTCCTTTGACAGGTGGAAAATGAAAACCGATGTCACGCATATTCGCAGCACCAAGCAGGGCGTCGCAAATAGCGTGAATCAAAACGTCAGCATCGCTATGTCCGGCTAATCCCATCGTATGGTCCAATTTGATACCGCCGATCCATAGGTCCCTTCCAGTTACCAACTGGTGGACATCATACCCCATTCCGACTCGAAATGTACTCATGCTGTTGGTGTGTCTTTATCTTTTCTTTTTACCGAGAATATCACCGATGCCATCCATATCGAATGCAAGAGTGAAACGAAGCGTCTGGTCCAATGGGTTGCTTTGAGATGCTGAGATGATATAACCTGCATCGATAGAGAAGACGTTCATCTTGAAACCAGCACCGAGCGTATAGTATTTACGGTTACCTTTGTTAGGGTGTTCGTAATGATATCCGGCACGAAGGAAGAACTGGTTGTTGTAAGCATATTCCAAACCTGCACTCCATTGGATTTCCTGCATTTCTTCTTTGAACCCATTTGGTGCATCGCTAAACGACTTGAAGATACCAGAGATAGAAGAGATGTTGTAATAGCCTTCGTCCATCAACCAACTGGTGTAACCAGAGAAGTCTTGTTCGTCTGCTCCTGTTTCCTTGATATATTGGTCCATGGTAGGACGGGTAGGTACCAATAGCTTGTTGGCATCTGCACTAATGCTGAACGTGTTGTACTCATCGATTGGAATCATCAGAGATGCACCCAGACGTAAGTTTGTGGGGAGAAACTCGCTGGTGGTTCCTTCATCGTAAGAGATTTTACTACCGATGTTGTTGATATTCAATCCCCAACCTAATTGGCATTCGCGGTTGCCGAGATTCAAGTATCCGTTGTGATACATTGCCAAGTCGGCTGCAAATGCAGATCCAGGTGTCAAGTCATCTGCCTGACCCATGTCGGAGTGGATATAACGCAAAGCGACAGCTGCGGAGAATGTTTCGCTCAACATACGAGAATAAGCTACGTCAATTGCCATTTCGTAAGGCTTTAAGACTTCCTCAGTACCCCATACCGTTACCTCACCAAGCGAGAAATAGCGTAACGAACCACTCAACGCATCGTAATTGCCGATACGGTAATAGCCAGTTACGTTGGCAAGGTCAATGTCGTTTACAATCTGACGTAACCAAGGTGTATAGTTGAGTGCAACACCCGAACGGCTGATGGTAAACGGATACTTAGCTGGGTTCCAATACTGTGAGTTGACATCGGGATCGGTGGCAGCTCCTATATCACCCATACCGCCACCACGTGCATCAGGGGCAATTGCCAGTGAGTTCACACCATAATAAACAGGATTGAACTGATTCTTTACGTCCTGTGCTTGTGCTGAGATGCAAAAAGCCGTATTCAAAATGCTAGATGCAATCAATAATCTCTTTATCATATTATATTCTTAATCTGTTTTGTAATGTGGCGTTGCTTTTGCTAACACCTTATTATGTATATAATAACTCAAAAACTCTGTTTTTATTGTGCTGTGACCACAAACTTTTTCGATTCGGACGCTTGAGCACCATTACCCGTAGAGATGCTGGCCTTGCAGATATAGATGCCGGGTTGCAGATGTCCGTTCATTTCGTTCAAGTTGCAAGTGTATGTGTAATAATTAGAAGCACTTACACCTGTCTCTCCACCCCGCCATACTTCTCTGCCCTGCATGTCGAAGATGCGTACATCAATATTCAATGCTGAATTTGGCCTGTCGTTTTCAATCAACACAGAAAGTATGTTGTTACGACCAGGACTGTTTATCTGCAAACTAAGTAGATTAGGCTTTAAGCCTTGGTATACATCAAATTCAATTTCAAGCGTGGATGGATTGTTCAGGACATCCCATGCTCTAAATAAGAGGGTATGTCTGCCTTTTGACAATTCCGGCAAATTGCAATAGACGGAACCGGTGGTCCAAGTACCTGTTGCATACTTGAAGGTTCGGTTCAGGTCAAATGTCATATTAGGATCGTTGTCAACTATGACAGTAATCTCATGACCGATACCACTACCTGTAGCATTAATGCCGTTCTCGTCTTGAATCACTCCTAAGAAATACGGTGTTTCATGCATTGGAACAGTAGTGGTCTGCAATACATTGCTAATGGTAGAGTCCGTTGATATTACATTCGAAAAGCGTTCTCCATTCAGGGATGCGACTAATACGGGTCCTTGTGTATTCGTGGATATGTTGCTATCAGTACCTCCGATGAAGAAATCCTGGAAATTACCATTTGCCTCAATGCTTCTTTCCTCATTAATGGCATAGAAGCACATCATGCCATTCTCGTCGGAGTAGTTGATGTCGAGCGGTACAGGGAACGTGAAATTGAATTTACCCTCTTTAATAGAGTCGCTACCCGCAAATAGTGTTCGGGTGCGTGCATAGAATTGGAATGGGGTTACATCTTCTTTCGCGTTGTTGTTGCAAGTGATAAACTCCATGTTATCGAAGACTGTTGGGGTAATGAGACCATTGAAATAGGGGGCTTCATTACCATCCTCATCCACGATATGTCCTTGTACAGAAACAATAGAACCGGCACTGATGGTCTGTTCAGGATCGTCTTCTACTGCAATGTCGTTTACCTTGTCGACCTTTATCTTGTATGTAGGAACAGGTAGAGCAATTGCGGGGTCGCCAATGAGTACATAGTGCGCTTTGTTGAGGGAGTCGCGATGCGACAGGGCTCCTCTTCCTATCAGGTCGCTTTTTGCTTTAGCCAATGCTTCTCCCAGGGTGTATTGCTTCCCATCCTCTTTTTGAGCCAACACACTTTTCATGAAAGCCTGGTTGATCTTGCTGTTTTGAGCGGCATAAACGGTACGAGTGGTGGTAATCATGCCTACAGCAGCACCTTTATTGTTTTGCAATGCTGTCTCTGCAATGTTATCAATATTCATGTCGAATGGGGTAACATCGCAAGCAGCAATGAACCATAGGGGTAGATTAGGGGAATCCCACTCCGCAAAGTCAGACCTGCTGATGACCTGCTCGTGCGATAGAGTGTATGCGGAACCGTGTCCTGTGTAATTCATGATGAGAGCACCTTCTGCAATCTGATTTACGATGTCCTTACGGGCATCTGGATATGAGTGGCCTGCACCACTTTCTTCTCTGTTGTAGGCGTCCCAGTAAATCTTTCTCATTCTATAATTTGGGTACATCGCCTCAACCTGTTTGGCTGTTGCATCCGCATCTTTGATATGAGTGTTGGCATTTCCGTCATCTGCCATAATACAGATGGTATTCTTCCAAGCACCAGCATGTGAATTGTCGATATATCCAATGAGTTTGTCTACTACATTTCTTGCTTCGTTGGCGGTTGTTACCGTAATGCGTCCTACGCCACAATCAGGTTTGTCCTTTAACGGACTCGCACCTTTACCATCGGCCAATAGGGTGTAATACTCCTCCAATACATAGCTATCTGTGTGGTGTAGAGAATTATCGGATTCATAGCACAACAGATAGTCATCCGGATCTTTCTTCGTCATGGTGGTCGTAATCATTCGATTGTCCCAAACACCATCCCCAAAAAGACATAGGTTCTTCGGACGTTTGGCTTCAGTTTCTGCTTTGTCGTACAGCATTTTCATAAATCGACGATAGGCAGTTGCGTCGGGTGTTCCTGATGAGAACTCGTTATAAATCTCATCGGCTCTGACAACGATGCATTTGACGCTGTCGTATTTTGTGTGGGCATCAGCAAGACGTTGTGCTTGTGCAGTCAATTTGCCGTTTGCAGGAACAATAATTACAAAGTCGATATTGCTCAGAGCATGCAAGTCTTGGTTCTGGATGGTTTCTACAACATCCGGTTCTGGGAAATTGGCGTTGATGTTCACGGCCACGTATTCCTGGGAAGGCGAGTCTTTGTCTGTGAGAATGGTATATGTCCCATTTCCTAATGTGCCTTCAAGTTCGCATGTTTGTTGTGGTGAAGTTATACGCCATACTCGTGTGTTTTCGTTTGCGCCGCTGATGGCATATTTTTTCTCGGCTACGTTGTCGCTGGAACGGAAAGGAAGATAATCTTTGCCAGCTAAATCCAATTTGCGAATGTAGCTAGCTAAGATGTAATCCAGATAGCCGGAGATACCATTGCCCCTTGTATGTGTGAGTGTAATTTTTGAGGATTCTGTTAAGTCCTTTGTAAGTGTAAATGTACGGTTGACCTGAATACCGTATTCATACTCTACCGCATTTCGAATGGAAATGGGGGAGAAGGTTGTGCTGTCAGCTGTAACAGTTAATGTAGAACCGTTAGTGCCAACAAATTGAATGTTGAGGCTCACAGATTCATCCGCAATACCCTCTGTGTGGAGTGTATATGTCTTTTTGTTTCCGTTTAGGTAGTTATAATTTTCATAGAAAGTACGACCTGAATTGATGATGCTGAGTTCGTCTTTTTCTATGATTGAATGTTCGGGGAAGGTGACGGTTGCTTCGGGGGCGGTTTCTAAACTGACCTCCTCTTTAGACATTGTTACCGGTTGTCCTTCCTGTTTCTCTGTTACGAAATAATAAATGTATGAGGAGTATGGATTGTTGATACGTGTAAACGTAGTTGAAGCTCCATTTTTACGTTGCCATTTGGTGGTTCCGTATGAGTAGAAAAGCAATGAGCCATCGCTACGACGCCATACAGGAATCTCTGTCATGTCGTCGCTGATGTTCTCAATCTTGGCTTCAGGCAGGATAGGAAGGTTATATCCATAAAGGCTTACTTTCTCAGGGTTGTTGAATCCCATCTTCTGGAGTTTGCTTTTGGTGATTGCATATACTCCTTCGTCCTTGACACGAATCTTAACCCATTTGCCAGAAGCAAGTGCAGAATGTTCCGCATACCTGCTTGCCATACTACTTTGTGAATATGCCTGTAATGTTAAGGCAAACACAAAGACTATTGTTGCTATCCGTCTTATCATAGTTGCTATTTTACTTTAATGTCTAATAATTTGTTTCCTTCAAGGTATCCCTCAAGATGTTGGCCTTCTGAAACGGGACCGATTCCTGCAGGGGTGCCTGTGAAGATGAGATCACCTGTTTTTAAGGTGAAGTACTGGCTGGCAAAGGCAATGATTTGATCAATGGAGTGAATCATATCGCCCGAATAGCCTGTTTGTTTGGTCTTTCCATCTATGTCGAGGTGGAAATGTAGATCGTTGACAGCTGGGATTGTGTTTTTATCAACAAATTCTCCAATTGCAGCAGAGTTGTCGAAACTCTTGCAGAGTTCCCATGGCAAACCCTTTGCTGTCAGTTCGTCTTGCAAGTCGCGAGCTGTGAAATCAATGCCTACCGTAACTTCGTCGTAGTACCGATAAGCAAATCGTTCTGATATGTTCTTACCCACATGGCTAATCTTCACAACAATCTCTATCTCGTGGTCAAACCGCTTTGCAAAACTTGGAATGAAGAAAGGTCTTCGATTCTTCAGGATCGCAGAGTCTGGCTTCGAGAAAATCACAGGGTTTTGTAATAATAACGTATGATTTAGCTCTTTATTGTGTGAGGCATAGTTCATGCCGACTGCAAGTATCTTCATGTCGTGCAAATAATTATAATCCTAACAGCCTTGTTATGTCGTTCCATGTGGCCAGTATTAACAGACCAATGAGAATGGCGAAACCAATGTATTGGGCTTTCTCTAACACTTTGTCGCTTGGTTTGCGACGAGTGACCATCTCGTAGATGGCAAAGACAGCGTGTCCGCCGTCGAGGGCAGGAATAGGCAATACATTCATCACACCTAGTGCAATGGACAGCAATGCGGTGAGTAACCAGAATCTCTGCCAATCCCATGTCTCAGGGAAGATGTTCGTTATGCCGATAACTCCAGAGACACTCTTGGCGCCTTGAGCAGAGAAGAGGTATTTGAGGTCGTTCACGTAATTACACAGTTTGTCCCATCCTGATGCGATGCCAGCAGGAATACATTCCAGCAATCCATATTCTTTGGTCGTGGTATTGTATTGAGGAGCGGGGTTGCTGAAGCCTAACGTGAACTCATGGGTGAGTACTGCTTTCAGTGTGTCCTTCTCGTTGACTACTAACGTGATGCTTCTCGTCTTCAAACTGTCGGCTGCTGTAGAATTCTCGGTAAGCGAACCTTTCAGGTCGGCTAATCGATAGACCAAATCATTAAAATCACTCAATTTCTCTCCGTTGAGTTCTGTGATTACATCTCCGACTTTCAGCCCTGCAGTTTCGGCAGGAGAGCCTGGGATAATACTGTCGATATTGAATGGAATGAGGATGTCCATGTATGGAGGATTGCTTTGAGCCATTTCCAACATGTTCATCTTTTCAGGCATCTTGATGGTTACTTCTTCGTTTTGACGTAGTACCGTCACTTCTTTGGAGTTAGAGATGTCTCTGAGAACATTGATGCTCCACGTTTTGACGTCTTTCCCGTCAGTTTTGATAACGATATCTCCATCAGTAAACCCATCGGCCTTCGCCGTCTCGCTGAATTTCATACCATTGGTGATGTCGGTCGGCTTTACGTAGCTCTCTCCCCAGGTGAAGAGGACTGCCATATAGATGACAAAGGCGGTGATGAAGTTGACGATGATGCCGCCTAACATAACCAGCAGACGTTGCCATGCTGGTTTGGTGCGGAACTCCCAAGGCTTTGGCTCTACGGATAGTTGCTGCTTGGATTCGTCAATCATACCTGAGATGTTGACATATCCTCCCAGAGGTAACCATCCGATTCCATATTCCGTGGCGTAAGTCGGCTGCTTACTTTCTTCTTCGGCAATTTTCTCAAGGTCGTGTTCCCATTTGCAGACCTCCAGTTTCCCTTTGTTCCAACTGAGCACGGAGAATGCACTTGCCTTGTAGTCGGGCTCGTTGGATGCATTGTTTGCATCGGTATCATCGGATTTCTTGGGGATTGTGATTTTGGTGTATTTTAAGAATGAGAACTTTCCTTGCCTATAGGTGAAGAAAGCAAATTGAGGACGGGGGGTCATGATTGGGAAGTCAAAGAAAAGGTAGAACTTCTCAACACGTATCTTAAATAGTTTGGCAAAGAGGAAGTGTCCTCCTTCGTGTAATACAATCAGCAAACTGAATGCTGCTACTACTTGTGCTATCTTTATTAATACTACTTCCATGGGTGTTTACAAAAGTGTTTTTGCGTATTCGCGTGTTTCTTTGTCTGTTAATAAATATGTGTCGAGCGAAGAGTCGTTGGAGAATGGTATGTGACTCATCGCCTGCTCGATAATCTCGCTGATTCTCTGGAATGAGATTTGGTCGTCGATGAAAGCACGATTGGCAATTTCGTTAGCCGCATTCACGATACATGGCATGTTGCCGCCTTTGTCCAAGGCTTCGTAGGCGAGAGCGAGGCAACGGAAGCGCTCGATGTCGGGCTGCTCGAAGGTGAGGTCTTTCATCTGGAAGAAGTCCACTCGGTCGAATGATGCTTTTAGGCGTTTCGGATAGCTGAAAGCATATTGGATGGGCAGACGCATGTCTGGCACACCGAGTTGTGCCTTGACGGCTCCGTCTTCAAATTGTACCATCGAATGGATGACCGACTGCGGATGTACTACCACTTGGATTTGTTCGGGACGTACGCCAAAGAGCCATTTGGCTTCGATCACTTCGAATCCCTTGTTCATGAGGGTTGCAGAATCGATGGTAATCTTGGCACCCATGTTCCATGTGGGATGTGCCAGGGCGTGGGCTTTGGTGACTGTTTCCAATTCTTTGACTGATAGTTTGCGGAACGGACCACCGCTGCATGTCAGCAGGATTTTCTCAATGCGGTTACCGGGTTCCAGGCATTGGAAGATGGCAGAGTGTTCGCTGTCGACTGGTAGCAAAGGCACTTGATACTCGCGAGTCAGTCGGTTGATTAGTTCTCCGGCAACTACAAGGGTTTCCTTGTTGGCGAGCGCAATCATTTTTCCTGCTTTAATGGCACTGATAGTAGGGCGCAAGCCTGAGAATCCAACCATCGAGGCAAGGACGATATCAACGTTTTCGTCCTGCACCACTTGGCAGAGGGCATCGGCTCCTGCATACACTTTGATCGGTAGGTCAGCTAAAGCATCTTTGACTTTATCGTAATGAAGGTCGTTTGCAATGACGACTGCGGCTGGATTGAACTTCCGTGCTTGTTCAATCAGCAGGTCGGCACTGTTGTTGGCGGTCAGCACGTATGCTTCATAAAGGTGGTTTTGTTCTTCAATCACCTCTAAGGCTTGTGTACCAATCGAACCGGTTGACCCTAGTATTGCTATTCGTTTCTTTTCGTTCATAAATCGAGCAGACCTTCGGGGAGGTCCATTTCTATGATTTTGTCTTTATGATTGATTTCTGTGATGAAGTCTTCGTGGGCGGGAATGAGAACATCGGCATTGGCTGTCTCGACGTGGAAGAGCCAGTTTTCGGTCTGGTCATCGATGCCTGTGATAGTGCCGATAGTTGCCCCGTCAGTATCTTTTATTGTGAAGCCGATGAAGTAGTTGAGCGACACTTCGTCAGCATCGCCTTCTTCGATATATTTGTTTTCGAAATAGACTTCGCTGCCAATGAGCTGCATAGCTTGTTCGGCAGAGTTGATGTCTTCGAATTTCACGAGGGCGGATGAGTCGGTCTTGAAGCGATATTCCTCCATGAAGAAGGGGACGAGTATTCCTTCGACCTCGCAAATAAGATAGGGACACTCTACACGGTCGAAGATGTCGTCTTCGAAGTTGAACACCACTTCGCCTTTGAGTCCGTGGGCTTTGGTGATGCGTCCGATGGGGTATGTGTCTTCTTTCTTAATCATGAGTCTTGCGGGCTTATTCCTCTCTTCTGATCTTGGCTCCAATAGCGTTGAGGCGGGCTTCGATATCTTCGTAGCCGCGGTCGATTTGTTCGATGTTGCTAATGCGGCTCACTCCGTCTGCGCTCATAGCTGCGATGAGCATGGCTATGCCTGCCCGGATGTCGGGCGATGACATGCGAGAGCCTTTGAGGCGGAAACGGTGGTCATGTCCTACGACGACAGCGCGATGTGGGTCGCAGAGGATGATTTGTGCTCCCATATCGATGAGTTTGTCAACGAAGAAGAGTCGGCTTTCGAACATCTTTTGGTGGATGAGCACAGAGCCTTTGGCTTGGGTAGCAACGACAAGGAGCACGCTCAGAAGGTCGGGCGTGAGGCCTGGCCACGGGGCGTCGGAGAACGTCATGATGCTTCCGTCGATGAACGAGCCGACTTCATAGCTGTCGTGATGTGGTATGTGGATGTTGTCGCCTTGGCGTTCGACGCGGATACCCATGCGGCTGAATGCGTCGGGGATGATGCCGAGGTTTTCGTACGAAACATTTTTGATGGTGACATCGCCGCCGGTCATGGCTGCCATGCCTATGAATGAACCTACTTCAATCATGTCGGGCAGGATGGTATGCTCAGTACCATGCAGTTCTTTTACGCCTTCGATGGTGAGCAGGTTAGATGCGATGCCGCTGATTTTTGCACCCATGCGGTTGAGCATCTTGCAGAGTTGCTGGATGTAAGGTTCGCAGGCCGCGTTGTAGATTTGTGTGGTTCCTTCGGCAAGGACGGCGGTCATGATGATGTTGGCCGTTCCTGTGACAGATGCTTCGTCGAGGAGCATGTATTTGCCTTGAAGGCGGTCGGCACGAATGTCGTAGATACCGCGCTGGTCGTTGTAGGTGAATTGTGCGCCGAGTTCGCTGATGCCCAGAAAGTGGGTGTCGAGTCGGCGTCGGCCTATCTTGTCGCCTCCTGGCCGGGCTATGCTGGCTTGGTGAAATCTGCCGAGCAACGGACCGAGCAGAAGTACTGAGCCTCGGAGTGATGCACAGCGGCTGATGAATTCGTCGCTTTGCAGGTAGCTCATGTTGAGGTCGCTTGCCTGGAAGGTCCAAGTGTGTGTGCCCATGCATCGAACACCAACACCCATCTGCTCTATGAGACTGATGAGGTTGTTGACGTCGAGTATGTTGGGGAGGTTTTTGATGGTGACTGGCTCATTGGTGAGCAGGGTTGCGCAGATGACTTCGAGTGCTTCGTTCTTGGCTCCCTGCGGGGTAATTTCTCCGTTGAGCGTGTGGCCTCCTTCTATGATGAATGTTGCCATTTATTTCTTCTTTTTCTTTTTGCTGCCGCTACTTTTGTTGCCTTCACTTTGCTGTATGCTGGCAATGGCTTCTTTGTCGCTGATGAGTTTGATTTCCGACGGGAGGAGCGATATCTTTCCGTTGGTGTATTCAGCAAGGTCGCTAAGGATTTTCTCGTCATTGAGGGCGTTGCTATTCCACTTGGCGAGCGCCAGTTTCATCTGGTTGGCAACAAGCCGAGTGAGTTCATCGCGCTGTTTCCCTGCGGGCATTTCTGTGAGCTGCTTGGTAAGCTGCTCGATGATGGAGCCATAGTGGCGACGTGCGATTTGCTTCTGCGGATATGGCACTTTGTCACGATGGGTTTCCTGCTTGTCGATATGTTGTATTTCTACAGGATAATCGATGTCGAGTTTGTATTCAGCGATGTATGCGAGGTGGTTCCAGAGTTTCTGGTAGAAGTCTTCTGCATTGCCGGTGAACGACTGCATGTTGGCCATGAGGTCGATGATGGTATAGGCGCAGCGTTGGCGCTCCTTACGGTCTTCGAGACTCAAGGCGTAGTTCACCATTTCCTGGATGCATCGCCCGTATTCTGTGAGTTTCAGTTTTTCTCTTTGTGTATTATAATCCATGTAATAAATCTTTACTTTTCTTTGCAATGAATTCTTTCAGATAGTATGGTTCGAAGTAGGCGACGTCCTCGAACTGCTCGTTGGCGTGCCGCTTCTCTGCCAGGGGACTCATCCACTTGGCCAGGGGACGGATGCCGCCGATGAAGTGTGCGTTGGGATGAGTGATGACGTCTTCGCATTTCTTGGCTCCGTTGCCGAGGAAGTAGATGGGGTGAAGGTCGAGCTGCTCCTTGAACGAATCGGTGTCGATCACTTTTGCCTCGGTCTCTACAATAGGCTTCAATGCGCGGGTGTAGAGGGCTGTGTAGACTTCCATGCGACGTGCATCGATCATAGGGCAGAGCAGGGCGTCGTCTTCCAGTTCGTGCCCGAGGAGAACAGGAACACACAGGAGTTCGAGGGTGGGGATGGCAATCAGCTTCAGGTTGCGTCCGTAGCAAATACCCTTTGCGATACTTGCTCCGATGCGCAGACCAGTGTAGCTGCCAGGCCCCGAACTGACCGCCACAGCGTCGAAAGGAATAGCGTGACTGTCAGTAAACGAGATAGCCTCGTCCACCATGCCACCAATCACCTGAGCATGGGCAGGCCCTTCCAGCTCTTCTTCATGAAAGATGACTGCTCCGTCCTGGCTCACCGCCACAGAACAAGCATCAGTCGATGTGTCGATATGTAGAATGCAAGACATGCGTTTTTTCTTTTACGCTGCAAATATACGAATTAATTCGCATTTAACCATTTTCTATTTACTATTTTTAGCAAAAGATACAAAAAATAGGAGCACCACATACTCATTTTTATATAGGATGCCCCATCACGTTATCTCGACATTGGGGATATTAGGGACAAACCTATAACCGTTAACTTATACCCCATAACCATTACCATCTACTAACCGATTAAGCTACAAAGCTTAATTCAATAACCATTACTTGCTAAATTCATAAGTTAATCGGAGTCTACTTTCCATAGGCTTAGAAGGTTCTTTTTCTACCTCCTAGGGATAGCATTTGCAATCCCTAAGGGTAACAAATTTTTCCCTTAGGGGTAACAATTGTTTCCCCTAAGGCCCTTATAAAAAGATTAATTATGAAGTGTTAACGGTTGATGGCGAATTATGTTAAGTTATAGTCAGACGAGCGAGTCAACTTATCTCTGTACAAGACATGTCTTTAATCGTCTTTTCTTTGTTGTTATCATATAAATCCTCGTTATTGTTACATAAGGTGGGTTATTGTGACCTTATAGCCCCACTTTCTGCAATCAGATTTGCCATCATGCCACACAATTCCTTCCATGTGAGGTCGGGATACTGAAATTCTGCACCAATTACAGAGAAAACATCGGAATCAAGGGGTCGTGCATGCTTTTGACACATTTTTGGCTCATCCGACAAAAACTACGCATTTGTCGGATGAGCCTTCAATTAGAATGCCAATCTTACACCTGCTGTGATGCTTTTGAATTTGGGTCCGAATTCGGTTTGCATCACGTTGCATGGGCTGTATTTGAAGTACACCCCGAGACGGCTGTAGGTAATATCACACATCAATCCGTAGGTCACTTTGTTGCGATGCAGCCTGTTGGCTTCGATTTTCTGGCTCTCTCCATTGAGGCTGTAGCGTGTCTTGAGTGATGCATAGGTGTTGAAATACAGTTCAGGACCGAAGGATAAGTACCAGGAGCGACCAAGTGAAACGTGGATTTGGAGCGGCACGACGAGGCTGAATGTGTGGATACGGCTGAACTTTGGGTTGGCTCCTGTGGGGTAGGGTGCTATGTTGATGGTTCCGTCGTCGTTAAGTAGGAATTGATTGTGTCCCGTCATGCGATAGTTGCGCCACGATAGGCCGAATCCGAGGCTGAAGAACGAATGGCTGCTTAAACGAGAGGAGAAGGCCACCAGGTTGCGTAGCTCGAGTTCGAACGACTGCCCCATGTCGATATTGACGCCTGGAGCCTCGTCCACACCCGAAATGAATCCGAACTGGAACGACGTACAGTGTGGATAGGGTGCACGGTGTCTGCCGTTTTCCAGTAATTTATAATCATTAGCATACTCCTTTTCGCGGCTGGAATTCATGAATGGGAGACTGAAATCCCATCCGCCTGGGTGGTCTTCAGAATTGCTGTCGATTTGGGGGTCTGTTGCTAGGGCAATAGAGTCGTTCTGTGCCTTGATGCCACACGTAGTGGCGAAAATCATCATGACGATGAGAAATAGTTTAGTTTTCATAATTTATTTGTTTTTGTTGTTTTTGCGTTTGAAATTCTTCATTAGGTCGGTAAATTTCGCTGGACCTTCAAGATAGACGAGTGTGATGTCGTGTAGCGCTCCCTTAGGCTTGCATTGGTAGCATACGTAGGTATGTACGGTCTTCCTTACACCTGCATCCGACCGATAAGTGTCGGCTGTGCGGAAGATGATGTAATAGATGTGTCCGTTACGGTCCTCGCGTTCCTCGCCGTCGATGTCCGTAAGTGTTGTCCTGGTTTTCTGGATGGCTTCATAATCCTCTTCCACGAGTTGCTCCACATGGTTGCGTTGTTTTTCTGTCGCGAGAAAGTTGATGGTTCGCATTTTTGTAAGCTGATAAGCCCTGAGCACCTCGCCGCTCAGGCTTGTCTCTGTGAAGCCAGGCGTGTTTTTTGCTACAATCAGTCCTCGGAACACCGAATCGACGCTTAGTCCTGATTGCGCCCAGGTGCTCGCTGAGATGATAGCTGCGATGATGAATGTTGTTAATCGTTTCATATTGTTTCTTATTCTTCAGGGTTAAATATCTCGTAAAGTGATTCTTCAGCATCGCTGTTGCTGAAAATGTCGCACACAGCATCTTCTGCTATCGCAAGCACACGATCTTCGTCTGTGATGGTTTGACCATTTACGTAAGCAATTGCCATGTTCGTTTGCGTTTCTTGTTGGTTGTGGAGCCACAATCCTATTCCTGCCACAACTACAATACTGGCTGCTATTGCCCAAACACGATGTGACCAATGAGTGCGGCTTCGATGACGTGCCATTTCCTCGTCGTAGGTTGCCTCGTCAAGCGTTAACTGACCCAGCATCGTGGCGATAGCCTTCCACTCTAAAGGGGCATCAGGCTGATTCACCTCTTGGGCAAGCCGTGCTTCCTCTTCGGGTGTGGTAGTTCCTTCCAAGTACTTGCTGATGAGCCGTTCTGTTTCTTTTCGTTTCATATTTTCATTTGTTTTTTTAGTTCCTCAAATAGTTTCTTTCTTGCCCTCGATACCATCACTTCAATTGATGCTTTCGGAATGCCAGTCTGCTTCACGATTTCATCATTTGATAGCCCTTCTATCTGTCGCATCTCAAACAGTTCGCGTTCTCGTGGGTTCAGTTGTTCAATCAGCGTCTGCAATAAGTCGGTTGCTTCTGCCTGTTCCATCCTTTCGTGGGGCGACAAGTCCATATTCATCGCTCGCTCGTGGGTGGATGTCAGTTCTACAACGTTTGTATGCCTTTTTCGTTGCATATCGATGCAGCAATGCTTTGCAATTCTTATGGCAAGACCGCTGATGTTTCGGGTTGCGTCCAGTTTCTCTGCATATTCCCACAACTGAACCAGCGCTTCCTGAGCCACATCCTCAGCATCGTCGGCTGAGCCAAAGAAGTCCATGCCCACCTTCCACATCGAAGGGCGCAACTCTTGGGCAATATGTTCGAACTCTGCTTGGGTCATGCAACTATAATGCGTAGCAAACAAAAAAAACTTAACCTGCAAAAGCTAAGTTTTTTTGATATGATGTAAAAAAGGTTGTTAGCAATCCTTGTCGAAATTGATAATTCTCACCAAATTGCAGCCAATCGTATTGCCAATAACGATAGCCACATAAAGTATTAATATATCAATAAGGTGAACTGACCAGAAGTCAATTGGAACGGCGAGATAGTAGAATGCGTCGGCTATACAGTGAGGGAAGCCGCACACAATGAAGATGGGAACTCCATAGAGCAGGGGGTACCATTTGTTCTCGTATTTGGCAAACTTCACACTTGCCGTCATGATGAATCCGCAACCGATTGCCAGCAATCCGCAGCGGAGGGGACCATTAGCCAGTCGGCTCTCCAGTATGCCTTGAGCCACACCCTGAAGGTCTGCGGCAGAGTTGTATGTCAGCAGAGCAACCAACAATGTGCCGATGATGTTTCCAAGCAACACTTTGGGGATCTCGCCCACTTTCAAACCTTTGCATCCGCCACAGAATCCCACGGTACCCGTGAAAAGTTTGAAGCCGTAATGCACGACGGCGAGCAGGCCAAACGTAAAGAGCACGATGCCGATGATATCTTTACTCATCAAATAGCCGAAACCGGCAATACCAATACATATTCCAGCTAGAATGCTGCTGCGAAGCGTTGCAATGAAATCTTTCATGACACGTCTAAGATAAGTGAGTTTGTCAAAAATGTTGTAATTAGCTTTTTCCGACTGCAAATTTACAAAAAAAACGCAAATTGTAAGTGTCCGAATGCTAAATAATTCTTATCTTTGTTGCGTCGAACCTATATTTTACCAATAATTGACATCATGCGGCGATTAATTGACGTTTTTTTGGTAATGGTTTTGCTCTCGCTCCATCTGCGAGCAGAAAACTGGATGGCGCGATTGCCCGACGACGCGCTTGTGGCCGACCTGTCCATTCCTGGCGCTCACGATGCCGCGACAGGGAGCGGATGGGCAGGGCTTAACGGACCTGTCGGCAACCTGTTTGCAAAAACTCAGGACCTTGACTTGTTGTCGCTGTGGCAAGCGGGCATCCGTGCATTCGACCTCCGGCCTGCAGTCTACAAACACCACATGAATCTCAATCATGGCATGATGCCCACGAAACTTCATCTCGAAGATGTATTGACGATGATGCAGACGTGGCTCCGTCAAAATCCATCCGAATTTATCATCATCCATCTGCTCCATGCTGGTGATGGCGACAAGGTGAAAGGACAATACGAGCAACGTATTGCAGAGCTGCTCAATGAGCCCGTCTACCGCGAAACCCTCGCTGATTTCCAAGCCGACCTCAGAGTCCGCGACATGAGGGGCAAGATACTCATACTCAGTCGTAATAACTACAACGGTTCCCCCGTCGGCGGTATATTCCGAAACTGGACAGGAAGTCCCGATTGGCGTCGTCAGACGTTGGGACGTATTGTCGGCTCTCGTGGTGAAGAAGCCAAAGTCTACATGCAAGACTTCTCATCGACCTATGCTCCCGGAGCGCTCGACATCAAGCTCACTGCCCTCCGACGGATGCTCGAATTCAGTACGAGTAAGAAATCTTCCGCTTCTGACGGTTCTCAACGTCACCCACTCACAGGAGTGAATGGCGGGCATGACATCGTATGGGTGCTGAATTTCTGCTCGGCCTATTCCAAAGTGACCAAACTCTTCGGGCACGATATCTCACGTAGCAATGGTTATCGTGATAATGCTGCACACACCCACGCTGCCATGCTCGACTATCTTCGCGCCCGCCGAGGCCCCACAGGAATCGTACTCATGGACTTCGCAGCAGTCGATCGCAGTCACGGCTACAACACTCGCGGAAAGGAATTGGTTCGTGCTATCATCGACTCGAATTTCTGAGAGAAAAAAAAGAATTTTGCTTTATAAATTATTAATTATATCAGACTATGGAAATTAACAAGATTATGGCCAACCTGGAGGCCAAGCATCCAGGAGAGAAAGAGTACCTGCAAGCCGTACATGAGGTGCTCATGAGTATTGAGGATATCTACAACCAGCATCCCGAATTCGAGCGGGCAAAGATTATCGAACGACTTGTCGAGCCAGAACGTATTATCACCTTCCGTGTTCCTTGGGTTGATGACAAAGGTGAGGTGCAAGTCAATCTTGGCTACCGTGTACAGTTTAATAGTGCTATTGGTCCCTATAAGGGTGGACTGCGATTTCATGCTTCAGTCAATCTCAGCATCCTGAAGTTCCTTGGCTTTGAGCAAATCTTCAAAAACGCTCTCACCACGCTCCCGATGGGCGGAGGAAAGGGAGGGTCTGACTTTAGTATTCGCGGCAAGAGCGATGCTGAGGTCATGCGCTTCTGTCAGGCATTCATGAACGAGCTTTACCGTTACATCGGCCCTGAAATCGACATCCCGGCAGGCGATATAGGAGTCGGAGCACGCGAGATAGGCTATCTGTTCGGCCAGTATAAAAAACTGACCCGCGACTGGAGCGGAGTGCTCACAGGCAAAGGGTTGGAATATGGCGGTTCGCTTGTGCGTCCGGAAGCCACAGGGTTTGGTGGACTGTATTTCGTCCGTGAAATGTTGCAGGACCAGGGAATCGATATTCAAGGCAAGACAATTGCCATCTCAGGATTTGGAAATGTCGCTTGGGGAGCTGCAACGAAGGCAACACAGATGGGTGCTAAGGTGATCACTATCTCTGGTCCTGATGGCTATATCTACGATCCTGCCGGACTCGATGAGGAGAAGATTGACTATCTTCTCGAACTGCGTAGCTCTGGTAACGATATCTGTGCGCCTTATGCCGAACGATTCCAAGGTAGCACATTCTATGCTGGTAAGCGTCCGTGGGAAGTTAAATGTGACATCGCTCTTCCGTGTGCGACCCAAAACGAGCTCAACGGTGATGATGCCCAGCATCTTATCGATAACGGCGTAACTTGTGTGGGAGAAATCAGTAATATGGGTTGTACGCCTGAGGCTATCGACCTCTTCATTCAGCACAAGATGCTCTATGCTCCAGGTAAGGCAGTCAATGCAGGAGGTGTGGCTACATCGGGTCTGGAAATGAGTCAGAATGCCATGCACATCAGTTGGAGCGCTCAGGAAGTGGACGACCGTCTCCATCACATCATGCACGGCATCCACGAACAATGTGTTCGCTATGGTCGCCAGTCCGATGGCTATATCAATTATGTGAAAGGTGCTAACATCGCAGGCTTCATGAAAGTGGCCAAAGCGATGTTGGCGCAAGGCATCGTATAGCAGACACTTCGGCGTAGCGTAGCGAAGCCAATGTGTTCCCGATGTTGGCGCAAGGCATCGTATAGAATTTCCCCGTCCGTCTTTCTTTTTTCCCCTTTAGCGGGGGAAAGGAGCGGATGGGTTTTATTTCAGTTTTAGCAATACAGGCAGATGGTCGCTGAACCCTCCGTGAAAATTATACCCCTCGAAGGTCCTGTTAGGCTTCCGTCCACCGTATGCTTCATCTGTTTCCAGTAAGAACGGTAGTGTCAGCACTTTTGCTTCGAGGAACTTCACTCCTCCGTTTTGTGGATCGACAAGCCCTTCGCTAATCAGCATTTGGTCTATCGTGTCCCAGTCTCCCTGATACTTGTATGACCCGTGCTCTTTGCCATACTCGTTCGCAAGGTTCCTGAACTTTCCGAGACATGTCTGCAACAGTTCGGAAGTGGGCCCGTCGTTGAAATCTCCCATAATGAGAATCTTTGCAGCAGGTCGGATGGCAAAGACCGAGTCTGTCGAGGCTGCGATTGCTTCCACAACCATCCTTCGATTCCGCTCGCCTGCTGCTCCTCCCAGTTTAGAAGGCAGGTGAACCACGTAGATGTCGATCGTATCAACAGGATTCCTGCCCGTCACGCCACATACATGCAAAATGTCGCGAGTAGGTCTCGAAGTCTCCACGCGGATGCAGTCATGATGTAGAATGCGAAACATCAGGGGATTGTAAAGCAGGGCAACATCGATACCGCGTTGGTCGGGAGAGTGAGTCATGATGTATTCATACCCTAAAGCCGATAAGACAGTTCTGCGAGTCAGATAGGTGAGGACAGTATCGTTTTCCACCTCCTCAAGCGCCACAAGATCTACGGGACGGATAGAATCGGCAGCCACAATCACCTTTCCTATGTTTTTCAACTTCTCAAACATACGGTGTCGTGTCCAGTGTCGTGTCCCTTCGGGCAGAAACTCCTCGTCGCGTTTCCCGTCATCGTGAATCGTGTCGAATGCGTTCTCGCAGTTATACGTCATCGCAGTCAGCCCCTGAGCATTTGCTTGTCCTGTGACCAACAGCCATAAGATACCGATAAAAAAAAGAAAGCCCCCCATTCTACACCCTTGGCGGTAAAGGTATTCAGAACGAAGGTCTTTCATTCGTAATTGCTAATAGCTTAAGTCTAACGTCTAACAACTAAAGACTTAATTACCACAGCTTCTCTGGGTATTCTCCTGCCTCTATGAGCGCCTTGATGCGGGCTACAGTGTCAGGACGGTCGGCTGCGTAGGTTACTCCAAACCACTTTGAGGTGGTGTCGAGCACCTCTACGGTAGCTGTTCCCTCGTTGATGAGTTTGTTCACCATCAGCGGGATGAAGAATTCAGCCTTAAGGTTCTCCATATTCTTCGGGTCGCTCAGGAATACCTTAAAGAACTCCTCGCTGTGCTCGAAGTAGTCGGGAGTGAAGCCCCACATGTTCATTGATACAGGTGAGTTCTCTGGTATCTCCACCCATCCGTCACCATCCTTGTAGCAGATCTTACCATCGACACGCAGGATTTCTGTACGCTCCACCACGTCGGTCAGGTGATGTTGCTCGTTTGTTGAGCATATTCCGCGAGCTACTGAACCGTTTTCGCTCAATGTGTTGCAAACGCGGAAGCCCACCATCGCATACTTGTTCATTGCTCCTTCAGGCAGTCCGCCGAGGAACTTACCTATCTGGGCGAACGCGTCACGGCCGTAGAAGTCGTCGCAGTTGATCACACAGAAAGGCTCCTTGATGACATCCTTACCCATCAGAACTGCGTGGTTCGTACCCCAAGGTTTTACGCGACCTTCAGGACACTTGAATCCTTCAGGCAGGGCATCGAGTGCCTGGAAGCAGAGTTCGCATTCCACCTTCCCCTCATACTTAGCGAGAATCTGTGTGCGGAACTGCTCTTCGAAATCCTTACGGATAACCCATACAATCTTGCCGAATCCGGCACGTATGGCATCGTATATACTGTAGTCCATGATGGTCTCACCGTTAGGTCCCAGACCGTCGAGCTGCTTCAGGCCTCCGTAGCGGCTTCCCATTCCTGCAGCAAGTAAGAATAATGTTGGCTTCATATTTATACTAATTTAATGTGATTTCTGTTTACGACTGCCCAAAGAAACAAGTAATGTAACTTTGTGCCTGATTTCGGGTACAAAGTTACAACAATTCTTTGTATCCACAAAATTATTTCACCCATATTTTGTTTCCACCAACGATATTCAGCCCCTTTTGCATCGAGTTTATTCGCTGACCTTGCAGGTTGTACATTGCATTCTTATGCATTATGCATTGTGAATTATGAATTATCTCAATTCCGCTTGCATATTCCTTTGCTGCGAGCATCATGTAGCCAATCACCCCGTCGGCCCACACCTTGTCGGCTGTATAAAAAGAAAGAAGGTAGTCGTCTTCTTCCTCTATAACGAATTCGAAGGTGATGATGCGTGTGCCCTTGAAACTTTTAGATACGTCATTCCCGATATTGACATTAGGGGTATAGGATGTAGAAGCGATTGCTTCACCGCCTGTCTTCTTTTCTATACTGATGTCGAGAGGAGCAGCCTCTTCATTGTTCCAATTGCAAATCTTATATCTCAGCATGTACTTCCCAGGACAAAGCGTCAGCGTGGAGTGCGATGCAGCCATTCCGTATTTTGCATATCCAGCTCGCTGTCTGCCGCTTTGATTGCGAAAATAGAGTCCGTATTCGAAGTCGCGGGTGGATGAGGTGAATTGCAGCACTCGGCTGCCCGATGAGTATCCGTTGCTGAAGCCGTTCCTTCGTTCTGAGCCATCATAGGTGGTCCATCCTAAGGGGATGCTGCCTCCCTCTGTGAAATCATTGTGAAACATGTGGCTGCGTCCCACTTTATAGTTGACCACTACCTTCGCTTCGGCTGTCTCTCCGTCGTTATCAGTCGCAATGGCTTTGAAGATATGTTCCCCAGCTGCAGGATTCTCCACCGTAAAGGTATAGGGTGTCTTGTTCAGGGTGGCAATCAGTTCAGAGCCGTCATAGAAGTCCACTTGAGCCACCTTCCCATTAGGGTCGGAAGCAGTTGCAGTCAGTTTGATGTCAGGAAATGTGACGCTAGTTGTTGGCGAAAAAAAAAGGTGTGAAGTACCGGGGTAGGGTGATGTGAAGGATACGGATGGTGCTGTGAAGTTGAGCGAAAAGCGCTTGCAGAAATTCCACATTTCCTTACCTGTGTACACTTGCGTTTCCTTGCAAATCCAATGACCTTTGTCCTTGAGTTCGATCAGTTGTACCTCTCCTCCGGCTTTTCCAGAACTCCAAATGTGCAACGTAGCACCGCTGAAGCCGTTATAGTTGGTGATTACCTTGGCAGTCGTAGAGCCTCCATTGTGCTTAATCCAAGGGTTGAGGGCGGGTTGCACATTGCCGAAATTGTCGGCAGTTCCTTGAATATGCATCAGGGGTATAGGCCGTAATCCTGCTTTTGGAGTAACCACTGACGGTCCGCTGCACGATACAAAGGCAGCAATGATGTCCGACATCTTGTTGATGGCATTGTAGGTCAGCATTCCGCCCATCGAGAAGCCGCCGAGATACACGCGGTTGCGGTCAATCTTATACTGCTTCACCATCTTCTCAATGATAGCCTTGATGAAGTTAATATCACGATCGCCACCTACGTCCCACGCTCTGTCGATACCGTTTGGGAATACGACAACGAACTTAGCTGTGTCGCATACGGATTCCATACTCACTTTATCGTTCTTAAACTCATTGTTCATCATCCAGCCGGCATCTTGGTTGTAGCCGTGACAGAAGATAAATAGCGGGCGGTTCTCGCCCAGTTTTTGGGGCGCATACTCGAGATAAGTGCGCTCCGTTCCGTTCACCGTCAGTTTCTGCAATTGTGCCGATGCTATCGAGCAAATTGCTACGAGTAGTAATAGGGATAACAGCCTTTTCATATAATGATAATTATGTGTGTTGCTTCGGATGCAGTTTCTTGTGAATCTTGAATTCCGCACGCAGGCTCTTGAGTGTGGATTTCGTGAGGTAGGCTTCGCCCTCTCGTTCACCGTTGGTGAACGTGAATTTCAGACGCTTGCCGCCCAGCGTTTTCTTTGTCACCACACAGGTTGAAGTGGTTGTCTCGCCCAGACGTTCGCCGCTCGATGTGGTGCGGCCCTTGAACTCAGCCTTAGTGTCTAAGTCCTTGTCGAAGAGGTCGAGGATGTCATCGATGGTCGCAAAAGCCTTGTCGGCTGTGTCGCCCAGATAGATGGTGGTTTCCTTGAGGTTTTTTACCTCCATACCGAAGAGTTCGTCGGCACCTAACGTTTTCCTCGTTCGTGCGACGCTCAGGTAATAGCCGAACGTGCCGTCATCATCTTTGTACGTAAAGATGGTGTACTCGCCGTTGTCCGATTCATCCTCGGCTACTTCCATCCTCACGCCTGCGGGTTGGCTCTTTTGCTGTGCCAATACGCCCGAAGTAGTCATCATGGCGACTACAACCAGCAATAATTTCTTCATTGTCTCCATCTTGTAAAAGGATTATAGAATTCTGTGGTTGCAAAGTTACAAAATAAAGCGTAAAATGATATGCAAAGCCTATGTTTTTTTGCATAAAAAAGAGCAATTTCTTTAGAAATGCCCTTTTTCCTGTGTTTTCGCGAGTGCTAAAACATAAGGAAGCGTAATACTTTGGTGATATAAGGTTGATACATATTCACCATTGATATAGAGCGTTTTCCAAGGGTGGATTTGCTTCAGCAGGGTCTTCACTTCCTGAGCCAATCCCTCGATGGAGCCTTTCATATCACGATGCGTTACCGTGACATTGCAATCAAGGAGGTTCCCGTTTGAGTCTAACTGCACCTTGGAAATGGAGATAATGAGTCGGCCCACGTCTGCCAATTTGGGGTAGTTCTGGGTGTGGAGTGGGAAACGGCGGCGGATTTCTTCCTGATTGATGTTGTCGAACGAAAATCCGTCCGCTACGACCACACGGTTATGATATGACTGCCGTTTGACTATCTTCCCTCGTTCGATGCTCAGGATCTGCTCGTGTTCTTGATTACGGCAATAGCCTGAGTGGACATAATAGACTGTCCTGCCTTTCCCTGCCCTCAGTTCAGGCATAGAGAACCATGATGCCTCAATCCGTCCGTTCTTCATGTACTTACCAAACACATGGTGCATATCAGCTTCCGTGATGTTTGCTTTCCGGCTATGCCGCGTCTCCTTATTATATAATTCTACCTCGATACGGTCGAGGTACAGACGGTCGTTCCTGATGCTCCAATAGGCGGTATAGCCGTCCCAGTTAGCCGTATTGATCGACCGCTCCTCAGGCAGTACTTTCAACAGGCTTTTATACAGAACAGAGTCCCAGTCGATAGGTTTGCCCAATAAGTTCCACTGTTCGCCGTTAATCGTGATCATATCACCACTTTGACCTGTTGCCGAGGCTCCCATTGCAGTGATGAACATCAAAACACCTGCAATCAGTCGTTTCATCATTCCATAATGTTTACCCATAGTTGTCCGTTTTTTGATTTCACGCTGCAAAGTTAACAATAAAATTTGTAACATACTTGCAGATTTGAAACATCGGGTACACCAAGAGTACACATAATCCTCTAAAAAATCGCCCTGATAGTGTGAAATCAAGTGGCTCAGGAGGCTATGTGGCATCGAAATGTTCAAGATTGTCGAAGAGGCTTTCCGCTGAAGGGTCGTCGAACATCTTTTTGTTGATTCTCGACTTGATATTGCGGATATTCTGTTTTTGTGTGTCCATGATAATCATGATTTCTGCGTATGTGAAACTGAGACGCACCAGCATGGCAATCGTCGTTTCCAGACGGGTGAGCTTACTGCTATGGAAGTGATGGAGCAGATAGGGCATGTATTGCTGGAAGGCATTGTGCAGCTTGCCCAGCTCTTTCTCTGAAACCTTGTCAAAGCCGAGCGCCCCACTTCCCTTGGTATGCAACCAATGGGCGATATCGCTTTCTTGCAGCGCATGGAAATTCTCCGACATCTGCTGCTCATGCAGACGGCCGTTCAGTTGCTGGAACTGCGATTTCAGCATGTCGTACTTCGCTTGCATCTGAACCTCATATTGCTCCTTGTCCTGATGGTATTGGTCTATCTCGCACTGCTTCTCCGTCAGCAGTTGATGGACCTTGATGACTTCTGAGCGCATCTGGGCGATTGAGCGTTGTTTCGACCGTCTCTGTTTCCACACGGACCATATAGCGAGTAGTAGCAGCACGATTGCACCAACGATGATGCTCGTGATGATGCTGTTTTTGCGAGCCACCTCGCGTTCGCGTTGCTCTGCGATTCTCTGATTGCGGCTATAGTCATACATCGCACCCACTTGCCGAATTGCTGCTGATTGCTGCTCGTTCATGTATTGATTGATGGCAGCCTTGTACAGATTGTTGTATTTCATCACCGAATCGACCTTATGCTGGCGATTGAAGACAGCCATCAGTCCGTCATAGGCATATTGGTAGTAGCCATACTGCTCCAGTTTCCTGTAGAAATACTCAGCAGAATCCAGTTTGTCTGTGCAGAAATAATAATTGCCCTTCGCACCATAGTAGGCACCGCGGCGCCTAGTTGTGTTTCCTTCTGCATCGAAAAAGCCCGACTCGTGCTCGTAGATGTCCATCAGTTGTTTCGCCTTTGTGTAATCACGACGGGCCAAGTAGATGCGAATGGCTGCAGCATACACTCCAGCAGCCTCTTGAGGCATGTTCTCATACAGATACAGCTTGTGCACGCTATCCGTCAAAGCCAATATCATTGCCGTATCGCCCCATAATTGGTAGGCACTGATTTGTGATTTCACACCCTGAATGGCATGATTCACGCTATCGGTCTTCAGCGCATATCTGCTGTATTGCTGATAGGCTTTGAGTTGCTCTTCCGGCATCAGTTGTTGATGATAGATTCTCGCCATCTGACCGTAAATCTTCATCAGCGTGACATAGTCGCAGTCGGGAGCCAGCGTGTCAGCCAGTTCTGCTGCATTGAGCAAATACTGGAGCGCCATTGGGGTCTCATGCATATCGCGATAGATGCATCCCATCAGGTAGTGAGCCTTCATCCGCTGGTTTGCGTTCCCATAATCGTCATAGTAGTTCACCACCTCCTGAAACACGGTGTCCGACGGTAATCGCTTTTCAAATCTGTTCTCTTCCTCGACCAGCTTCAGCAATTCCTGCATACGAACATCCTTTGCCTGCCTCTCGTCAGTGCACGACAAGAGCAGCAACAACAATCCGATGAAATAGATTCCTCTTCGCATGATAGGCCATTTGTTTCGATATGCAAAGATAGCAATAATTTGGTTAATGGTTATTGTTTATAGGTTATTGAGATGAATAAAACATCGTTTTTTCCTGTTTCGATGCGTATTTTATCTTCGACGAAGTCATAGTATTCAAAAGCCAAGCAACTTTGCAGTGTCAAAGAAAAGATGTGAAAATACGGGCATTAATGGTAGAAATTGTAAACCTTAACAGTTGCAACGGCCGGCACTAAGAGACACAACGACAACCACTAATTGCCACACAACGCTCCCAAATCCACGACAACGAGAGACTTGTCAAATTGTTAACCAAACCGTAAACCATAAACCGGTAAACCGTCAACAGTAAACAGTAAACTAAATCAAAAAAACTATGGCAATCAAAATCAATACTCGTGAAACCGAGCTCAAAATCAGAAGGAATGATCCGCGAAGCTGCACTCCGCAGCGGTGTCAGCCAGGGTGTGATGCAAACATAAAAAACTCGCACGAACATCACTGCCCGCGCGAGTTGCTTGAAATGTGTACACTTAATTAACTCAAACTTACTTTAACAATTAATATAAACTTGCTTATGATGAGTTATTGCTCTGTTACGATATACTGTCCATGGCGTGTTACTCCCTCTGCTGAGACATCTACCGATGTGCATACCGAACTGTTGTAGAACTCGATGGTGACCTGTCCGTAGTTGTCGGTCGTTACGTTCGGATTCCAATAGAGTGTGCGGCGGTAGTCTTTCACCTCGGGCAGACGGGCTTTGCTGTAATCGGGATTGTAATACTCTACGGGGCGGTTGAACCCTTGGAAGTTGTATTCCCGTCCGAAGATGATGCGCGGCAGGCTGTCGGGGGTCGCGACGATGTTGACGTATGCGTCGATTCCTACGGGTGGGGTGCTGGTGGAAGGTGTATAATCGGACGTGGACTTGTCTTGGTGCTCATGCTCGAACGAGGTGGGGCGGCGTGGAGCATCGCTTACGATGTCGATTCGCTTCAGGTGGTCGATGAAGGAATAGGTCTCTATACGACCTGTTTGTCTGTCGTTGAGAAATCCCCATCCGGAATCGCCCGAAGTGAAGGAATGGTCAGGATAAGAAGAATTCCAATCCCAATGACTTGAGGAGTTATTGTTTAGGGGCACTCTCGACCAGTTGTAATAGGTCTCGCCTCTCTCGTAGTTGTTTTCCGACAATTGGTATTGCATCCTCACGTAGTCGTTGATATATGGCAGTGTTCCTTCTAATGAGAAGTAATGATTTTCGAGTTTGTTGAACGCATCATAGTAGCCCTGATCCCATAGATCGTTCATAAAGTCGATGAAATCGATTTGTGCTACGGGACGGTCTTTCTGTAGCTTGAGGTGGACACGCTTCTTCTGTTTGATGTTCACCTGTGGAATCCACTCCGAAGCATAGATGTCCTTCTGCCGTTCCTCCCATTTGACATGCTTGTCTTTGACGATATCCAGCAAATGTGTTTCGTACCACGAATATTCCTTCAATGCCTGAGGGTAGTAGTACTGCTTGCGGACGAATATCTCTGGGTCGTGGCTCACAAGGTCGTAGTTCTTCTTCTCCAGTTTGTTCACATACTTGGCACGCAGCGTCAGTTTTCCTTTTCCGTAGAAGGGGTCGTAGGCGAACTGGAAGTAGCCGCTCGAATCGGCTTCTGTCACTCCTCGGTAGATAAACGGTATCTCGGGTTCCATTTCGCCCTTGTCGTTGATGAGCGAACAGGAAATCTGCAGCTTACCCTTGTCGCGTCTCAGCAGACTCTTGCGGAGTGGTAGTGCCTGACCGTAGATTATCATCTTCTGCTCGGGCATGTAATCCACATTGAAGTATTCGGGATACTCTATAAAGCGCCAGTCATATCGACGCCATCCCTGTATCAGCATCAGGATGTCGAGTGCCTGACGGTGTTGCTCATCGTTGGCCTCGAAATAGTAGTCTGGATTCTCTACAAACCCCTTGAGGTCGGATTCAAGCAATAGGTTGGTCATCACATTACCTGAGGCAAACGATGCATCGAGTTGGTCAGCATCGCGAACCGACACTGAGAACGTCTGATGTTTCAGTGGGCGACTACGTGCATCGGTGGCAATCAGGTTGATGCGTACCTTTTCCAAAGGAGCATAACGATGATTGTTTGCTCCCAACACAATTACCTTTGCCTGAGACTCATATAGTTTGTTCACAAAAAACAAACGGTCGGCATATACGTTTCCCAGCGAGTCGGTAACTACAACTTGGTTCACTCCCTCTGAGATGTCTTCGATATAGGCTGCAACAACACCATTCTCTTCACTCTTCAGTTTCCACTCTCCACTCTTCTTCCCTCTGCAATACACATTCAGCATCAGCTTCCTTGGCTTATCGAAGTGTTGCGCTACATCAAAATACACCCCTTCTTCGTCTTGTTCCACCCATAGCCGCACTCCTTCCTGTTCGGCTTTCGGAAGGTCAAAGTCGAATCGGTGCTCTTTGAATTCAAATCTTACCGTATATTTCTTACCATGCATAGGCCTAAGTGTGAATACACCTCGCCCCGCATGACAAGGCAGGATTGAGTCAATAGACTCTCCGTCTTCAAGCAGAACACCTCGTACATTCAGTCGTTCCAGTTGTTCGTTCATTGCCTCCCAAGCCACGCGGCATTCTTCGCCCTCGAGCAGATAACCGCCCTCAGGGTAGAACTTTACATCGAATTCAGGGGTTTTCCACTTGATGTCATAGTCGCCTGTAGTTACCTTCTTCGGTATGATTTTACTCATATACAGCTCGGTTGTATCTGGACGGCTGTAGATGGGGATGACCCGGGAAAACAGGTGGTGGTATTCACGATAGTTCTTCCGCATTCCTTGTGGATCGATGGAATTGAAGACATTGTGTTCGTCATCCTTTTGGAACAGATAGGTCTTCACCTTTTCTAGCTGTTCTTTGAGCGGACTGTTTCTTTGCTCTGGTATAGGTATTTCTAACGACTTCACCAATCGGCTAAATGCCGTATAACCGTTTTTGTTCAGATACTCCGACAATGTCTGTTTGTGATCCCATAGCAGTTCTTTCATTGACAGAGTGGTACCTATATATTCATCTGTTATTCCGTTTTTTGAATACCAAGGACGGGTATAGTCGAATCCGAAGTTCAGCATCCATTTCGTATAGGCACGTATTTCGTAAAAGCCTGCAAATGCAGAATCTGCAATGGCGAACTGTCCGTTCGCCTGTCCATTCTTGCTGATGGGCAGTTGTTGGCGCTCTACGATATAGCCCTGTTCGTTCAGCAATTCTACATAGAGAATCCGGCTGAGCGGTTGTGGACTGTTATCGTCGGCCAATACCACATATGCCTTATACCAGATGGTATCGCCCTGAAAGTAGCAGTTGTTGTCGAAGTGAAGATACACTTTCTCCTGTACAGGTAGCTCTTTGGTAGGCTTCTTGATGGGGGCTGACGCATTGACGACAATTGTAGTCATCCATAGCGACAATAATATGTATAACTTCATCGTGTCCATACTTATATGAATCTATAGCCAATAACCTCTATTCTATTTCTGAGCCCATTCTCTGTCTTGACGGGCTGCGTCGTCAGGTTTTCCGTCCAGATTGTCCAAGTCGTCTTCATGATAAGAGTCCATCAGGGGCTTCGCCCATGCGTAATGGCTCGAATCCGATACTCCTTCCCTTGTCACAGGAATAGTCGCTCCATCTCTCACGTCTCCTTCGGTAGGAAAAGAGATGGTCGTATCTTTCTCCGCTCCTTCTTCTTGAGAGGGGGGTAGGGCGAGGTTTCCTTTTCCCTTCGAAGCCGTGTTGGTCATCTCAGCACCTTTTCTGTTGTGCCAGCCAATAAACCCGACAATTGCAAGACATGCAGCTATAGCAGTAATCGCCGACACTAGCTTTGTCATTTTCCGCACTTTGTTGCGGTGGACAAATCTGTTGTACTCGCAGGAATAGTCAACGGCGAAGATGTCTTCTGAGTTGTCTTCTTCCTGATGGAATCCTGTCAGCATGATGAGCAGGGCCTCTTCTTCCTTTGTACGGGTTGCAAAGGATTTGGCCTGCAGTTCTTGCCGTAAGAGCCGTTCTTCCTGGGCAGAAGTTTCACCTGCCAGGTATTTTTCAATTAGTGATTGTTCCATTGAGTCAGTTGTTTTAAAAGTTTTTTTCTTGCCAAGGCCACCATAGTTCTTACCGAGTGAACATGTATGCCTGTAATGATTGCTATTTCATTTGCGTTAAGCCCCTCGTGCTGCATCAAGTAGATAAGCCGCTGTTCGGAGCGTGTCAGTGTATGAATCGCCTTTTCGAGCATTGCTGCGTATTCCTTTGCTTTTAGCTGTGCATCAGGAGGCTCCACGCTTTCTATTTCCAGATTGTCGGTGATAGGGACATGATCACGAAGTCGCTGATGCCTGGCCATGCTGACGCACAGATTCTTCGTCGCTATGATAGCGATCTTCTCCGCCTCCCCGTAGTCGATTTTCCCATATCTCAGCCACAGTTTCATCAGCACCTCCTGCACCACATCTTCAGCATCGTCTTTGTTTTGGAAGAATCGGTAGGCAATCTTCAGGATGACAGGCCGTACATGATGGGCAATATGTTCAAATTCGTTGAATGTCATATCTTTATTCGCTTTTCCTGCATCTGTCAGTCTTCTTTTTTCGTCAAGTTCATAAACTTGATATCCTTATCGTAGTAGGTCGCTTTCCCGTTGTCATATTCTTTGATGATTTCCCAATCGGTAGGAATGTCCAAAACACCATCTGTATAAAGTACTAGGATGTGATAGTATTCCTTGCTGAATATGGCGTAAACGGAAAAAGTCTCCTGAGTACCGTTTTCTGTCATCGTACTGCCTGATAGAAATGGGTAAGTACTGATGTAGTCGTTTTGACGAGGGTTGAACATATTGAACGATTCGTAGGGATGGGAGGCGATATATCCCTTTGTCGTTTGGCGCAGCTCATCCAATATTTTCAGCGCATTTTCCTGCGAACGTATGATATAATGGATGCCGTAAGTATCACCTGCATCTTGCTTGTAATGTACTTTCCGCATACTGATACCTTTTTGAGTCACTATATTCTTAATGGCCTCGCAATACGCTGTGGCGTTAAAGCTCCTCGTCGCTTTGGCAAGTGTGTCAAGAACACATTTGTAGGTCAGAGTCCCTCGTGCCAGTCGTGTGGGCTGGTTCAGTTCCTCTATGCTATAATGTGTCATTTCGACAGGCTCAAGATGTATCGCTGTGTATTCCATGTTGACACTCTCCAGTCCTCCCGACGCCCAATGTTTGTCGCCATCGTATATCATGTAGTTTTGATAGTCAGTCGTCTTGCTGCCTGGTTTCAGAAACATAGCGTAATTGATAGTATCATACTTTCCCGTATGGGTTTCCCACTTATGAATCGTCTCGGCATTTTGAGACAATTCGTCCAATGTCTGGCGCACTCGCCGTAACACTTGACGATGACCTGTTGCATTTGAGGTCTCCCACGACTGGTCGATCAGCGAGAAGGTGATGTGTGCTTCAAAGCACAAACCGTCGTACGTGCTGTTATACATGTTCTCTGTCAGCGTTATATCCTTGTTGCCATAAGCGTATTTCAATGTGTAGAACACATTCAGTAGGTTCTCCACTTGCGGATTGATTTGAGGCCACAGTGGAGAACTGCAACCAAACAAGACAATAACAATGAATAACCTGACAAATCTCATACAGTGTATTACTCGTTGATAATAAACTTCCCATTCTCTGTGATACCTTCTGCCGAAATGAACATAGAGGTACAAGAAGAATTGTTATAGAATTCAACCGTTGCACGACCTCTGTTGTTGGTCTTTATGTTCGGCTCCCAATACAGGGTGCGGCGGAAGTCCTCAGCCGGAGGCATCACGGAATAGTCCTCCATCTCGAAAGCTGTAGGTACGTTGAACCCGTCGAAGTGAGTCCGCCTCAGTCCTATACTCTTGGCCACGTCCAGCATGTCGGGCAGTGAGATGTCGTCCGTCTTGTTGTTCGAGTCTATGATGTTGATATGCTCTTTAGCCCTGTTCGGCAGTCCCGTGATTCCCCAGAACGTATTATCCACAATCCAGATGATGGGGCGCTCATTATAGGTGGTGCGGTCTTCAAACATCCTCTTGCCTGACAGACTTATCGAGCTTACTCGGTTTCCGTCATCATCCATCTCTCCCACTACCCAATTAGCCATATTCTCCGCATCGTAGTCCTCCTTCTCGAACTGGAAGTAGCTGTTGCGTTTCGAGAGCCATTCGAAGAACGAAGGTATGTCATTACCAAGGTCGCCGTACATATCGGCATCCTCGTCACAGTCGTATCTCAATACGGAATGTGTCTGGGCATTCTCCTCGTCATACCAGTTCACCCTGAGGTCTCCGAGTATACGGCGCGTTTTCACCTTCACGGTCGGGAGAAGATGGTTGCGCTGGGTAATGGAAACCGGTTCCTCATCATCCATCACTGCATTTTGGGCCGACGGGATGAAATTAGGCTGACGTATCTGCTGGATACGTGCCTCGTCAGGATAGATGTAGCGCTTGTCGGGCGAGAAGTGGCGGTCGATACCGATGTAATAGTCACGCTCCACATCGTCCTTCTTCGAACGCATGAACAGCGTCCATTCTCCCTCCACGTCAGGAACGATATAGTTGTACTTACCCACACTGTCCGTCTTCAGCGTTCCGTCAATCACCTCTCCCTTCTTGTTGTACATCGTGGCAGTAATCTCCACA
>CADAGO010000012.1 GCA_902787555.1 uncultured Bacteroidales bacterium
GAGCGGCAACACAGGTACTTCTAACGAGTATGCTCGCGGCAACTCTGAAATCTGGAACACCAACCCAATCGACATGTATCAGGTAATCAAGGGTCTGCCAGCTGGTAAGTACGAAATCCGTGTTCGTGCCCTCTATCGTGATGCACGTAACGTACGTGACAACTCAAGCCAGAGCTGGACAAGCTATTGGACTGATGCTAACGGTGATGTAAACGCATGGGAGCGTCACTATGCAGAGCTCTATGCACGTACAGTCAACGGTAACGATACCATCGAATCTGCTGCATACGTGAAATCTATCTGCGACGGCAAGTTCACAAAACCTTCGTTCACCAAGTATTATCGCAATAACAGCAGCGACTTGGTTGAGGGCGACATGATTGTTGATGAAAACGGCAACGAAACTGGCGTATTTGCTACAGATACCATCTGGACTATTGCAGTTCCTGAGGATGACCTCTACGATGAAGAGACAGACGAACTTATCACCACATGGACAGACGAAGACGGTAAGGTTTATTCAGTAGTTGCCGACGGTCCAGACAACCGATACGCATTCAATGACGAGAACGGTGTTACTAAGTTTGCATGGCAGGTTGAAAACACTTATCCATTCGATGAGCGTATCAAGACAAGCGAAGGCGTATTCTACTATCCTTCTTCAATGCTTGGTGCATACTACAGATTCGAACAGAGTCCTGAGGCTTATTGCAACACCATCCAGATTGAAGTACCTGCAGGTTCAGACCTCCGTCTTGGCTTCCGCAAGAACACTTCAGTATCGGGTGACTGGGTAATCTTCGACGACTTCCAGTTGTTCTACCTCGGTGGCGACCTTGACCAAAAGCCGGAAGTTCCAGAAAGCATCAACGAACTGGCTGCTAACAAGGCAAAAGCTCCTGCTATCTACAACCTCGCTGGTCAGAGAATCAACGCTCTGCAGAAGGGTCTCAACATCGTAGGTGGAAAGAAGGTCTTGGTAAAATAATATAGTCCTACAAGGCATATAGGTCGTATAAGACCTTTATGACCAATAGAAAGAAGGTGCCTGGAGCTTCAAGCTTCGGGCACTTTTTGAAAAAGCAGATAATGACACAGAAAGATTTAGGAAAAATATTGAGAAGGTATTACCAGTACCTGAAATTAGAGAAGTCGTTTTCACAAAACACGATTGATGCCTACCAACGTGATCTGCTGAAATTCTTCCGCTTCATCGAAGAAAAACAGAAGAATCCCTTAGAGGTTGAGTTGGAGGATTTCCACGAATTCTCGGCATTGTTGCACGATATAGGGATTCACCCCACATCACTCTATCGCATTTTAATGGGGGTTCGTAGTTTCTACAAATTCCTGGTGATGACCTGTGAATTGGACAATGACCCAACAGAATTGCTCGACTTGCCTCAAAAGCCGCAACACCTGCCCGATATCCTTTCTGTGGAAGAAATTGATACGATAGAGAATGCCATCGACCTATCGCAGTCGGAGGGGCAGCGCAACAAAGCCATGATTGAGGTGATGTTCAGCTGTGGATTACGAGTCAGCGAACTCTGTAATTTGAAACTATCAGATTTATATCTCGATGAGGGATTTATTAAGGTAACGGGAAAAGGTTCAAAACAGCGCCTAGTACCTATTTCCTCGAAAGCTGTGAAAGAACTCAATCTGTATTTTGCTGACCGTTGCCATATCGCAGCAAAGGAAGGCTATGAGGACTATGTGTTCCTAAGCCAATTGCGCAAAAAGAATCTGTCGCGCATCATGGTGTTTCATGTAGTGAAGGAACTCGTAGAGAAGGCAGGCATCAAGAAGACAGTGAGTCCCCATACGTTCCGACATAGCTTTGCAACAAGCCTGTTAGAGGGAGGTGCCAACCTAAGAGCCATTCAGGCGATGCTGGGACATGAGTCGATTTCAACAACAGAAATCTATATGCATATCGATACCACCCATCTGCGTGAAGAGATACTTACCCATCACCCAAGATATCAAAAGAAAAAGGAATGACAACGCAACTACCCGAAGACCCCATAATGCTCATGAGTTTCGTGAATATGAAACTGCGTGATGACTATGATTCACTCCAAGCCCTATGCGATGACTTGGATCTTGACGAGGCATGGCTAACTACCAAACTGGCCGATGCAGGTTTCGAATACAACCCGTCAGCCAATAAGTTCTGGTAAAGTTTTTGGGGAAGTGGAGCATGCGAGACTCGAACTCGCCACCTCTTGACTGCCAGTCAAACGCTCTAGCCGGATGAGCTAATGCCCCGTTTGGTGTTTTGTTTAGAATTTAAGGTTTTTAGAGTTAATAAGAGGATTTCCCGCAATGGGCAACCCTCTTATTCTTTTTCAGCCTCAACGTATTACTTACGGAGACCAAGAGCCTTAACAATGGCGCGGTAGCGCTCAATGTCCTTGTTCTTGAGATAGTTCAGCAAACTGCGACGCTGACCTACAAGCTTAACAAGCGCTCTGTTTGTGCTATAATCTTTGTGATTGGCCTTGACATGCTCGGTCAAACGGTCGATACGGTATGAAAATAAAGCTATCTGGCTCTCGCATGAACCAGTATCAGTATTAGACTTTCCGTACTGACTAAAGATTTCTTGCTTCTTAGCTGAATCTAAGTACATAAATGATAAATTTGTTTGTTAATGAATGATTTTTCGCATAAAGCGGATGCAAAGTTACGAAAAAGTTTAGAGTTGAGTGTCCTGAGTTGAGTGTTTTTTGTCTTTTGAGCCATTTTTTTTGCTATTTTCACCCTGATTGCTCTCAGACTCTACGCCGAATAGACCAAATATGCGTAGTATGCAATCATACAAATGGTCAGCACAGCACCTTGCCATCTGCCGATTCTATGACGTTTACCAATTACACAGAATGCTGTAAGCAGAAGGATGCTTAAAAGCAGAATCTTGAAGTCGATAATGCCTATGTTCTTTGCTTCAATCGGATGAATAACAGAAGCGACACCCAGGATGAACATAATGTTGAAGATATTGCTACCCACCACATTGCCCATCGCCATATCTGTGTCACCCTTTCTAGCAGCTACTACTGAGGTAGCCAATTCAGGGAACGAAGTGCCAGCCGAAACGATAGTAAGGGCGATAACTGATTCGCTCACACCCAGCTCTGCTGCAATTCCAGCTGCACCATCCACAAACCAGTCGCCACCAAATACGAGGGCTACTAAGCCTAATACAATCCACAGGATGGCTTTCCACATCGGCTTTGGCGCTTCTACGGGAGTTTCCTCAATGCGTTTGGAAGATTTGAGTGATGTATAAATGGTAAATCCCATGTAGATGGCAAAGATGATAAGTAATGTGATACCTTCCATACGGGTCAATGTACCAATACCGTAGCAATAGTAAACCATCACAAACAGCGTGCAAGTTACCAGCACATTCACTGGTATATCCCGTAGCAGCAAGTCTTTTTTACAGACAATCGGGCAGAAAAGGGCTGTCACGCCCACAATAGCCAATGTATTGAACAGATTGCTACCCACCACGTTTCCCAATGCCATGTCGCTGCTGCCTTTCATGGCCGACACCGAACTGACCACCAATTCAGGCAGTGAAGTACCGAACGACACAATCGTCAGACCAATCAGCAACGTAGACACCTTGAACTTGCGTGCAATCGAAGAGGCGCCATCGGTCAGGAAATCAGCCCCTTTGACCACCAAAAACAATCCTACGAGAAACTTAACAATGAATAGCCACATATCTTTTCTTTTTAGCTGTTTAACGGTTTGAATGCTCAACCGACTGACTTAATCCGCTGCAAAGGTACGAATAATAATTGGTTAAGCCAAACTGTTTCGCTTTTTTCCTCCGTAGTTATGAAAAATTTTTTCTCTAACTACTCCGCAAATCGTTTTTCATTTTGACCAAATGACCTTGACTACTTTGAGCACTTGAAATTATGTAAGAAAAGAAGCAGGTCGGGAATTATGACTTCCCGACCTACTCCGTCTTATGTTCATCAAATCAGAGTTTGATGGTGAGCATCGTAAATGAATAAGGTGGAAGGTCAAGATTCATCTTCTTGCTGACCTTCACTGTTTCCTTGACAGGGGCAATGGGCTGCTGGTCGAAGTTGTTCTCGTCGGTTGGCTGACCTGAAAGGGTCGTCTTAGTAGCCTCAGGCTTCAACGTCTTGAAACGTGAGAGGTTGAGGGTAGCAGTCTTCTTGTCGGCTGTGTCGTTACAGATCTTGACAAAGAGTTGGTGTGTTATCACGTTGAGCACAACTGACTGACCATTGAGTTTCTCATCAGCATCCTTAATCGTGACACAGTCGCCATAGTAATACTGACCTGCCGACTGTCCAAACATCTGCTGCACATAGTAGCTGCAGGTGAGGAACGGACGCTCGTTGTCGAAGTAGATGAGGTCTGGATTCCAGTTGGTTGCGTTCTTGCGGGCAAACAAAGGTGCATAGGATGTCATGCATACCACATCACCATTACGTTCTACGTGTAACAGGTAGAGTGCTTCAGCCAATGCATCCTGCAACTTCTTGTCCTTTGCTGCGTATTCGCCCAAGTAGACCTTGGTCTTGCGGTCGCGTGGATAGTTGTCATACTGGCGTGAGTTGATAAAGTACTCTTTCTGCTCGTAGTAGTGCTCGTCCATGATAGGCATACCTGTCTCTTCAGCCAGTTTCCAACCTGCCTCATAGTCGCCGTTTCCTGGGTGTGAACCCGGACCTGCAGTACCTACGATAATGATTTCCGGGTGTGCCTTTGTCACCTTATTATATATATACTTGAAACGTTCGATGAATTCGGGAGAGATTTTCTCTTCGTTACCTAGTCCAAGATACTTAAGCATGAATGGCTTTGGATGACCTGCATCGGCACGGATCTTTCCCCACTTGGTATTCACGTCGCCATTTGCCCACTCAATGAGGTCAAGTGCTTCGTCAACCCACTCATCCATCTCGCTCATAGGTACGACATCCTGAGCCTGACCACGCATACTCCAACCACCGTTGGCTCCCTGACAGCTGACACCGCAAGGAAGGATTGGAAGTGGCTCCATACCTAAGTCTTCGCAGAACTGGAAGTACTCGAAGTAGCCTAATCCGACTGACTGATGATAGCCCCAAGTGTTCTTCTGCTGCTTACGTGTTTCCTTAGGACCTACTGTCGTCTTCCAACGATAGGTGTTCCAGAATCCGTCGCCGCCACCATGAACCACACATCCACCTGGGAAACGCATGAAGCTAGGATGCAGGTCGGCTAGAGCCTGCGCGAGATCCTTGCGAAGTCCGTGACCTTTGTAGGTGTCTTCTGGCATCAACGATACCATATCAATATCCATATCGCCGACCGTCAGGCAGAGAACCTGCAGGGATGCGTTGTTGTTGTCGTCAAGGGCTGTAATCTGTGCCTCGAACTTCTTCCAACCGGTATTGTCAACCGTGAATTCGACCTCACCCAGCGATTTCAGTTGGTTCCATCCAGCAGAAGCTGTGAGTGCTACGCGTATCTTCTTCGCATCTCCCTTCACGTTGCGCATAAAGGCAGAGAAGTTGTATTTCTCACCTTTCTTGATGAGGATGCCATCGAATCCTCGGTTGGAAATACCGAATCCTGTCCAACCGTTGTAATCGTAATACTGATTTGCACGTTCTGTGTGCAGACGCATGTAGTTTGGGTTGTTGGGATGAATCGGGTTTGCCTGCATGGGTTGCATATAACCTGTAGAGTGACCTGGACGTTCCATGCGCCAAGCAGTACCTGGTCCCCATCCGTCGCGTTCAACAGGACTGAACTCGAACGAACCGTTCTGAATTAACTCTGCATACAGACCTCCATCGGCTGAAGAGCTGATGTCCTCGAAGAAGATTCCAATCAGTTCGTCGCTGATAGCTTTTCCGCCAGCTGGAGCTGTCATCCATTTTTGAGCCGAGAGGCTCATGGTTGAGGCAAGAAGTATTGCCCCAAGTGAAAGAATTCTTTTCATGTTTCTAAATTTGGTATTATAAAATAATGTGTCATCTCTGAAATGTTTGGCATATAGGGAAGAGTGTTTGAACCACTATCCGCTATCTCATTTTCTTTGCAAAGATAAGAAATAATTACCATTTATCATTACCTTTTCTGTATTTTTATCGAAAACTGACGGCAAACACTGTTTTTCACGTCCATTTCCCACCTTTTTACAGCCGTTTTTAGCGAAATGTATAAAACGCCTATTTTGCATCATTTTTCGCTGTTTTTCGTGTGTGTTCGACTACAATAATTGATTTAAATCAATAAAATGCGATTTTTTGAATAAAATGCATATAAATATTTTCCCGGTCCGGAAAAAGTCCGTAACTTTGCATCGTCAAAAGGAAAACAGAGGTTTTTCAGACACCAAAAAGAACGACATAGGTTTTAGTTAAAGTATAAAGGTTTATTGTTAATAAGGATATCAATAGGTATTAAGTAAGGTAATTTTTTAGTAAGTATTAGTTATTGGTAAAAGATTGTAAAAAGGATTTGATTAGGTATTAATTTTAAGGTTAGTAATGACGAAGAGGTGCTAGTGATAGTCCCTCTTTTGTGTTTTTTATCGGTCCATCCCCTACTGTACCACACGAAACAAAGAAAGACAAAAAGAAACCTGCTCTGCAAAAGCCAGAACAGGTTCTTTTTTGTACATTAACGATAATGGTTAGAACTTATAAGAAGCGCCTACACCAATGAGAGAACGATCCCAGAACTCGTTGCTACCTGTCTTATAGGTGAATTCCAGATTCAACTTGATTTTCTCAGTGATAGAGTATTCAGCACCTGCACCTACATTTGCTCCGAACTTAGATTCGCTGTCTCCGTAATCGGGACTTGCGCTCTGGAGTGATACTCCTGCAAATGGGTAAACTCCGAACTCACCAAAAGTGAATACATACTGAACATTCAGGTTAATGTCAAACTCTGTAACATGATCTTTCTTCAGGAAGTAGTTGAAAGAAGCTTCACCACGGATTTGATCTGTGAAACCATACTGACCCTTCAGACCAATACCTGTGCTCTTTGGGTCATCAAGACCAAACTTAAAATTCACGCCGAGGCTCTTTCCGCCCTGCTGAGCAAACATTGCAGCACTGAACAACATAGCGCATGCTACCATTAAAAATTTTTTCATACGTTTTTTGTTTAAGTAGTTAATAATCTTTGATTATACCAATCAATCAGTTGCAAATGTAATACTTTGTTTTTAAACAACAATGAAATTTTGTCAAGAATTTCGTTTTTTACCACATAATTCAAAGAAAATGGCCGACTTTGCACACCTTCATAAACAAAATGCAATTCTAACTTGTTCAAATGGTTTAACAGAGCAGGCCCTTCTGTCCTCATTTCAGTCGGCGATGCCGCCATCGCTTCCTCCTTCAGGAGGAGTGGTGCAGCCAACCCAACTTTTCAGTTCCGCCTTGGTACTGGGCTACTATCTTATGGAAAAAGGCCGAATTCAGGTTAACAAATTGACAAGTCCACATCTGTCGCAGTTAGAAGGTCGCGCGAGGGGGCGATTCGCTGTAAATCCTGCAAGTATTAGTGCCGGCCGTTGCAGCTATTAAGTCCTGCGATTTCTACTATTAATGCTCGCAATTTCATCTCTTCCCTTTGACACTGCAAAGTTACGAAAAATTTTTGAATTAACCAGTTGTTTTTGGCAACTTTTTCGTTAAAATGTGAAAGTAATTTAATAGCATGGATTCGGAATTCAGGAATTCAGAATTCAGTTTTCTCATGAGTACATGCAAACAGCAGTCAAAAATTTTACTATATATTATATATAATATATATTATATATAATATATAGTAAATTATTTCTTTAACATTTTCTAACGTTGTATGTTATCTGTTCCCAAATAAACTGAATTTCTGAATTCTGAAAACGAAAAGTGCGAAACCTTCTTCGTAGTGAAGAACGTAGCAAAGGCATCGGGTAAACGATTGCGGTTTTTGGGTAACTTTCGTTACATTGCAATATCGTAATGTGGATTTATGTCTGCCGCCAATGGATTAATGGTTCAAACGCTTAATAGTTCAATGGTTTGGTGGCCTAATTCCATTTTTTTTTGTAACTTTGCAGCGTGAATGAAGAAATAAAGAATTGAAGTAATTATGATGTCAATTGAAAATAAAATAATCAAAGGTGTAAAGGACGGTATCCAATCGCTTTACGGCGCAGATGTGGACGAGAAGCAAATACAGGTGCAGCAAACCAGAAGTGAGTTTGAAGGCCAGCTGACCGTGGTGGTGTTTCCTTTCCTTCGTGCATCGAAGAAAGGCCCCGAGCAGACCGGTCAGGAGCTGGGACAATATCTGAAGGAGAACCTGAGCGACGTTGTTGAGAACTTCAACGTGGTGAAAGGATTCCTAAACCTCGTCATTTCAAGCCAGAGCTGGCTGGAGTTGTTGCAAGCCATCAATGCAGATGAGCAGTTTGGTTTCGTAAGCGCAACAGAGGATAGTCCGCTGGTGATGATTGAATACAGCTCACCTAACACCAACAAACCTCTCCATCTTGGTCATGTTCGCAACAACCTGCTAGGTTCGTCTCTGGCACGTATTGTGGCAGCAAACGGCAATAAGGTTGTCAAGACCAATATCGTGAACGACCGCGGTATCCATATCTGCAAGTCGATGCTGGCTTGGCTGAAATACGGAAACGGGGAGACTCCAGAATCGTCGGGCAAGAAGGGCGACCATCTCATTGGTGACTACTATGTGGCATTCGACCAGCATTACCGCCAAGAAGTGAAGGAA
Source organism: uncultured Bacteroidales bacterium (assembly GCA_902787555.1). GTDB lineage: Bacteria > Bacteroidota > Bacteroidia > Bacteroidales > Bacteroidaceae > Colivivens. The sequence continues at coordinate 8,788 of CADAGO010000012.1, forward strand.
CTTGTGGCTCAAGGCATGGACGAAGAGAAGGCGAAGCAAGAGGCGCCACTCATCAAGGAAGCACACGAGATGCTGGTGAAGTGGGAGCAGAACGACCCAGAGGTGCGTGCCCTGTGGAAGAAGATGAACGAGTGGGTATATGCAGGCTTCGATGAGACCTACAAGATGATGGGCGTTTCGTTTGATAAGATATACTACGAATCGGACACCTATCTGGAAGGTAAGGAAAAAGTGATGGAAGGACTGGAAAAGGGTATCTTCTATCGCAGAGAGGATGGTTCGGTATGGGCAGACCTTACGAAAGACGGATTGGACGAGAAATTGCTGTTAAGAAGCGACGGAACCAGTGTGTATATGACCCAAGACATTGGAACGGCTAAGCTGCGATTCCAAGACTTCCCTATCGACAAGATGATCTATGTTGTAGGTAACGAGCAGAACTATCACTTCCAAGTGCTTTCGATACTGCTCGACAAACTGGGCTTCAAGTGGGGTAAAGATCTGGTTCATTTCTCATACGGAATGGTGGAATTGCCAAGCGGCAAGATGAAAAGTCGTGAGGGAACAGTGGTGGATGCCGACGACCTGATTGCCAAGATGATTGAAGATGCCTATCAAGTGTCGAAAGAAATGGGCAAAAATGAGGATATTCCAGAAGCAGAAGCAAGAGAGATTGCAAGGAAAGTGGGACTGGGTGCACTGAAGTACTTCATCTTGAAAGTCGATGCCCGCAAGAATATGCTGTTCAACCCAGCCGAGAGTATTGACTTCAATGGTAACACCGGGCCGTTTATCCAATACACGTATGCCCGCATTTCGTCGATTCTGCGCAAGGCAAAGGAAGCAGGAATGGATCTGAGTGCACTGACCACATTGAGCAATCAGATTACGCTGAGCGAAAAAGAAATCAGCCTCATACAGAAACTCAACAGTTTCGAAGCAGCTGTGCGACAAGCAGGTCAGGACTATAGTCCTTCCGGCATTGCCAACTACTGCTACGAACTGACCAAAGAATATAATCAGTTCTATCACGACTTCAGCATCTTGAAAGAGGAAGACGACAATATAAAGCAGTTCCGACTGATGCTCTCGAAGTGCGTGGCAAAGGTACTGAACGAAGGTATGGGACTGTTGGGCATTGAGATGCCGGAAAGAATGTGATGAATCGTTGATAGTTTCTGTAGCGGGGTGGAAAGGGTAAACGAAGCACTATGTGTGGATGCTGCCTGCAGTGGCAATCCAGGAAAGATGGAATACCGGGGAGTACATATTCCTTCGGGCAAGGAAATTTTCCATTTCGGGCCTGTATATGGCACGAACAACATCGGGGAATTTCTGGCTATCGTCCATGCCCTGGCACTACTGAAAAAGAAAGGGTCGAACATGACCATCTATTCTGACAGCTACACAGCTCGCACTTGGGTACAGAAAAAGAAGTGCAAGACCAATTTGGAACGAAATGCAAAGACGGAGCAATTGTACCAAATAATCGCACGAGCAGAAAACTGGCTACGTAACAACACCTATTCCAATGCCATTGAGACCTGGCAGACGGATGAATGGGGAGAGATACCAGCTGATTTCGGAAGAAAGAAATAACGTTTAGAGTTGATTGTTTAACGTGTAGAAAAAATGAGAGAATTCTTCAAACTGATGGGACCGTATTTCCGTCCCTATAAAGGTTACATCATAGGTACGTTTAGCCTGAACATACTGACTGCTATATTCAATGTGTTCTCGTTTGCCTTACTCGTGCCTATTCTGCATATCTTGTTTAAGATTGAAGACAAAATATACACCTATAAGCCTTTTGAAGTCGGAGACACTTTTGGACAAACGGTAGATAATCTCATTGAAACAGCAGAAAACAACGGATACTACTATTCACAACAACTGATTGAGACCTATGGACCAGCTTCCACGTTGCTGATTCTTGGTTTAATTCTGGGGTTACTCACCCTACTGAAGACAGGCTCGTATTTTGGAGGTTCGGCTTGCCTGATGCCTATTAAGACGGGCATCGTACGCGATATACGTGCGAAAATCTACAAGAAGATTCTGCATCTGCCACTTGCATTCTTCTCTGACGAACGGAAGGGTGATATTCTGGCGCGTATCAGTACAGACGTGAACGAAGTCGATTCATCAATTGGCAGTTCACTCGACATGGTCATCAAGAACCCCATTTTCATTTTGATATACATCGGAACCCTATTCGTTATGAGTTGGCAACTTACCATCTTTGTGCTAATAGTTGTTCCATTCATGGCGATAGGCATAGGACGCATTGGCAAGAAGCTCAAAAGCAGTTCCCTAAAAGCGCAAGCACGTTGGAGCGACGGACTGAGCATCATTGAAGAGACATTGGGAGGCCTGCGCATTATCAAGGCATTCATCGCAGAAAAGAAGATGGAGGACAAGTTTGTCGCAGTCAATGATGAATACCGCAAGATTTCGATGCGAGTAGCAATTCGCCAGTCATCCGCCCACCCCGTAAGCGAGTTTCTCGGTACGCTGATGATTGTGATTGTGTTGTGGTTCGGAGGATATCTGATTTTCTCAGGTAATTCTCCAATTGATGCCAGTGCATTCATCTACTATCTGACCATCCTCTACACAATCCTCCAACCGGTGAAAGACCTCTCGAAAGCGGGCTACACCATCCAGAAGGGTATGGCATCGATGGAGCGAATCAACAAGATACTTGATGCTCAAAACAACATCAAGGAAATAGAGGGCGCCAAAGAGATAGATGGATTAAAGGAATCAATAAAGCTAAGTCATGTTTCCTTCTCATATAATGATAGTCGCGAGATTTTGACAGATATCAATCTCGATATTCCAAAAGGTCAGACAATCGCACTCGTAGGGCAATCAGGGTCTGGCAAATCGACATTAGTTGACCTAATACCTCGCTATCATGATATCCATACAGGCGAAATACTGATTGACGGAGTGAATATCAAGGAGATGAAGATACAATCGCTGCGAAGTATTATAGGCAACGTAAACCAAGAAGCCATTCTGTTCAATGACACCGTATTCAATAACATTGCGTTTGGTATGGAAAACGCGACAATGGAACAAGTGGAACAGGCAGCAAAAATTGCCAATGCACATGATTTCATTATGGAGATGGAACATGGTTATCAAACAAACGTAGGTGATCGTGGCGGCAGGCTCTCAGGAGGGCAACGCCAACGTATCTCCATCGCACGTGCTATCCTGAAAAACCCTCCGATATTGATTCTCGACGAGGCAACATCAGCACTTGACACAGAATCAGAGAAACTGGTACAAGATGCGTTGGAACATCTTATGAAATCCAGAACTACGATTGCAATCGCCCATCGATTATCAACCATCAAGAATGCGCAATGTATCTATGTGTTGCATGAAGGGCGTATCGTAGAACACGGCACACATGAAGAGCTGCTGGCCATTGATGGTTATTATAAGAGACTAAACGATATGCAGCAACTATAGTGAAATAAAGATTAGAGTATATAGTAGACAGTAATAATGGGATATTTATTTACATCAGAATCAGTTAGCGAAGGACATCCAGATAAGGTTGCAGATCAGATATCAGATGCCGTTCTTGATCATTTCCTTGCCTTCGACGAAGACTCCAAGGTGGCTTGCGAGACATTGGTTACAACAGGATTAGTTGTTGTAGCAGGCGAGGTGAACTCCAAAGCATACATTGACTTGCAAGAAGTCGCCCGCAAGGTCATCGGCAAGATTGGATATACAAAAGCAGAGTATAAGTTCGAAGCAGAAAGCTGCGGGCTTCTTTCTGCTATCCATGAGCAGAGTGCCGACATCAATCAAGGTGTGGTTCGCGAGAAACTTGAAGATCAAGGAGCAGGCGATCAGGGTATTATGTTTGGCTATGCAACCAATGAGACCGCCAATTACATGCCACTTGCACTTGACCTAAGCCACCATCTGCTGAAAACACTGGCAGCCATTCGTCACGAAGGCCATCAGATGACTTATCTACGTCCTGACAGTAAAAGCCAGGTAACGATAGAATATGGTGACGACGGAAAACCCAAAAGAATCGATTCCATCGTAATATCCACCCAACATGACCCATTTCTGGATAATGATTCCGAAATGCTGGAGCAAATCAAGAAGGATGTGAAGACCATCCTAATTCCACGCGTCATCAACGAAACCAAGGAAGAATATATCAAGGCACTGTTTAATGATGATATCAAGTATTATGTGAACCCAACGGGCAAATTCGTCATCGGAGGTCCTCATGGAGATACAGGGTTGACAGGCCGCAAGATTATCGTTGACACATACGGAGGTAAAGGTGCTCATGGAGGTGGTGCATTCTCAGGTAAAGACCCAAGTAAAGTGGATCGCTCAGCTGCCTACGCTGCACGCCATATTGCCAAAAACATGGTTGCCGCAGGTGTGGCCGATGAGATGTTGGTACAACTCAGCTATGCCATTGGCGTTGCCGAACCTGTCAGCATCTATGTGAACACTTATGGGCATTCCAACGTGGCAATGACAGATGGAGAGATCGCAAGAAAAATCAAAGAGATGTTTGACTTGCGCCCATACGCCATCGAGCGCGATCTCAAACTTCGTTGTCCCATTTATACAGAAACAGCTGCATATGGTCACATGGGTCGCGAACCACAGGTGGTTGAGAAGCATTTCTACAGTCCTTATCAGTCGGGAGGAAAGAAAGATATGACAGTCGAACTGTTCACATGGGAGAAGTTGGATGAGGTTGACCGCATAAAAAAAGAGTTCAGACTATAAACTATCTGTTTAGTAAGTTTATTGATTAGAGAAGGAGATGGAAGAAGGGATTGTATCTGCCAGTCGTACATATCTAATGCGTAATGATGACGTGATGGCCATTGTAGCGATCTTGTCATTTATGCTGTTCACCTTTGTACTTTACCGTAGTCGTTTGGTATTTATGTACAAATTCACCACCTTCTTCTCATCACGCCAAATATACTCATCAAACGAAGTAAGTGTCAGCAATCGCGAAATAGTCGATATTTTATTACTGATTGTGCTGGGATGTCTTTCCATTGGTATTATTCTTTTTGCAGGTGCTAACAACCCATCTTCTTCGCGATACGGAGTCATTGCACTTCTCGCACTTGGGTGTGCTCTATTAATCATCTTTAAAGGGATATTATATTCTGTCGTTAATTGGACTTTTTTCAGCATCAGCAAAGGAAACGCATGGCTCTCCGCATTCCTTTTCTCTGTTGCAATTGTATCTGCACTTGCGTTCCCATTATCGCTACTATGTATCTTTTGTGTAGACTTGTTTGTTAACATAACTCATTGTCTAATCGGAATTATCATTTTGCAGAAAATAATATTGCTCTGTAAACTCTATGCTCACTTTCGGCCTAAAAAATATGGTGGATTGCTGTTTTTTTTGTACTTTTGCAGCGTCGAAATAATGCCTACACTGATTGCGTGGCAAATGATGATTAGAACAGCAGAGTAACATTTTACATAAAATAAAACGTTGATGACAAAGAAAATTTTAGTTTCTCAACCAAAACCACAAACGGAGAAATCACCTTATTTTGATTTGGCAGCGAAATATGGAGTAGAAATTGTGTTTAGGCCTTTCATACGTATTGACAATATGCCTGCACAGGATTTCAGACAGCAAAGGGTTTCGATACTCGACCACACTGCTGTTATTTTTTCCTCACGCCACGGAATCGACCACTTCTTTTCGTTGTGTAAAGAGTTGAGAGTGTCTATTCCAGAAAGCATGAAGTATTTTTGCAAATCAGAAATCATTGCCCTCTACCTGCAGAAATATATTCAGTATCGCAAACGTAAGGTATTTTTCCCTTTGAGCGGCAAAATGGATGATTTGATTCCAATCATGGTTAAGCATAAGACGGAGAAATATTTCGTGCCGCAGTCATCAGCGCATGACGATGAATTGAAGGAAAAACTGGATGCCGCCAATTTAGTCCATTCTGAAGCAGTAATGTACTATACCGTCCCCAATGATTTTGGTCCTGATGAAGCGTTCGATTATGACATGCTTGTATTCTTCAGTCCTGAAGGTATTCATTCACTGCTGAAAAACTTCCCAAATTTCAACCAAGGTGATATCGCTATTGCTTGTTTGGGAGCAAAAACTATTGAGGAGGCGGAAAAACAGCATCTTAGGGTCGATATGCAGCCAACAGCAGAATTGCGATCTGTTCCAGCAATGATTGAAGATTATATCAAAAAGCATAAGTAGGCAATAGTAAAACCATCTTGGAACCCAAAAGACTACAGACATTCAAAAAGGCAGAACGGATAACCAGCAAACTCCTCATTGACCGTTTATTCAATGGAGATGGGTCGTCTATGGTCGTTTTCCCCTTTCGTATTGTGTACATCAAGGTTCCAAAGGGTGATGTACCTGTCTCTATCTTGGTCAGTGTACCAAAAAAACGCTTTCGAAAAGCTGTAGACCGAAACCGAATGAAACGGCATATACGCGAAGCCTATAGACTTCAAAAGCAATTATTATGGAATGCTCTGGAGGGTTCGAACGAAAGTATCGCTATCGCGTTTATTTGCATTACATCAAATCTTTGTACGTATGCCAATGTATATAAAAGCATGAACAAGGTGTTAACTCGGATTGCAAGCTTGGTATGAAAGATGTGTTTCAATATATCATCAAAGGATTAGGAATGATTTTACTCGTTCCTATTTTCTTTTATCAACGTTGTATCTCACCCATGTTTCCTCCCACCTGTAGATTCACCCCCACCTGTTCCCAGTATGCTGTAGAAGCCATCAAGAAACATGGTCCGTTCTATGGCTTGTATTTGGCTGTTCGTCGCATCCTACGTTGCCATCCATGGGGTGGCTCAGGTTATGATCCTGTTCCATAAACTGATGATTCCATTTATCGACATTCACACACACCACAATCAGTCACCAGCGAATGTAATTGCTGTTAAGAACCTTGATTTTGAAGCATCCCCTATAGGGCTGTCGTCATTTGGTGTACATCCTTGGCAATCTGTTATGATTAACCACGACTCCAACTTCATTGATAATTGTATGAAAGAAGTTGAAGCAAAGTGTATGATGCCACAGGTGGTGATGATTGGAGAGACCGGATTGGATGCCTATAGAGGTGCAGATATTGACCTTCAGAAAACTTTGTTCTTAAGACATATCACCTTATCAGAGCAATTAGGGAAGCCACTGGTTATCCACTGTGTGAAAACAGCAGAAGAGGTGCTGACGATTCACAAGCAACAGCGCCCCACACAACTATGGATAATTCATGGTTATCGTAAGAATGCACAAATGGCCCGTCAGTTCTTACGACAAGGAATAGCTCTTTCTTTTGGTCTGCATTATAATGTAGAAGCAATGCAAATAGCCTACAAAGAAAATGCTTTGTGGTTGGAAACAGATGATGAGGATGTGACGATAACTGATTTGTATCAAGAAGCAGCCAAGGTTCTCGCCGTTTCCGTAGAGGAACTCCAACTCAACATATATCAGCGAGCAATTCAGCTATCGTCTTTGTTTCGTTTGGAATAATTAACTGTGGAGCAATCTGTGCCATTGGTTCCAACACGAAACGTCGCTCCTTCATGTGTGGATGCGGAATAGTTAGTGACGAGGTGAGAATTATTTCTTCATCATATAAGAGAATATCGATATCAATCTGTCTGTCGTGATAAATCCCATTTGCTGATTTCTTCTTCCTCCCCAATTCTTTTTCTATTTGTTGCGTTGTCTTTAACACCTGAATAGCAGTCAGAGCAGTTTCCAATCTTACCACCATATTAATAAATAGGTGTGCACTTGTAAATCCTACTGGCTCTGTAACAAACAAATCGGATTGGTCCTTTATCAGACCAATTCGATTTGTTATCAATGTGATGGCACGACTTAGGTTCTGCTGTCTGTTTCCCAGATTTGAGCCAAGAGATAAATACACTTGATGGACCTGCATCGTCATTGTCTTAGTCTACGATTAACAAGGCATCACCAAAACTGCCAAACTTATAGCCGTCCTTGATGGCTGTTTCGTATGCCTTCATAACGTTTTCATATTCCCCGAAGGCGCATTGCATCATAAGCATCAACGATAATGGGGCTTGGAAGTTCGAAACAAAAGCATTGGCAACGCCGAATTCATAGGGTGGGAAGATGAATTTGTTCGTCCATCCCGTAAACTCTTTGAGGATACCTCCAGGACCTACAGCAGTCTCGATGGCACGCATAGTGGTTGTTCCCACTGCACAAACGGTATGTCCGCCTTCTCTTGCCTTGTTTACGATGTCACAAGCTTCTTTTCCAATAATAATCTCCTCGCTATCAGTTTTATGCTTTGTGAGATCTTCCACATCAATGGTACGGAAATTACCCAATCCCACATGTAAAGTGATGAATGCCTGCGTAATACCCTTGATTTCCATGCGTTTCATCAGTTCACGAGAGAAGTGCAGGCCAGTTGCTGGAGGTGTGACCGCCCCTTCGTGCTTAGCATAGATAGTCTGATAGTTTTCCATATCCTCTGGTACAGCCTGACGGAACCTTCTTACCTCGTCTGTCAGAGGTGCCTCTCCCAACGAATAGAGCGACTGTTTGAACTCCTCACGCGATTCTCTGATGGTCTTGTCACGGTCTCCATCATATAGGAACCGAAGTGTGCGTCCCCTTGAGGTTGTATTATCGATGACTTCGGCTACTAATGAGTTGTCCTCGCCAAAATAGAGTTTATTGCCGATTCGTATCTTGCGAGCAGGGTCCACCAACACATCCCACAGCCTCATATCAGCATTCAGTTCACGCAAAAGGAATACCTCAATCAACGCCCCGGTTTTTTCTTTGTTACCATATAGGCGAGCCGGAAATACCTGAGAATCATTAAAGATGAATGCATCACCATCACCGAAATAGTCAATAATGTCTTTAAAAATACGGTGTTCAATTTCACCGGTCTTCTTGTGTAGTACCATCAAACGGGCCTCGTCTCTATGATAAGGCGGCTCCAAACCGATATTCTCATCGGGTAGTTTGAATTTAAACTGTGAAAGTTTCATGTATGTTATGATTTGTTACGTTATGTTGTTTCGTCTTCTATCTCAATGTTCTGATTATTAAGCCAATCGTCAAACTTTGTGATATCCAAACAGTCGGACAATCGATAGCTGCCGACTCTCGTTCGACACAAATCGGTAAGATATGCGCCTGAATGCAGCGCATAGCCAATATCTCGCGCTAAAGCTCGGATGTACGTACCTTTACTGCAAACGACTCTAATCATAATCTCCGATGGCAGATTACACCTCATCAGCTCGATTTCGTCGATTATAAGTGTCTTCGGCTTCAGCTCCACTTGTTGCCCCCGCCTTGCCATTTGATAAGCACGCTTGCCATTTACCCGAACAGCAGAGAAAGAAGGTGGCACCTGTTCAATAGTCCCTACGAATTGCTGAAGCACCTCTTCCACCATTTCTTTAGTGATATGGTCCGTGGGGTAAGTTGCGTCCTCCTGAGATTCTTTATCGAACGAAGGAGTGGTTGCCCCCAATTTCAATGTTGCTACATACTCCTTTACTCCTGCCTGCAGTTCGTCAATTCGCTTTGTTGCTTTGCCGCTGCAGATGAGAAGCACCCCTGTTGCCAATGGGTCGAGTGTCCCTGCATGTCCTATTTTCAATTTCCTATTCCTCGTCCGATGTCTCAAAATGCCTCGCACCTTCGATACTAGATCAAACGAAGTCCATGTATAGGGTTTGTTGAAACAGAAAATTTCTCCTTTTTGTGGATTCATCAGATTACGGATAGTTAAACACAAAGTTGCCAAATGATGGTAGCAGAACCAACGATGGCACAATAAATGGCGAACCAAATCATTTTGCCTCGTTTCACCAGACTAATCATCCATTTACATGCTAGACATCCGGTGATGAAGGCAGCAAAAAATCCTACCACCAATGTCATTGGGGTGATACCAACCATCGCTTGCTCGAATCCTACTTCCAGCATCTCCTTCACATTCAGCAATGCCTCACCCAAAATGGGAGGAATGACCATAAGGAATGAGAACTGAGCCAGTTTTTCTTTCTTATTGCCAAGAATCAGCCCTGTTCCAATGGTGCTACCCGAACGTGATAGTCCCGGCAAGACAGCAATAGCTTGTGCGATACCGATAATGAATGCATCCACCATCGAGATATGCTCCTTCTCACGTGGCTTAGAGAAATAAGAAAATGCCAACAACGAAGCTGTCACAAGCAAACATATACCTACCACCATCAGGCTATGGAACTGCTCCTCAACAAAATCCTTGAAAAAGAAACCTACAATGGCAATTGGTATCATAGAGATAATGATACAAAGCAAATAATTCTGCTCGTCATTCAGTCGAGTGATGCCATAACGGCTTGGAATAAAGTCTTTACCATGTTTGCAGGCACCAATAAACAACCACACAATCTCTTTCCACAAAATAACCAACGTACTCAATACTGTTGCCACATGTACCACTATAGTGAAAGGCATGATGGCATCAGGGTCTTCCACACCCAACAACTCACCCGCTAATGCTAAATGTCCACTACTACTCACCGGCAAGTATTCGGTAAGTCCTTGGAATATGCCCATCAGAAGTGCTTGTAACCAATCCATCTCCTTATTAACCTATTTAACCGATTTCTTTCTTCTTTGGCTTCACCAGAATTGCTGCAATAATGACAATGAACCCCAATAGACAAGTCATGGGGGCCACCTTTATACGCATATCACTAAATATGTCTGCGTTGAACATTTGTTCTGTTGTTCCATTACCCGACATCAGAACAAATCCGATGACAATGATAACAATACCTACTCCAAGAAGGATGTAATTGATGGTTCCAAATGCTAAATTTTTATTCATGTCTATTTTTTTTTTCTAACTTCTCTGATTTCTACTAAATATGATACAATTCATTACTACTCATTTTGAGGTATTTCGATAATGAGAAATACGTGCAAAGGAATGTGATGAGCAAACCAAATACAAGAACTGATACTCCAACAATAACCATCACATGCATATCAATCACAGCGTTGATTTCTGCATCAAAATTCTTTGCCCAATACACAATACCAATAATAATAGCATCCGCTATAGTGGCTGAAAGCACACCCAATAGCAATCCTTGATTGAGAAACGGCCGACGAATGAAGCCCCAGCTAGCACCTACCAATTTCATGGTGTTGATAATGAATCGCCGTGAAAATATAGTCAGTCGCACTGTGTTATTGATAAGAGCGAATGAGATATAGGTAAACAGGGCTGCAATAATCAGCAGAATGATACTAAACTTACGAATGTTATGGTTCACAGAGTTCATCAGTTCCTTCTGATATATCACGTCCATCACCTTCTCTGTTCCTTTCAGTTGTTTTGCTATCTTACTAAGGCTCTGGTTGTTGGCATATTCTGACTTCACCTTGATTTCAAACGATGCAGTAAAAGGATTGTAGCCTAAAAACTCCGAAGGGTCGGTACCCATGTCTATACACTGCTCATGTAGTGCTCGTTCTTTGGAGATGTACTTTAGCGACTTTACGTATGGTTGTTCTTCCAATGATTTCTGCAGCGATGCCACCTCACCCTGAGCAATGTCATCACTCAACAAAATCGTCACATTGAAGTTCTCCTTCACGTAGGTCGACAGATTACGTGCCGTCAGCACAAACAACACAATCGTTCCCAGCAACACTAACACCAGCGATGTACTTATCAGCGCTGTCACAAACTGTGTACTCAATAAACCTGAAGCTCTATTCTTTGACATCTCTCTAAACTCTTTTCTCTTAAATCTTTTCTTTAACTCAAACTTATTCGACCTCAACCCCTTTCAAGGTAGCAGAACTTGCTTCTGTAATCTTCACCCTCACAAAGTCACCCACATGATGACCATTGCGATCGAACACTACTACTTTATATTGCTGAGTGCGTCCGAACAGTTGGTCCTTCGACCTTTTGCTCACGCCCTCCACTAGCACTTCGAACGTCTTGCCGATATCACGCTGATAGCTTTCTGCAGACAATTGGTTCTGCAAAGCAATCAGTTCGTTCAGTCGCCTTATTTTTGTCTCTTCCGGCACATCGTCAGGCAAATGCTTTGATGCGTATGTGCCTGGACGCTCAGAATACTTGAACATGAACGCACTGTCGTATTGGCATTCACGCATCAGAGAAAGCGACAATTGATGATCTTCTTCTGTTTCAGAATGATATCCACAGAAGATATCAGTCGTTAATCCACAATCTGGAATAATGCGACGTATAGCAGCCACTCGATCCAAGTACCACTCACGCGTATATTTCCTATTCATTAACTGCAAAATACGGTTACTTCCGCTTTGGACAGGTAGATGGATATGATTGCAGATATTCGGATAATCAGCTATCACCTGCAACGTCTCGTCGCTCATATCTTTCGGATGTGAAGTGGTGAACCTGATTCGCATATCAGGAACTGTCTCAGCTACTCTACGCAACAATTCGGGAAAGGTAATTCTATCTTGTGAATTATTGATTGAAAAAAGATATGAATTCACATTCTGTCCCAATAGTGTCACTTCTTTGAAACCCTTCGTTTCCAAATCTTTTACTTCGTTCAAGATACTTGCTACGTCTCTGCTACGCTCACGACCTCGAGTATAGGGTACAATGCAATAATGACAGAAGTTGTTACAGCCACGCATGATGCTCACAAAACCTGAAATTCGATTGCCGCAGATACGTGCAGGAATGATATCCCTATACGTTTCTGTCATCGACAACTCCACATTGATGGCTTTTTCGCCAGCTTCGACTGCAGCAAATAGTTCAGGTAATTGCAAATATGCATCTGGGCCTGCCACCAAGTCAACATGATGATGCTTAATCAAGTCCTCCTTCACACGCTCAGCCATGCAGCCCACCACACCTATGATTTTGAGTTTTTGAACTTTTGAGTTTTTAAGTCTCAAATGATTCAACTCCTCAAGCCGATGGTATATTTTTTGCTCTGCATTATCACGAACAGAACATGTATTCAGTAACACGGCATCAGCACCCTCTATCGAATCCTGGCTTTCATAATCAGCCATCTTCATCACTGAGGCTATCACTTCACTATCTGCCACGTTCATTTGACAGCCGTAGGTTTCTATATAGAGTTTCTTCATCAAAAATGCATATTTACCCAAATTCGCTGCAAAAGTACAAAAAAAAAGTGACATTTCCGCAAACTTTGATACATTTTCATCTATTTAAGTCTCTTTTACTCAAAAAACATCCCCTTTCGCAATTCCGCAAAGACGATATTGGTTGACGAAGGAAGATTTTCACCGTTTGTGACAATATGGCATATCGACATGGATGGATTGACACAATTGGCAGATTGGCATGATGTTTGCAATGAAGAAGCTTGTAGTTTCAAGACTCAACAAATCAAAACAAATATACAAACAATTCAAAAACTAATAAAAGTATGAACATCAAACCATTGGCTGACAGGGTGGTAATTCTCCCTGCGCCAGCAGAAACAAAGACAGTTGGTGGTATCATCATTCCTGATACCGCAAAGGAGAAACCTTTACAGGGTGAAGTAGTAGCAGCCGGAAACGGTACGAAAGACGAGGAAATGGTGCTGAAAGTTGGTGACAAAGTACTCTATGGCAAGTATGCAGGCACTGAGTTGGAATACGAAGGTACGAAGTATCTGATTATGCGCCAGAGCGACGTACTAGCAATTTTGGCATAGGCAGAATTGCAATGTAAAAATTAAGAAATGTAAGAATTAAAACATTAAAACAACTATGGCTAAAGATTTGAAATTCTCAATAGAGGCGCGTGAACAACTGAAGAATGGTGTTGACGCATTGGCAAACGCAGTAAAGGTGACATTAGGTCCTAAGGGTCGTAATGTGATTCTGGAAAAGAAATTCGGTGCTCCTCAGATTACAAAGGACGGAGTGACTGTAGCAAAGGAAATTGAGTTGGCTGACGCATTCCAGAATACGGGTGCTCAGTTGGTAAAGAGTGTAGCAAGCAAGACGGGTGACGATGCCGGCGACGGTACTACAACTGCTACCGTACTAGCTCAGGCTATCTGTACAGCAGGACTGAAGAACGTGGCTGCAGGTGCTAACCCTATGGACCTGAAGCGCGGTATCGACAAGGCTGTGGCTAAGGTGGTTGAACACATCAAAGACCAAAGCGAGCAGGTGGGCGACAACTACGACAAGATTGAGCAGGTGGCTACCGTCAGTGCCAACAACGACCAGGAAATCGGTAAGCTGATTGCCGACGCAATGAAGAAGGTATCGAAGGATGGCGTCATCACCATCGAGGAAGCTAAGACTCGTGACACTACGATTGGTGTTGTTGAGGGTATGCAGTTCGATCGTGGCTATCTGTCACCATATTTCGTAACTGACACAGAGAAGATGGAGTGTCAGATGGACAACCCACAAATTTTGATTTATGACAAAAAGATTTCCAACCTAAAGGAATTCCTTCCAATCCTTGAACCCGCCGTACAGACAGGCCGTCCATTGCTTGTCATCGCAGAGGATATTGACAGCGAGGCACTCACCACATTGGTAGTGAACCGTCTGCGTAGCCAGTTGAAGATCTGCGCTGTGAAGGCTCCAGGTTTCGGCGACCGCAGAAAGGCTATGTTGGAAGATATTGCCATTTTGACAGGCGGTGTGGTTATCTCTGAAGAGAAAGGCCTGAAACTAGAGCAGGCAACCATCGAAATGTTGGGTTCTGCCGAAAAGGTAACGATTTCTAAGGACAACACAACCATCGTAGGCGGTAAGGGCGAAAAGCAGCTTATTAAGGATCGCGTGAACCAAATCAAGAACGAAATTGCTAATACAACCTCTTCTTATGATAAAGAGAAGCTGCAGGAGCGTTTGGCTAAGCTTTCAGGTGGCGTTGCAGTGCTCTATGTAGGTGCTGCCAGCGAAGTTGAGATGAAAGAGAAGAAGGACCGTGTGGATGATGCACTCTGTGCTACTCGTGCAGCCATCGAAGAAGGCATCGTACCTGGTGGTGGTGTATCATATATCCGCGCTATAGAAAGTCTCGAAGGCCTTCAGGGCGAGAATGCAGATGAAACAACAGGTATCAAGATTATCGAGCGCGCTATCGAGGAGCCACTTCGTCAGATTGTAGAGAATGCAGGTCTCGAAGGCTCTGTAGTAGTGGAGAAAGTACGCAATGGTAAAGGCGACTTCGGCTACAACGCTCGTAAGGATGTATATGAGAACCTGCGTGAAAGCGGTATCATCGACCCAGCTAAGGTAGCACGTGTTGCTTTGGAGAACGCTGCCAGCATCGCTGGTATGTTCTTGACTACAGAATGTGTCATCGTAGACAAGAAAGAAGATAAGCCAGAAATGCCAATGGGTGCTCCAGGCATGGGTGGCATGATGTAAAAGTCCCTCATATTAATCAAGAAGGATAAATCATTAAGGTGTATGGTCAAAAACCGTACACCTTTATTTTTTTTGCAATAATATAACAATTGGTACAAATGCCTATATCAGCCGATATAAAAATGAGCAACTCTGAGGTGCTGCAAAATAGAGGCTATCTCTTTTTTCAGTCACCTAATAGTATTTACCCTTAAAGGAAAAAATGTTACCCCTAAGGGAAAAAATTGTTACCCTTAAGGGTAGCAAAAAAAAGCATTAGGGGGAACAAAAAAATGAACCCTTTGAAGCCACCCGATATATTCGGTCCTTTCGGTAGGTTTAGAAGAGACAGCCTCAGGGGAGACAAACTCGTGGCAAGCCGCAAAATAGATGAAGATAATGCATTTGTGCCGACTTCTATATCGTTGCGTATTTGTATATCGCAAAGTCAAAATAGAAGAATTGATGAATGGAAAGATATAAAAAAGAAAGAAAATAGCCAATAGGAAATGGCTAAATGGTAAAATATTACTATCTTTGCATATTAAATCATAAACTGTCAATCGTTAAATAGCAAATAATAATATGTCATTCACAAGAATTACCGCTGCTGAAGCAGCAACTCTCATCAAACATGGAGACAACATTGGTCTCAGTGGATTTACACCAGCAGGTACAGCAAAGGCTGTTACTGCCGAATTGGCAAAGAAAGCTCATGCCGAGCATGAGGCAGGCAGAGAATTTCAGGTAGGAATCTTTACGGGTGCCAGCACAGGTCAGTCATGCGACGGTGTGATGGCTAATGAACATGCGATTCGCTATCGTGCTCCGTACACTACTAATCCTGATTTTCGCAAGCATGTAAATGCAGGTGAATTTGCCTACAATGATATACACTTAGGTATGATGGCACAGGATCTGCGTTATGGATTCTTGGGTGATGTTGACTGGGCAATCATCGAGGTATGTGCTATCGAGGACGACGGAAAGGTTTACCTTACTGCTGCAGGAGGTATTTCACCCACGATTGCACGTTTAGCAAAGAAAGGTATCATCCTTGAGCTAAATGCCTTCCACTCTCCAAAGTCAATTGGTATCCACGATGTGTATGAACCACTCGACCCTCCTTGCCGTAAACCAATTCCAATCGAAAAGGTTACTGATCGCATTGGTACCCCATATCTGCAGATCGACCCTAAGAAAGTGGTAGGCGTCGTAGAGTGTAACCTTCCTGATGAGGCACGTAGCTTCAAAGGTGAAGATCCTGTGACAGACAAGATTGGTGAAAACGTAGCCCATTTCCTTATGGGTGAAGTTAAGCGTGGTATCATTCCACCAGAATTCTTGCCATTCCAGAGTGGTGTGGGCACAACAGCAAATGCAATTCTCTATGCGCTTGGAAGCAATCCTGAAGTGCCACAGATGCAAATCTACACTGAAGTTCTTCAGAATGCTGTGGTTGACCTGATGTTTGAGGAAAAGGTGAAGTGTGCATCAACCTGTTCGCTTACAGTCACCAATGACAAACTTCTCAGCATATACGACAATATTGACTTCTTTAAGGATAAGTTAGTACTTCGTCAGTCTGAAATCTCCAACAACGCAGAGGTAATTCGCCGTCTGGGACTGATTGCCATCAACACAGCAATCGAGGTTGACCTTTATGGACATGCTAACTCAACCCAGATCTGCGGTACGAAGATGATGAACGGTATTGGAGGTTCAGGTGACTTCGAGCGCAATGCTTTCCTCTCAATCTTCACTTGTCCTTCAGTAGCAAAGGGTGGTATGATTTCGTCTATTGTTCCATTCTGTAGCCATATTGACCACACAGAACACGATGTGAATGTCATCGTTACTGAACAGGGTGTTGCTGACCTTCGTGGCAAGTCACCTATCGAGCGCGCACATGCTATTATCGAAAACTGTGCTCATCCTGACTATAAGGAACTCTTGCGTGATTACCTGAAGCTTGCTGACACTGGTCAGACTTGTCATAAACTGAGTGCTGCCTTTGCTATGCACGACACATTCCTGCGTGAGGGCGATATGCATCTTACCAATTTAGCAGCATACGTGAAGTAAACCTATATGAAATTCATCTCTTGGAATGTAAACGGCATTAGAGCCTGTTGTCAGAAGGGGTTCTGCGACATATTTGAGCAACTCGATGCAGACTTCTTCTGTCTACAGGAGACGAAGATGCAGGAAGGGCAGCTTGACTTGTCGTTCATCGGCTACCAGTCGTATTGGAACTATGCAGAGAAGAAGGGCTACTCAGGTACGGCCATTTTCACCCGCCACACCCCGCTAAGCGTGGCGTACGGCATAGGGGTGGATGAACACGACCATGAAGGGCGAGTCATCACATTGGAGATGCCTGACTTCTACCTTGTGACGGTTTACACTCCTAATTCCCAAGACGGCCTAAAGCGATTAGACTATCGAATGACTTGGGAGCGCGATTTCCAAGACTATCTTCACAAACTTGATGCCATGAAACCTGTCATCGTATGTGGAGATATGAATGTAGCGCATAAGGAGATTGATATCAAGAACCCACAGGCTAATCGCCGTAATGCTGGTTTTACAGACGAAGAGCGTGAGCAGTTCACACGCCTATTGGATAGCGGATTCATCGACACCTTCCGCCATTTCTATCCTGACCAGGCCAATATCTATTCATGGTGGTCATACAGGTTTAGGGCAAGAGAAAACAATGCAGGGTGGCGTATCGACTATTTCGTGTGCTCAGAGCGACTGAAAGAACATCTCAAGGATGCTACTATACATACAGAGATAATGGGTTCTGATCATTGTCCTGTAGAATTGACAATTGACTTGTAAGGCTATGGTGGAGAAAATAGGTGTATTCTGCTCATCGTCCAATCAGATGGCTCCCATTTATTATCAAGAGGCCGAACGATTAGGACATTGGATAGGAGAAACTGGCAAGACACTAGTGTACGGAGGATGCAAGTGTGGTCTTATGGAGGCTGTAGCGCAAGGAGTAAGGAAAGCCGGCAATATCAATGTGATTGGTGTCGTACCAAAACTGCTCATCGAGAAAGAGATGGTGAGCGAATGTGTCGGCATTCGTATTCCGACAGAGGGATTACAAGACAGAAAGTCTTGGCTCACAAAGCTTAGTGACATCATGATTGCTTTGCCAGGCAGCGTAGGCACACTTGATGAAGCCTTTTCAGTTATCGGGGAAACCTCAATAGGTCTCAGCACCAAGAAAGTCATTTTCTGGAACATCAATGGTTTTTGGAACGGTCTTTTCAAGATGCTCGACGACATGAAGGCGGCTGGTGTGCAAAACAAGCCGATTGATGCCTATCTGCTCAAAGCAAATAGTCTGGACGAAGTAATAGAACAGATAAACAATCAATAAACAAATGGATAGAAAGATTATTGGAATCGGAGAAACCATCATGGACATCATCTTCAAGAACGGTCAGCCTACCGCTGCTGTTCCTGGCGGATCAGTCTTTAATTCTGTCATCTCATTAGGACGATTGGGACAGACAGTGACCTTCATCAGTGAGACAGGAAACGACCGTGTGGGTCGTATCATCTTGGACTTCCTGAAGGACAATGGTGTCAACAATGAAAACGTTTGCGTTTACTATGATGGACGTACTCCGATATCATTAGCGTGGCTCAACGAAAACAACGATGCCGAATATGAGTTCTACAAGAACTATCCCAAGGCCCGCTTGGATGTCATCTGGCCTCGAGTGGAGCGTAACGACATCGTCATTATGGGATCATACTTCGTACTGAATCCCGTGTTGCGTAGTAAGGTGTTGGAGTTCTTGAGATATGCCAAGGAACGCGAAGCCATCATCTACTACGACTTTAATTTCCGCGATAACCACAAAGGTGAAGCCATGAAACTCTATCCTGATATTCTTGAGAACTTAGAGTTCTCAGATATTGTTCGAGGTTCCACTGAGGATATCCTGAACATGTTTGGTGACGACAATCCAGACCGAATCTATGAGAAAGAGGTGGATTTCTATTGTAAGAATATGATTTGTACGGATGGAGGCAAGAATGTTCATCTCATCTCGCCTGTCGTTCATAAGGACTACCCGGTAAAAGATATAAAGACCGTTAGCACCATTGGAGCAGGAGACAACTTCAATGCTGGTATTATCTTCGGATTAGTAAAGGAAAACATCACCAAGGACAACATCCAGCACATGACAGAGGAACAATGGGACCGTATCATTCGCTGCGCAATTGACTTTTCATCACATGTCTGCCAAAGTCTGCACAACTCCATCTCCAAGGAGTATGCACAGAACTACCTTGCCAAGCAACAGCAACCCACATTATTTGAATAAGCCCTTAAAAAGAATTAATTCACTTAAATAATCACCATCACCATGCGAGTATTTCAGAACGTATCAGATATAGGCAACCTCCAACAGGCATTGAAGGAGGCATTCGAGGTAAAAGAAGACCGCTATCGCTATTCCGATTTAGGTAAGGACAAAACTTGTCTGCTTATCTTCTTCAACAATAGTCTTCGCACGCGTCTTAGTACTCAAAAGGCAGCTATGAACCTGGGTATGCACGTCATCGTACTCGATGTGAACCAAGGAGCATGGAAGTTGGAAACAGAACGTGGGGTTGTGATGGATGGTGATAAAAGCGAACATCTCCTGGAAGCCATCCCTGTGATGGGTTGCTATTGCGACATCATTGGTGTGCGCAGCTTTGCTACCTTCCAGAACCGTCAGGACGACTATGAGGAAAAGATTCTCAACCAGTTTATCAAATATAGCGGTAAACCTGTATTCTTCATGGAGAGTGCTACGGTACATCCACTCCAAAGTTTTGCAGACCTTATCACCATTGAGGAATACAAACGTAGTGAACGTCCAAAAGTTGTTCTTTCATGGGCACCACATCCCAAAGCCCTTCCGCAAGCAGTTCCTAACTCTTTTGCTCAGTGGATGAATGCCGCAGATGTGGATTTCGTTATTACCCATCCAAAAGGCTACGAACTCGATCCGCAATTTGTAGGAGAAGCTCACGTGGAGTATGACCAAATGAAGGCTTTTAAAGGTGCCGACTTCATTTATGCCAAGAATTGGAGCTGCCCAGGTGTTACTTGTCCTGCCGACTATGGTAAAGTCCTTTCGATGGATATGTCATGGACTGTTGACGATCAACACATGGCAGTCACCAACGATGCCTTCTTCATGCATTGTCTGCCTGTACGTCGTAACATGATTGTGACCGATTCTGTCATCGAATCACCCAACAGCCTTGTCATCCCAGAGGCTGCCAACCGCGAGATATCAGCACAGGTAGTGCTCAAGCGAATGCTCACAAATCTATAAACTCTTCACGCTAAACGCTAAACTATGTTGGGCTATCTGTCACCTATCAGCCATTGGCAACAATGGATAGCAGCGGGTATGCCCGCATTGGACGACTCGATACCTTTCAACAAACATTCCGACTTGAATCGTTGTCGCATTGATTCGCCAAACGGGCCGCTCACCCTTACCATTCCAGTTCGGAAGTTCGAACGGAAAAGTTGTCCGCTCAGCGAAGTCTGCATCAGTGAACATGGTGATTGGCGTCACAAGCATTGGCATGCTTTAGCCTCAACCTATTTCAACAGTCCCTATTTCGAGTATTATCAGGACGACTTCCGCCCCATCTATTTCGGACAGCAAGAGCGACTTGTTGAATTCAATGCCCAACTCAATACCCTTGTAGCAGAGTTACTCAACTTAGAAGCCCTAAATCACTCAACTCTTCACTCTTCACGCTCCACTTCTCTCCCCTTTGAGGGGGAGTCGGAGGGGGCTTACTATCAGGTTTTCGCCCACAAACACGGCTTCATAGCAGATCTTAGTATCATTGATCTGCTTTTCAATATGGGACCAGAATCCCTGTTGTTGTTAAAGTGATTGGAATTAGCGTTGACGGCGCTCACCAATAATCAAGAAAACTTCGTCTTTCAAGGCATTAGGTAGTTCCACAGCCCGTAGCTGCAGACTGCGAACCCATCCTGCCACCTCGTCCTCACGCATCGTATAGAGTACCTCACGAAATTCATCGATGGCTTCATCGGGATATTCCTCCGCCGGGATGCCACGATAGCGGTCGAGTTCTTCATCGTTGTAGTATTCAATCTCCTTGCTCACCGCTGCAAGCAGACTGTCTCGCTCACACACCTCATGCTGCCCGCAACACTCCATATCCTCCACCTGCTTGATGGAAGGCAGCTCGGTAATCTCGCCTCGCTCCAGTTTCTTCTTGAGGGCGCGATTGCGTATATAGCCCAATACAAAGGCTACAGCACCGAGGACAAAGAGGCTGATAATCAGATACGACATAGTGTGAATCCTAATTTGCTGAGGTCATCCCAATAGGTTGGGTACGATTTCCTGACAACATCCGGGTCTTCGATGATGATTTCTCCCAATCGCAGGGCACAGGGGGCAAATGCCATCGCCATACGATGATCATGATAGGTGGCTATTGTGAATGAGGGCTGTGGAGCCGATTGCGTTCCATCCCACGTAATCATATCATCTGATACCTTCAGGACAAACCCCATCTTTGCCAGTTCGGTCTGTAAAGCACTAATACGGTCAGTCTCTTTAATACGCAGGGTGCGAAGTCCAGTGAACCGAAAAGGAACAGCAATCATGCAACATGTAACCACAAGGGTTTGGGCAAGGTCTGGGCAATCTTCAAAATCATAGGCAAACAGCTCATGGGATGCTTGTCGCTCACTAAGCTGTTGAAAGATTGCGTGACACACCCTATCGCCTTGTAGCGAATCGGCACAAAGGGTGCGAACCTGACTGACTGACCACTCTCCTCCGGATATTGCAGCAATCTCATACCAATACGACGCTGATGTCCAGTCCGACTCAATGAGGGGAATATCTGTTATCAAGTGGTTGTAGCCGTGCTGGATGCAAATAGTCCGCTCGTCTGTCCACGCCACTTGCGCTCCAAATTGGCGCATAAGTTGCATCGTTATATATAAATAAGGTGTTGACACCAACTGACCTTGCAGATGAAGGATGAGACCTTCTCGCATTTTAGGGGCAATCATCAGTAGGGCAGAGATAAACTGAGAACTGACACCTCCATCAAGAGTAACCACTCCCCCCTCCATCTTTGAATTGCCAATGATGCGAAGCGGAGGATAGCCCTCCTTTCCCAGATAGTCGATATGTGCACCTAATTGGCGCAATGCATCAACAAGAATACCGATAGGACGTTGCTGCAGTCGCTCCGTACCAGTAATGGTAAAGCACCCGTCTTGTGCCGCAAGGAAGGCCGTAGCAAAACGCATAGCTGTTCCTGCTGCACCCACATCTAATACTTCATCAGCCTTTGTATCTATACCTGAGAGTACAGACTGGAGCAATTGCACCATCACTCGAATGTCGTCGCACAAAGTGTTAACGGGTTGTCGTAATACTTGCTGTGGAGCAATTCCATTGAGTGCAGACAAAACAAGTACACGATTGGCTATGCTCTTTGAGGGAGGTAGTTCAATCGTACATGGGCATAACGTACGTGGTGCTATGACGCGCTGTTTCATCAGCCTCTTTCTATGGTCTGTTCGCGGTCAGGACCTACTGAGATAATAGCAATCGGAGTTTCTAATTGCTGCTCGAGGAACTCAATATAGTCCTTGAAGGCCTGTGGGAATTCGGCTTCTGTCGTACACTTACTCAGGTCTTGTTTCCATCCAGGCATCTCTACATAAACAGGCTCTATGTCTTGGCTGATGTCGTATGGGAAGAAATCAATGATGTGTCCCCGCTGGTTATACGCCACACAAGCCTTGATAGTTTCGAAACCATCAAGTACATCGCTCTTCATCATGATGAGTTTGGTAACTCCATTCACCATGATAGCATACTTAAGTGCTACTAAATCAATCCAACCACAACGACGCTCACGACCTGTCACTGCACCATATTCATGACCGATAGCACGAATCTGATTGCCCGTCTCATCGAAGAGTTCTGTAGGGAAAGGACCTGCTCCCACACGTGTACAATAGGCCTTGATGATACCATACACTTCACCTATCTTGTTCGGGCCTAATCCTAATCCAGTGCAGGCTCCTGCGCAGATGGTGTTGCTAGAAGTGACAAACGGATACGAGCCGAAGTCCACATCAAGCATCGTGCCTTGCGCCCCTTCACAAAGTATTGACTTACCTTCCTTCAGCAGACGATTCACTTCATGCTCGCTGTCCACAAGTTCAAACTGACGCATATAGTCAATACCCTCCATCCAGTGCTTCTCGATGTCGGTAATATCGTAGTCAGTATAGTTAAGGGAGCGCAGCATCTCCTCGTGGCGAGCTTTATGTGCGGCATACTTCTCTTGGAAATTATCGAGGATATCACCCACACGCAGACCGTTGCGGCTGATTTTATCTGTATAAGTTGGGCCGATTCCCTTACCTGTTGTACCTACCTTGTTCTTACCTTTGGCTGCCTCATAAGCAGCATCGAGCAGACGATGAGTCGGCATGATGAGGTGTGCCTTCTTAGAAATGTGGAGGCGGCTGCGCAGTTCGTGTCCCGACTTCTCCAACTCTTTTGCCTCGTCCATAAAGAGGTCTGGAGCCAATACCACACCGTTACCAATGATATTTACCTTGTCGCCTTGGAAAATACCAGACGGGATGGAGCGAAGCACATACTTCTGTCCCTCAAACTCAAGGGTATGTCCAGCATTCGGACCTCCCTGGAATCGAGCCACCACATCGTATTTAGGAGTTAATACATCTACTACTTTTCCTTTTCCTTCGTCTCCCCATTGGAGACCTAATAGAACATCTACTTTCATTGTTTCTTATTTTTTTTATTCAGTTATCTTCTTGATTGACTTATCTTGCTGCTGCTTGGGGTCTGCAATCCTCTTCAGTTCTGCCTTTCTTTGTTCCGCTTTCCTCTTCTGCTCAGTTTCTTTCTTGTATGCGAGCAACAACTTCTTTTCTTCCAACTTAACCTGCTTACGTTTCTCACGGGCTATCCTCGCCTGACACTTTGAACAGATACCATAAATCATCACTGCGCAATTGGTCATCTTGAATTTTTTGTATTTCTTTTCCTCAAAGAATCGCATGATGCTTGCATCTTTGAACTCGAACATCTGCTGACAGTTCGTGCAGCATAAGTTGTGGTGCGTTAGCGTCATGACACAAACCTCAAATTCCTGTCCTTTCGAACCCATCGTACGTTTGACGATGATGCCTGCTTGGAAAAACAGTTCCAAATTATTGTAGACTGTCGCCCGAGACACTGGATACACAGTATCGAGGTATTCCTTAATGATATCGACAGTGAAGGGTCCAGGCACAGCAAAAATTGCCTCCAACACAGCCTTACGCTCAGGTGTGTTTCGAAGACTTCTCAGTTTGATGTACTCTTGCAGTATCCGTCGTGCTTCATTCTGCTGTTTACTATCTGCCATACTTCTCGTCCAACAATGCTACCAAATTGTTTGCCAATCGTCTGACCTGCATGTGCGGGCTGTCAGCTACTGAGAGTGCCTGATCGTACAACTCATCAATCGACCGTTCCTGCAACTCATGCCTGCGCACTATGTGATAAATGGTACAGAATCCACATACCTGTCTCATCTCGTCGTCTGATGCTATTTCGCGAAACGCCATCTCTGCGGCGTAAGGAAGATACTGGAAGAGATAGAGACTGGCTATCTGTGCCATCTCAGCTGTGTGGATGTTTTCTAT
This sequence comes from uncultured Bacteroidales bacterium, assembly GCA_902787555.1. Lineage (GTDB taxonomy): Bacteria > Bacteroidota > Bacteroidia > Bacteroidales > Bacteroidaceae > Colivivens. The sequence continues at coordinate 34,007 of CADAGO010000012.1, forward strand.
CCATATTTCTGCCAACTCCTCGTCGAAAGTCTCTACCGGCTGAACCATTGCCGCCAATATCTTGCACTCTCTCACAGACTCTTTCCACAGTGCTTGTGCCAAATCATGGTTCTTTCCATACTCAGCTGCCAATGCTTGAAGTCTTGGCAACTCCACTCCCCAGTTCACGCGGTAGTCAGCTGTTTGTCGCATAGCAGCCGATGCTACCCCATTCATGTTGGCGTGCAGATCCTCCTTAATTGTTGACAAGAGGGAGTGTACGGTAGTCTTTGCTGTATCTGAGCATCTGGTGGGCATACGTCTCTGTATAGTCTACTGTCACATCAATGATATTTCCATCTTTATCTTTCACTAACGTATACACAGGATTAATGAATCCTTTGTAGGGCGCCAAGTCGAGCTTGTTGTAACGGCTCAGCACTTCCTTGTGCAACGCAGGGTCTATCTTCACTCCATATTGCTCAACCAATGCTTTCGCTCCCTCATAGTCGCCTGTACTCTTAATGCGCTGTATCTCAGCCAGCAACTGCCCGAAGAGTGTGCGCAACTTCTCGTAGTCGTTTATCTTGACATACGTCTTGCCATCTTTCTTCACCAACTCTACCACCTTATCAGCCTCACCCTTCTCTAAGCACCAATGAGCAATAAGCGAACGGTTGCGCATGTGGGCTTCTTCCACATCCTTGCCCAGCTGAATACGTACCAGCTGAGTCATCAATCCATTCATCATATAGGTGTAGTACTCCGACTTATATGCATCGAGATTGGGAGTCAGACCCAAGTCTACCAGTTTCTGGTCAGCCAAGTAATAAAGGGCAAAGAGGTCGGCACGTGCTTCCTCAATGGTTGAACCGTATGCCTTCAGGCTATCACCATCGACACCAGGAAGCAACTTACCCGAACCGTGTCCGAGACATTCGTGAAGGTCGGTATGCAGGTCATCAGTCACGTCACCATATTGACCAATCAAGTCAACTTCTTCTTGTGAATAGCAGAACTCCTGACGCAAACCGCTTCCTGCAGCCTTGTTGTAGGCATGCGTAAAGTTGCCAATCGTTACCGACTTACTTCCGTGCTCCTTACGCACCCAGTCAGAATTTGGCAAGTTGATGCCGATAGCAGTCGAAGGATAGAGGTCACCACCAATGATAGCAGCAGTAATGACCTTCGCAGAGATGCCTTTAACCTTTTCCTTCTTAAACTGGGCATCGACAGGAGAATGGTCTTCAAACCATTGTGCATTCTGGCTGAGGCACTCCGTACGCTTGGTCGCCTCCAAATCCTTGAAGTTGACAATCGACTCCCACGAACATTTCAGTCCCAATGGGTCGCCATAGCACTCGATGAATCCATTCACAAAATCCACCAGCGGCTCTGTGTTTGTAAGCCACAAAACGCTATAATCATCAAATGCCTTCAAATCGCCTGTATTGTAGTACTCAATCAGTTTGTCAATCGTTTGCTGCTGCTGCTCGTCCTCTGCATAGGGACGTGCCTGCTGCAGACATTCGACAATCTTGGTAATTGCCGCACCATAAAGCGAGTTGGTCGTCCAGCGTTTCTCCACAATCTTTCCATCAGCACCCTTCACCAGACGGCTATTCATTCCGAACATCACAGGATGCTCGGGGTCGGGCCAGTTGGCTTTCATGTTCTCATAAAACTTCTCTGCTTCTTCCTGCGTCACACCCTCATAGTAGTTGCTGGCAGATGTCTGGAGCAGATCCACACCTTGAGCCAGATTCACACGTTTGCGCATCACAGAGAAATCAAACATCACCTTGCATATTTCATCCATATCGATGGCAGCAGCCAACTCCGGAGTAGCACATTTCTCCCATTGCTGGCGGAACCACTGCTCACCAAATCCTGGTTCAAACTTATCCGAGGCATAGTGATGATGAATACCGTTCGAGAACCACACACGTTTCAGATACACCTCCATTGCCTTGAAATCCTCGCTCTCACGATCCACATCTTCCGACTGATAGATCGTTTCAAGTATTTCACGGATACGCAGGTTATACTTGCCGTTCTGGTCGTACAAGATGTCGCGACCATACATCGCAGCCTCGCTCAAGTAATAAATGAGCAACTTCTGGTTCAAACTCAGGTTCTCAAAACCCTCTACCTTGTAACGCAACATCTGCAAATCCGCAAAACGTTCGTTAGCATACTCGAAGTTATCTTCCACAGCTTCGTTCTTAGGCGACGTACAAGCTGTAAGCATCAACGTTGAAATAGCCACAATTTTAGTAATTCCTTTCATATAGTTAACCTTCATTTTATCCCTGTATTTCCTTTGCGTCTGCAAAAATAACACAAATAAAGCGAAGCACCAAATTTATTAGGGAGAATCGAACACATCGCCCTGTACTTTCTCAAATCTTACGTATCTTTGATACGTCAGCCTTGCAAAATAACGGAAGTCATAAGAGGTAAGAGAAGCCCGCTGCCCTACGGACATCTCCCCCTCTATGGGGAGAGGATAATGGTTATAGGTTATGGGTTAATGGTTATTGAGTTTTTAGCTTAATGGCTTAGTAATCTAAAGTCTAACAGCTAACGTCCATAAGCAAAGCTCGTTAACTTCATGCGAAGCATATAACTACCGAGACTATATGCCGATAACTTCTTAAACAGGCAGTAGCAACCTTTTTATTCCCAGCGTGGGAACGCTTCATTCCCACCTTGGGAACATCTCATTCCCAGCGTGGGAACAAACTCTCATCTGCCTATCGTCTTTGCTACATTATTATAACCACAAGTGGTACCAACCTTTCAGCCAGCACCACTTGCTTGTATATTGTTTTTATCCATAAGTCCTTCCAAGTTCCCTCCCTCGGGAGGGTTAGTGTGGGTGCTTTTATCCTTAACTATTAACCTCAATAACCAATAACCAATAACCGATAACCATTACCCCCTACTAAGCCATTATCTCACCATGATCTTCTTCCCATCCACGATATTCAATCCCTTCTGCAACCCATTGATGCGCTGACCGTTTAGGTCATAAAGAGAATGTGGATATTTGGCGGTATCTTGCAGGGTGTTGATAGATGTAGCAACACAAACAACGGAGGCCAGTTTCTGTCCACCTGCCATGATGGTATATTCGCCTGGCAGGAACCCTGGAATCTTAATCTCATACTCCCAGAGGCCACGGTCAGGAATGACGTCATATCCATATAAGAGGAGTGGATAGGTAGAAAGTTCAACGATGTTGTCATGGATAAAACAAGATGTAATGAAACGATAGCCCCCCATTACTTCACAGCCACTGATAACCAAAGTATCGCCAGAGAATGAATAGTTGCGATATTTAGGTTGTTCAGGGTCTAATCCACCAAACGGAACTGATTGTGTGGATTTGTAGTGTGGCGTGTTTTGAGCGAAGAATGCTGCCCAACAATTACCCATATCGCAAAAATCCAAAGAGCAGTCTTCTGCATTCGAAATGAATTCTGGCGGTAGAATGCCAGTGTGTAACGACCCCACTCCCTCTATCCATACGTCTTCAATAGCGGCATTGTCGCAATCTCTTAGAAGCAGCTTCTTTTCTGGATAGTCATTCCAATTAAACATTACGTCCTCATTTTCCTGATAGTCCCACAAAAGCCAATCATACATATATTCCTTGCAGTCGCTTACGCCTACTACTTCCATCTGTTTCCCTTGAGATGTAGTGAAGACATCGCCTGTTTCGAGCGAAAAGTCGAACATCAGCACATCTGTCTGTCGGGTCTCGTCATAGCGGTAAATCCTTTTGCCGTCCTGACGATAGAGCAAGGTCCGTGGCATTTCAGTGCAGTAGGAAGGAACGGCGGACAGCTCATAAACACAATAATTCTTGCCGTCCTTCTCTATCGTATTTCTTGTTGAATATGCCATGAAGAATGCATCCGATTGTGTTGCCGCCCCTGTATAGATGTGATAAACCCGATAGACAGTTACGTCTAATACATCCACTGCCTGCACGTTCATTGTCATGAACATCAGCAAGCACGAAATGATAATAATACTTTTCTTTCCCATTTCTTTAAATATTGTTTGTTTCTACTTTTATGTCTTGCCTATTGTCCTGTATTGATTCCCTTAACATCTCATTTCTGTCTCTATCACTTGACCATGATTTTCTTTCCATCCACGATATTCAGTCCTTTCTGCAACCTATTGATGCGCTGACCTTGCAGGTTGAATATTGCTCTTTCTTTTTTTAATTTTTCAATTTTTACATTTTCCTCAATTCCCACAGTTCTATCTGCTATCAGTGGATTAGTGTATTCGTATATGGGAGATGCTGACCACCAATCACCATACTCATTCACATTATCAACATATAATGCTAAATCGCAAATCCAATGCTTGACATTCGGTGATGGATTAAGATAGTCGAAAAGCATGCCCGGTGAGTTGATGCAGCCGATACCTTCAATCAGCACCAGCCCATTATTGAGTATAAGCCTTTTATGCTTTCCGTCAGTCAGACTAATACTGTCTGTTGCTGTTACATAAACATCATCATACCCATCAACATGTCGATACCTGTCACCAACTTCCATATTGAAATCATAGAGGATAATCTCGCTGTCATCTGTTTGATGGTATGGAATGTACGAAGGGTCACCAAAACATAACCCACCTGAAAGATAATTCATGTAATCCTGATAGTTTGCAAGGATTCTGCCATTATCATAGCGGATAGCCAAATGATAGTAAATGGTATTCTTCCTGGCACTTCTCCTTGATTTGGTTGTTGGTATAGCTTCTCGTTCTATTTCAATTGCAGTATATTCCTTTCTTTCGATTTCTATTGTACCTTTGCTTTGATATATAAAGTAAGAACCACGACCATAAATCGAATCTCCCTTGATGGTCCATCGGTCTAAAAAATCATATTTCCATACAGGTCTTTTCTGCTGGGCAGAGTTGCTAATGGGAAGAAAGACAAATACTAAGCTAAGGAATGCCTTACAAATGAGTTTAAAATGTTTCGCTTTCATAATTATTTGATTATGTAATTTTTTTCTTCTCGGCTGCAAATATAATATAAAACAATGAAACGACAATGGATAAATTGAGAAAAAATGAAAAAGTGAGTTCACCAGTAGTTCACCGAAAATTCAAGAAAAATGAAAAAAAATCATGCTTGTAAAGTGCTACAGGCATGATTTTTGTACGTAAAAAAATTGAATATTTTTTTTGACGTAATCATATAGTATTTGGCGTAAATGAATCATCTATCTTGCAGCACTCCTGACTTGAACGCTAAGACCTTCTGAATGACCACAGCCCTGATAGGGGCGAATTATTGTTATATTATTCCGCCCCGTCAAGACTAGAATATAATCTGTGCACAACAAACGGGGGCTTATACCCCGGCTAAATCCGGATCACTAGTTGAAACCTGTGTCTTTGGTAATAAAAAACCAACTTTCGCTGGAGTTGAGAAAAGAAGTAAAAATGGAAGTAGAATAGGGAGTAAAGTCATGCAATTGATACTGTCAGAAATATGAATCGATTCAATTGATGAGTTGAATCGATTCGATCGAACGAACGAATCGATTCAAATTTTGAACACCTATATCTAAAAGTTTAGAGTTGGGTGTGTAGAGTGTAGAGAAATACAAGATGTATTTGTTATAATGACCGAATTGGGATTATATTTTTGTAGAAACCAAAGAAAGTGTGCGTAACTGCTGGATGCCTTGATGATTATTGTCCAGTGCTTCCACATCAGCAAGATATCTCATGGCTTTCTCCCTGTCGCCCATACCATAGTAGCCAAGAGCGAGCATATACTTGCAGTGTATGAGGTTTTTCGTGTCGAGCGAATCCTCCCAGATAAGCAGATCGGGTAGCGATACAGCGAAATAATCCATCACTTGTTTCTCGAAGATGTGCTGCTTGCCATAATTGATGAGCTTATAGAATCGTCCGTGAGCCTCATCCTCTCTACCTAATTTGTGGAGAGCCATACCTTGATAGAAAATCTTGTCGGGTTTGGCATCATTGTAGTATATAGCGGCAGCAGGTTCTTGCGGACCTTTCGTTGCCTCTTCCCAACAATTATGGGCCTTCTCTTTTTGACCCGAAGCATCGTATGCAATCCCCAGCAGGTAATAGAAGTCGTTTTCCTGAGCGCCATAGAGCTTACCTTCACCAAGGTGGTGCGGATATACCAGGCATTCGTTTAAGAGCTGGATAGCATGGTCGTAATCCTTACTGGCAATTGCCTTCTTGGCCAGTTCAACACGACAAATCTGATACTGCGCCGGCACTTTACCTTCACCACCTTCCCATGGATGGAAGATGTGGGAATCGAGTTTCTTCATTGCCTCTTCGTATCTACCCAACTGATTCAGAAGAGTGATTTCTTCGAGCACAAGGTCGTCGCGCCGTGCTATCAGTTGCGGATATTGCTGCAGGAATGCCAGCCGTTCGGCATGTGGGCGATGCATACGCTTATAGAGCTGGTCTAACTCCATGAGGATTCGGCTGTCGGTCTGATCCAAATGGAAGGCTTTCTCCATATATTCGAGTGCCTCTTCTTGACGGTTCTGCTTGTTAAAGCGCGCCAGAGCCAGATTGCGCCATACGGTAGGAAACTTTGGGTCGAGCTTAGCCGACAGCTCCCAATTATTAATAGCAAGGTCGTACTGACGCTTGTCGTAGTAGAGACAGCCGAGATAATAAGGAGCACGGGCATCATCGTCGAACGGTAACAACATGAGGTTCTGCAGGATATATGCATCTTCCAAGCGATTGGGGAAGCAATAGTCGGGACTAACCTGTACTGCCTTCTGCCTATACTCCATAGACTGCGGTGTGTTGCTGAGGAAAGCCATATAATAATAGGTAAGCGGAGACTCTTCCACATGATGCCCGATGGCTATCTGTAATACCAATTTTGCTTCATCTTGAAGGTCAGCATGCATATAGTCGAGGGCTATCTCGTGATAGTTATAGATATTGCCATGCATCAGTTTCACCATACGCTCCAAAGGCTCATCGCTGTCGGTCAGCAGATGTTCCTCAACCATACACAGGTAGTTAAAGTGGTCGATGGTGTACGACTGCTGTATCCAGTCCAGGGCCTCGTCGTTCCGCTGCAGTTTGCGCAGTGCGACTGCTTTCAAGGCACAAGCCTGATGGTTGTGGCTGTTGCTTATCAGCGCACGTTCCAACTCGGAAAGCGCATCCTCCCAGCGTTCGTCTGCCATACTGATACAGGCTGCCTCATAGAAGCCAGCATCTGCCCATGCCTTGTTCCACGTAGACTTCCAAAAACAGTCATACGCAGACTGGGGCTTTCCTAGGTATTTATTCACGACCCCCAGATAGAACAGCGGCTCACCGTCGTAAGGATTGGGATTACGTTTCTTCTGTACCTTGACAGCGGTCTGTAAGTAGGCTTTTGCTTTTTCGAAACGGGCTCGGCGCAGATACCAGAGACCCATCTGCATGTTACAGCGATAATCTAATGGATCGCGGCGCAAGGCTTCCTCATAGTAGTCGAGTGCCGACCACGTAGCATGGCGGTACTGTTCAAGATGGAGACCTGTCAGGTAGAGTTGATCGACGGTCTTCGTATCTTGAGGCGAGAGAGCTGCCTCAGCAGCATCGGGTATCGGACGGATTTCATCGGGTTCGGCACACCAGCAAAGCAATGGGCTGATTCTCTTATTCTCTACCCTTTCAATGGTCAATCGAAGGCCGTCAAGGTGCTCCTTACCCGTCTCTACCGTCTCAACCAGCACCTCTTCAGGACTCAGTGTGACTACCTTATTATAATACGCTATTCCGTCTTCTCCGTCGAGTACAACTCTCACTGTCTTCCTGCTGGTAGCCAGAATCTTGAACTGTATCTCGCTGTCTGCTATTTCCTCGATATTCATCACGAAATCCTTCGAGGCTTGCTTAACAATACCCAGTTCACGATAAGGCATGAAGTACTGCACAAACTGTTTCTCCTCGTATGGCATCAGCCACGTGAAATCGGGCTGATTCTCAGTATAGACTCCAGCCATCAGTTCGATATAGGGGCGAAAACGAGACCCATCCCCTCCCTGTAATGGAGGGGCGTAACTACCTTGTATATTCGTTTCTCCAACTTCCGAAGTATCTACTCCCTGCCCTTTAGGGAGGGGCAAGGGGGAGGATCCCTTATCCGTCAGATTGCGGTCCCAAGCACGTCCGAAGTCACCATTACCCCAGGTCCACTGCTTCTTACCTGGAGAGAAGTGGTGTGAGGCCACATGTAGCATACCCCCTTTGGTATCGTTTTCATAACCACCTTCAAAGTCATACTTCGAATTGACGGCCATATAACTCGTAGGCACGTAGATATTCTTGTAGTTCGAGATATCCACACCTGCCGAGTAGTCCATTTTATAATAGGTGCCCGTAGCAATGGGGAATGATGAGACAGCACGCTTGCCGTGATCAAAGACTGCATTCACATCGGGCGGGAAAACACTCTGATAGGCATCATTTACCTCAACAGCGGGGTTGGCCCACCAAAGAAAAGTCTGCGGCAACGGAGTGCGGTTCGACACGCGGCCCTGTATTTCCAGATAGGCACAACCTGGACGCAGCGTGAAGCCAGCCATACCCTTTTGGTGGAACATACGCTCCATCTCGTTCACCCATACTGTCACCGAGCCGTCCTCATTCTCCACGATGTCACAATCAATGGGCAAATAAGTGGAGGGACGATGGTGCTGGGGCCAGTTGAACTCGATACCGCCCGAAATCCAGGGACCTGTCAGTCCTACAAGCGCTGGTTTGATGACGTGGTTATAATACACGAAGTGGCGCTGCTTAATCTTGTCGTACGCCATCTGCACACGTCCGCCCAACTCTGGCAGTATCATCACCTTGATGTACTCGTTCTCCAGCCAGACGGCAAGCCATTGCTTATCAACTTTCTCGTCCGAAATCGATTCGACGACTGGATAGGGATAGACCACGCCGCTCGAACCCTGATAGACGCGTTTCTCCAGAAATATCGGATTCTTCTCGGGCTTTCCGATTTCGTATGTCGGTATCGTCACCAACTCTCTCCATGCTTTTACCATAGATTTTTAGTATATTTTTATTGCGCGTTAATATTGTCGGTTTGGGGGGCTAAAAATACCACTTTTGAGTTAGTTACTAACTCTGCGGAGTTTCAGTACTTACTCGAAACTGGCGTAGTAGCAACAATTATCTCATCCTACTAACTCGTCTTCAAGTTGTTCCAATGATTTTCCCTTTGTCTCTGGACAACGCTTCCATAAGAAGATGAATGCGCAGCAGCAGATGGCACTGTAAATCCAGAACGAACCGCTGCTACCTAATGCGGCATTCATCGGAGGGAAAGAGAAGGTCAGCGTACAGCAACCCACCCAGAGGGCAAAGGTACACGTAGCCATAGCCACACCACGGATGCGGTGTGGGAATATCTCTGCAAGGAGCGTCCAAGTGACAGGACCTAAAGTCATCGCATACACAGAGATTGCCGACACTACTAATGCAACCATCAAGAAGCCCGTCATGCCTATAAAGTAACATGTGCCTAAAGTGAGGTAGATGATTCCCAATCCACCTGCTCCTATCAGCATCAGCGTCCTGCGGCCCCATTTCTCAATCGTATAAAGTGCAACAAAGGTGAATACCACATTGGCTATTCCTGTAATGACAATATTGATAAACATTCCGTCGACATCGAAGCCTGCGCCTACGAAAACCTCCTGCGCATAATTGAAAATCACGTTTGTTCCACACCACTGCTGGAACACGGCAATCACCAAACCTAACAGCAACACTTTTCCGTATTTATTTTGGAAGAGTTCCTTAAGCCCTGCCTCTTGCTTTGTACGCTGCGACTCTGTGGCGGCTTTCATTTTTAAATAGACAGGCGATTCTGGAATAAAGAAACTCATCAACAAAAACAGCGCAGCAGGCAGTGTTTCTGCCCAAAACATCCATCTCCAACCCCAATCCACATTCCAGACTTGATTTTCAACAACATTCGTATCTCGGGCCAGTAACAGATTCACGACCTGCGCTGCCAGAATACCCAGGACAATGGTCATCTGGTTCAGGCTTACCATCCGTCCGCGAATCTCTGCAGGACTTACCTCTGCAATATACATGGGCGAAAGGGCTGAAGCCACTCCGATGCCTACACCGCCAACGAAACGCGCAATGTTGAACATTGTGAAGTCGTTGAACAGTCCTGTGGCTATCGCAGAAACCGTGAAGAGTACCGCAGCCAGCATCAGCAGCGGTTTGCGGCCATACCTATCAGCAGCTGAACCTGCGACCATTGCTCCAACCAGACAGCCTATCAAAGCTGTCGTCATAGCTACACCTTGCATCAGAGGCGACTCGCTGATGCCGAAATAGAGTTCATAGAACGGCTTTGCACCACCAATCACTACCCAGTCGTAGCCAAAGAGGAGGCCACCCATAGCCGAAACCATACAAATGAAATATAGGAATCCTTTCTTCATCTTTCGTTTATATTATTTAGGTTTAGTTTGTGCAAAGATAGGGAAATAATTTGATACTACCAAAGAAAACACCACTTTTATCATCATTCGGGAAAAAGCAGGCAAAACACCTGCATTTCTAGTATAATTTGATGTTTTTAATTCTTAATTAAAATTTTTTTTGTAACTTTGCGGCGTGAACGCCGCGAGACTGCTTGCACTTTACATTTTAAACAAGCTTAATTGCTCTCGCTTAGCCGCAGTATTGTCAACTAAATATAGAACTTATCAATAAGAAACAATGATTTACTTTTTCATTACGCCGCAGAACAGCATCATCGCCGTCAGCATGAACCATGAAATCAGCTCAAAGGAGACAGATGCCCTTCAGTGGCTTTTCAGTGGCGCAAAGAAGCGCGACGAGCAGACGATTGGCGGACTGTTTGCAGGTCCCCGGCGTGAGATGATTACCCCTTGGAGTACCAATGCTGTGGAGATTACCCAGAACATGGGTATGACAGGTATTGAGCGTATTGAGGAGTTCTTCCCCATTGACAAGGACGCTGACATCGATCCAATGTTGCAACGCAGGTATGAGGAACTGAACCAGCAGATTTTTACAGTCAACATCGAACCTGCCGCCATCCAGCACATTGACAACCTGGAGGAATACAATGAGCAAGAGGGCTTGGCACTGAGTCCTGAGGAAATCGACTACCTGCACAAGGTAGAAGGTCAGTTGGGACGTAAGCTTACCGACTCCGAGGTATTCGGTTTTGCGCAGATCAATTCGGAACACTGTCGCCACAAGATTTTCGGAGGTACTTTCATCATTGACGGAAAGGAGAAGGAGAGCAGCCTGTTCCAAATGATTAAGAAAACAACGCAGGAGAATCCCAACAAGATAATCTCTGCCTACAAAGATAATGTCGCATTTGCGCAAGGCCCTATTGTAGAGCAATTTGCACCTAAGGACCACAGCACCAGCGACTATTTCCAAACGAAGGACATCGAGTCAGTCATATCACTGAAGGCTGAGACCCACAACTTCCCAACCACAGTGGAACCATTCAATGGTGCAGCCACAGGTACTGGTGGCGAAATCCGTGACCGTATGGGTGGCGGAACAGGTTCGTGGCCAATCGCAGGAACTGCTGTCTATATGACCAGCTATCGACATGGAGAGCATCCGCGTCATTGGCTCTATCAGACACCTGAGCAGATACTGATAAAGGCATCGAACGGCGCAAGCGATTTTGGAAATAAGTTTGGCCAACCGCTCATCTGCGGTTCTGTGCTGACATTTGAGCATCAGGAAAAGCAAAAAGGCGAACCACAATATGGCTACGACAAGGTCATCATGCTGGCAGGCGGTGTGGGCTACGGAACCAAGCGCGACTGTCTAAAGGGCGAACCACAGAAAGGCAACAAGATAGTAGTGGTAGGTGGCGACAACTATCGCATCGGATTGGGTGGAGGAAGCGTCAGTTCAGTTGATACAGGTCGTTACTCGAGCGGTATCGAACTGAATGCTGTTCAGCGTGCCAATCCTGAGATGCAGAAGCGTGCCAACAACCTCGTCAGAGCATTGTGTGAGGAGGATGTGAATCCTATTGTCTCCATCCACGATCATGGTAGCGCAGGACATGTGAACTGTCTCAGCGAATTGGTAGAGGAGTGTGGAGGTAAGATTGACATGACGAAATTGCCGATTGGTGACCAAACGCTGAGTTCGAAGGAAATCATTGCCAATGAGTCGCAGGAACGTATGGGTCTGCTTATCGACGAAAAGCATATCGACCATGTGAGGAAAATAGCTGAGCGTGAGCGTGCCCCACTCTATGTTGTGGGAGAGACAACTGGCGATGCTCACTTCTCGTTCGAACAAGGTGATGGCATCCGACCATTCGACCTTGAAGTGGCTCAAATGTTTGGCCATTCGCCAAAGACCTATATGCACGATGAGACCGTTGAGCATCACTATGCTGATGTTGAGTATAAAGATCCTAACGACCTCAATGTCCTTAACGATTATCTGAAGCAAGTACTCCGTCTTGAGGCTGTTGCCTGCAAGGATTGGCTGACAAACAAGGTGGACCGCTCTGTGACGGGTAAGATAGCCCGCCAACAGTGTCAAGGTGAACTACAGTTACCATTGAGTGACTGTGGTGTTGTTGCACTCGACTATCGTGGAAAGGCAGGTATCGCAACAGCTATCGGACACGCCCCACAGGCAGGCCTCGCTGATCCTGCAGCAGGTAGTGTACTCTCTGTTGCAGAGTCACTTACCAATATCGTTTGGGCACCATTGGCAGAAGGACTTGATAGCGTAAGCCTCTCTGCCAATTGGATGTGGCCGTGTCGTAGTCAGAAAGGCGAAGATGCCCGTCTCTACGAGGGTGTGAAGGCATTGAGCGATTTCTGCTGTGCACTGCAAGTGAATGTCCCTACAGGTAAGGATTCACTCTCTATGACTCAGAAATATCCTGACGGAACCAAGGTCATCAGTCCTGGAACAGTAATTGTGAGCAGTGGTGGCGAGGTAAGCGATATCCGTAAGGTGGTGTCTCCAGTCGTACAAAATGTTGATTCTGTACTCTATCATATCGACTTCTCGTTCGATGAACTGAAGTTAGGCGGAAGCGCGTTTGCGCAGACACAAGGAAAAATTGGCAGCGAAGTGCCAACTGTTCAAAATCCTGAGTATTTCCGTGATGCCTTCATGGCTGTACAACAACTGGTGAACGAAGAACTGTTGCTGGCAGGACATGATATCAGCGCTGGCGGATTGGTAACTTGTCTACTCGAGATGTGTTTTGCCAACACAAAAGGTGGATTGCAAGTTAATCTCGATGAATTGGGCGAAAAAGACCTCATCAAACTCTTGTTTGCAGAGAACCCAGGTGTTGTGATTCAGGTCGCAACTAATAATATTAATAAGGTGGAAAGTATCCTTGCCGATGCTGGAGTTGGTTTTGCTAAGATAGCAGCACCTATTGCAGAGCGCAAACTGGTGCTGAATGCAAAAGCCTCAACATCATACGAACTGGATATTGATGCACTACGTGATGAGTGGTACTCTACTTCACACGAATTGGATTGCCTCCAGAGCATGAACGGAATGGCAGACGAGCGCTTCGCTAACTACAAGAAACAGCCTATCCAGCATAAGTTCAATGCCGATTTCACAGGTACATTTGCACAGTATGGCATCAGTCCTGATCGTGATTCAGCACCTTCTGCCACACGTCCAAAAGCTGCCATCATTCGTGAGAAAGGTACGAATGGAGAGCGTGAAATGGCATATTGCCTCTACTTGGCAGGTTTCGATGTGAAGGACGTGATGATGACAGACTTGGTTAGTGGACGTGAAACATTGGATGAAATACAGATGATTGTGTTCTGTGGCGGATTCTCCAACTCGGACGTACTTGGAAGCGCGAAAGGTTGGGCAGGTGCATTCCTCTACAATCCTAAGGCAAAAGCAGCACTCGATAAGTTCTATGCGCGCAAAGACACCCTCTCACTGGGTATCTGTAACGGATGTCAGTTGATGATGGAATTGGGTCTGCTGGGTGCAAAGGGCAGTATGCGACACAATATAAGCCATAAGTTTGAAAGTGGATTCCTCACGCTCGACATTCCACAAAACGAGTCTGTTCTATTTGGTTCATTAAGTGGAAACAAATTGGGTCTTTGGGTAGCTCATGGAGAAGGACGATTTGAACTGACAGAGCCAGAGAGCGCATACAACGTGGTTGCTAAGTACAACTATCATGGCTATCCAGCCAATCCGAATGGGAGCGACTACGATGTTGCAGGTATCTGCACCGCAGACGGCCGCCATCTTGCAATGATGCCTCACTTGGAACGTGCCATCTTCCCTTGGCAGATGGGACACTATCTAGAAGAGCGCAAGCACGATGAAGTAACACCGTGGATTGAAGCCTTTGTAAACGGACGTAAGTGGTGTGAACAACACAAAGGCTAAATGAATAATAAACTGAAAAAAAGCGGAGTCAGTCATCAGATTGGCTCCGCTTTTTCTAAAAGGTGTACACCTTATTTAATATTATCTACCCACTTGAACAATCTGTTCCAACGAATCTTCGATGATGCCGGATTGCTGTCAGGACAGATAGACAGCCAAATAAAGAGTGGCTTGCCCACTACGTGGTCCTCTGGAACAAAACCCCAATAGCGGCTGTCGGCAGAGTTATGACGGTTGTCACCCATCATCCAGTAATAGTCCATTTTGAAGGTATATTCTTTGGTCTCTTTCCCATTGATAAAGATTTTACCATTCTCTACTTTCAGGTCATTACCTTCATACACACGGATAGGGCGGTCGTAAACAGCAATGTTGTCCATTGTGAGTGTAAGTTTCTTCCCTTTGGCAGGAATCCAAATAGGTCCGTAGTTATCGCGTGTCCACCCATAGTCGTGATTGAGAGGATATACATGTCCGGAATTAGTATCCATAATCTCAACAATGCTATCAATGAGTTCTGTGTGGCTTAGCAAAGCAGCCTTAGATGATTCCGTGAGTGGCACACCCATACGATGCTCCTCAAATGGATGGTCAGGACGGTCATTCCAGCGTGCATAAGCCTCATCGCTGATTTGCAGTTCATCACGCAGTTCATCGTTCAGCTCTCCTTTCGCATAGATATAATAATTAAACTGAGCTTCTGTAGGAGTCTTCTGCGCCTTGCCATCGATGTAGATAATCTTATCCTTGATTTCCAATTTCTGATTTGGCAAACCCACACAGCGTTTTACATAGTTTTCACGACGATCTACTGGACGACTGGTGATTTCGCCAAAACGGAACTTGTCCTGTGCTACGATTCTCTTGCCCACTTGGTATAATTCGTCAAACATTCTCATCTGCTGCTCAGTATTCAGCGAACTCATCGCTGGCAACTCGAACCCCTGATTACGATAAGCCTCGACTCCATACATGTAGCATAGTTCGTAGAAATCGTTTGGATAATTTACCGCTACAGTATCGCCGGCAGGATAGTTGAATACCACAATATCACCATATTCCACCTTTCCAAGACCTTTCACACGCCGGTACTCCCAATGAGGCCATTCAATATATGACTTGGCATTAATGACCGGAAGGGTATGCTGAGTAAGTGGCATCGTAAGAGGTGTCTGAGGAATGCGAGGGCCGTAGCTTAACTTGCTGACCAACAGATAATCGCCTGTCAGGAGTGATTTCTCCAAAGAGCTACTTGGAATCTGGTAATTCTGGAAGAAGAACTGATTGACAAAATAGACAGCAACTAGCGCAAACACCAAAGCATCGACCCAGCTCATCAGGGTACGACCTACTGGGCTTTCCAGATTTTTCCACCAAGTCCATTTGATTTTCTTAGAAATATAGACATCATAAATGAATGGAACCACAATTAGTCCCCACCAACTGCCTACCCAATAGAGGAAAGCAAGGTAGAGAACAAGGACGATGATAAACAACACCCAATTCTTCTTTTTCTCTGCCTTCTCATTTTTCTCAGCGTTAGCTCTTTCTGCCCTTATTTGTTTTGTTCCCTTGTATTTTACCATAACTGTTGATTCTTTTTGTATGTTTGACGTCAATCCATCGATAAAGACTACATGACATGCGGTTAATAATCCTTAAAACTGAAAAAGATCACTTGTGGTCAACAGGCCTTGATGCTTTGCCGTGTATTCAGCAGCAAGTACAGCACCCAGTGCAAAGCCTTTACGATTATGTGCATCGTGAGTGATCGTAATCTGATCTGCTTCACTGTTGTAAGTGATGCTATGAATACCCGGCACCTCACCTTCTCGTACAGATTCAATCTTTACATCGTCGATACGAGGCATATTCTCTTTTATTTGTTCTGCCAAAGTGATAGCGGTTCCACTTGGTGCATCGAGTTTATGAATATGGTGAACTTCTCGCATGCTTACTTCGTAATCAGGGAATTCGTTCATGATATGAGCCAAATACTTGTTGACAGCAGAGAAAATAGCCACACCAAGACTGAAGTTTGATGCCCAAAACAGGGTCTTTCCGCCTTCTGTGCAAGCCTTACGAACTTCGTCGCCATGTTCTTTCAACCATCCAGTACTACCAGAAACCACCTTCACGTTCTGCTCCCATGCTTTCAAATAGTTGTTGTAAGCTACTTGTGGAGCCGTAAACTCAATCGCCACATCAGCAGAGCGAAATGCTGGAGAATTAAAGTCGTCTTGATTATCAATGTCGATGATGCTTACAATTTCATGCCCACGACCGAGGGCAATCTGCTCAATCATTTTGCCCATCTTGCCATATCCAATTAATGCAATCTTCATATATATCAGAAAATTTTCTGCAAAGATAGTAAAAGTTTGTAGTTTATAGATGATAGTTTAAAGATTTTTAAGTAACTTTGCAACAAACTGCAGCATTTATGGAATATATGCTTCACTATGCATGGCAACATCGCATATTCCCACTCGGACAACTACATACAGCAGACGGGAAACATATAGATATTATCAGTGTGGGACGGCACAACTCGGATGCTGGTCCTGATTTCATTGGCGCCCAGCTGAAAATAGATGGAATGTTATGGGTCGGAAATGTAGAAATACATCTCAAATCGAGCGATTGGTACCATCATCATCATGATACTGATTTGGCATACGACAATGTAATACTTCATGTGGTTTCTGCCATAGATTGCGAAGTGAAAACCTCGCAGGGGCATGTTATTCCACAAATGCAATTGGAAATTCCTGATTACGTAACTAATAACTACGAAGAACTCCTTTCGTCCGACCGCCACCCTCGCTGTCGTAACTACTTGAACTTGATGCCTCATCTCACCATCACAGCATGGCTATCAGCTTTGTATGTAGAGCGGTTGGAGCACCGCACAGAACTATTGACGGAGCGGCGTAAGCAATGCAATTTGGATTGGGAGCACACGGCTTTTGTGACCATTGCACGCAATTTTGGTTTTGGAAAGAATGGTGATGCCTTTGAGCAATGGGCAAAGACCATTTCAATGAGCGCCATCAATAAGCATCGTGATGATTTGTTCCAAATTGAAGCTATTTTCTTTGGTCAGGCAGGCTTCTTGGATGATGAGTTTCAAAAGAAACGGACACCACTTTCCAATTACTATGACAAATTAAAAGCAGAATATACATATCTCAGCAAGAAATTCTGCTTGCAAAGTATCAATCCGTCTCTGTGGAAATTCGCTCGGATGCGTCCGCAAGGCTTTCCATATATGCGAATTGCTCAACTTGCCATGCTGTACCATACTGGTCAGTTAAACTTTTCGCGTATGGTGAATGCACCAACGGTAGATGCCATCAGGGAGTTATTAGATGTTCAAGTCAGTGATTATTGGCAACGTCATTATTCTTTTGCCGACATAGAGGTTCCGCAAGGCCACCGAACTCTTTCGAATGCGACAAAAGACTTGGTTATCATCAACAGTGTTGTTCCACTGGTTTTTGCATTTGGCCGCTACAAGGCTGACGATAGAATGTGTCAAAAAGCAATAGAATTGCTTGAGCAGCTGAAACCAGAAAGCAATAGTATCATAGAAACCTGGCGTGAAGCAGGTGTAGATTGTCGTTCTGCTGCTGAATCCCAGGCATTATTGCAACTCACCACTCGATACTGCGATGCGAAGGACTGTCTTCACTGCCGCTTGGGATTTGAATATATACGGCATACACCTTCCTACCTAAAGGAAAAAGCATCCCAGAAAAACACGGATGCTTGATACTATAACTTTCAAATATGCAAAAAAGGCCAATCTCACGACTGACCTTTTTCTTTTACTTGAAAGATGTGCCGACGCGGTTAGAATCCCTTCTTTTTGGTCGGCACGAGAATATATGTAAGAATTGAATGAAATGTTTCTATTCTTAATTGTCAGGTATCCCTGACGCTGTGCCACGTTTACGCGTCTATATTTGCATATGTCGCGTTACGTTCTATGAACTCACGACGTGGTGGAACATCGTCACCCATCAACATTGAGAAGATATAATCTGCTTCTGCTGCATCGTCAATCGTTACTTGCTTCAGCAAACGTGTTTCTGGGTTCATGGTTGTTTCCCACAATTGCTCTGGGTTCATTTCACCAAGACCTTTGTATCGTTGGGTCTTAATGCTATCCTGATTTCCATCACCATACTGATCCACAAAGCGGAGTCGTGCCTGCTCGTCATAGCAGTACTCACTAATCTTACCCTTCGTACACTTATAGAGTGGTGGGGTGGCAATGAAGAGCCGCCCGTCCTTAATCAGTTGGGGCATATAACGGAAGAAGAGTGTGAGCAACAGGGTGTCGATATGTGAACCATCGACATCGGCATCAGTCATGATGATAGTCTTGTAGTAGCGCAATTTATCGTAATTGGCTTCTTTGCTATCATTTTCGTCAATTCCAAACCGCACACCTAAAGCATTGATGATATTATTCACCTCTTCATGATCGAATGCCTGATGCCACTTCACACGTTCCACATTGAATATCTTACCACGGATAGGCAGGATGGCTTGGAAATGACGGTCACGCCCTTGCTTGGCAGAACCACCTGCAGAATCTCCCTCAACAATAAACATCTCGCAGTTTGCAGGATCTTTGTCTGAGCAATCGGCAAGCTTGCCTGGAAGTCCTCCTCCCGACATTGGGTTCTTGCGCTGCACTTTCTCACGTGCCGTACGAGCAGCAATACGGGCTTCGGCTGCAAGCACTACTTTGTCGATAATGAGTTTTGCCTCCTTTGGATGTTCTTCAAGATAGTTGCTCAGAGCTTCACCTACAGCTGAATTGACAGCTCCCATCACTTCGTTGTTGCCAAGCTTTGTTTTGGTCTGTCCTTCGAACTGCGGTTCGGCTACTTTTACAGAAATGACAGCTGTCAGTCCTTCGCGGAAGTCTTCTGGACTGATTTCTATCTTCTGTTTGTTCAGGCGATCCATCAGTTTCTGGTCGTCTGATGTATATTTCTTCAATACTCGAGTGAGGGCGGTACGAAATCCTTGAAGATGAGTACCTCCTTCTATAGTATTGATGTTGTTGACGTATGAATGAATATTCTCAGAGTATGAGGTGTTGTACATGATTGCTGCCTCAATCGGAGTATCACCCTTCTCTGTGTTGAGATAGATGATATCGTCAAAGAGGTGTGTACGTGTAGAGTCGATGTATCTTACGAAATCACGCAGTCCTCCTTCTGAATAGAATACATCTTTACGGATGCCTTCATAGCCTGCCTGTGCGTTCATTTCGAGACGCATATCCTGCAGGGTAATGGTGATACCTGCATTCAAATATGCAAGCTCACGCATACGGTTGGCCAATATCTCATATCGATAGGTACGTGTGATGAAAATGCTGCCGTCAGGCCAGAATTGCTGACGCGTGCCTCGCAAATCAGTCGTACCTACTTGCTTTACGTCATATAATGGCTTTCCACATGAGTATTCCTGTTGGTAGATCTTGCCATCACGGAATACTTGCGAAATCATCTTGGTCGAGAGGGCATTCACACAACTGACACCTACACCATGGAGACCTCCTGATACTTTGTAAGAGCCTTTGTCGAACTTTCCTCCTGCATGAAGCACAGTCATTACGACTTCAAGGGCAGAACGATGCTCTTTTTCATGCAAATCAACAGGAATACCACGTCCATTGTCCTGGACAGTGATAGAATTATCTTCGTTGATAGTAACTTCAATGTGAGTACAAAAACCTGCCAGTGCTTCATCAATAGAGTTATCAACGACTTCATACACCAAGTGATGAAGTCCTTTCTCGCTAATATCGCCAATATACATTGCAGGACGTTTACGTACTGCTTCCAAGCCTTCCAAGACCTGGATATTACTAGCAGAATAGTCTGTTCCTGCCTGAATCAATTCATCCATTTCGTTTAAATCACATTTTACGGTACAAATTTACGAAAAAGAATTGAATTGGGCAAACATTCTGCCTAAAAAGTTAAAAAGAAATACACCTTTGGTGTATTAAAAGCGAAATTAGCTTCGAAAGAGTAAAAATACAATTGATAATAATAAAATAAGGTGTCAAGACAGACACCTTATTAATATTCTAATGGCATTTAAACCAAGAGTTTCTAACTTAGAGTTTAGAGATGTAGAGCATTGCACCCGACTTGAGGTTTGCAGCCTTCTTCCAATGAATAATATTCTTCTTTGCAAGTTTGTCTAACATCTTTTGTACTTGTGGATAAAGTTCCAAAGCAGCCTCTTTCTCCTTTGTAGCGCGAAGTTTGCGGAGAGCATTACGCATAGTCTTTGCGTAATAGCGGTTGTGCAGTCTGCGAGTTTCAGACTGGCGTATGCGCTTGATTGTTGATTTGTGATTTGCCATTATTTATGTTTCTTTTTGTACTGTTTTGTGAGCTTATTAATAGCTCTTCTTTCAATTCTTAATACTTGAAGTAGTCCCTAGCAGAATCGAACTGCTCTTTAGAGAATGAAAATCTCTCGTCCTAACCGATAGACGAAGGGACCAGCCTCTGACATTACGTCTAAGCAGAATCACTTTCGCGATTTGCGGATGCAAAGGTACGCACATTATTTTGACTGACAAAATTTTTTTGCATTTTTTTTTCATATTCTGCGTTTTTTCCATATTTTTTTTCTACATTTGCATCTGCGAAAGAAGGCTGAGTAAGAAAAATTGCATGGAAAAGCTAAAAGGGATTGTCCTTAGAACGGTAAAATATGGAGAAAACGGCTACATTGTAGATATGTTTACGAATAGCCGCGGACGAATGTCGTTTGATGTGAAACGTAGTGGTTCAAGTCAGCTGGTTTCCAAAACATCTGCTGCTCATTCCATGTCCAAGTCAACCAGAGTCACTCCGTCTGTCATTTTGCCGCTCAGCTTGATTGAGTTTGAGAGCAGCATTCATGGACAGAATCGCATAACTTCTGCAAGGGGGATCCAGCCCTATCACACTTTCACCTCCCTACACTTCAATCCTGTGAAAGCATCAATTGTCATGTTTTTATCAGAGTGTTTGAGCAACTTATTAAAAGAAGAGGCTGCCAACCCTTTGCTCTATCAGTATATTGAAGATTCTTTGAAATGGTTTGATTACGCTGAAACTGGCTACGCAAACTTTCATCTCGTCTTTCTGATGAGACTTACCCGCTTTGTCGGTGTGTTCCCGAATATCGACAAACACAGTTTGCCAAATTCCCTGCAACCCCACGCCGTTCTTTACTACGACTTGATGAACAGTGAATATCTGGAAAGTCAGCCCCAGCATCAGCACTACCTCAAACCCGATGAAGCTCAGACTATACCTTATTTATTATATATGGACTACGAAAACATGCATCTTTACCGTATGAATCGCCATCAGCGCCATCGATGCCTCGAGGTGATCATCGAATACTATATGCTTCATCTTTCCGGATTTAGGGAGCCTAAGTCGCTTGAAGTCTTGCAAGATGTCTTTGGATGAGCGGTCTTGACCTTGATTTTGGGAAACAAAAACATCACAAAATCGAAATTAATGGCACAAAAACTTGGTCATTCAAAATAAATGTCGTAACTTTGCAGCGCAAAAAGAAAATGAGAGGGTTCCGATACTTCAGTGTTGGAATTCTTATTATTTTTCTGCGCAAACAATAACTAAGACTAAAAAACGATTTAAACAATTAAGGAATATGGCTTATATGTCACAAGAAGGCTATGATAAAATCAGAGCCGAAATCAAACATTTAGAAGAGGTGGAGCGTCCCGAAGTGATTCGTCAGATTCAGGAAGCGCGCGAAAAAGGTGACCTCTCTGAGAACGCAGAATACGATGCAGCCAAAGAAGCCCAAGGCAAACTGGAAACAAAGATTGCAGAATTGAAAGCGCTGCTGGCTGATGCAAAAATTATTGATACATCGAAGGTACAGACCGACGTGGTTCAGATTCTCTCGAAAGTGGAAATGAAAAACGTGAGAACCGGTATGGTAATGACTTATACGCTAGTCAGCGAAAGTGAAGCCAACCTCAGCGAAGGAAAGATTTCCGTTGCCACTCCTATTGCGCAAGGTCTGCTCGGCAAAAAAGTGGGTGATGTGGCAACAATCACCATTCCTCAGGGCGTGATTGAATTGGAGATTCTCAACATTTCTGTCTAACCCATTCTAGAATTGAAATAGTAAATGATAAATAGTTAAATGGTAAATGATTATCACTATGGCTACAATTTTCACTAAGATAGCAAATGGCGAGATACCCAGCTACAAATGTGCCGAGAATGATGAATTCTATGCATTCCTCGATATTAATCCGCTGGTAAAGGGACACACCCTATGCATTCCTCGCCGCGAGGTAGACTATATCTTCGATATGGAAGACGATGAGATTGCCCGTTTCCAAGTATTTGCCAAGAAGGTAGCGCAAGCTATCAAGACGGCCTTCCCTTGTGTGAAGGTAGGCGAAGCCGTTCTCGGCCTTGAGGTACCTCATGCTCATATCCACCTCATTCCTATGCAGTCGGAGAAGGATATGCTGTTCAGCAATCCAAAGAAGAGTTTCCCTGCAGAAGAGATGCAGGCAGCGGCCGATGCCATCTATGCAGAGTTTAAGAAACTGTAATTCTGCATTCAGTTATTCATAAAGAGGGTATGCCAATGATACTGACATACTCTCTTTTTTCTTGAACACGAATTGTATGAATATTATTGTTTATTATGCACAAGCAGGTTCTAGTTCGTATTCTGCCACTTTAACTACATCAGCATTTAATGCTGCTGAGATTTTGCATATTGTGGCCATCGTCAGATTATGTGTACCCGATAACCAACGGCTCACCTCTGTCTCTGTCTTACCCATCAGTCGAGCGAAATCCTTTTGTGACATTCCTTTCGCTTCGAGGATTTCGTAAATTCTGTTAGCAATCGCCACAGACAACTCCATCTGCATTTTCATTTCAGGCGAGATTGTACTACGAATCTCATCCATAATTTTGTTTGTCTTCATATCTATACCTCCTTTTCTGTTATTCGTCTAATAATATGTTGCAAAAGTAAACATAAAAGTTGATTCTGTCAATTTTTTAGCAAGAAAATCAACTTTTATGCTTATTTTCGGCATTTATCTTGTATTTTGCAATCATACGAATAGCAAAAAAGCAGAATTCATCTTTCCTATAATGGTAACTTTTAATGAAACGAACAAACAATTATCTAAAAAAGATTATCCTTTTTGGATAATTTGTGCAACCTGACTTTTTGTGTCTGGACTCAAGCAATCCAAGGTTTGTAACCAAGAAGTACAGCCGTTGTACTCCTTGAATACAACGGCTGAACATACCAAGCGCAGAAATTGTAATCAGTAATTTCAACTTATGCAATCATACGGCATTGCTATCGCATTATTCACTTCGTGCAGAATGCTATCGCTCTGGCATTTTACTCAAAATCTATCTTTCTATTCACTTGTCTCTGGCACAGAATAACCCTCTTCACTGGCATCTTTGATGAACTTAAATAATTCCTCATCTATGTTTATGTCACTGGCTTTTGCATTCTTATCAATGACCATCTTACCGTCTACTGTTTTCGATATTTTACTTGATGCCATTCGAGTGAGAGCTCTTTGTATAATACATTGATCATCGTATGTCATTTTAGTAAAATCGTATGAAGATAG
Organism: uncultured Bacteroidales bacterium; assembly: GCA_902787555.1. Lineage (GTDB taxonomy): Bacteria > Bacteroidota > Bacteroidia > Bacteroidales > Bacteroidaceae > Colivivens. The sequence goes on from CADAGO010000012.1 coordinate 58,167, forward strand.
CTTAAGAAATTCTGACATATCCTTTTCTACAGCACGAGGGTCCAGTTTTGGTGTGGAGTTTGTATCATTATTCTTGAGTTGTTCTTCATATGCCGGATCTTTCTTCAAGACAATCTTCATCGGCTCATTCATTGGCTCATTAGTCCAATTGATTGTCTGTGTAATATGATTGACACAATTAACTATCATGGTGTGTACAGGGGCAGGGTTTATTGCCCTAAGAGAGAAATGGCCATTTTTATCAGGCTGTACTAATCCTACGAGTCCATCGTTTTCATCGCGTGCAATGATGGTTGCAAATATCAATGGTTTCCCTTCTTCATCCGTCACCACACCCGTTGCAATGACTGGAGGTGTGGTTCGACCTGGTTCCGGCTTCAGGACAACGTTCAAAGTCGGACATGTTGCTTTGAGTTTCAGTGATTCGAACCTTGAAGTAGTAATCCGCAGGAAATGAGCAAGGTCACGAATCTTGTAGGAGAAACGACCATTGATATCAGTTACGGTAGCGCCAAAATGCTTCCAGTTTTCATCAAATTCTTCAATACTTACCATCTGTATTGGCACTCCGTTCTCATCAACCACAGTACCAGTGATGGTGTCGCCTGGCTTGATATCAGGAATTTCTTCTATTTCCGGTGCAACATTAACAGGCGCTTCAATAGGTTGTTCCTCTATAGAAGAAGGTTCCTCTGCTCCCTCTCCATTAAAGGGCGAGAGCTGAACGTCCTCCTTTAGGGAGGATATAGAAGGTCCACTTTCGCTGACAGCATTTGCTTTTTCCGTGAATTCAGGCGTGGCGAATGCCGCAAGGGCTATTGCAGCCACAGGGAGCAGATACAAAGCTTTTGTACTGCTCCATCGATTTGATTTCTTTTTCATCATCATTTTGATTCTTTTTTTAAGTAAACTATGATTGAAACCATTGGCAAAACGAATTAATAAGCTCTGATAGTTCTGAAGGGTGACTCCGTGACTCAACACACTGGCATCTGCCTCATACTCGTGGACTTCACGCAGGGAATAGTCGAGCATCCAGATGCAGGGATTGAACCACTGCAACACCTCGACAAAGGACACGAAGAGGTTGTCCCATGAGTGGTGCAGGCGGATGTGTGCACGCTCGTGCTGCATCACTGAGGGGTTATTCTTGAAGTCTTCGTCTGCAATCACAACCGTATTCATCCAACTGAATGGGCATACGTCGTCGAAGTGGGCATACACCTGAATGCCGTCAATCGTATCTTTCCATAGGCAATTGGAGGGAATGTAGCGATACAAACGAACGAGTTGGAAGGCCTTCCAGGCAATGCATACCACCACACCTATTATATATATTAGGACAAGGATGGAGGGCCAAATAGGCTCACCAGCCCCTCTCTCAACCTCCCCCGAGGGGGAGGTGACTATGGTCGTTTCCATCCGAATGGTCTCTCCCCCTTGGGTGAGGTTGGGGGAGGGAGTGTTATTAGTGAGGGTCAGCTCTTCCTCACTCTCCACTCTATAAGTGAGAGAGTGTTGTAAATTTTTTTCGAGACTCTCGATAGGATTTGGAATCATCTCCCCTTGGGGGAGAAATGAGAGGGGCTTGAATAGCGGCAGCACCAGCGAAAGGACTACAATGCTGAGCAGCAAGACGCGATTGAACGCATGAAAGGTGTCTCGCCGCATCAGCAATGTGTAGGGCAAGTACAGCAGCGCCAGACAGATGGCGGACTTGATGGCATATATGGTGATGGTTCCAAACATAATGGTTCAGGATTAAGGGCTATAGTGTATTCAATTCTCTTTTCGAATGAAGACATTAATCAATGATTCGCCTCCGACTTTTCTTTTCAGCACAAGACATTCTGGAGCGAAGAGTCGTAACTCTTGATGGTCGCGGCATATCAGAAGGGTGTTTGTATCTATCCAGTGTAGAGTCCAGTTGAGATATACAATCGTAGTTCCTTTCCCTTGTTCAAAATATTGTTCCCATGTGACAAGCTTGGTTTTGCAGTCGGAATCCAACTTGTCCATAAATACCATCGAATCTTCTGACTTCATTGTGTACATATGTTGCGGAGTGAATGCATAAAAGACTCGCCGATTTCTAATGTAGGGGAAAATGTAATCGGTGCATAGTCCTTTCATGATAGAGTCTATTTTAGCTTCCGAAGGATTTAGCACACGCCCTTCTACTTCCCACGTTCCATAAAGTGGATGGTCGGCATCGTATGGAATCTTACCGTCACACACATCACACACCTCCTTCGCCAGTGGGGTTACGCCGCGTTTGATTTATTCTTATCTGTTTGCGTTGGATGTCCTCTAACTTCTGGCCATTAATAGTGAGATTAAAGTCGCTGATATCAACATTCCAGTTGATTGTGTCAGTACATAGTCTGTACCGTTCTATATAACTTTTCCACTGTCTGGTTTTCTCATCAAAGATGGTTGAGTCTCTCGTTTCCCTGATGCGGCAAAGCTCGCCACCTGCCACATATCTGTACAGACCCCTAGGTTCTATCTTCGGTTTGTCCTTGTAGGTCGATGTGGAAGTAAGCAGTTTGATGAGAGGTGTGTTACTTGCTGTCTTTTCCCAGATTTCATATCCATCGTATAAACAATCACTTCTGTCGTCTATAATGAGTATATGTTTAACTTTGACAATCATTCTGTCATCACTAATTCTATAGAACACGTATTTCACAGGTTGTGTATTATCGTTCGTCAGCAACTGTACAGTAACCGTCTGCCTGTTCTCATCGCTGACTTTATACTCTTGTAGATACCCATAGCTGCCGGGATGTTCCTGTTTTAGCATAGCATCGGTATATGCTGTGAAGAGATACTGATCATCAATGATGGCATATTTGTCCCAGTAATGCACATAATCGTTATCTTTCAAATCCAATTTGCCGCTCTTCAGCCACTCATCTACAATCTTACTGCCTGACATCTTGATGGCACCAATGACTTTCCATCTGCCTTGCAGTCCGTCCTTCTTACCTTTGGTTTTAGTGCTATACAGCATATCGAAAATCTTTTTTCCTGAGGAGGAAAAGCTGTTTGACTTGTACTCCTCTGTGCACCATCCATTTTCAGGAAAGACACGATGGCCTCGCGATGTGCTCCACCATTTCAGGGAAAATCCTTTCTTATCCGAGTTGAAAATGCGGGTCATTGTAGGAGTGGTTACATCAGGCTCCTCGCCTGTATAGTTGAACACCATGTGGTCGTTGTCACCTAACTCAAAGTATGGGCGATTTGTCCTTTCGCCATGTATATTGATTGAATTATCTTCTATAACGCTCAGCATCCATGTCATGGTGTCTGTACAAATCTTGTATTGGTCGAGCATAGCAGCTTCAGTACCGTACTTTCCTGTGATACTTACCATGTGGTATATACCCCTTGGATTCTGTTTCTGGGCATATAATCCTACTGCATTCAGTAAGATTGCGAGGGTGATAATTGTTCTTAACATAATCTTTTATTTCATTTTTTACTAATTATTACATTTTCCTAAAGTGCAAGACGGAAGCCAGTGAGTTCGGATGTGGACGTGGGTTTTCTTCCGATGCGGTGTTCTACACGGCAGTCCATTTGTTGGTCATTCCAAGCACCTCCACGTACGATGTGAGTAGTGCCTGAAGACGGACCCGTTGGGTTGTTGATTGGTGAGGAAGCATAATAGCTACCATCACCCCAGTCCTGACACCACTCCCACACATTTCCACTCATATCATACAAGCCCAACTCATTCGGAGCCTTCGTAGCAACCACATGGGTCCTGCCGCGACTATTGTCACGGCACCAACCTACCTCCCTAAAGCTATTACTGCCACTATAGGCATAACCATTACTCTGGTTACCACCACGAGCCGCATACTCCCACTCAGCCTCGGTAGGAAGACGGAAGTGCTGACCTGTCAGCTGATTCAACTTCGTAATGAAAGTCTGGCAATCGTCCCAACTCACATTTTCTACAGGGAACTTCAAGCCCTTATAATTGCTTGGATTGCTACCCATCACGGCTTCCCAAAGCTCCTGAGTCACCTCGGTCTGACAAATGGAGAAGCTTGTCAGTTTAACTTCATGAACAGGCTTCTCAAAATCATACCTGCCTCCTCCCATCTTGAAAGTGCCTCCCTCAACTGACACCATCGAGAATTCCACACCATTCACATGATAGGCCTTCCCTTTTATAACGATAGCTGGCTGACGGTTTATATCTGCTTCTTCCAAGGTTTCCATCACAATCTTCATTGGCTCGTTGGTCAGCTGCAATACCTGGGCATTATATCTTTCACAGACAATCTGCATGGAGCGTACAGGAATTGAGTGTGGTGCTCTTAGCGCAAAATGACCGTTGTTATCAGGATGCGTTATTCCTATGATTCCATCGTTTTCGTCACGTGCATAGATCCGTGCATCTATCAACGGTTTCCCTTTTGTATCTGTCACTGTACCAGTTGCAACAACTGGAGGAGCGGTTCGTCCGGCTTCTGGCCTCAGGACAATCTTTGGCATTGGATTTGTTGCCTTGATTTCATAAGGTTCGAAATTAGTTGCACGAAATCCTTGGCTTACCAAACCAATCCTCAGAATATGAGCAGGGTCATGAATCCTGTAGGAGAAATGACCATTGATATCAGCTTCAGTAACAGGTTCACCATACACCCATATAACTCTCCCGTCATCACCAAGTTCCACGATATATGCCCCCTGTATAGGCACATCATTCTCGTCAACCACAATGCCGATTATCATATCTCCAGGTTTGATGCTTGTAGTATTTTCTACTTCTTGCATAACATCTGCAGGATCTTCAATTGGTTGATCCTCAATAGAGGAAGGTGTCTCTGTCCCCTCTCCATTAAAGGGTGAAAGCTGAATGTCCTCGCTTAACGAGGAAATAGAAGGTACACTTTCGCTGACTGCATTTGCTTTTTCCGTGAATTCAGGCGTGGCGAATGCCGCAAGGGCTATTGAAGCCACAGGGAGCAGGTACACGGCTTTTGTACAGCTCCAACGATTTGATTTCTTTTTCATCATCATCCTGATTCTTTTTGTCAGCAAACTATGGTTGAAACCATTGGCAAAAGCGTAGGAACTGGTACCAATGGCTTTTCGTATAAGCAGACTTTGATAGTTCTGAAGAGTGACACCTTGGGTCAACACCTCGGCATCTGCCTCGTATTCATGGACTTCGCGCAGGGAGTAGTCGAGCATCCAGATACAGGGATTGAACCACTGCAGCACCTCGACAAAGGACACAAAGAGGTTATCCCATGAATGGTGCAGGCGGATGTGTGCCCGCTCGTGCTGCATCACTGAGGGATTCGACCTGAAGTCTTCGTCTGTAATCACAACCGTATTCATCCAACTGAATGGGCATACGTCGTCGAAGTGGGCATACACCTGTATGCCGTCAATCGTATCTTTCCATAGGCAATTGGAGGGAATGTAGCGATACAACCGGACAAGCTGGAAGGCCTTCCAGGCAATGCATACCACCACACCTATTATATATATAAGGACAAGGATGGTGGGCCAAGGAATCTGACCAGAGTCCTCTTCAATACTCTCCTGAAGATTTCCTCCCTGATTTCCCTTTACGGGGAGTGACTCTAAAGAGGAAAAGACCTCTTCCGTTTCCACCTCTATAGAAGAAAAGCCCCCATCCGTCTCCTCCTCTATGGAGAGAGGGTTGATTGCCTCCTCAAGACTCTTGATGGGCTGGGAAATCATCTCCCCATGTGGGAGAAATGAGAGAGGCTTGAATAGCGGCATCACCAACGAAAGGACTACAATGCTGAGCAGCAAGACGCGATTGAACGCATGAAAGGTATCTCGCCGCATCAGCAATGTGTAGGGCAAGTACAGCAACGCCAGACAGATAGCGGACTTGATGGCATATATGGTGAAGGCACCCATATTTTAATTCATAATTTATAATGCATAATTAACAATGCGTGGAAGCGGAGAGCGAGAGGGCCAACCGGGCTATCTCTTCCAGCTC
>CADAGO010000013.1 GCA_902787555.1 uncultured Bacteroidales bacterium
GGGAGAAATCTGGCAGAATGCCTTCACAGGGTGCACAGGCTTGAAGGACATCTACAGCTATTCCGACATACCTCCAGCTGCAGATGAGATGGCATTCGATGACAGCAGCTACGATGCCGACCTGCATGTGCCGGCTGCTTCATTGGAAGCATATCAGTCAACCGCTCCTTGGTGCTATTTCAAACGCATTATTCCACACGAGGAATCAACCTACGGCGGCATTATCTGCCAGTATGATTACAATTCCACCGACATGACAGCGACATTAAGAAAGGTCATTGTATCAGACAATACTCATGACGACAAGCTGGTGATACCTGCGGAACTCGAAGCTGACGGGAAGATTTATAAGGTGACAGCAATCGCTAAGTGGGCGTTGAAGTACATCAATCCAGGCTTTAGTTCTATCGAAATTCCAAGCACTGTTCGTACAATAGTGACGAATACCCTGGACATTACGGAACGACTCAAAACCATCAAACTCATGGGTGATGTCGAAAGAATAGAAAAAACCGCTTTTGCTGAGATTCTCTACACAGTTCAGGGTCCGCTTAATAATACCCTGAATGATTTCTATTGCTATTCCTCGTTCGTCCCGGAGCTAAGTCCAATTGCTTTTTCTGTTGGCACTAGTAACCTTTCAGGTAATCAATCAGATGATGATATAGCAGAGATAGAAGAAAACGGAGAAACATATTATATGCCACGCTATTTCACTTACACATGGAGGGATGCAGATAATAATGCACATCAGGCAACTCAATACCAATACCAAATCATAGAACATGCCACACTGCACGTCCCGGCATCACTCGTGGAAAGCTACAAGCAGACCTTCCCTTGGAACATGTTCGGCAATATCGTAGCACTCACGGAGGAGGAAATGGCAGATGGAATCATGGAAAATGTAAAAATTGAAAAATTTAAAAATGAAAGAGCTGTCTTCAACCTCCAAGGTCAGCGTATCAATGGGTTGCAGAAAGGATTGAATATCGTGGACGGGGAAAAAGTGTGGGTTAGATAATGGTTATTGGTTATTGAAATTTAGCTTAGTAGCTTAATAGCTTAATAGAAATAGATATTGGTTAGGGTAGCTATTTTTAAAAGGAAAAAACAGTTTTTCTCTCTGAGGATTGAAAGGCATGTAATGCTGAGTGGATGCTGCTGAGAGTGGATGGCGAAAGACAGAGCTTACAACCAGACAGTATCAGCAGCAGACATTGCATCAAGAAACGAGATGTCAATCCGAGGAGCTTTTTTATTTCACATTTAATGTCTTCTATTGTCTTTTCGGTTTTGATCCATGTTGAAACACAGGTATTAGCAGAAGACCTAGAATTTAGGCAGAATTCAAGACGTTTGGAGGCTAAATTCTACTTGAATTCTGCCTCCAAACTATGCGTTGGGAAGTGACGCTATTTTTCGATATTTTTAGAATCAGGAAAAGTCATTGTGTTGACTCTACTTATCATTTGAATCGATTCAAGTTTTGAACACCCTTTTTGGAGTTATTGGTTAAGGCTTAACGTCTAAAAACTATATAGGTGATAAAAAACGCAAAAACTTTTGTATATTCAAGAAAAAGCATTAACTTTGCTGCGCAAACGAATTGTTTGATGCAATATTTGCAAGATATGATAAGGTTAATAATAATTGGTGCGCTGCAGTTGGTGTGTTTGCCGCTGATGAGCCAATCGTTGGAGGATGTCTTCGAAAATCCCCCTGATGATGCCAAACCCCTGATGATATGGCAATGGATGGACGGCTTGATTTCGAAGGAGGGAATAACGGCGGATTTGGAAGCTTATCAGCATGCAGGGATAGGTGGTGTGCAGAATTTTCAGGTAGGCGGTACCCAACAGGTGCTTGCAAAGGATACTACTAATGCTATCGGTTCGGAAAAATGGCAACAGCTTATGTCGTTTGCCATCAGCGAGTGTTGCCGTCTGGGGTTGTCATTCGGTACCCATAACTGCCCTGGATGGTCATCGAGTGCCTATCCTGCGGTAAAGCCTGAATACGCCATGCAGAAATTAGTCTGGAGCATGACGGTGGCCACAGGCAAGTCGGACATCCAACTGGATATGCCTGCCGTCGATCCGAAGTTTAGCTATTACCGTGATATAGCTGTGATTGCTATTCCTGACAATGATAGTATACCTTTGTCTGCGGTAGAGGTGCTGACGGACAAGATGGACAAAGAGGGTATTCTGCATTGGAAGATGCCAAGGGGTAGTTGGCGCATCTATCGTTTTGGTCACACTCCTAACGGGAAGACGAACTCGGGTACGTCGCCTGAGAGTGGTGTGGGATTGGAGTGCGACAAGATGAGTCGTGAGGCTGTCCGTCATTTCTGGGAGAGCTATCCGTCGATGTTGCTCAAATTGGCAGGCAATGAAGTTGGGAAGACATTCCAGCGATTAGAAATCGATAGCTATGAGGCTGGTGGTCAGGAATGGACCCAAACAATGCCGGCAGAGTTTCAGAAACGTAGAAATTATGATATTCTAAAATGGTTGCCAGCGATGGTTGGAGTCGTCATCGATAGTCGTCAGGCAACCAATCGCTTTATGAGTGATTGGCGCGAGACGGTGACTGATTTGTTTGCTGAAAACTATTATGGCTACATGAGTCAGTTGGCACACGAGCACGGACTGAAGTTGTTGGTGCAACCCTACGGTACGGGTTCTGCCCAGCCGTTTAACCCCATCAATACTACCAAAGTAGTTCGCCAGTTGGCAGCCGACGACCCTATCAGCGCAGAATTCTGGGCGCAGCCCACCAGCTGGGGATGGAAGGACGTTCCACGTGTGGCAAATGCAGCACGACAAGTTGGTCATGAAATCGTCTATGCGGAAGGATTTACATGCTGGCCACTTCAAGCATGGAAAGACGACCCTGCACGTCTGAAAGCCATTGCAGACTCTGCTTTCTGCCTAGGTATCAACCGCCTGATGCTACACGCTGCAGCTCATAACCCCTGGGTGAATGCCCGTCCAGGCATGACCTTTGGCTACTGGGGTACTTGGTGGACTCCTGGCCAGACGTGGTGGAAGAATGGTGCCAAGCCGTTGTTCACCTATTTCGCCCGCTGTCAGGCACTACTGCAGAGGGGTGTCTATATAGATGATTATAAAAGTCAGAAACCATCACTGACAGCTGATGAGAAAGGCATCCAATGGATACATCGGCGTGATGGAGAGGCTGACATCTATTTTATAGCCAACACCAAGGACGGTGCTTGTAACACGACCATCAGCATTGAGACAACAGGTCGAAAGCCAGAGATATGGGATCCTGAAACGGGAAAGACACACGTTGCACAAGTGTATGCAATGACTGACGGAAAGACCAAAGTAAAGCTGAATCTTACCACAAGGCGTGCATTGTTCCTTGTCTTCAAAACCCCTACTGAAGTAACCCATTCCGTAGATGATATTTATGCGCACAGCACATCAGTCGCTATACCAGTCGGCGAAGAATGGATCATACGGTTTGATGAGGGGAAAGAAGTAGCATGGACATCGCTCATGCCTTGGAATGAATGTGCTGACGCAGACATCAAGTATTTCTCGGGTACAGCCATCTATTCGCAGCAGTTGAAACTGAAGAAAATGAACCGTCAAGACCGTTATGTGCTTGATTTGGGCGAAGTGAAAAATCTTGCTGTCGTCCGTGTGAACGGCAAAGTGTGCGGAACATTATGGCATCCACCCTTTACCATAGACATTACAGATGCCTTGCATAAGGGTAAAAACTTGTTGGAGATTGAGGTGACCAACCTTTGGGTGAACCGTATGGTAGGCGATGAACAGGAACCCGACGATGTGGAATGGTCAGAACCTTTCCGTTTTGGCGCTTCAGCAGTGGGACGCTTTATGAAAGAAGTACCCGAATGGCTTAGAAAGGGTGAGCCACGCCCCACAAGGCGCAAAGCAGTAGTGTCGTTCAAGTACTTTGACAGAGATACACCATTGCTGCGCTCAGGTATGATGGGTCCTGTGGTGTTGCAGCAAGAAAAAGAAAAACGATAGAGAAATAACAACGAACTATTCAGACGATGAAGAAACTATTATTCATGTTGATTTGCCTGATGCCAATGCTCGTGTATGCACAGACAGGCAGCTTGAAAGGCAAACAGATAGGTGTGATAGGCGACAGTTATGTGCGTAATCATACAGGTAAAATCGAAGATACCTGGCATTACAAGTTTGCTCAGAAGCATCAGATGCAGTATTTCAACTATGGCCGTAACGGCAATTGTATAGCACTTGACCTGGAACGTTGGGGAACAGGTATGTATAAGCGCTACAAGGAGATGAAGGACTCATTGGACTACATCATCGTCATTGCAGGACACAATGATGCTGTGAAGGAACGCCTTGATTCAATAGGTATTGACACATTCCGCGAACGGCTTGGCATCCTATGCAGTGGACTGATAGAGCGATACCCTCATGCCATGATATTCTTCTTTACTCCTTGGACATGTAAAGACTTTATTGGCAGCACACGCCAGCAGGTGGTCGATGCGATGCTTGAGGTATGCGGTTCATACGGAATCCCGGTCTTCGATGCAGCCCGACGTAGCAATATCTTTGCCGCAAGCGAGCAGTTCAGAAAAATATATTTTCAAGGAGGGAAAGGTACAGATACTGCCCATCTCAATCCCAAAGGACACGACCGCTTCCTACCTGTGGCGGAACACTTCATTCTTCAATACGTCGGAGAGGAATAAGGGAAGTCGTTTTTATTTCTCTACTCGATAAATGATTTGGTCGAGCACGATATGGTCGTCGAGTGCTTGGATTTTCAGGGTATGAGGGCCTTGTGATAGTTGTTGTTTCAGTTCTCGAACGGCTTGCCCTGCAAGTACATTGGTTTTCCAGCGCTCTGAACGGAATGGTTCTTTCAGGCTATACACGACTGACTCCTTTCCATCAACGCTCACACGATAGCGTAGGTCACCATTGTCGTTGGGTTGTGTAGGAATCAATGCTGTCTGAATGATATAGCTGCCATCATGTTCGATATTGAACTGATAGGTTGCCGTTCCTCCTTTGGGCAGTGCTATGGCTTTCATGGAATGCCCCAGCATTTCGATGATGTGCGTACCTTCTGATGCTGATTGATAGTCGCAGGCTTGCTGTGTTTTAATGGTATTGTAGGACTCTCCAGTCAGATGTCCGTGTACATCCTCAAAGACAGGCAGCTTGCGTGGGGCAGCATCCATCAGACCTCTCCATTTACCGCCGCGTAGCTGATTGTATTGAAGGGTGAGCGATTGTATTTCCTCGTAGGCAAGATGGCTTTCTGCTGAGTCGCAGAGTATTTTGCGGTTCATGGCTGCAGCAGCACACACAGGGTATTCGATGGCAGCAAAGAAGGCATCCTTCAGTTCTGGGCGAACCTCATCGCGGCATTCCCTCACGATGGCTGTGATATGTTCAAAGTCGGCTAAGCGTGCAGTTGCCTCTTGTGGTGTCAGAGGGATGTCGGATACGGGTGAGAGTCCACGATTGTATTTGTTCTTGTCGAGTTCTACCTGTGTCCAACCCATGAACTCAGGTCTGCGAATGCCACAAAGCCTGTAAAACTCGTGCATAGCGGGAAAAAGTTTCTCGCCAACAGCCATACCAAACTGACGAGTGAGCCAAGCCTTGTAGTGCTTGGTAAGGGTCGCTCCCTGCACGCAGTCGATATTCCAAGCCATATCAAGGAATAGTTCGAGGTCGTAGCCAGCCACCTTTGGGTCGTGTACGTTGGCAATCCATAGTTTGTGGACCTGATGGTCGTATGCCTGGCGCATTTCGTTGTAAATGAGTCCTGGCTGTGTAGTGGTCAGCCAAAGGTAATCGTGTGGGCGTCCCCAATAGCTTAGGTGGTAATAGACACCTCCTCCTCCTTTCCTCAGCTGTTCGTTAGTATCAGAGAGGCGGGTCATGTATCCATAGTTGTCGTCACACCACATCAGCGTGACATAATCGGGTACTTGCAACCCCTTCTCATAGAGTTGCAGCACCTCTTTGTAGGGCACAAACACCTGCATCTGCTTCGACGGGTCACCAATGTATTTTCTCAGCAGTTCCTGTTGGTCGTTAATCACCTGCTGTAGTCCTTCAAATTTCTCCTGCTCTGTACGATAGCCCTCCATCGAGCCGTCATGAATGCCTCGCATGCCGATGGTGAACAGGTTGTTTCTTGAATTCTTTACTTCCTGCAGACGTTCAATCCAATACTGCTGCACAGCCTCACGGTTGGTCAGATAATTGTAGTTTCCACGCTCTCTCACATTCCACTCACCAACATTGTTTCTAAGCATAGGCTCACAATGCGAGGAGCCTATGAAGATACCACAGCTATCTGCCATTTCCTTTGCTCCAGCAATCTTGAAGAAAGCTGTGGTGCCCTCATGCATAGCAGGCCATATAGTATTGGCACGCAGACGAAGCAAGAGTTGGAAAATCTTCTTGTAGGTTTGCACACCAATCGTTCCCGAAGGTGCAGGTTCATAGTTAGTACTGCTCCACACGCGCAATGACCAGTCCTCGTCGTTCAGGAATATGCCACGATACGCCACACTCGGTTGCTGTTCTGTTGTGAAGTTGTTGTCGATTGTCAGGCGCTTTTTCTTCTCAGGCACCACATCACCCCACCATATCCAGGGAGATACACCAGCCAAGCGTGAAAGTTCCAGCAGGCCATAGGCCATACCTCGTCCGTTGTGCCCCTCAATGATAATCTGTCTGCCTTTCACAGTAATGCGGAAACCATCGGCCGAACCCTTGCTCTGTAACACCTTGATAGCTCCTTTCGATGAAGCCATAGGCATCATGCCCGTCACTTGTAGCATATCGCTTTTCCACATGTCGAGAGCCACCTTTACCACAGGCTCTACATCCGTAGGAATACTATAGGTAATAGGATGACTGCCGTCAAACCATACCACATCGGCCGCGTGGATGACAGCACACAGCAGACTAAGGACGATCGTCAAAGCTGTTTGCCTCATTCAGACGATTATTTCATATATTGCAAAATGATGTCGACCAGTTCGTCTTCCGTCTTTCCATCGGCACGAAGAACGAGGTCGTAGTTGCGGGTATCATAGCGTGAAAAGCCTGTGTACTTCTTCACATAGTTTTCGCGCATCTTGTCAACCTGCTCAATAGCTTTCCGAGCCTCTTCGGCAGTAAGGTTCTGCTTGCGTGCTACTCGTTCAATACGGTAGTTCATCGATGCTTGGATAAGGATGCTCAAGTGATTAGGATGCTCACGGAACACGAAGAAACCGCTACGTCCTGCTATCACGCATGACTCATCAGTAGCAATTCCACGAAGTACTTCCTGCTCTGTGGAGAACATTTCGTCGGTGGTCAGCATATCGGGCATATCGCTGAACTTTGCGCGGTAGTGATACTGCGAAACACCCATCTCTGCACCAATGTTCATAGCACGCTTGAATTCTGCCCACCATGAGTGATTGCGCCCCTTCATCTCTTCAATCTCTTTAACGCTCAACTTGTATTTCTTTGTCAATGCCTTGATAAGTGCTTTGTCGTAGAAAGGTACATTCAGTCTTTCTGCCAACTTTTTGCCAATGGTGCGACCACCGCTGCCCAGTTCACGATTAATCGTGATTACAAATTTCTCATTCTTGTTCATAACTATTCTATATTTATTTCTGAACTTCTTATCTTTCTAAAGTCTAAAAACTAACGTCTAACTCCTCCTCCCTTGCATAAACGGCAGCGTCTCAGCCTGTTTAATTATCATGTCGGCAAGCATACCATTCGCATCGCTTTCACCATTGATGATGTCGTAGAGCGATTTCAGTCCTTCACGCCCGCCATCGTGCTTCAACACATAAACCATACAAAGATACTGCAAGGCTGTGTTGGAAGACAGAATGTCGAGGTCGGTAATGGCAAGTTGTGCGAGTGCCAGTTGGTAGGCATCGTCGCTGTTATCATCAATGAAGCGTTGCATATCGCCGAGAGTCTCCAGTCCGAATGATTCGAGCACAGGAAGATATGGCATCACGCTGACAGGGATAATCTCAGCCTGATTGACTGAAGCGATGCGACGGTTCAGACGATCGAAGGGTTTCAGGTCGAGATAGTTGTGCAGCGAGTCAGGCGATAATGGCACATCGTCCAGATGACCGCTCTTGACAAGCGCCAATGTATGTCTTCGGTAGTCGGTGAGCACAAACCGAAGTCGGCTGAACTCATCGTCCAACAGCTCCATCATTCCAGCCAGGCGGTTGAACTGACGCAGGTACTCGCGAGGAATCTTCACATCACCCTTGTAGCCAGTATCATGCATTATGGTCGACCACACGTGCTGCAATGCGGTACGCATCTGTAGCTCGAAGCGAAGTCCGCCTGTTTTCAGCCTACAAATATAGTGCAGCGAGTTATAGCCAAAGGAATTAAGGTCGTGCAATTTGCGCTTATCGACGCTCTCCTGCCAATCAATGTCGAAGATGTTCTTAACAATGACTGCTACCTTATCCACCTCGTCGGTATAGACGGTGATGACACGCAAGCCCACAAGGTCGGTAATGTCATCGATACGTTTATATTTCGTGCCCTTTAATGCCAGTTTCCGTGCCAGCGACTTCTCTGTCTTTATTCTGCGCTCTATGGCTGTGACGTAGATACCCTGATCGCGTAGGGTATGAGATAGCAAGTCGTAAGCATCGTCTGACAGCTTTTCCAATGTGGGAAGTAGCTGACGATACTGCTGCAACAGTTCTTCGTCGTGTGGGTCTGGTTTTACATTACTCATCTTATCTTCATTCTTTAATCCTCAGCATCAGTACAAAACAATACTTTAGCGCACAAAGGTACAAATTTTTCCCGAATAGAGCACCTCGGTAATAGAAAGAGATGAGCGAAATCAAAAGTTTCGCAGGTTTTTTGTATGGTTTTGTCTATAGTTGTTATTTTTTTTTGTGGTTTTGTTTTGTCGTATCCAAATTAGTTCGTAAATTTGCAGGTGAAAAATAAATAGATAATGAATCGTAAATAATTTGATATGGCAAATATTCCAGATTTTAGGTATGCACCCATGTTTCAGGTGGGCAAGGACGACACAGAATATCGTCTGCTGACGAAAGAAGGGGTGACAGTGAGTGAATTTGAAGGTCACGAAATTGTGAAAGTATCGAAAGAGGCCCTCACACTGCTTGCACAGCAGGCATTCCACGATGTGGAGTTCATGCTCCGTCGCGAACACAACCTGCAAGTGGCTAAGGTGTTGAAAGACCCTGAGGCATCAGAAAACGATAAGTATGTAGCTTTGCAGTTCCTGCGCAATGCTGAGACTGCCTGCAAAGGTGTGCTTCCTTTCTGTCAAGATACGGGAACTGCAATCATTCATGGCGAAAAGGGTCAGCAGGTGTGGACAGGATTCGAGGATGAGGAGGCGTTGAGTCGTGGAGTATTTAATACTTATACGCAGGACAATCTTCGCTACTCGCAGAATGCTCCGCTCGATATGTACAATGAGGTAAATACGAAGTGCAATCTCCCGGCACAAATCGACATCGAAGCTGTTGAGGGTGCTGAGTATCGTTTCGTGATGGTTGCAAAAGGTGGTGGTTCTGCCAACAAGACCTACTTCTATCCGATGACGAAAGCTACGATTCAGAACGAAGGCACACTCCTGCCTTTCTTGGTTGAGGAGATGAAACATCTGGGTACAGCTGCTTGTCCTCCATACCATATTGCATTCGTGATTGGTGGTACATCGGCTGAGAAGAACCTGCTGACGGTGAAGTTGGCCAGCATCAAGTATTACGACAATCTGCCTACCACCGGCGATGAGACAGGACGTGCATTCCGTGATGTGGACTTAGAGAAGAAACTTCTGAAAGAAGCCTTCAAGATAGGTCTGGGTGCACAGTTCGGAGGTAAGTATCTTGCTCACGACATTCGTGTCATCCGTTTGCCTCGTCATGGCGCCAGCTGCCCGATTGGTATGGGTGTAAGTTGTAGTGCTGACCGTAATATCAAGGCAAAAATCAACAAAGACGGTATATGGCTGGAGAAGATGGACGACAATCCAAGTGAACTGATTCCAGAAGAATATCGCAGACCCGGCGAAGGAACCAAAGGCATTGAAATAGATCTCGATAAGGGTATCGATGCTGTTCGTGCCGAACTGACCAAATATCCAGTGTCAACACGTGTGAACCTGAAAGGAACCATCATCGTGGCTCGTGATATAGCTCATGCTAAGCTGAAAGCACGTTTGGATGCAGGAGAGGGTATGCCTCAGTATTTCAAGGACTATCCTGTGCTCTATGCAGGTCCTGCAAAGACACCGGAAGGCTATCCTTGTGGCTCGATGGGACCAACCACAGCCAACCGTATGGACCCATACGTAGATGAGTTCCAGGCAAATGGTGCAAGTCTCGTAATGATTGCTAAGGGTAACCGCACCCAGCAAGTGACTGATGCTTGCAAGAAGCACGGAGGATTCTACCTCGGTACCATCGGAGGTGTGGCAGCCGTTCTCTCTCAGAGCAGCATCAAGAGTATTGAATGTGTGGAATATCCTGAATTGGGAATGGAAGCCATCTGGAAAATCAAGGTCGAAGACTTCCCTGCCTTCATCCTCGTTGACGATAAGGGTAACGACTTCTTCAAGCAGTTGAAGCCTTGCGAGGGATGCACAATTATGTAGAGTACCCTGACTCTCCTTTTACGGTGAGAATCCTGATGAATCATGAACTATCAATTATGAGAATTAACATATGGAAGATGTAAAACAGTACCTCAACGCTGCCGAAGAAGATATGGAGATGGCAGCCATGAATCTTGAGGAGAAATTGAGTCGCATTCGTGCTGGACGTGCTAATGTACATATCCTCGACGGTATACGTGTTGACTCTTACGGAACTACAATGCCTTTGAGCAATGTGGCAACCCTCACAACTCCCGATGCTCGTTCTATCATTATTAAACCTTGGGACAAGAGCATGCTGAAGGTCATCGAGAAAGCCATTATCGACTCATCCGTAGGTATTATGCCAGAAAACAATGGCGAACAACTGCGTCTGGGTATTCCTGTACTGACAGAGGAACGAAGAAAAGAACTGACCAAGCAGTGCTCCAAGGAGGCAGAATCAGCAAAGGTGAGTGTAAGAAACGCCCGTCGTACTGCTATCGAAAAGTTGAAGAAGAGTGTGAAGGACGGTGTCCCTGAGGATGTGGAGAAGGATGCCGAGGAGCAGTGCCAGAAGCTTCATGACAAGTACATCAAGAAGATTGACGGTATGCTTGACGAGAAGAACAAGGAAATCATGACAGTTTAATCGACAATTGAAAGGACTTGTCATTAAGAATACAGGTAGTTGGTACACTGTTCGTGCCGACGATGGTAGTATGATTGACTGTAAGGTGAAAGGCAACTTTCGTCTGAAGGGCATTCGTTCCACCAACCCTGTTGCGATAGGCGACCATGTGGAGTTCACGCCACAGCCCGATAATACTGCGCTCATCACCGATATTGATGAGCGCAAAAACTATATTATAAGGAAATCAACCAACTTATCGAAGCAATCGCATATCTTAGCTGCCAATCTTGACCAATGCTTCCTGTTTGTGACCATTAGTCATCCTACGACATCTACTACCTTTATCGATCGATTTCTTGCTACCGCTGAGGCTTACAGCATCCCTGTCACAATTATCTTCAATAAGATAGATCTCTACGATGATGCCGATAAGGAGTATCTCGATGGAATGGTGAATCTATACGAAACGATTGGCTATAAATGTCTGTCTGTTTCGCTGATAACTGGCGATGGAATGGGGGAAATACGGACAGAACTGCTTGGAAAGGTTACCTTGCTTTCAGGCAACAGCGGTGTAGGAAAGTCTACGTTTATCAACTATCTGCTGCCCGACCTGAACCTGAAGACATGCGAAATCAGCGATGCCTACAACACAGGAAAACACACTACGACTTTCTCTGAGATGTATGAACTGGATGAACAAGGAGGGGTACGTAGCTATATCATTGATACACCAGGCATCAAAGGGTTTGGTACATTCAACATGGAACGCGAAGAAGTGGGTCATTACTTCAAGGAAATCTTCCATTTTTCCAAAGATTGCAGATTCAACAATTGCACCCATACCCACGAACCAGGATGTGCTGTTAGGGCAGCTGTGGAACGACATGATATTAGTGAGAGCCGCTACAACTCCTATCTGTCCATGTTGGATGATGAAAACGAAGAGAAATACCGCTCAGGTTACTAACGATGTAGCTTGAGCATTTTTTTGCGCTTTTCGAACTTTTCAAGTTTCTTCAATACGATATCTACTGCCGCTTCTTCATCCCATCCTCGTAGGGCAGCATAACGTGCTACGATACGCTTCAATGTAGGTCTTACATGAGTAAGACGAAATAGGCTTTCCAAGCATTCTTTTTTCGATGGATTGGGCGTAAAATGCGAACGATTGATATCTATTGTCGTAATACGGTAACCATTCCCTTCACGATGATAAAGAAAGTTGGAGAGATTTGTATCTCCATGAATGAAACCTTTTTCGTGGCAATCTACTAAATATCGGGCAAGTGCTTCAAACAGCTCATCATGTCCTTCCGGCTCTTCACGTAAGATACGTGCATCGGGGTCTCCACAATAATCTGTTACCAAATACCCCAGACAGAACAATCCTTTGCAGAAAGTCTCAATATAAGCTATTGGGGTAGGAGTACAAATGCCTAACTCAAGGAGTTTCATACCATACAGGTAAGCACGTTTTGCCTTGCTGGGGCGAATAATCGTGTAATCGATGCGCTGATGCAGCATCGGCTTCTTGAATCGTTTCACAACGAGTTTCATACCATCGATTGTGAAAAACCTGACTTGGTTGCGCTCATCGTAAACCAACTCCCCATCGGTCTCGAAGACTGTAGGAAGTGACTCGATGAAATCGCGCAAATGATGATAGGCAGGATTGATGATGATATGAGCCATATTCTTTGTTTTAACGTTTCAGTTCTTCCATTCCACCCTCCTCAACAAACTGGCGGTATGGAGTTTCCAAGTCGATATAATAGAAGCAATGCTGCGCACGCTTATCCTCAGGCGGAAGTGTCATGTAATCATGATAAAGGTGAGTGAGATAGCCATCGTAGTTCTCCACCCCCAAGAACTGATGCTCTTCGAACTCATACGGTCGAGGCTCTCCTAACAGAGCTTTCGGCATAATGCCCCGCTCGTTGAAATCGTGGTCAATCACCATCTCGCTTGAGTCGTAATCATAGGTCTGCATGATGCTGTTTACCTTATTTTGGAGCCATTTCAACGAGAATACCTGATGCAGCAGCAGGGGCCACCAAGAACGAGGACCATGTCCATGTTTGAAGGGATCACGCCCTCGCAGGAACAGCAAATGACGCCAGAACTTATAAGTCTTGATATGTTTGCGCTGCTGTTTGGCATCCGACGAGATACCGTCAATCGGAAAGATATCGATATAGATTCCTTCTGGGAACAAGAAATCGGGACGTTCAAGCACGGTAGTACTGCTATCGATGATTTTCGCAAAAGGATACGGATAGTCGGGACGGTTGTGTGGAGAGATAATCTCCATGGGTTCGGGCAACCACTCACTACAATGAGCCATCAATTGTTCATAATCAGGACGAGGCATACAAACATCGACATCATCGTCCCAAGGAATGAAGGCACGATGCCGCACAGCACCCAACATCGTTCCTGCACAGAGATAATAGCGCAGATGATGTTCTCTGCACACCTTATCAATGCATTCCAACACTGGAAGGAGACGGAGTTGCAAAGTTCGGATATCGTATTTCGCTTCGTTGATTAGTCGCATAGCAGTTCCTTGTAAAGTTGAAGATATGCCTTGATATGTTTGTCGTAACTGAATTGGGCCGCATGATGACGGATCTGAGCAATCCGCTCTGGCGATTTTACGAACCGAATCAGTTCCTTTTTTACAAAATCAGCCATTTCATCGGAATTCAGCGTAGGCCAGATAGAGGCACAGTCACCGCAGATTTCAGGCAGACAAGTAGCATTAGCAATAAATACGGGTTTGCCGAACTGCATCGCCTCGATGGCTGGCAGACCGAATCCCTCTCCTTGACTGGCAAAGAGAAATGCTTCACAATGTCGGTAGAGCCACACCTTCTCCTCGGCACGTATCTTACCACATAAATAAGCGTTGTGGTTAGGTAGTTGGCTGATGTGTTCACGTACGGTCTTGGCATAATCGAAATGGTCATCCCCACAGACATAGAGGTCGTAGTCAGGAAAATAACGCATCATATCAACCAGCAGATGGAAGTTCTTTTTTGCCCGAATCTGTCCGATGGCAAAGAAGAACGGACGTCCAGTAGCAAACGCAGGTTTTTCTTCGGGCTGTTCAGATATATCTTCTACTCCGTTGTAGATGACCCTAACGGGCTTTCCCTTCATATTGAACAGTTTCTCCACTTGATGACCCACAAACTGTGAGATACAGGTCACCGCATCTGCCTGATTAATGGCGCGTTGCAGATAGAATCGGTGCTTCAGTTGGCGAATCCAGTTTTTCTCAGTCAGGAAATTCAGATCGTGAATTGTAAGAACGAACTTCTTGCATTTTCCACGTTTGCGCTTGATTTGCTGCTGATTGGTGGAGTGCCACAGGTCAACCTCGGGCAGCCCTTTGCTGAAATGCTTATGATACTTGTTGCGGATGGTGGTCATTTGTACCTTTGCATCGCTCTCAACCTTAAATCCTTCGGGCAATAGGAAATGAAACGATAGGTCCTTGTCCTCTACTGATTGATAGAGGCGATAGTAGTTCTTTGCAATTTGTCCGAAACCGCTGGTTGGATTGCCAATTTCACAAATGTCGAGCAATACAGTTTTCTTTTCCATATCACAAAGGTATGCATTTTTTGAGGTATGGCAATGTTTTTTGGCCTTTAAAACACAAAAAAGCGTATAAAAATGCTGTTATCCAAGAAAAAAGCAGTAATTTTGAACCCATGTTTTGCTTTTAACATTTTCAAGACGCTGACAATGAATATACTCGTAATTAGGTTTCGGCAGATGGGCGATGCAATTCTTGCGACTGCATTGCTCAATACGTTAAGACTTAACTTCCCAGAGGCACAAATCCATTTTGTGTTGAACGAGCGGATAGCGCCTCTCTTTAAAGGGCATCCATCCGTCGATCGGTTTATTACGTTTACTGACAATGAGCGCCATCATGCCTTGACCTATGTACGCAAGGTGTGGCGAATTGTCCACGAAACCCATTATGACATTATCATAGATATGCGCAGTACGTTCAACACGATGCTTTTTGCTCTTTTATCGCCTTCCTCGAAATATAGAATAGGTATGAATAAGGGCTATACCAAGATTGCATTCAATCACACAATCGATCCGTGCGCCAATCAGTATTCTATGGTGGAATACGATACCCGCTATGCGCTTCCACTCCAGGCATTGCGCCCCATTGAGCCAGTCATCAACTTTACCCTTCATATTACAGACGAGGAAAAGCGCTCGTTCGGTACTTATCTTACTTCACAAGGTATTGACCTCAGTCATCCTGTGATGCTGGCAAATGTGACTGCCAAATTGGCTTCGAAAGTATGGAGGGAGGACAGGATGGTGTGGGTGTTGAGTCGTTTCTTGGAGCAATATCCTGACTACCAGATTATTTTTAACTACGCTCCTGGTCAGGAAGAGGAAAATGCACGTCGCATTTATGCCCAAATGGGCAAACCGCAGCAGGTTTTTATTAATGTACAGGCACATTCGTCGCGCGAACTTGTTGCGATGTCCAGTTATATGACGCTTTTCTTTGGCAATGAAGGAGGAGCGCGTCATATCGCACAGGCAGCTGGCTGTCCGTCACTCGCCATTTGTGCACCTGAGAATAGTAAGAAAGTGTGGATTCCACAGACACAGGTGTTGGCGGAGGGTATCTCCCCTGTTGATACCTTGATGGATCATCAGTTGACAGAGCAGGCCTATCAGCAAATGAGTAGGGAAGAGAAATACAATCTGTTGACACAGGAGTACGTTTGGAGTCGTTTACAATCATTCATGCAGAAACTATGAAGCGCAAGACAATCATTCGAAGCATTGCTTTTCTGGTATTAGCAGCCATTGTCGTTTGGGTTTGGAGCCGATGGAATGTGTGGTTTGGTAATCCTACTGAGTCTCCCTATGTTTCTTCACCCATTCCAACAAGGATTCTGCTCACTTTCGGCGATTCCATCGGTGAGAACCGTAATGTGAGTTGGCAATGCGACTCTATGTTGCTACCTTCCCATTTAGAATTGCAAGACTTGGAAGAAACCACTATGCAGACCATCCCTGCCAAGGGTGAGATATATGAATCGCCAGGTGGAAAGACTGCCTATTATGCCGTTCACTTAAGGGGCTTGAAATCAGGGCATCAATATCGTTATCGGGTATGTACGAACGAGCATTATTCTGATTGGTATGAATTCAGTGTTTCCACACATCGTGGCGATACAGAGTTTCTCTTTGTGGGTGATGTTCAAGACACCTTAGCAGGTATTGCCAACCACTTGCTGAAACAGGCCTTCCATCAACATCCTCGAGCAGAGTTTTTGGTTTGTGGAGGCGATTTGATTGAACGCCCGCTCGATTGCTATTGGGACGAAACGTTCAAAACCCTCGATTCCATCGCTCAAACCACACCCATTCTTACCATTACTGGCAATCATGACTATTGGAAGGGAGTCATCTGCCGGCTCGACCCACGATTCTGGTTAGTAAACTCATTCTATCAGGATACCAGTATTGGAGACAATCAGGTGTTCACCGTCCGATATAATGACCTGCAATTATTCTGTCTCGACAGCAATCGCGAGTTTATGTACCTTTGGACCCAACGCGATTGGTTGAAACAACAACTGCAGTCGAGTAGTGCTACATGGAAGATTCTTGTGATGCATCATCCTTTATATTCTATCAAAGGTGCGGCAAACAACCTCATCCAGCGTTGGATGTTCAATGACTTAGTTCAGGAATATGGTGTCGATCTTGTGCTTCAAGGGCACGAACATGCTTATGCAAGAATGCGCACAAATGGAGAAACCACTCCTATCTATACTGTGAGTCATTGCTCACCAAAGAACTACAGAATTGAATTTGATGAACAATTCGACCGATTTGGGTCAGGCAGTCGCTATTATCAGAAGGTCTGCATACAAGGTGATACTATGTTCCTCACGGCTTACGATGCTATGTCGGGCATCCTCTACGATTCACTTCAGATACGAAAGAACGGAACAGAATCAGAGGTTGTCGATTTAGCTCAGTCAATCCCAGAAATAATCACTTTTATCCCAAATCCCAACAATCGGAAGGATCGTCAGTTTGCTGAGCGTATTCAAGCCTATAAAGAAAGAAAAGGAATAAAATAACCCCATATATCCCTTACGAAATGAGTATCAAGAAGTCATACATCTCCAGCCCCCTCGCTTTTCTCTGTAATCTTGTGATGGTCTATCTCATCTATGGCATCTGCAGACTTGCCTATTTGTTTGAAAACTGGAGTGTCCTTTCAGCGGGGTTTGACACCCTCTCGTTTTGGGAGGCCTTCAAGGGCTGTTGGATGTTTGACACTTCTGCCATCCTCTATACCAATGCCCTCTATGCGGTGCTGATGTTGATACCCCTTCATCTGAAAGAGACACATCTTTGGCAGGTGATTGCTAAGTGGGTGTTTGTCATTATCAATTCCCTCTGCATCATTGCCAACCTTGCCGACGCGGTCTATTTCCAATACACAGGTCGTCGTACCACAGTGTCTGTCTTTAGTGAGTTCAGTCATGAGAGCAATCTTGGCAGCGTGTTTGGGGTGGAGATGGTTCATCATTGGTATTTGGTGTTGTTAGGGGTCATACTCATTGCAGCCCTTATTTTCTTCTATGTGAAGCCAACAGGTAAGATGTCGCTACAAGGGTTGAAATCGTACCTTTTATATTATGCTATCCACCTCGTCTGTTTCGGCCTCTATATTCCCATCACAGTATGTGGTATGCGAGGAGGAGCAACGACAGCCGTTCGTCCCATTACTATCAGCAATGCCAATCAGTATATCAACCGTCCCGCTGAAGCAGCTTTGATACTCAACACTCCGTTCTCTCTCATCCGAACGATTAACAAGAACGTGTTTTCCGACCCCGGCTACTTCAGTAGAGAGGAACTCGATACCATTTACAGTCCAGTCCATACCCCCTCCGATAGTCTCACAATTCGCAAGAAGAATGTCGTAGTGCTCATTCTCGAGAGTTTCGGCCGTGAGTATATAGGTGCCTATAACAGCCTCTCGCCGTTAACCGTTAACTGCAAGTCGTTCACACCTTTTGTCGATTCCCTCATCCAGCATTCCGTTACCTTCAACTACACCTTTGGAAACGGACGAAAAAGTGTCGACGGAATGCCGTCCATCCTATCGAGCATTCCTCGTTTTATCGAACCCTTTTTCCTTACCCCTGCATCGCTCAATCACGTGAGCGGTTTGGCAGGCGAATTGGGCAATGCTGGCTATTATTCTGCCTTTTTCCACGGAGCTGAGAACGGGTCAATGGGTTTCGAGGCTTTTGCTCATGCAACAGGCTATAACGATTATTTCGGCCGCACTGAATACAATCAGGATCCTCGCTTTGGAGGTGATAACGACTTCGATGGCATGTGGGCCATTTGGGACGAAGAGTTTCTTCAGTTCTATGCCCTCAAGATGAGTGAGATGCGTGAGCCGTTCCTCACAACAGTCTTTACCGCTAGTTCACACCACCCCTATGTTGTACCTGAGCGCTATCGTGACATTTATTTCGACGAGCCTGGCGATGATAACATCATGCATAAGTGTATCCGCTACACTGATCATGCCTTGCAGTTATTCTTTGAGACCGCCAGTAAGCAATCGTGGTACCAAAACACACTCTTTGTCCTTACAGCCGACCACACCAACCTCAGTTCCTGTCCTGAATACCAGACGGAGATGGGTCTTGTCAGTGTGCCCCTTCTCTTCTTCGACCCCTCTGGTGAGTTGCAACCAGGTATCCGTTCAGGTATTGCCCAGCAGATTGACATCATGCCCACTATCCTCAACTATCTTGGCTACGACCATCCCTACGTCGCTTTTGGCATCGATCTCTTCAATACACCAGCCGAGCAGACATGGCTAGTAGGAAACAACAACGGCCTATACTTCTATGCAAAGGGCGACTATGTTATCTTCTTCACGGAAAGCGGCACCCTTAAAGCCGTTTACAACTACAAGGAAGACTGGTTCATGCACCATAACCTTCTTGGTACCACAGGTTCTATTGAGCAACAGATGGAACGCCAGCTCAAGGCCATTATCCAAAGTTACATGCAACGCATGATCAACGACCAGCTAGTTATCTCTAACTAGCCAGATACTGCCGCTTGAGTGCCGAGCATATACCGAAAGGTTACCGAGCCTTTATAAGGTTGCGGAACCATTCGGGATTAGTTTCGGGCGAAATAGGCGTGATTACACTTTGCTTGGTGTCACTCCAAACATATCTTTGAAAGACTGGCTGAAGGTGTGGCGGTCGTTATAACCTACTGCTTCTATCACTTCAATGACGGAATAGCGATGTTGCTGTAACAGGCGGTAAGCGTGTTTCAGCTTTACCGACTTGATGAAGTCGAGAGGAGTGTCACCTGTAACGGAGCGTAGCTTACGGGTGAGTGTGGAGCGGCTCATACAGAGCTGGGATGCAAGGAACTCTACATCGAGCTGTGGACTGCTGATGTTCTGCTGTACGATGGTGATGGCACGATCGATAAACTCTCGGTCGATGTCAGACACTTCCAGACCTTCTGCCGACAGGGTGTCGGGATTCTGGCGGAATGCCTGTTGGCGTGACTGACGTTGGTTCCATAGATTGGTGAGCAGAGCGTTAAGCACTTTCGACTCGAATGGTTTGGGCAGGTAGGCATCGGCTCCTGCATCGTATGAAGCTACCTGATTGTCGCTGGATATCATAGCGGTGAGCATCACAACGATGATGTGGCTGGTGTCGATATTGCCCTTCAGTTCGCGGCAGAGGGTCAGGCCGTCCATATCGGGCATGCTGATATCTGATACGACGAACTGTAGCTCAGGGTGCTGACGGACAACCTCGAGGGCTTCGCGTCCGTTGGAGGCTGTGAAAGTGTGGTATTGTTTCGATAATAGTTCGTCGAGTGCTGTGAGCATATCTACGTTGTCTTCGACTATGAGCAATGAGAGGTCTGTGGCAGGATGGCGGTTGATATGCATTTGGGTAATTTCGCGACGAAGTAGACCTACCTGCTCGTCTTGCTTCCGGTCCTTGATTTCGATTGGCGAATAGGCATCGCGATGGATGGGGAACTGGATGGTGAAGGTGGAGCCGCGTCCGCGCTGGCTCTGTACTTGGATGGTGCCGTGATGCAGTTCGATGAGGTCTTTGGTCAGCGATAGCCCTATGCCGTTGGATGTAAGGCCGGTTCCACGACCCCGCGTCGAGGGTTGGGAGATATAGAATGGACTGAATATCTTCTGCAGGTCGCGCGAATCGATGCCAAAGCCTTCATCGACCACAGATATGCTCACGGTCTGGGAGTTGAGCAGCTGGAGGCGGATGGTGACTTTGGTGTTGGTATTGGAGTATTTGATGGCGTTAGACACAAGATTGAACAGCACCTTGTCAATCTTGTCGATGTCGAAATAGCCGATGATATCTTCGAAGGGTTTCTCGATATTGATCTGTATCTGCTTGGTCTGTGCCAAGGGGATGAAACTCTCCTTGCAGCGCTGGTCGATGAGCTGACTGAGGTTGCCCTGCTCCACATAGAGCTTGAGGTTGCCTGTCTCTACCTTGCGGAAGTCGAGTATCTGCTGTAGGAGATGTTTCAGTCGCGTGATATTCGAATGAATCATCATGCGCTTCTCTTCCTGTGCGGCATCGGTTGGTTCGAGGCTTTCGTTGATGCTCGATATGACTGCAAGGGGGGTCAGCAGTTCGTGTGAGATATTGGTGAAATAACTTAGTTTGGTCTGTACCAGTTGTTCAGCTATATGTTTTTCGTTCTTCAACTTTACGCGCTGCTGATAGCGATAGGCTGCATAGAAGATAAGTGCAAGCACAAGCAGCACGTAGCAGAAGTAGGCAAGGATGGTTTCATACCATGCGGGCTGACGGTAGATGGACAGTTCGGTGTAGTGTTCGTCCCATATACCATTCTCGTCGATGGTCTTTACCTGAAAGGTGTAATTGCCTTTCGGCAGGTTGCTGTAGATGGCTTCGTTTTTTCCGGGCACTAAATAGATCCACTCGTCATTCATTCCTAGGAGACGGTAAGCATAACGTGCGGTAGCTGAATTCAGGATGTTGAGGTTGGAAAAACTGATTTCGATATTCCTATCATCGGGATGGAGTATGAACTTGTCTTGATGACGAAGAGAGTCGAACCAGATACTGTTGTTTGCCGAACGGATATCTGTGATATACACTTGGGTGGGTTGCTGACTGACAGAAGTGTCGTCATGCAGACGTTCGCCTGCCATCACTGAGGTATTCACCGCCATAATGCCTGGTATACCGCCAAAGTAGATGGTCTGGTGGGTCTGGTCATAATGGAAGGAATGTGGCAGGAAGCGCTGCAGGTGTACGTTTTCGTCGGCTGAGGAGATGCTGTGCAGGGCATTGGTCAGTGGATTGTAGATACGGATTTGCTGATTGGATATAACCCAAAGGTTATGGTTGTTATCGACGATGATATCGTTCACTACACTGCCTTCCAATCCGCAATTAGTGGTGAAATCCTCAAAGGTGCGCTTCTGGATGTCGTAGTTCATGATACGTCCGTCAGATGTTGCCACCCATAGATGTCCGCTACCTGCGTCGGCAATGGAGTTGATGCCAAATGCTGTAGGCATACGGTCGAGTTTGGTCTTGTCGTAACGAATCAACTCTCCGTCCTTCATAGCCAGCCACACTTGATGATTTTCTGTGAAGGAGATAGCTGCTACCTGTCCATCTATTTTGGGAATGCGGCGTACTACTCCGTTGTTGATATTAAACTGATAGAGTCCTCGCTCGGCACCTACCCATAGGATGCCGTTTTCGTCTTCGTTCAAACATTCTACCTCGCCCGAACCATCGGTGTAATTGTTCAGGTCGATTGAATACTTCGCATTCAAGGTCATGCCCTGACGTTGCAGGCAGATGATACGGTTGCCATAGAATGCCGTCCAAATAGCGTTCTTTAACCGTGATGGTGCGGTACATTTTATCTGGTAGAGTTGCAATGCCCTCAAAGCCGGATTGTCGTAGTAGTATGATACTTCTGAAGTGGCAGGGTTGTAGAGATACATGCCTTTTCTGTCTTGATAGATCCAGTAGATGTCGTCGGTATCCTTATACAATTGCAGGACGGCAGGTACAGGGACAGCTTTTTGCTGAAATGCTTTCATGTCAATTTCAGAGATGCCTGCTATGTTCCAGTTGATGATCTGACACCCTGTGTTGAATCCCGACATCCATATACGGCCCATGTGGTCTTTGTACAGGCAGTTCATTGCATTGGTGTTGTGTTGACGCAGCAGGGAGGGCAACTCAATCTGATGACCTGATGCATCAAGAACTACGAGTCCATAATAATAGGAAACCAGCCAAGTGTAGTGTGTATGGTCATCTTGCACGATACGGGTATATAGATGGACATCCTGACCGCTCTCGTCTTTAGGCAACAGCATGCGCGTCAGAGTGAAGCGAGGTGCCATTGGGGCACGAGGGGGCAGTTTGCGTTCGGGCTTCATCTCAAACAGACCATCCTGGCAGACGATATATCCGCCTGAATGATGATCCTCTGTCATACAGGTAGGCACGAAATCGGGTGCTACCATGTGGAAGTTTTTTGTTCCAGCTGGTTTGCAATAAAGTCCGTCATCATAGACAGCCATAAAAAAGTTGCCCTGACTGTCTTCATAGAACATCGCAACACCCGTCTTGATTTCATGCCGCTTGACCACCTGACAATTGCTGTCGAACTCATACGCCGTGTTGAGGCCTCCAATCCAGATGTGGTCGTCCTGTGTATGAACTATCAAAGCATAAGGGCTGAGGCCGAGGTCATCGACATCGAGCAATTGTGCCTTAAACGTGCGCTTATCAAGAATATAGATGCCTTTACGGGTACTGAACCAAATGTGGCCATTGTTGTCGACGGCGATGTTGTTGATGAAATTACGTGTCAGTACTCCAGGGGTGTTGAAATCGGAGCGAAACACACGGATGCTGTACCCATCATCGCGACATAGTCCATCGCTGGTGCCATACCACATATAACCGTCTTCGTCTTGCTGTATCGCTGTCACCTCATTGACTGGTAGTTTACCGAGGTTGGGCATATTGGTGACGAAGAGATTGGAAACTTGGGCAACTGCTGTCAGGGAAAAGAACAGCAGTACTAAAGTAAGTTTCGTATATAATGGTAAACAAGAGGATTTCATATAGGATGAATGTTTGATTTGCGTGCAAATTTACACTTTATTTTTCATTCCGCAAAATAATCCATCAAAAATTAATCCCCCATTACCATTACTATTTCCTTCTTCTATTTTTTTGCAATGATATAGAAGTTGGCACAAATGTATCATCTTCTATCTTGCAGCTTCACAGGGTTCGTAACATTGTTCCCCCTAATGGGAATTTTTGCAACCCCTAGGGGTAGCAATTTTTCCCTTAAGGGTTTCTATTACATGACTGAAAATAGAGTTCTATTTTTACTTCACCCATACCTTACGTCCATTAATGATATTCAGTCCTTTCTGCATTGAATTGAGTTGCTGGCCTTGAAGGTTGAATATTCTTCCCTCTTTGATTGGGAGCGGGGCAAGAGTCTTTTCCTTGATGCTTGTAGGGTCGAATGTCGGGTCTGTAATGTTGCGCTCATAGAAGAACCACTTCTGGTAATTGTCGGCCACAGCCATACAACCTTCGTCCAAACGAATGCGATAGTCCCAATGATGCGAGCGCTGCCAGTCTCCATTATTGTCATCATAAATATAATCGGTATTGGCTACAACACAGATAATTACATCGTTTGCAGGTCGGTCTGAGATGTCGAGTTCCATCTTGCCACAATAGACAGGCTGGCTATAATATGCATCCCCAGATTTTGTTCGATAACAGAGTTGAGCTTCCATGTGTGTGTCTTCAGGACGGAATTCCACAATAGCTTTTTGTGCAGATGGATCGACATGGATAGGAATGAAGTTTGCTCCACTCCATCCTGGATTGGTAAGTGTGTCAGGTGCTAACCATCCCTCATTATCGTTCAAGATAGGCTTAGCATACGGAGTCATTCGCCATGTGTCGCACTTGATGTAATAAGGCTCCCACTCAGGTCCTATAGCTTGTCCGAATGCATCTGAAGCGGAATTGCGGTAGGCTTTCGAACCATATCCGAAATCGTAAATAGCCATACGTGAACGGTATTGGAGAATTACCTTTCTCATCGCCTCTTCACCAATGGAATCTCCAATTCCTTCCAATACCCGATAGCCACAATAGCGCCAAATCCAAGGCACACTGCCCATTCCGCAAAAACTAGAGAGGATGGTAGGGAAAGAATTGCCGTATTGTGTTCCTCCTAAAATATTCCGCCAGGTACAAATCTGTTTGCCGTCGCTCGTATATCGGTTCACTCCTTGTGCCTGTGGACCTCCAAATGAGCCATCCTGCAACCAGCCAGAATAACATTCGATGGGCATAAATGGAGCTAAGAACGGTCCGCTATCCAACCAACCGGCTCGAGCATTTTCATCTTCTTTCGGGTTGCCAGACTCTTCTGCTTTGAGTTGTGACATCTTGCTTTGTGCCCACGTATTGCCTGCCTCATGGAACCATGAAGAGCCTTTCACTCCAGGCATATCGGCAAAGGTTGCATGGATTCCCTCATGTACCATAGCATCGCGTTGCCATGCTCCGTCAGACCATTTTTGGTCGGCATCAAGACGGAAACGGCTGAACGGATACCATGATGCCCATACACAAGCCCATGTCTGCCCGTCGGCATATGTAGCGCTTTGATAGCCCCCTTGTTCTTCAGGACTTGTGTTGTCATTCGTCAGTCCCGAACCGAAAATATAGATGATGGACTTATATCCCTTTCGTGCACTAAGATCGGGTGGCCAACCCATCTTATTGCGCAGATAGGCAAACTCTTGATCGAAATAGTCAACCATACGTTTGGCAGCTGCGTATATCGTGGCAGAATCAGTTCCAACTTCTTTATTGAGATTATCACCCCAAAATACTGACCACCATTTACCAACATATTTGTTAGCTGGTGCCTGCCTTCCATTGGCAGTACGTTTATAGAAGGTATGTACCTTCTGTGGTTCTGCCAATTCAGGATATTCCGAACGGAAATCATAACTGAAAGGTTTGGTATGAGCCGCCCAATCATAAAATGCTCCGCGATGTTCCTGCACATCAACAAAGTAGTTATAGTCTTTCACGATGATAGTACCGTCTTTCATTGACATTCGAGCCTTCAAGGTGTAGAATCCACCATCGGCCTGACCTACATCCGACAAAGTGAAATCGGCAGAGCTTTTATAGCTGCGAATGGTCTTTCCTTTACTATTAAGCCAAGCGAATTTTGCTGAACTTACCGTCTCTGGTGTGATAGCCGACAACGTGATGCTATTGCCTGCATCTGCCTGAATATAATTTCTCTGTTCCCAGTCCTGTTCATTGATTTTCACTCGAGGTGTCACCATCCAGGAATCGGTATAGTTCTTCCGTCCGAAAGCAATAGCCTGTTGGTTACTGGTAACAGACATAATTGTTCCCCCGATATTCACATCAAACACATAAGTGATTGTATCTGCAATAGTTTTGCTAACAAACGATTCTTTTACGATGAAATGGTCGTTTTCTGTCACATTTCCATTAGTATCGTGCGAAATAAAGAACGTTCCGTTCATATAACAGACACATATTGCTCTATTTGCAGGTTTGCTGGTTGCGATACCTGTCTTGTTGAACCAATGTCCAAATCCTTCGTCTACTGTGCTAGTGGCATAAAACGATTCTTTACCATTACTGGTGTTGTAGGTAGCAATAAGATTTAATGTACCTGCTCTTAAGGCGTGGTCTACATCTGACGTTGTAGTCAGTCCATAAGCTTGGTTCAGCAACGATTGAGCAACAACAAATTCACTGGGTTTGGCATCCAAAGGACGTGAGATGTTGACTGTGAATGTAACCCTTCTGCCATTTGCCAGAACACCTGACGAGAGCAATAAAAGCAATCCTAATACAATGGTCTGTTTCATTTTCTTTTCCTGTTAGATAGTAATAAGAATTTCAAGTATCACAATCAGTGCAAGCCAAATACAGAGAACTTTTCCTTTGCAGAGGTTTTGCCTAATTACGTACCGCATGTGATAAATTGCAGTGCAAAGGTACGGCTTTTTTAAGAATGACAAAGTAGGTATTTCGTTCAATGAATGTCGTTTTTTCTTCAAAAAAAGGTGCCTGAACAATCTGTCCAGACATCTTTAAGTCATATCATTGATTAATTGCTTATTTCTTTGCTGTCTTGGCACGTTGTGCATCCAGGAAGTCTGTCATCTTTTTGAGGTTTTCCTCTGAGTACATTCCCATACCATGACCACCTTGTGGCTCACGAAGGATATAGCTCTCAACGCCGACCTTCTGCATTTGGTCATAGAGGTATTGGCTTACACATGATGCAACGACAAAGTCTTGGTCTCCATGGAAGATGTAACCAGCTACATCGTTTTTATCCAAGAATCCTGTTGCACTCAGCAGCACGAATTTATCTTCGTTGCCTTCCTTGGGTGCACCGATCAATTGTTCCTCTGGGGTATTACCCTTACCACCGAATACCATTGCGTTACCGCACTCCATCTGAAGAAGTTCTGTTGGGCCAGACCAATCGCAGAATGCATTCACATAGCTGGATTCCTTTGTGTATGGACCTACCTTACCCTCAATGTCATACTCTGCAGAGCCTTGCTTTGCAACCTTTACGCCATTAGAAAGAGCTGTAACAGCTGACAAATGACCTCCTGAAGAGAAACCTGAGGTAGCAATAAAGGAAGTGTCGAATTTATACTTGGCTGCATTGGCACGAATGAAACGGATTACGGCTTTGATGTCATTTACTTGAGCTGGCCACTTTCCGTCACCGATAGAACGATGGTTAGGAGTAACGACTGCATAACCAGCCTTAAGCAAAGCTGCACAGATAGTATTGATATCGGCTGCACCCTTAGAACTGTTGCTGCCCCATGCACTACCATAGATGTGTACCACTACAGGATATTTGTCCTTTACTTCCTTTGGCAGATAGATGTCAAGCATGTGATATACCTGACCGTCATCGCCTGCATAGTTGATGTCAGAAAATTTTTCAGAATACTCGGCCTGTGTCTGTGATGCCTGATTACCACCGAATCCACCGAAACCTCCTCCTGGGAATCCGCCACCAAATCCACCTCCTGGGAATCCACCTCCTGGAAAGCCTCCACCTGGTTGAGCCATCATAATTGATGCACTAAACATCATTACACCGAATGCTAAAGTTTTCAAATAATTCTTCATAAGTTTTTGTTTTTAAATTGGTGTTGTAAAAATTAATATATATTACACATAAAAGATACGGATTTGTCGAAAAGGTTTAATCATCTATCTGTCAGAACATCTGTATGACGCGTTGCAGACCAGCAATGAACAAATCAACCTCTTCCTTGGTGTTATAAAGGCCAAAACTGATTCGTACGGTTCCTTCGGTTCCAAGTCGATGAATAAGTGGTTCGGCGCAATGGTGACCTGTACGAACTGCAATGCCTAATCGGTCGAGCAGGGTGCCAAGATCAAGGTGATGAATAGCTCCGACATTGAAACTGATAGGATTCAATGCTTGGTGCTTTGGTGACAGACCATAGATATGTATATCGGGTATCTGCTGCATCTTCTGAAGCGTATATTGTGCCAACTCTGTTTCGTGTTGATGGATAGCTTCCATTCCAATCGCAGACACATAATCCAATGCTACAGCAAGGGCATGAGTACCCACATAATCGGGTGTACCCGCTTCGAATTTGTATGGCAGTTCGTTGAAAGTAGTGCGTTCGAAAGACACATTCTTGATCATTTCTCCTCCACCTTGATAGGGAGGCAACTGATCAAGCCAACTCTCTTTACCATAAAGCACGCCCACACCAGTAGAGCCATAAATCTTATGTCCGCTAAATGCAAAGAAGTCACAATCTAATTGTTGCATATCAACCCTCATGTGTGGTGTGGATTGTGCTCCATCCACCATAACAGGTACTCCATGCAGATGAGCAATACGGATGATGTCTTCTATGGGATTTTCCACCCCCAGCACATTGGAAACGTGAGTAATGCTGACCAATTGAGTTTGGGGAGTAAAGAGTTGCTTATAGACTTCAATGTCAAGTACACCGTTATCATCCATTGGAATTACTCGCAGTTGATAACCATTCAATTGCCAAGGAACAATGTTGGAGTGGTGTTCCATTTCCGACACTATCACCTCTGGTTGGGCAGTATTGCTTGCAGGATGTAGTTTTGATAACGATGATGCCAGCAAATTAATAGATTCAGTAGTGCCTCGTGTGAAGATTATCTCGTTGGCAGAGTGTGCGTGGATGAATTGACGAACCGTTTCACGTGACTGTTCGTGCAGTTCCGTGGCCTGCTGTGACAGGAAATGGACGCCTCGATGTACATTGGCATTTTCATTATAGTATTCATCAGCAATAGCCTCGACCACCTGACGAGGTTTCTGGGTGGTCGCGGCATTGTCGAGATATACCAATGGTCGATTGTATATGGTCCTGCTTAGAATTGGAAAATCATCACGGATGGCCTTATTCATTCTATTATTTCTTTTTCGAGTGCAAAGGTACAAAATAATTATCATTTATTCTGTTGCTAATTACTATTTTCTTCATTTTTTTCTTAACTCATATCTCTTAATTCTTATTTATTTACTACCTTTGCACCATCATTTATAAATAAGGTATGATATGAATACGTTAGAAACTATTTTTGCAGCCAAGCTGCTCGATGTGAAAGCCATCAAATTACAACCCGACGCTCCATTCACTTGGGCATCTGGATGGAAATCTCCTTTCTATTGTGATAATCGTAAGACCCTCTCATTCCCAGCACTTCGTTCTTTTGTAAAGATTGAATTGGCACGACTGATAATGGAACAGTTTCCCGAGGCAGATGCAGTAGCAGGAGTGGCAACAGGTGCTATTGCACAAGGAGCATTAGTGGCCGATGAATTAGGGTTGCCTTTTGCATACGTGAGATCAAAACCAAAAGATCATGGATTGGCAAACCTTATTGAGGGCGAGCTGCCAACTGGGGCAAAGGTGGTTGTGGTTGAAGACTTGATTTCTACTGGGGGTAGCAGCCTGAAAGCAGTTGAAGCTCTTCGCAATGCAGGATTTGAGGTAGTCGGTATGGTTGCCTCATATACCTATGGCTTTGATGTGGCTAAGCAGGCCTTTGAAGATGCAAAGGTTCAGTTGCTGACGCTGACCAACTACGAAGCGGTTCTTGAAGCGGCTTTGCAGACGGGATACATATCGAATGACCAGATTCCAACTTTGAACGAGTGGAGAAGTAACCCAAGCGAATGGAGGAAATAACATGAAACATGAAAGCAATGTTAAAGTAATAGGTTATCCACAGGAAACCGTATATGCCAAGATTGCCGATTTGAACAATTTGGCTATCATTAAAGAGCGGTTCAACGAACCTGAAGTACAGGAAAAGATGGCAGGTAATATCCCTGCAGATAAGATTGAGCAAGTAAAGAAAACCCTGTCGACCTTACAGGCTGATGCTGATTCGGTTAGTGTGGAAGTAGATCCTGTAGGCCGTTTGGCCATTCATATAATCGAGCGCGACGAACCCAAATGTATTAAGTTTGGTTCCTTGCATTCACCTGTCAATTTCAACCTTTGGGTACAATTGCTCCCACTCACAGTCAATAGCTGTAAGATGAAAGTGACTGTCGATGCCGATATCCCGGTATTCCTTGTTCCCGTTGTAGGAAAACCATTGAAAGATGGTATTGAGAAGATTGCCGATATGTTAGCTTCATTGCCTTATGAGTAAAGATAAACTATGGACTAAGAATGTTCAGATGACCGATGAAATCGAGCATTTTACGGTAGGAAAGGATCGTGAGATGGACTTGTATTTAGCCAAATACGATGTGTTGGGTTCTATGGCTCATATCACTATGTTGGAGTCAATCGGTTTGTTGACTAAAGACGAGTTACAAGTATTATTGGCAGTCCTTCGTACCATTTATCAAGAGGCAGAATCTGGACGTTTTGTGATTGAAGAGGGAGTGGAAGATGTTCACTCGCAAGTAGAGCTGATGCTGACCCGCCAGCTGGGCGACATTGGCAAGAAGATACACTCAGGTCGTTCACGCAACGATCAGGTATTGGTAGATTTGAAATTGTTTATTCGTGATCAACTCAGGGAGATTGCAGAACTGACAGAAGCACTTTTCCACGAGTTAATCGATAAAAGCAATACTTACAAAGACGTATTGATGCCTGGCTACACTCACCTGCAGGTGGCGATGCCTTCTTCCTTTGGACTGTGGTTTGGAGCCTATGCTGAGAGTTTGGCAGACGATATGCAATACTTGTTGGCTGCTTGGCGCATTACCAATCGCAACCCATTAGGTTCAGCAGCTGGTTATGGCAGTTCGTTCCCTTTGAAACGTCAGATGACAACAGACCTATTAGGGTTTGATTCGATGGACTATAATGTGGTCTATGCACAAATGGGACGAGGTAAGACAGAGCGGAATGTGGCATTCTCAATGGCAAGTATCGCTGGTACATTGTCCAAATTGGCTTTCGATGCTTGTATGTTCAATAGTCAGAACTTCGGATTTGTGAAACTCCCTGACGAATGTACCACTGGTTCCAGCATTATGCCACATAAGAAAAACCCCGATGTATTTGAGTTAACGCGTGCAAAATGCAATAAGATTCAGGCATTACCGCAAACAGTGATGCTGATTATGAACAACCTGCCAAGTGGCTATTTCCGTGACTTGCAAATCATTAAAGAAGTATTCCTTCCTTCGTTCGATGAACTGAAAGATTGTCTGCGTATGGCAGCCTATATCATCAACAGGATGAAGGTAAATGAGCACATCCTCGACAATCCTATCTATGACAATATGTTCAGTGTAGAAGAGGTAAACCGGTTGGCAAGCGAAGGTATGCCATTCAGAGATGCATATAAGAAAGTGGGATTGGATATCGAATCAGGGAATTTCACGCCCCAAAAGCAGATACATCACACTCACGAGGGTAGTATTGGCAACCTATGCAACGATAAAATCGAGGCATTAATGCAGAAGACCATCGATGAATTCGGCTTTTTTAAAGTTGAAGAAGCTATTAAAGCGCTGGTAAGTGACTGATGTAAAAAATAATGTAAAATGATTTACAGACGTTGTGGACATAGTGGAATTAAGTTGCCTGTACTCTCTTTGGGGCTATGGCACAATTTTGGCGATATCGATTCCTACGATGTAGCACATGACATGGTATTGACCGCCTTCGAACAAGGCATTTGCCATTTCGACCTTGCCAACAACTATGGACCGCCACCAGGTAGTGCTGAGCGCAATTTTGGACGTATCTTATCGAGCGACCTCAAAACGCATCGTGATGAATTATTTATCTCGAGCAAAGCAGGGCATGATATGTGGGAAGGAGTATATGGAACAGGCAGTTCACGTAAAAATATTATTGCGTCGTGTGACCAAAGTTTGCTACGTACGGGATTGGATTATTTCGACATCTTCTATTCTCATCGTTACGACCCAGAAACTCCCATCGAAGAAACCATGCAAGCCTTGATTGATTTGGTCAAACAAGGGAAAGCGTTGTATGTAGGTATTTCCAAGTATCCTGCAGATAAGCAAGCGGAGGCTTATGCCATTTTGCAAGAAGCCAAAGTTCCCTGTTTACTGAGTCAATATAGATGTTCCATCTTCGACCAGAAAGCAAAGCACACGAATTTTGAAAGTGCCCAGCAAGCAGGTTCTGGTATCATTTGTTTTTCTCCATTAGCACAAGGCTTGCTTTCAGGTAAATATAACCAAGGTATTCCTGCAGATAGCAGAGTGGCTAAAGGGAGTATGTTTTTACAAACCTCACATTTGACACAAGAACGTATCGAAGCTGCTAAAAAACTCGATGAATTGGCCCAAAAACGCCATCAAACACTCGCACAGATGTCATTAGCTTGGGTACTAAACGATGAGAGAGTGACTTCTGTCATCATCGGTACATCGTCACCCCAGCAACTGATGAGTAATTTGAAGGCTCTCCAAAACCTGTCGTTTACTGAAGAAGAGCTGCAGATAATCGATGTAATCGCAGATAATCCACTCATATCGTTTTGACCATGCAAAAAAGACAGTTTATTATCCAGTTTATTTTTGTGTTGATATGCCTCTTGTCGTCTTGTAAAGACGAAGTGAGTAGCACCTATTCTACGAAGTATCATGTGCGCTTCTATTTTGAGGTGGCAACAAGTGCAGAGCTATACAATGCGATGGGCAATCCAGGTCAATTTGTTACCATACGTTCTATCAACGGAAAGGTAAGAATTACAAATATGCTGGGACAAAGTCATGAATATGCATTGTCGCAGATAGGTGCCAGAGAATTTGAATATGGTTTAGGCGGTCTGATTGTGGGAACTAGTTCCACTCCAAATATGTCGAATGGTTTCGACATCGTTGCTTATGACTTAGCTTGTCCCAACTGTGATCGTCAGTCCCATCGACTGACTGTAAAAGACAACGGAACTGCCCTATGTTCGCATTGTGGCAACTCCTACGATTTAAATAACTTCGGCTGGATTATTACTGCCAGCGATGCCACAAAAGAGCAGCGAGGACTCTATCGTTACAGAATCATCTATAATGGAGTCTCCATCAATGTGAATAATAAATAAGACTCATAAATCCTATACGATTTTTAAGAATAAATGCAATGGCAAACAATCCATCCTTAAAAGAAAAGACAGCGAAAGGCTTGCTTTGGGGTGCTATGAATAGTACTCTGATGCAGGTGTTAAACGGAGTCATCGGGGTGGTGTTGCTTTGGTTTCTCGATCCAGGCGATTATGGTATGATTGCAGTTTTGGCTATTTATTCTGCCATTGCAGCCAATTTGCAAGACAGTGGCTTTATCTCTGCTCTCATTAACAAGCGCGATGCAACTCATCAGGATCTCAATGCTGTGTTTTGGTTCAATATCCTGATAAGTGCTCTTATATATGTAATCCTATGGTTTTGCGCCCCACTTATTGCTGCCTATAACCAAGAACCACAGTTGGTAGCACTATCACGTTATGCTTTTCTGGGTTTCTTCTGTGCCAGTTTCTCCATCACTCCTCGTACTATCTTGATGAAGGAGCTGAGGGTGAAGGAGCAGGCTATCTGTAATATCATCGCACTAATTATCTCAGGTGCTGTAGCCATCATCATGGCAGCAAATAAGATGGCCTTCTGGAGTATAGCCACACAGAGCATTGTGTATGTCAGCATCGTCTCAATCGGCAGTTGGTATTATTCTGGATGGCGTCCTTCGTTCCAGATTACTTTCCGCCCCATCAAGGAGATGTTTGGTTTCAGTTGCAAGATGCTTATTACTGGTATTTTCAATAACATTAATAAATATGCCTTTGAGAGCACCATGGGGTCATTCTATCCTAAACCAAGCATTGGTTCGTATTCGCAAGCCAACAAATGGAACCAGATGGGTAGTCAGACCATTATTGGAATGGTGCAAAGTGTAGCTCAGCCGATGTTTGTACAGGTTGGTGATGATTTGGAGCGCCAGCAACGGGTTTTCCGCAAAATGCTCCGTTTCACCGCATTTGTCACCTTCCCTTTGATGTTTGGCTTAAGCCTTGTTTCTGCCGAATTCATCGAGATTATCGCTCCTCCTAAATGGTTGACAGCTGTACCTTTCCTGCGTGTTTTGTGTATTGCAGGGGCATTTCTTCCATTGGCTGCCCTTTACTACAATTACATTATCAGTCGTGGCAAGTCCGATGTGTTTATGTGGAATACTATTGCTCAAAGTGCCATCATTCTGGCAAACTTGTTTGCTGTGCAGCATTTCCATCTCAATTGGTTTGGCTTTAGTGGCATCATGCTGATGATTATCAACTATGTCATCATCATCATTGCTTGGATGTTCATTTGGCATTATTTCGTTTGGTGCGAGTTACGTTTGAAACTCACTGCAGCTTTGTTTGATACACTGCCTTTCTTCTTGGTGGCATTGCTGGCCATAGTTGCTACTTGGTTCGCCACATCCTCCATCACAAATAGCTATTTATTGCTGGCGTCACGCATATTGATGGTTGCTGTTATATATTTAGGTATACTTTGGGTGCTGAAGGCAGAAATCATGCGAGAATGCATCAGCTATATCAGGAAGAAGCATGAAAGAGCGTAACCATACCTTTGATTTCCTTTGTGGACTTTGCATCATCCGCATGATGTGCAACCATGCCATCGCGATGTGTGGACTGCGTTGGCAGCATGTGGGAGGCATTAGTTGGTACGACTTGATGAGTTGGACCTTCTTTTTCATGTGTTTTTTCTTTTTTAAAGCAGGATATTTCAACAAGACGGTAAGTGGCAATTCATGGGCTTATTGCAAGGACAGGGTCAAACGCCTCTTGGTACCTTATATTACATGGAGTATCATAGGTGCTATCGTCTACTTTGGCATGATTGCCCTCTTTCCTTATATTTTCGTGAAGGGAAAGATGGTAAGTTTCGAGTGGTCGCACCTATGGAACACCAGTCACAGCTATGGTAATGGACCTTGTTGGTTCCTCATGTCTTTTTTTACAGCATACATAGCCATCCATTTCATCGAGAAAGTCCGCTATCTGCATTGGTTAATCCTATTGTTCCCCTTTATTTCCTATTGGCTCTACACAATTGGAAGCCCCCTTTGGCTCAGCCTAGACAATGTGTTTATGGGTATCTTCTTCTTTTTCCTAGGACGAGTGTGGAAGGTGATTATGCAGAAACTGAAGCGTATGCGTACCATTATCTTTTCCTGTATCCTTATAGGAGTGTTTGTCGCGGGCAACATTCTGTTTCATGGCGAGTACACAATGAGCACCAATACATGGGAGGGTAATATGTGGGGTATTATTGTCAACACTGTCTGCATTCTGTGTGGCCTTTCAGGCCTGCTGCTCGCTTTGCCCTTGCCACGCATTCCTGTCATCAATTACATAGGTCAGCATAGCATGGTCTACTTTGTCGCTCACTATCCCCTTATCTATTTCTATATCTTCACTCATCGTGCTGCACATGCAAACTATAAATACAACTGGGGGGAATGTACCCTCCTCATCCTTTTTCTTTTCGTTGTATGCTCGTGGTTGGTGCCTTATGTAGAACGCATTCCATGGATGAGTGGCCGTTGGAACAAAAAATAGTTATTTTTTCAACAAAAAGTTTGGCAGATATGTAGAAAAGTGTTATATTTGCAACGCAATTATGCAGAGAAACCTGCAGAAAGTTTACAAAACAGGAAATCTTTTTTCAATCAACATAATTATAAACCTATTAAAACAAAACGATTATGAAAAAATTATTACTCACAGCAATTATTGCTTTGATTGGTATGAGTGCTTGGGCAGCAAAGCCAGAAGCAGGTACCAAAGGTTATTTTTACAATCCTGCAGCAGGCAAGTTTATTGACACGAATGCCAAGTTGTCAGTTACAGAAGGAGAGCTATTTGAAGTTTATTTCAAGAGTTCTGACGCATCAGATCCTGCAACCGATTATGCAGATCGTGGATTTGATGGAGGCTACTACATTAGATTTAAATCAACTAAAGGTGATTTGAGCCTTCAGTCACAACCTCTTTATAATGGTGGAGGCTATGCTCAGTTCATTGTGAAAGAAACAGAAAAAGGTTGGTTGATAACCCATCCATACCCAAATACTAGTGGTAATGTTCCTGGTTGGGTTAACGATAACTTAGATGAATATCAGGGTGCATATCTTCAGGTAGTAGATGGTGAATTGGTATTTGCTAAGGGCACAGAAAACGAAGGTGCTTATTGGCAGTTTGTTGATGAAGACACTTATAAGAAGATTGCAGGTCCTACTTATCCAATTGCTTTGACTGGAGGCACAAATGGTATAGTTGTTGAATACACAGATGAACCTTATGCAGGGACATTCACTCCTGTTAACGATTTGAGTAATGCATTCCAGCATAAACCATTTGATGTAAAAGAATTTGTAGCGTATGGCTATAAGTATATTATTCTCGATTTTGCAGAACCAGTAGCTGATGGATGGAACCTACATGCTTATGGCGTAGGAAATGAGCCTTTCTTTAGCTTAAAAGATATGACTCGATATGTTGTAGAAATGACTGATGCTGACATCATAGAGGACTTCACTATCTTCAATTGGTTTGGATGCCGTACTCCTGTCAAAATTAAGGCTTGCTACTTCTCAAAGGATAAAGAGGGTATAGTAGAACCAGAACCAGAGCCAGAACCTATACCTGCTGTATTCCCCGAATATGGTGCTCAAGGTTTCCTCTATAACCCAGAGAGTGGTTTGGTTGTTAATGCATCTGCAACACTTGTAAGTAAAGCAGATATTGATAAAGAGGCAGACCTTCTTACTGTATGGCAGAAGGGGACAGAAGATTACAATGCTACAAGAGTTCGTATTGCAGCAGGTAAGAATGAAGAAGACGTATGGAAGTCATTGAGAGTTAAGGACGGTGAAGAAGGTGCTTACACAATTGACTTCATCAATGACGGATACAGCCGTTTGACATTGGAAACGGCCGAAGAAGGTAGCTATTACATCAAGAGCACATATAATACTGCAGGAGAGAGTAATCACCCAGGTTATATCAAAGCAAATGTTGAAGACGGTACGTTGATTATTGCAACTGATAAGGATGAGTACTGTGTATGGAAGTTCTTGACAGAAGAAGAGTTTGATGCTCTCGCTACTAGCATCTTTGCAGCTACTAAGAAGGCTCCTGTAAAGGCAATCTTCAACGTAGCTGGTCAGCAGGTGAAGACTCTCCAGAGGGGTCTCAACATCGTGGATGGTCAAAAGGTTTATGTGAAGTAAAAGCTCCCCTCCGACTCCCCCTCTATGGAGAGAGGTAAGAAAGTTACAATAAAGGTGCTCAGGCAACAATGCCTGAGCACTTCTTCTTTTAATCAAAAACAACGTTATTATATATATTATAAGGTATTGAAGCAGGATTTTGCATTTTTTTTTGTGATTTTTTTATAAATTGTTTGGTGGGTTTGTGAAAAAGTGTTATATTTGCCCGTTGATAGAAGAAATGGTGTGCAGATGAACAGCTGATTGAAAAAACTTACTAAAATCACTTTATATTAACTTTTAAACAATTACCATTATGAGAAAAATCAGACTTTTACTCGTAGCAGTATTTGCGCTGGTGGGTATGAGTGCGTTCGCACAACTCCCAACAGACCAATCTATTGGTTATCTGTACGATGCCGCTGCTAAGAAATTTATCAATGCTGAAGGTAAGGTTGGTGCTACTGGAATGCCATTCAAAGCCCTCAAGCAAGGAAGCTCTAAGGATTATACCACTAAGGATGGTACTAATCGCACATTTACTTCTTATCGTTTTAAAACAACAGACGGAAGTAAGGGATTGGGAATTGATAACACGAATGGAACAACCGCTTCAACCAATGGAATCGTTACATCAACAGGAACTTATGGATATGGTGTGTTCGCAGTAGTTCCTGTCGGTGAAACAGGATTCCGCATCATGAGCACGTATAATAGAGCAGACTTTAATGTTGATTATTTATACGACTATTGCTTAGGATATAAAGACGATGGTACTTTGTTCTGTTTCCCAGAAGCAGAAGCTCCAGTTTGGCAGTTTGTTGACGAAGAAACATATAAAACGACTGTAGCAGCTAATGCTATGCCAAACGCAAATGATGTTGGTTATCTGTATAACTTGGCAACAAAGCAGTTCATTTCTGCTAATGCTGTTATGGATGATAATGGTGTTGAATTTGTAATTGGGGAAAAGGTTGACTGCGGCGCTCATTTCGGTAGCGAAGGTAAATATGTTGAAGAAGCTGGTTACTCTTACTTCCGTTTCAAACTGAACGGAACATCAGACTACATGAGAATGGTAAATGAAGGTGTTACTTGTAAGAGCAGTGGTTATCACAAGTGGGCAGCAATTGGTACAGAAAAAGGTCTGGTAATCCGTTGTATCTATGTTTCATCTCAGGTTGCATTTGCTCAGCAGGGTTACTATCTGACTCCTGATGCTGAAGGCAAGTTGGTTCTCCTTGAGGAGCCCACAGATGCTTCTTACTGGCAGTATATGTCAAAAGATGACTACGATGCACTTCATGAAGATGCAGCAGCTGCTGCAGAATTGTTAGCAAAGAAGCAGGCATTGAACTATGGTGACGATGCTACATTTGCAATC
Source organism: uncultured Bacteroidales bacterium (assembly GCA_902787555.1). Classification (GTDB taxonomy): domain Bacteria; phylum Bacteroidota; class Bacteroidia; order Bacteroidales; family Bacteroidaceae; genus Colivivens. The sequence goes on from CADAGO010000013.1 coordinate 38,671, forward strand.
GTTAATCCTAGCTTCGATGCAGGAAATGCTGATGGTTGGACAGTTACTGCAAAGGGTACAGCACCTAAGTATGCGATTGTAGATGATGGCAAAGGTGGCAAGAATGCAGGTATGACTTGCTACAACAGCGCTGTTAAGATTGAGCAGACCATCACAGACCTGAAGCCTGGTATCTATTTACTGGAAGCACAGGCATTCGGACGTGCAGGTACAAACGCTGCAAACCTTCCTAAGTTCTACGCAGGAGAGGTTTTGGAAACTCCAGCTTATCTCTTTGCAAACGGTGTGAAGACACAGGCAATCAACATCTTCGACGGAGCTGTTGAGGAGAAGGGAGCAGGTAATTACACTGAAATTGAAGTCAATGGCGAAAAGAAGTATGTCCTCGATAACTCAAGCGCAGGTTCTTACGCTTTCGCTCAAGGAAAGTATGCAATGGAGGTAATCGCTGAAGTTGGAGAAGACGGTAAACTGACAATTGGTTTCGAAAAGACTACAGATGGCGACACCGGTTATTCTGGTTGTGATAACTTCCGTCTGACTTATATGTGCCCTGCTACTCAGTATCCTGGAGGCGTATATTATTTGTATAACAAAGAGGCAGGTAAGTTCCTGAGCCGTGGTGCAAATTGGGGTACTCGTGCTACTGTAGCTACTCTTGGTATGCCAATTAGAGTTGCATTAACAGAGACTGGAATCAATCTGCTGTCATACGACTGGAGTGGTACAGGTCTTGGTGAGAATCTTTACACAGACAGACCATCAAATGAGTGGATGAATTTAACTGTTACTCAGTCTGCAAATGGTGTAAAACTCCAAAACGGTGGTAACTATATGTTTAATGATAATGGTCTCATATCCATGGGCTCAACTGAAGACGAGTGGACATTTATGTCACCATACGATTATGAGAGATTCATTAAGAAGACGGTTGTTGATGGTAAAGCAAAAGCTTTGACAGATGCAGGTGTTGCAGATGCAGCTGCATTAGCTGAATATGCCGAAAAGGACGTTACAGAAACTTATCTTGCAGGAGCGACTTTGAATAATAAGGATGGTTGGACTTGGAGTGGATATCCAATTAATCCTCGTGGAGGTAATTATAATACTGGAGCAGGTATTCTTGAAGTATTCCAAGGTGCAGGCACACTTACAAAGACAATCGAAGGTTTGAAGCCTGGTCTGTATAAATTCACAGTGAACGCATTCTATCGTGATGGCGGTAATCCAGAGTGCGAGGCTCGTGCCAACGCAGGTTTCGTAATGTCTACAGCAACCCTGAATGCAAATGGCAATTTCGTTCGTATTGCTGACTGGGCTTCTGATCATGTTGCTACTTGGAATCCAAACAGCATGAATGATGCAGCAACCCTCTTCAATGAAGGTAAGTATGTGAACGAAGTATTTGCGTATGTAGGTGAGGATGGTGTACTGAATCTTTCACTCGAACAACCTAACTATATTGATGGTGGTTGGTTCATCTTCGGTAATGCAAAACTGACTTACTACACAGATGCTATTTCTGAGGAAGAAATTGCTGAACTGATTGCACAGATTCCAACAGATCCAATGAATGGAGAAATCAAGGCCAACCTTGAGGCTGCAAAGGAAGCTTTCGAGACAAATCCAATCATTAAAACCTACAAAGCACTGTCTGCTTTGATTAAGGAAGCAAACACATCTGTTGAGCAGTACGCAGCTACAAAGGCTGCTTTGGATACTTATGCAGCAAAGGCAGCTCAGTTGGATAAGGACGGAAAGGCTGCTTATGACGTAGCTGACATCCAGACTGCATACACGGCCGGTACAGCAACTGCTGATTTGAGTGGTGATGTTTTGGCTACATATATCAAGGCCGTTAAGTCTCAGACCTCTGTTGGTGCAGACATGAGTGATGCAATTGTTAACCCAGGCTTCCAGGAGACTCCTGCAGGTAAGGGATGGACAATGGCTGCAAGCAACCAGAATCTCCGCGGTGGTGGCACAAATGGCAACTATTGCGGTGAGTCATACCACTCAGTATTTACACTCTCTCAGACTCTAACAGGTATGCCAGCTGGTACTTACTCATTGACCGCTCAATGTTTCTATCGCATCGATAATGGTATAGATGATATACCTGTTGTATTCGGAAACGATGATACAGCTCAATTCCCACAGGAAGGCTATCTGCCAGATCACGACGGAAGTGGATGGGAAAGCATGGGCGATGCCGCAGTAGAGTTTATCAATGGTAACTATTATCTTGAAATTCCTGTTGCTTTCGTAGTAGGTGAGGACGGAGAGATTACACTTGGTGCAAAACTGGAAACCAGCACACAGCTCTGGTGTATTTGGGATAATTTCACGCTTACATATCAAGGAACAAGAACTGTTGATGAAATCAAGAAGGAAGCAGCGATACCAGCTTATTTGAAGGCACTTGCAGACGCAAAGGAAGTTTTGCCTGAGACAATGGATCCAAAAACCCTTGTTAAGCTCAATAATACTATCAATACCTATGCTGAGAATAAGGTTCTTGTAGATGAAGCAACATTTGCAAGCGTTCAAGAAGCTACAGCTGCATTGATTGCTGCAACGAATGATGCTCATACTTCAGTCCGCAACGCACAAGCTCTCATGGGTATGTATGAATTGATGGAGCAATACAACATAGTAACTCCAGAGGCTTACGATACTTACTATGCTATGTTCGAAAACTATAACAAGCAATACAAAGCAGGTACATTGACTGAAGCTGTTGAGAGTCTGAATCCATATAGCTTACGTGGTGTACGTACAGATGTTAACTTTGACGACTATCTCCTCTCTGCTTGGACTGAGGATGGTGTTCAGTGTTCAAACTACGATCAGGGACTTATCATCAACTCATGGTCAACAGAAGGTTACAATGATGGTACTGGATTCAAGGTTCCATTCTTCGAGTACTGGACAAGTGATCCTAACACACTTGCTGCAAAAGAATTCGAAGCAACTGTGACAGATCTTCCTTCTGGTATTTACGAAGTTACAGCATGGGTACGTGTTCGTACAACAAACGGAACAGATCCTGCTGATGCAGAAGGTGTTGCATTCCAAGTAAACGAAGACGACGAAGTTGATGTTACTAACGGTGAAGTTGTTGGTCCGTTCAACTTAACTCAGGTTAAAGAAGAAACGATTGTACAAGATGGCACATTGAAGGTGAAGTTCAATGTAGCTGAGGGCAATAACATCAGCTGGCTGTCATTCCAGAATGTGAAATACACCTTGTTAGAGGAAATAGCAACTGCTATCTCAGAAGTTGGCAACAAGGCTGCAGATAAGAGTGTATTCAACGTAGCTGGTCAGAAGTTGTCAGCTCCTGCTAAGGGTCTCAACATCATTGATGGTAAGAAGGTTTACGTGAAGTAAACAGAACCTCCCTCTTATCCCTCCCAAGGAGGGAAGATAATAAAGGTGCTTGGACAGAAGTCTGAGCACCTTTTTTTTGTTTAAACAACACTTTTTTTATTATAATAAGGTGAAAAGTGCCTTTTTTTGTGATTTTTTGGTTAAATGTTTGGTGGTTCTGTGAAAAAGTATTATATTTGCCACCTGTAAACTGAAACCAATATTAATTAACTAATAAATTTATTTATTAACTCTAAACAATTCAAAACATGAGAAAAATCAGATTTTTACTCGTTGCGCTATTTGCGCTGATTGGTATGAGAGCATTTGCTGCTCTGCCAGAGGCTGATCAAAAAGGTTTTCTTTATAACCTTGGATCTGGCCAATTCATCACTGCAGATGCCACATTAGGTGAAACTGGAGTGGAATTTACTATTGAAATCAAGGAGAAAGACGCTAATGCTACTCCTTCAGTTGAAGGCGCAAAGTTCATGCGTTTCAAGACAGGTTCAAACTACCTGACATTCTACACAGAACCAGCTGCCATGAGTACATATTATGGCCAGTTGATCGTAAAGTCAACTGAAAAGGGTCTGCTCATTACTCATCCTTATCCAAACGACCAAGGTCCTTCATGGATTACAGCAGGTTCGTATCTTCAGGTTGTCGACGGTGCACTTGCTTGTACTGCTTTAGACGAAGCAAACGAAGGTGCTTACTGGTTCTTCGGCACAGCAGATGAGTTGGCAGAATTCTTAGCACAGCAGCAGCAAGGTGAAGAAGAAACTGGCGACCAAGCTATTATGAATGCTGCAGTAAAGGCAGCTTACGATGCAGCTCTTGCTAGTTATAACGCTAATCCAAATGAGGAGACAGAAGCGGCATTAGTAAAAGCAAAGAAAGCTGCTACTGCAAGTATCATTGCTTACAAGGGCGTTCGCTCATCTATCGAAATGCACAAGCAGCTTCTTTCTGGTGATGATGTTGAAGATTTCATGGACGCTGTAGCTGATATCATTGAAGACCTCAACGCTGGTACGCTCGAAGGTAACGGTATCGCTGAAATGGCAGAAATTGCAGGTATTTATGCAGATCTTACAGGTGGTGAAGGTGCAACTGAAATAGCAGTATTCCCATATTCAACTGAATGTACAGTTGGTGAGAACTACGTTCCTGGTGATAATCATGGAATTACTATCGACTGGGATGAAATCGCAGCAGAACTTGGTGTTGAGAAGGATGCTTTGAAGATTTATGCAATGATGCCTGACGGAACACTCGATGAAACATACGGAAGAGGTTCTGCCGGTACAGACGGATGGCGTGACGCTGAAGGCAACTGGGCAGGTTGGGACTCTGCAGACAATCTGTTCTATGTTCAGTTCACTGGCCTTAACCTTGATGGTGTAGGTTGTATGCGTACAGCAGAACCAACATCTTACACTGCTTTATTCAAGATTGTCAATGCTGATGATACAGAAGGCAACTATGTAGTTCTGTCTATTACACTTAATGTGAATGAGAAGGTAATTGACTTTGCAAGCATTGAAGATTTGACAGTTGCTAGCACATTGAAGAAAGTGGTAACAGTGCCAATAGGTGCTTCTTATGTTGCAGCAGTAGATGTTGATGCTGACATGGCTGGTATCCTCGCAGCGCTTGGCGTTTCTTCAATCGACGATGTTAGGATCTTTGCTGTTCAGTCTGACGGTACTCTCGACGATTCTTACAAACTTGGTTCTTCAGACGGTTGGCGTAATGCTGCCGGTGATTGGGCTGGTTGGGGCGATGCAACTTCACAGTTCTATGTAAAGTCTGACTTCTCTCGCGCAGCAGGTCAGTTGTACGAAATCGGTTGTCACCCATTGCATAGTGGTGCACATATGGACGATGTGGTTAACTACACAGCTAAGTATGCATTCGTTGCAGGTAATTCTGAGGCAAACAAGGCCGTTATCTATAATGTAGTTGTTGCAGTTGCTCCCGAAGCAGCAGAATTGGATGAAACAGGTGCTACAGTTCAGTACTTCTACAACGTAGAGGCTAAAGGCTTCCTCCTCGGTGCTAACGAATGGCAGACTCGTGCATCAATTGGTAGCAAGGGCTTTGACATGCACTTCGAGGCTAATGGCGACACTTACAAACTTTGCGCAATCAACAACACAGGTGAGGGTAGACCAGGTAACGACCTTGACTGCTCTGCACCAGGTGAGATTTGGGTAGACGGTGCTGGCCGTGGCGGTGCTGGCATGTGGACATTCACAGTAAATGCTGATAAGACCTTCACTATTGCTAACAATAATGTACCTGGACTCCTTTCTGTAGTAGGTGACAACCCTCGTCTCTTTATGTCAGAAGATCCAGCAGCTATGAGCACATGGATTGCAGTTTCTGCTGAAACTTATAGTGCATTTGCAAACAAGGCTCAGTTGGCAGAAGAGGCTGCTACACTTGCAAATATCAAGAGCCTTATCGAAAGCACGAACATCTATACACAGGATGCTTATGATAAGTACTATCAAATGTATGCTGACGCAATCGCTAAGAATGCTGCAGGTGAGGTTATAGGTGGTAGCCTTGACAATCCATATAGAGTACATGATTGGCGTCAAGCTAATAGTTATGACGACTTCCTCCTCTCTGCATGGACATACAATGGCACTCAGTGTTCAGACTTCGCAACTTCTCTCTACATCAATACATGGTCAGTAGAAGCAGATGGTAAGGAAGGCGCATCTCCAATGCACGTTCCGTTCTACGAGTACTGGACAGGTGACGATAATTCACTTGGCGTAGCTACTCTCGAAGGAACTGTTACTGATCTCGAACCAGGTAACTATACCGTTCAGGCAGTTGTACGTGTACGTGTCAAGAACAATAATACAGAAGACGCTCATGGTATCACGCTTTCTGCCAATGGTAGCAACCCAATCGAAGTTGCTAATGGTAGAGCTTGTGCCGACGGTGACCAATTCCGCTGGAACGTTTATTTCGTAAATGCAGTTGTTGGTGCAGATGGCATCCTCAAGATTGACTTCAACGTAGAAGCAGACAACAACATCAGCTGGTTGTCATTCAAGGACGTGAAGTATTCTAAGCAGCAAGGAATGACTCCAATCATCATTACTCAGGATGCAACAGCAATCAGCGAAGTTGAAGCAACCTCAGCTGCAAAGACTATCTTCAATGCAGCAGGACAGCGCATCAATACGCTCCAGAGAGGTCTTAATATCGTTGATGGTAAAAAGGTATTGGTTAAGTAAAGACCTATAACCCCTCCCTAACCCTCCCCCAAGGAGAGGGAACTCTGGAGAATATATAGATAGGTGCTCGGACGCAAGTTCGAGCACCTTGTTTTGTCCTTTCAAGAGCGAAACATTATTGTTATAAGGTGAATATAGTTTTTTTTGCATTTTTCCTCTTAAAAGTTTGGTAGTTAAAAATAAAATTGTTAACTTTGGAGCGTATTTTTATTAAAGTACCTAAATACCATATCAATTGATGTAATCATTAAATATAGATACTTTATTTATTTACTTTTTTATTAACATTTTAAACAATAACGAACATGAGAAAATTTAGACTTTTACTTGTTGCATTTTTCGCAATGGTTGGTATGAGTGCTTTTGCAATGGACAAGCCTGTTCCTAAAGCTTCAGCACTTGCTACCGATGGAACAACAGCTCAGTATTTCTACAATGTAGATGCTGGCGGTTTCTTGATTGGTGCCAATAATTATGGAACACGTGCTTCTATCGACCCGGACAAAGGTTATCTTTGCCGTTTTGAGGCTAATGGTGAAACTTTCAAATTGGCAGACAAAATAGGTAATAATTGGAATGATCTTGACTGCCAGAATGTTGATCAAATTTGGGTTGACGGTACAGGTCGTGGTGGTGCTGGTAAATGGACTTACAAACTAAATGAGGATGGTTCATTCACAATCAGCAATACTAACGTAGCAGGTTTCCTTTCAGTAGTCCCCTCAAAGAACGACACTCGTCTTTATATGTCAGGAGAAGCTGAGGCTCAGAGCACTTGGATAGCTGTTTCAGAAGAAGACTATGCTGCTTGGAAGGAATCATTTACAGAAATCGTAGAGTATGATAATACTATCGATAAAAAGTTCACAAGTATAGCAGAACTTGATGGCCAGTTATTCTCTATCTTTAATGAAGCAGAAGAAAAGGCAATCTTCAACAGAGACAATCAAAACCTTGCTTATGAGTCATTCGCTAATGCTGTTAAGGGAACTTCATATTTATTCAAGCTTGAAAGTTTGGCAGATAATGCGGATGAGGAAGTAAGAAGTTGCTACACACTTCAAGTTGTAAAAGCAGATGGTAGCGATATCGGACTTTGGGGAAGTAGTAAAATCTATCTCAACTCTGGCACATGTGCAGAAGGAGGTTTTAATGGTTGCTTCGTTCTTGGCAATGGTGATAAGTTTGGTACAGATTTAAAATATGGCGGTATCTGGGAAATTGAATATGAAGAAGGTAAGGGCTTTGCCCTGAAGAACAAGGCCCATGGCGGTTATTTCGTTGGCGTAAATCCTGGTCCTACTGGTAGTGACCCTGTATATTGGACATTTGGAAAGTTTACTGTTAATTCAAGTTCTTTCATTATTCCTGTAGGTTCAACAGCTTTGGACGCTTACAAGAAGGCACTTGCTGATGCTCAGGCTGTAGATAAGACCACTATGTTTGCCGATGATCGTGCTGCATTGGAAAATGCTTTGGACAAATATGCTTATGCTAAGGTTATCAACGAATCTGCAACAGCAGAATCTATAGCAGCAGCTACTGAGGCTCTTATAGCAGCAACTAATCCTGCACCAAAGGTATTCCCACAATTTAATGCGCAGGGATATCTCTTCAATCTGGCAAGTGGTTTGATTATTAATAGCAATGCCGAACTGAAGGATAAGGTTAACGTAGATAAAGAGAAAGACCTCTTTACTGTATGGCAGAAGGGAACAGAAGCTTATAATGCAGCAAAAGTTCGTATCGCTGCAGGAAAGAATACTGATGGAACATGGGCATCATTGAGAATCAATGCTGATGGTGATATCGTATGCTTTGATGAAAATTACAGTAGATGGGATGTAGAAGTTGCTGATGGTGGTAGCTATTATATCAAGAGCACCTATACCAATGAAGCTAATAGCAATAGACCTGGTTACCTGAGAGCTAATACAGAAACAGGTAAGCTGGAAACTGTTGCCACAGCTGATGAATATTGTATGTGGCAGTTCTTGTCATGGGAAGAGTATGACGCTCTCACTACTAGCATCGCTTCAGTAGTGAAGAAGGCTCCTGCAAAGACTATCTTCAATGCAGCAGGACAGCGCATCAATACGCTCCAGAAGGGTCTTAACATCGTTGACGGTAAGAAGGTATTGGTTAAGTAATGACCTATAACCCCTCCCTAACCCTCCCCCAAGGAGAGGGAACTCTGGAGAATATATAGATAGGTGCTCGGACGCAAGTTCGAGCACCTTGTTTTTTGTATGATTAATATATAAATAAGGTGTAAAAGAAACGATTTTTCAAAAAAAATTTGGTAGTTAGGTAAATAATTACTACCTTTGGACCAAACTTCTCACAGAAGTTCCAAAAAGAAACCATATCAATCATTTATAATCTTATTATTTAACTTTTAGTATTAACAATTTAAACATTAACAAACATGAGAAAAATTACTCTTTTACTCGTTGCTTTGTTTGCCGCTGTGGGTTGTGCATTTGCTGCTCTTCCTGCACTTAATGATGTTGGGTATCTTTACAACCCATCAACAGGCAAATTTGTTAGCCAATCTGCTACAGTTACGGAATTGGGCGACCAGTTCACGATAGCAGACGTAAAGGCATGTGGTGACAGCTTTGGAAGCGATGACGCTTCGATCTCAGAGGCTGGCTATACTTACATCCGTTTCCAAGTAACTGCAACTGGTGGTTACATGCGTATGACCAATGCAGGTGTTGTTTGTTCAGGTAGCGGTTATCACAAATGGGCTGTAATGGAAACAGAAAAAGGTTTGGTAATCCGTTGTATCTACACATCAACCCAAAGCAATAATGCACTTGATCCAGCTGCTCATCAAGGTTACTATGTAACTCCTGATGCTGACGGTAAATTGACATTGGTTGAGACCCCTACCGAGGCATCATACTGGCAGTTTATGGATGAAGCAGGTTATCAGGCAATTGCTGCTGAAATCATCGCTGCAAAAGAGGCTGAAGAAGCTCAAGCAACTAAGGATGCTCTCGCTGCTCTCAACGGAGGCGAGGGTCCAAAGGCTGGGGATGAGCTATTGGCTGCACTTTTCCCAAATGCAGGCTTTGACGCAAGCAATAATGCTGATGGTTGGACAGTTACAACGAAAGGTGGTAACAACCCAAGTTACAAGGTTGAAAACGGCAACTGCGGTATGACTAAGTATCAAGGAACCATCAAGATGGAAAAAACGATCAAGGGACTTCCTGCAGGCTGGTACACTTTGAAGGCTCAGGCATTTGCACGTAAAGGCAATAACGCCTCAAACATTGAGAAGTATAACGCAGGTGAGGAACTCGAAGTTTCAGCATATATCTTTGCAAACGATGTTCAGAAACAGGCAAAGAATATCCTCGAAGGTGCTATTGCTGAAAAGGGAGCTGGTACCTACTCAGATTTCGTTGTAGGTGGTGAGACCAAGTATGTTCTCAACAACTCTAACTCTGGTTCATACGTATTCAGCTTAGGTGAATATGCAGTAGAACTCATCGTTTATGTTGCAGAAGGCGAAGCTTTGACATTCGGCTACAACAAACCAACTGACGATACTGATGACTATTGTGGTTGCGATAACTTCCGTTTGATTTACGAAGGTACTGCTATGCCACAGACATTTGCAGATGGTAAGTACTATCTCTACAATGTGGCATCAGGTAAATACTGGGGTGCATTTAACAACTGGGGTACAAAGGCCTCATTAGTAGAACATCCAGAATACATAACCCTTCACTACAAAGAGAATGGCTATCAGATGGAAACACAGGTAAATAATGGTGGTGCTCAATACTACTTCAATGGTGACTTCATGGACAATGGAAGTCCTAAGAGCCTCTTCATCGTTCCATTCGGAAAGTACTATAAGATCTATGCATCTGATGCTGTATATGGCTATGATGGTACATCTACCGTTCTTGGAACCCAAGCAGAAGGAGATGCTGCTGCATGGCAAATCTTCACAGAAGATGATATGAAGGCTCAACTTGCCAAGGCTACCGCTAAGGAACCTGTTGATGCAACTTTCCTGATTCTTAATCCTAACTTTGGCCGCAATAATCGATGGGGTGGAAGTTTGTCAACTAATAATAATCAAGTAAAGAATGCCGACCTTGGTTCTGCATGGTCGTTTGAGGCTGGAAACAAAGATGTAAATGGTGATGCAACAAACTATTGTGTAGAGTCATACCATACAGTATTCGCCCTCTCTCAAACTATCTCTGGCGCACCTAAGGGTACTTACACTCTGACAGCTCAGGGATTCTATCGTCAGGATGGTTCAGACAATGACAATCTCCCAGTATTCTTCGCTAATGACAAGAATGCTACATTCCCATTGAAGACAGGTACAGAAAACTCTATGAGTGATGCATCTAAATCATTCACAAATGGTTTGTACACTATCGAACCTATTATCTTTGAGGTTGGAGATGACGGCACAATCACGCTTGGTGCTAAGCTGGAGAACAACACAAGCCTCTGGTGTATCTGGGATAACTTCGTACTGAAATACTACGGACCTGATGCTACAGAACTTGATGTGAAGGCAGCTCAGGCTATTGAAGATTACCAGAAGGCTCTTGCAGAAGCACAGAAAGTAGACTTGAATGCAAAGATGAACGTTTCTTTGAAGAGTCAATTTGAAACTAGTCTTGATACTTATGCAGAAGACAAGGTTCTTACTACAGATGCCACCAAGGAATCAATTGAGCAGGCAACAGCTATTCTGACCCAGATGACTGAAACCGTTAAGAGCAACATCGCAGATTATGCCGCAACCGCAAAGGCTCTCGAAACGTATGGTGCAAAAGCTCTAGAACTGGATGCACAAGGCCAGGCAACGTATGACGTAGCTGATATTGAAGCTGTATATAACGACTGTACAATGGAATCTGATAAATCAGAAGATGTATTAGCAGCATTTGAGACAGCAGTTAAGGCTCAAGGGGTTGGTGCTGATATGACTGGTGCTGTTAGAAATGCCGATTGTACAGCAGCAAACAATGCATATTGGACTATTGAAGGCGGAAATACCTTCCACACAAATACTTGGTCTACTGAAAATGACGAATCAGGATTGAAGGTTCCATTCATTGAAGATTGGGTAGGCGGTGGCAAAACTCTTGCAGACGCAACAATCACACACGTAACAATTGAAGGTCTCCCAGCAGGTAAATATTCAGTATCAGGTTTCATCCGCGCATTTGCAGAGGATCATGCAGACGTAACTCCTACAGGTGCTTGCATCTTTGCTAATGGTGTTGATGGTGATGACATTTCAACTGGTACAACTGCTGTTTTCAACAGTAAGTCAGGAGAAGTATATGGAACATATACTGTTAAGTGCGAAGTAGGCGACGATGGTCTGCTCACCTTCGGTATAAAGGTTAAGGATGCTAATGATTTCTTCGATTGGATTGCATTCAAAAACTTCACCGTTATATACGAAGACTTACCAACTGCAATTACAGAAGTTGCTGGTAAGACGGCAATTGCCAATAACAACGCTATCTTCAACATAGCAGGTCAACAGATGGACGGCCTCCAGAAGGGTATCAATATCGTAGATGGTCAAAAGGTTTTTGTGAAGTAACAGACCATAACCCCTCCCTAACCCTCCCCCAAGGAGAGGGAACTTAGGAGAATGATATAGATAAGTGCTCAGGCAGCAATGCCTGGGCATTTTTTGTGCTTTACTGTAGATATTTTGTACGACTGTACTCTAACAATTGTTACACCGCACTCTACCAAGTTTTAGAGTGCAGGAAAGAAAAACAGCACGGCTGTTGCATATGTGTCTACTGTTTCAGTACGACTTCAACAAATGTGTCTACAGATTCAGCTAATGAAGGAAAAAAGCGTCTAGTGAAATCAGGAAAAGTCAGTGCTATTTATACTGTCAGAAATTTGAATCGATTCAACTTATCGATTGAATCGATTCAATTGATCGAATGAATCGATTCAAGTTTTGAACACCCCTTTTTGGATGATAATTGTACACTGATTTCTTGACTGAAATATTGTTTCTAAATGCTCTTCCAATTTTTTTGCGGACACCAATTATAACCAATAACCTTTATTCCCAAGGTGGAAATAAAAAATGCCCAGGCATCACTGCCTGAGCACTTTATATTATTCTCCTAAGTACCCTCTCCTTGGGGGAGGGTTAGGGAGGGGTTATGGTCTTTACTTCACAAAAACCTTTTGACCGTCAACGATATTGAGACCCTTCTGGAGACCATTTGTCTGCTGACCGGCAATGTTGTAGATGCTGTTAGCTTTGCCAGCAACTGTAAGATTGTTGATGCCACTAACTACTGCTCCATTAGAAACAACAAATTGATACTCGCACTCAAATGACTTGTAGTCTGCACTCCGGTCGGGTGTATGCTTGCCGGCTGCATCGATGCGTGAATTCGCATCTGGGAACGCACATGCATCATACATCTTTACAGTATATGTGCCGTCAGCCAATTTGCGACCATCGAACCAGAATGTACCAATGGCACCTGAATTTTCCTTAATGGCGCTGTTGTTATCAGATACGCAGTTGATGAACAAGTCGTCTGGAGCACTTGACTTAAACATGTTCTTTGAATTTCTTTGGTGGTTCTTGGTGGTACGATTCGTCATCGAGAAATACATTTCCTCATCCTCATCATAGTTATAGTTTGCCTTGGTCAGTCCTGCTGGAAGGGCAAATGTAGCCTGCAGACCTATGATTTCTACATCGTTTGTCAAGTAGAGCGTCACAGGGATATTCTTGAGGTCAGTAGTAGGCTCAACCTCAATGTACATATTCACGTTTTGTGCCTGAACAGCAGATACTGCTACAAGCGCAAGGATTGAAAGTAATAGTTTCTTCATATTCGTTTTGTTTTAGTGATTAATATCAAAAGTTCATATTACATGGCAAAGATACAGCATAAAAATAAAACGGCAAAATATTTTGGAGATTTTTTGCCGTTTTTGATGAAAAATGTATGGTATTGCGTGGTTTAACGCGCTGCAAACGCAATTAGCGCATACCTTATTATTATATAAGTACTGAACTATACCAAGTGACGGATGATTTCTTCTTTGTCGCCTGGTAGCATGTCGATAACAGGAATTTCTATCATGGTGTATGCTCCTGGCTGCTGGCGAAGGGCGGCGCGACACATGTTGACCAGCACCTGTGAAGTGAGGGCAGGGTTGTTGATCTTCATATTGAACTCGAAGAGCTGGTTGTGGGTCTTGCCTGATACACCTTTGCGTACCAGATTCACGCCGTGTCCTACGTCATTGAGGTCGTCAACACAAGGTACCTGCATTACATGAGTCTCATCGTTGACAAAGTAAGCATCTGCCTTGATGGCTGCTTCAACAGTCTTGAAATCAGCTCCGTCTTCCAATTCTACATACACCATACGACGATGAATGCCTGTACCTACAGGAATCGTCATAGAGAGGGCATCGCGAACACCAGGAATGGCGCGGACAGCCACAGAGTGTCCCATAGAGCGTCCGGGGCCAAAGTTCGTGTAGCTGATGCCGCGTGGAGCAAGGCTCTCCATCAATGTACGTACGATAGAATCACTTCCAGGATCCCAACCTGCACTGATGATGCTGACTGCATTGTTTGCCTTTGCTACTGCATCGAGACTGCGACGCAGGTCGATAATCTGTGTGTGGATGTCGAAGCTATCGACTGTATTGATGCCAAGAACAAGACACTGCTTGGCATATTCTTCTACTTTGCGTGTCGGAGTAGCGAGAATGGCTACATCGACTTTGCCCAGTTCACGAATATCTGTCACTACTTTCACACCGTTGATGGTGGAACAAGTGATGTTACGACGTACGATACCTACACACTCCATATCGGGTGCGACTTCGAGGGCTTCCAGGGCATAGCGGCCTATGTTGCCGTAACCTACGATTGCTACTTTGATTTTCTGTTCCATAATGTGTCTGTTTTGTGTTGTTATATTAAAAGCAGAAGACCCTCACAGCGGAGGGTCTTCATGCGGATTGTTATTCTTTAACTTCGTCCTCCTTAATTTTACGTCCGAGAACGAGGTATGCAGTCGGAGCAGCAATGAAGAGTGATGAAGTTGTTCCAATCAATACACCAAGAATCATCGCGAATGCGAAGCTGCGGATACTGTCACCACCAAAGATGAAGATACAGAGCAATACGATGAGGGTACTTACTGATGTGTTGATGGTACGAGCCAATGTTGCGTTAAGCGACTGGTTGAATACTTGCTGCTTGTCGCGTTTTGGATAGAGTTTCAACTCTTCACGGATACGGTCGAAGATGACCACCTTATCGTTGATTGAGTAACCGATAGCTGTCAGGATGGCACCGATGAAGGTTTGGTCAATCTCAAGTGAGAAGCCAATCCAACCCCAACAGAGTGAGTAAACACCAATGATGAGGATGGTATCGAGTGTCAATGCGGCAACAGAACCGATTGAGAATGCTACGTTACGGAAACGGATCAAGATGTAGATGAAGATGGCGATGAGGGCAAGAATCACTGACCAGATAGCACCGTAAGTAATATCCTCAGCGATTGAAGGACCTACCTTCTGTGAACTGATGATAGAACCGCCTGTACGCTCATCACGGTTGATGAAGTGATCGAGAGTTACAGTCTTACCGTCAATCTGTCCACCAGCTACAAGTGTCTCGTAAATCATCTTTTCGATTTCAGAGTCAACCTGCTGACCGTTCTCGTTGATGCGGTAGTTGGTAGAGATACGTACCATCTTACCGTCGGTACCAAGGGCGATAACCTGAGTGGTTACCTTGTCAACGTCTTCTTCAGCTGCGGCTCTCTCTTGGAACTTGTTAGCCAATGCAGCACGAATGTCTTCTGGAGCTACAGGGTTCACAAACTCGACCTTATAGTTACGTCCACCCGTGAAGTCGATTGACTGGCTCAAACCACGAATGAAGAATGAAGCAAGACAAACGAGGAAGAAGATACCGAATGCCATGAATGACTTCTTATAAGCACCCATAAAGTTGAACTTCGTTCCCTGCATCATGTTCTTTGATACGCTGGTTGTGAAAGTAAGGTCAGTCCATTTATCACGATTGAGGAAGTGCTCATAGCAAATACGAGTCAACCAAACAGCGGTGAAGAATGAACATACGATACCAATCATGAGGGTCGTTGCGAATCCCTTGATAGGACCTGTACCGAAATAGAAGAGGATAATACCTGTGATGATTGATGTGAGGTTAGAGTCGAAGATAGCTGAGAATGCATTGCTGTAACCTGCGGCAACTGCGTTCTTAATGTTCTTACCACTCTTCAGCTCTTCCTTGGTACGTTCGTAGATAAGCACGTTGGCATCGACTGCCATACCAAGTGTCAGCACCATACCGGCAATACCTGACATTGTCAATGCTGCTTGCAGAGAAGTGAGGATACCGAGTGTGAAGAAGAAGTTGAGCAGGAGGGCGCAGTTAGCAACCATACCCGGACGCATACCATACATCACACACATGTAAATCATCAATACGATGAAGGCGATGATGAATGAAATGAAACCAGCGTTGATGGACTCCTGACCCAATGATGGACCAACGATGTCTTCCTGTACAATCTGTGTTGGAGCAGGCATCTTACCTGACTGAAGCACGTTTGCAAGGTCTTTTGTTTCGTTGGTTGTGAATGTACCGGTAATCTGGGTGTTACCACCGTCAATCTTATTCTGAACGTTAGGTGCACTATAAACGAGGTTATCGAGTACAACTGCTACACAGTGGTTTACATTTGCCTCTGTAAGAGCAGCCCACTTACGAGCACCTTCGGTGTTCATCTTCATGGTAACACAAGGCTTACCATACTGGTCGAACTCATCCTTTGATTCAGTAACGACTTCGCCCTCGATTGGAGCGCGTCCGTTCTGACCTGTCATACGGATTGCATAGAGTGTGAAGATACGACCTGCTTTGTCCTCAGACTTTACGCCCCACTTGAGTGAGAGGTCGCCTGGAAGTACTTGCTTAGCAAGTTCGCCGGTTACCAATGCATTGATTTCGGCTGTATCAGAAGCGAGGGCGTAACCTACAGCACAACCTCTCTGACCCTGATAGGGCTGGAAGATAGCGAAGAGTGGGTTTTCTGCCTTTGCTTTTGCAAGCTCTTTCTCGTCTGAAGCCTTGTTTGGAGTCTTCTGATCGCTAGTAGCTACCTGATTCAAGATGTTTTCCTTGTTGTCCTTTGCTGCAGAATCAGCTTCCTCTGCTGCAGGAGTAGCCTCAGCCACTTCTTCAGTAGCAGTAGAGTCTGTTGCTTCGTCTACAACCTTACCGTTACGGAGTGCTGTGTTCAACTGATTGAGGTAAGGCAGAATTACCTGAGTGTCGTAAGTCTCCCAGAACTCAAGGTTTGCACTACCCTGAAGGAGTTTACGAACACGCTCTGGCTCTTTGATACCTGGAAGTTCAACCATGATACGTCCTGATTGACCTTCAACTCGCTGAATGTTAGGCTGAACGACACCGAAGCGGTCGATACGGGTACGAAGTACGAGGAATGAATTGTCGATAGCGGTATTCACCTCTTCACGGAGAACCTTCTCCACTTCGTCATCGCTGCTGTTTGCATTGATTTTACCCTTCAGCTTCTGCGTAGCAAAGATCTGAGCCAGTTTTCCGTCTGGCGCATTCTTTTTATAAGCTTTGACAAACAGTGAGATAAAATCGCTTTGACTTTCGACTTCTTGTTTTTGTGCTTCATTGACTGACTGAACAAATGCAGAATCAGTCTTGTGGTCGGCTAAAGCCTTTACTACATCAGGAACAGACACTTCAAGAATGACGTTCATACCACCTTTCAGGTCAAGACCAAGACCGATGGCTGTTTCACGACATTGCTTCAGATTGTAGGTTCCCAAGTAGAACGGATTCATGTTGAGTGAATCCAAATAAAGTTCTGCTTCCTTCTCTTCCATCTTTGATGCCTTATTATCCACGTAGTTAGTCACTACGGAGAAAGACAGATAGAAGATGCAGATAAGTGTTAGCGCAATGGCTACGAACTTAACAAATCCTTTGTTTTGCATTGTTGATAATTAATAATTTTGTTTATTTGTAAATAATATAAATTTCGTTTCTTCACACTATGAAAACCCATCAAAGATGGGGTATCTCACAAATAAGTGCATTACAAGGGTACAAAGTTAACACTTTTTTTAGATTTAACGCATCTCTAAGGTGCAAAAAATGGGGTAATGGTCACTTTCTTGTCCATATTTGTCCACTTTTGCCTTAAACGAATTAAAACTATCACTCATTAAAATGTGATCGATGCGAAAATACATGCCACTTTGATTATATGACCAACCGGGCCCATTCCCAGATTCTGTGTAGGCATCTTTCAACTTTTCTGTAAGTGTTTTATGTACATAAGAAACGGGTGAGTCATTAAAGTCTCCGCAAACAATAATATACTTGTTTGGTAGACAGTCAATCATTGCTTTTAGCAGTTCTGCCTGGAGTGAACGGGCAGCATTTGCTTTGGCTAGTTTGCCTTCCAACCACCAAAAACTTTGTTTCATATTAATGGTGTCTTCCTCTTGGTCATCCTTCATGTGCACAGAACGCTTAACTATTTGTTTGTAGAGTTGTTTATCATCATCACTCAGTAAATAGGATTCCAAATGGCAGTTAATTACTTTGACAGTATCATCATAAATCAAAAGATCATAGCTCATACATTTTGCAGCAGCAGAACCAAGATCTATCTGTTGAGAAGATAGGATTGGAAACTTGGACAAAAGAACACAATCGCAGCTCGTCTCTTCTCCTTTATGGATATAGGGGTAGACTGTATTGAATGAAGCATATGGCTGTTCTTTTCGAAAATTCCACACGTCTTGTAAACAGACGACATCTGCTTTGGAATTGATAATGTAATCAGCAATTTCGGTCTTGCCAGATTTATAATTGTAGTTATGGAGCATCCCTACGTTATAAGATAAAAGGTTAATTGTCTTACCTTCAGGAACATCTTTGAACAGATTAATCGGACAGTAATCCCGGATGCTACTCCAACAGATGATGATGCCAAGCAAACTGATGGCGCAATACTTCCATTTCAATAAAGGCCAAATCAGGAGAAACAAAAGAGTTGCCAACACAAAAAGAGGTAACATCATGCCAAGAAATGACCAATTAGGATAGTCTGCAGGACGTAAATAAATGGAATACGCGCAGGCAATCATTCCACAGACAACCAGTAAATTCAAGATTCCAATGACCCAACAAACAATCTTTTTAGCTATCTTCATTTGTCCTATTTATTTGAAGCATCAAACAGCTGTTTTTTCTCTTTCTCACTCAAACTGGCATAACCATCCTGACGAATCTTATCCAAAATACGGTCGATTTCATCATTCTGCTCTTTCTTCTGTGCATTGAATTCATAATCACGACTACGTTCGTTCTTGTTATAGTGCACATTCATATTGGGGTGTGTTGAGGTCGTACGCCAACCTGAATATGAGTGGCTGGTTCTGGTTTTTGCTTTGAATCGCCAATACAAAATCAACAGAAAACCGAACAACATACCTCCCAAATGGGCAAAATGGGCAGTGCGGTCTAAGTTCAGCAATCCTAGGATTACTTCATAAACGGCATATCCAATAACAAAGTATTTCGCTTTAAGTGGAAACGGTATAGGAATAATGAACATTTTTTCATTTGGATAAAGCATTCCAAACGCTAACAAAATACCCATAATGGCACCACTGGCACCGATGATATAGTCATGTTGATTGATCAATCCTATCAATTGTCCCATTTCCTGAATCAATGCGCTTCCAAATCCGCATACGAAATAAAAAATAAGAAACTTTTTCCAACCCCATGTCTGCTCCATAATACGTCCGAACATCCAAAGTGCAAACATATTAAAGAAGATATGCCAGATGTCACCATGCATAAACATGTGAGTTAAGAACTGAAAAGGCAGGAAATAAGGGCTTGCAACATAAAATAAGCCAAACAGCGCATTGAGGTTGAGGCCCCAAACCATACCAACCAACATATTAATAGCATACGCTGCGATATTTACTATCAACAGCCACTTTACGGCTTTTGTCATCATCTTTATCGCTATTACTCGTTAATAATAAACTTCCCATTCTCTGTGATACCTTCTGCCGAAATGAACATAGAGGTACAAGAAGAATTGTTATAGAATTCAACCGTTGCACGACCTCTGTTATTGGTCTTTATGTTCGGCTCCCAATACAGCGTGCGGCGGAAGTCCTCAGCCGGAGGCATCACGGAATAGTCCTCCATCTCGAAAGCTGTAGGTACGTTGAACCCGTCGAAGTGAGTCCGCCTCAGTCCT
>CADAGO010000014.1 GCA_902787555.1 uncultured Bacteroidales bacterium
CAGCTGCATGTACTTTAGGCATGCCGCATAACCATGTCTCTTTCTTGCTGACATAATAAACCCCGAAAGTTTTTTGTCTAACTTTCGGGGGTCACTTCACTTAAGGTAGGCTCTAATAATTATTGTTTTCATCTAAACAAAGTACATTGTCTGATAAATAGATTTGTTCTTTATGTTTTTATATGCTTCAGAATTCACTTTGATTCAGTCATGTGGGAGTCACCACACTCCTTCATCAAAAGTAAATTCTGCTTGCATCTCAAATTCATAAATCTACAAAACATAATTAACCCAAATCGGTTATTAGACTGTTATGCACTAACAAACTTTCTTTTTGTCATCTGTTTCACCGCTTTTCAGTTACAATGGAACCCCATTGCGCCTTTTGTTATCATCATAACGCTAATGACCGATTTGGGTTAATAGAACCTACCTTAACTCTTGATTGTTAACTGCCTTTCCGTTCTATCCTATGGTTGCATCCTTGATGACTAATCCTGCCAGCATGAAACCAAAGATGGCGGTGATGTGGGCTACGGTACCATTGATTTGGGCTTTTGACGAGCACCATTCATGGTTGAGCAGGTCGGGATTGCCTGGACCATTCTTCGCCTTGGGGCACATGCACTGCTCAGTGCCGCATGTGGCATTATGCCCTTTGTTCTGCAGCAGTTCATCAGAGAATACGCAAAGGAATTTGTGTTTGGGAAACTGTTTGTCGCGTTTGAAACGGTTTCGCAGCGCACGGGCCAGTGGATCGCCTTTCACTTTCCAGAACTCTGCCACTTGTATGCGGGTGGGGTCCATTTTCAGGGCTGCTCCCATTGAAGAAAAGAATTTTGTTTTCCTCTGGCTCCCTCCAATAGCGGAAGAGGTGGCCATGAGAATAAGCAGAGCCTTGTCTTTCAATGAATCGATGGCATCGATAATATAGTCGTAGTTCTCAAGATTGAAACTCTCGGCCGTTTCAAACGTGAATATTTGCTGCAAGGCGGTAATGTCGGCAGCCGGATTAATGGTGAGCAGTCGTTCACGCAGTGCTTCCACCTTCACCTGTCCTATGGTTTTCGTTGTCGCCATCAGTTGGCGGTTAACATTGGTGATGCACACACGATCAGAGTCCACGATGGTAAGTTGTCGGATGCCTGAACGCACCAGACTCTCAGCGCACCATGAGCCGACTCCTCCCACACCGAAGATAATCACTCTCTTGCTGTTGAGCCGTTCCATTGACTCATCGCCCAGCAGCAGCTCCGTCCTACGGAATATTGCCTGTTCTATTGCCATGCTGTTCTATTCTCTATAACAATCTTGTGGCGCAAAAGCTCATTCTTTCGCCTTGATGTCAATCTTAGGGATGCGGCCGTCTTTCTGGCGCTTGAACTCGCGGATAGCAGTCGTGCGACGGAAACCGTTACCTCCAGATGGGATGCCGTCGTGATAGAAAAGATACGACTTTCCTTTGAAGTCGATGGTACCGCCATGAATTGTGAACGAGCCAGGCGATTCGTCTGTGATGCGGCCCTCATAGTGCCATGGACCATGTATGCTCTTCGCTGTCGAATAAGCCCAGTGCTCGGGTACACCTCCCGCTGCATACTCGAGGAAGTAGGTATCACCTATTTTATAAATCCAAGGAGCCTCCTCAAAGTTGGTCTTCATCACCCTTCTGTGGAGCTGGTAATCCATCTTCATGCATTTAGGGCCGAATTGTGCTTCGTCATCGAGCATAGGTCGCATGTCGCAGATGCCGTTATTGGCAAAGCTTTTGTCGATCGAAATCATGTCTTTGTTCAACTTGGCATACCAGCAGCCGTTATTACCCCAGAAAAGCCAAGCCTGTCCGTCATCATCGATGAAGACCGTTGGGTCAATAAAGCCCCAGTCACCAGGGATGAGAGGTTTCCCAAGTGCGTCTTTCCAAGGTCCTTCGGGACGGTCGGCTACAGCCACACCGATACCATGCAGATGCTTGGTGGTATCTTCTGCCGCCACATACCAATACCACTTCCCGTTACGCTCAATGGCTTGTGATGCCCAAGCGTTGTCGCCTTGCTTCGCCCACTTGAAATGAGCGGTGCTCAACACGATGCCGTGATCGGTCCAATGCTCCATGTCGGTAGTAGAAAACACCTGCCAGTCGGGCATACGGAAGTAAGTAGCTGTGTCGAGGTCGTGACCTGTGAACACATAGAGTCGGTCGCCCGATACCACGGGAGCGGGGTCGGGTGTATATGCACGTTTGGTGACACGTGTTTGTGCTTGTAATGAGATGGTTAGCAAAAGCACGATTGCTGTGAGGATTGTTCTTTTCATATAGAGTAATGAGGTGATTTATGAGTTGAAAGTTGAGTGTTTAGAGTTGAGATGAAGGGAAAGAACGCGAATTACTCAAATAGTTCTAACTGTTGGGTTCCCAGACGTGCCTTGAGCCAATCGGTCAGTTTCTGATAGTCTGCACTATTCAGTTTTTTTGTTTGGTACAACCTTACCTGACAAATCGTGTCGGCTGTTGAATCGGCAACATAGGAACGGACTGACTGACCGATGGAAACAGATGCAATGGTTGGGAATAGTGCATGTAGTTCTTGCGTGACAACTTCAGACAAATCAGCATATTTACGATATGAGGCAGTTTCCTGCTCTAACGCCGACAGGCGGAATCGCAATTCGTCAATCGTTTGTTCGTCTTGCTGATATAGAGCTTCGATTGCTGCATTCTCGAGTGAAAGCAGGCTTAGGGAGTCGGAATCAAATCCTTGCGTGACAGACAAACTGGTTTCACCCAGATGGTAATACCTCATGTTGGCTCGTGCTGAATCAATCTGGGATTCATGAACCTTCTTTCCAATAAGAATGACCTTGATGGCATTGCGACTCCAAGAGATGTCGCGCTGTATGACTTGTGTGCCTGAAAAATCCAGCTCGTTGCTGATAAAGCTGTTTGCCCTATTTTGGAACATGGATTCTCGGACAATGCGTACGGTGGTAAAGACGGCAGGAATGATGGTAGCAATCACAATGGCCATGATATATCTATTCACCAATTTCCCACGCTTCTTGTCTATGTATGTCTGGCGCTGGAACCGGAAGAAACGGACACCGAGGAAGGTTGCAAGACTGATGAAAACGGTATTGATAAAAAAGAGGTAGAGCGCCCCAAAGAAAAACATCCACTCGCCTTGTGCCAATCCGAAACCTGCAGTACAGAGAGGCGGCATCAGGGCTGTTGCAATGGCTACACCCGGGATGACATTACCTTTCTCCTTTGCACAGATAGCCACGACACCAGCCATTCCACCGAAGAAGGCGATGAGCACATCGTAGATGTTAGGGCTGGTTCGTGCTAACAGTTCGGACTGCACCTCGTTGATAGGCGACAGTAGAAAATAGATGGTTGCTGTGACTACGGATACTCCTGCACTCAAAGCATAGTGCTTGAACGAACGTTTCAGCATGTCGAAATCGGAGATACCGACCGCCAGTCCCATACCGATAATCGGCCCCATGAGGGGACTGATAAGCATGGCACCAATGATGACAGCTGTACTATTGACATTGAGTCCTAACGATGCAACGAAAATAGCAAAGACAAGTACCCAAAGGTTAAATCCTTTGAATACAATGCCTTTCTTGACGGATTCAATGATTTCCTGTTCGTCGCTACTTGTAATGCTGATGTAGAAATATTTCCGTATGTCCATATACACTTATCAATCTGGGAGTTGGTCGATGGGTGCTGCTGTATAGTTATCCATCCTCAGATGATACTGCATCAGGGTCTGCAAGTCGTGGCGTACAGGTGGGCAGTCTTGTGGGAACGGCAACTTGGAGAACGTCTGGAAATAGAGCAGGCAGGCATCGCGCCACCACCATGCATCCTTGGCCTGACGATCGAACTTCACCCTCAGAGCCTCGTAGCGCTCTTCATCGATATAAGGCTTGAGACGCTCCCATGTGCGAACAAAACCTTCTGCCGCACGTACACCTTCATCATACTTATGACAAAGACGATCCCAAAGGGTTTCGCCACAGGGCAGTTTCTGTGTCCATCCGACATGATGGAACCACAGGAGATACTTCTCAGGGCAGGTATTCACATTATTATACAACTTGGCCAACTTCTTAGGGTACTGCGATACGTTGTTTGACCCCTTGGTTGTACGATCGAATCCCATACCGAATGCATCTGCTTTATGATAATAAGGAGGTGTCCAGTCGACTCTCACTCCGCGAGGAGCGTACCAAGGTTCTGGTCCATAGTGGTGTCCACCTGCAAAGATATGATGGATACCCATCGGCATCATGTAGTTGACACACGCTTCGTGGGTGGCGAGCATCAAGTCGGTAAGTGTCTGCACACCTTGGTCTTCTTTTGTAAAGGTCTGACGCACGAATTCATCGGCTATCTGCTTCGATGAAAGTCGTTTGTTCCATGCCAGACGGCCATAGGCATACCAGTTGGCCTGAATCAAATCGTTGCCACACCAATTTTGAGAGTTACCCACGTTTGAAACACCTGCAACACCGACACTCATATCGATTTCATCGGTCACTTCCTTCCACATTGGAGCCAAATAGACAGAGTGTACTGACTCACCAAGGTATTCTTGTGTGATCTGAAACTCCGGCATCACTTTGGTACGCTTCATTGAGAAAAACAACGGATGAATCGGTTCACGAGGCTGGAAATCTACTGGACCGTTCTTCACTTGTAGGATGACATTATCGCGGAACTTACCATCGAAAGGCATGAATTCATCGTAAGCTTGGTTTGCACGGTCGGGACTATCGGCTGCATAGACGAAAGCACGCCACATAACAATACCACCATAAGGTTTGAGTGCATCTGCCAGCATGTTGGCACCATCGACATGGGTGCGTCCGAAATCCTGTGGGCCTGGTTCGCCCTCACTATTGGCCTTGACGAGGAATCCTCCGAAGTTAGGGATGGCATCATAGATTTCCTTTACTTTGTTCCCCCACCAACGGATTACATCTGGGTCAAGAGGGTCGGCTGTCGAGACATCGCCCAATGCCCGGGGCGACGCAAAGTTGACAGAGAGATATACTTTGATACCATAAGGAGCAAGAATACGGGCAATTCGCCTGACCTGATCAAGACGCTCAGAGGTCAACATCTGAGGACTGGCATTCACATTGTTGAGAACGGTACCGTTGATACCGATTGAAGCATTGGCACGTGCATACAGTTGAATACGCGCACTATTTTCGTCAACGATATCTCCTTTGCTGCTCCAAAAGATGGAACGACCTGCAAAACCACGTTCAATGGTGCCGTTGAGGTTATCCCAATGGTTGAGGAGACGGTATTTGGACATAGGCCTCTCTTTGATGGTCTGTCCGTTCTTAGGCAGATGTCCCGTCTGCTGGAGACGAAGCAGGTGGTAAGCACCATAAAGCACACCAACAGCTGATGCAGACTTAATGTCAATACGATTAGCTCCGTATTTGATCGTAAAACCGTCGTCTGCAGGAGCCTTGGCATCGATGGCAAGATGTACATCCCTACCTGTATTATGGAGGAAGGTATTCAACTCACTACGTGAGATGGCAATAGGGGCGAACTGCGGGTCGAAATTGCCTGTTTCAGGGATTTGAGGATTATCGATTGTCACTTTAGCTCCATCTGTCACCATAGGCATTCTTAACCATAGGTCATACCCATCGATGGCATGTGCACCAATAACCTGTAAAACCAAGAGGGTGGCGATTGCCACCCTTTTATAAAACTTCATCATATTAGTCAATGCCGTCGATTGTCTTAATCAAATCTCCATCGAATTCCAGTTCACAAATCTTCAATGAACGAAGCCATGTTTTACCATCAGATGGAACACAATCGTGATGGAAGAGATACCACTTGCCTTTGTACTCTAAGATACAATGGTGGGTTGTCCATCCTACAACTGGAGTCATGATGATACCCTGATAAGTGAATGGGCCATAAGGATTGTCACCGATAGCGTAGCACAGGAAGTGACTGTCACCTGTAGAGTAGGTAAAGTAGTACTTTCCGTTCTTCTTGAATACCCAACTTGCCTCGAAGAAACGATGTGGGTCGCTGACTTTCAATGGCTGACCATCCTTGTCAAGAACAACAACTCGACGTGGTGCTTCTGCAAACTGAAGCATATCATCACTCATCTTCACTACAAAGCTTGGCAGAGCAGGAGCATCGGGCTGTGCAAAGAGTTCGTCCTTACGAGTCGGAGCAGAACCCATATCTGTGAGTCCATTTTCATCACCATGCTTGCCTGTGATAGGTGCAAAACCTGGAGCAAGTGGCTGCCACCATTGGAGCTGTCCGCCCCAAAGTCCACCAAAATAGGTGTAGATGGTACCGTCATCATCCTTGAAAACACAAGGGTCGATACTGAAAGAACCACGTATAGGCTGTGCCTCAGGTACGAAAGGACCTTCAGGTTTATCGGCTACTGCTACACCAAGACGGAATACACCGTCGTAGCCCTTTCCAGAGAATACATAGTAATACTTGCCATTCTTTTCAACGACATCGCTATCCCACAGCTGCTTTTCTGCCCATGGCACATCCTTTACATCAAAGATGACACCAAGGTCTGTTGCCTCTCCATTCTCTGGGTCCTCAAGTAATAATGCATGATAGTCTTTCATCTGGAAGTGACCACCATCGTCGTCTTCTTCTGCACCTGCCTCCCAGTCATGAGATGGGTAGATGTAGAGTTTGCCGTTAAACACGTGTGCCGCAGGATCGGCCATGTAATCAGAAGGGAAAAGATAATGTTTTTTAGGTTTCATTGTTTCTAATGTTTAATTGTAATAATTTGATTATTTAGCTAATTTTATGATTTCTTCCACAAATGGTTTGGGATTGTAATTGCGGTCGATAGCCAAAGGATAATCTGTTCTGCCTGCCATAGGCCATCCGTTCTTCCAACTGTCGCCATCGGTAAGTCCCCAGAAAGTGACACGATCGATGACATCGGCATGCTTGAGATAAATCTTGAACAGCTTCACAAAGAAATCGGTCTGCTCCTTTGCCTTGTCAGCAGGAAGGCCGTCGGTATATGGATTCATCGACTTCTGGTATTCAAAGTTGGTCTCAACCGCAGCACCATAATTGCCACTTGGCCAAGGAAGTACACTAAGGTCGAGTTCTGTCACCATCACCTTCACACCTTCAGCAGCAAAGGTCTCGATACTCTTCTCATATTCTGCAAGGTTGGTAGAGAACGATACGTGAGACTGCATTCCCACACCATCAATTCTGCATCCATGAGCCTTCAAGTCGCGAATGATATTGACAACAGTCTGACGCTTTGCCGGATTATCCATGCTGTAGTCATTATAGTAAAGTTCTGCATTAGGATCTGCTTCGTGGGCAAACTGGAAGGCAAGGCGAATATATTCAGGCCCGATGGTATTATAGAACTGGGTATTGCGCATCTGCCCATTGTCGAGGATGGCTTCGTTCACCACATCCCATCCTTTGATTTTTCCTTTGTATCTACCAACCACGGTATGAATATGGTCACGCATACGATTTATCAACTCTTCCTTGGTGACTGGCTGAGCCATATCGTCCTTGAAGAACCAGTAAGGAACCTGTGAATGCCATACCAGACAGTGACCTGTGATGGCCTGCTTGTTTTTCTGAGCTAACTTAACTATCGCATCAGCATCGCTGAAGTCCCACAGATATTGCTTCGGGTGTATTTCCTCGGGCTTCATACAGTTTTCGGGCACCAAAGCGCTAAACTGCTCTTTAATGACCTTCTGAATCTTCGGATCTTTACTTTTAACCTGACGCACATTCACTGCAGCTCCAATCAGGAACTTATCCTTGAATGCCTCACGCATGGTGGTCTGAGCCAATAATGACTCAGCCACCAGTGAAAGACATATTGTTATTAAAAACTTGTTCATTCTTATAAAAAAGTAGTATTTAGATGTTCGGATGATTATTTATTTGCTGCAGCGTTACGTGCTTCAATTTCGCGGTTTATTTCATCAAGTTTCTCATCAGTAAGAGGATACTGATAAACAAGATAGCCTACAACGACAAGTAGAATGGCAGGGATGATACATGTGAACCACAAGATTGCATTCTGTGCTATTTCAGAATAATTAGCCAATTTTGTATAATATGCATTTACCGGTCCGCTGATAAATGACGCCAGGAATACCACAACAAAGATGCCGAGCACGAGCTGTAGGCACTTGTTGGCCTTGAACTCCTGCCACATCTCACCGAATGAAACAGGTTTTTCGGGTGTAGTGGTGATATTCTCCTTACTGCCTAAGAAGCAAAGAATCAAAAGCACAAAGCCTACGAGGGCAAAAATACATGTAACTGTAAACCATGCATTAGGATCGGTAGGCAGGGCAGACTCCTCGCTGGCAAAGTTAAAGCCAATCAATCCCATGACCCATGGAGTGATCCAACCTGCAATAGAAAAACCTGCCTTGAAAGCAACACCGGCAAGTGCATTTACTGTGGCAGCAGGTCTGTTGCCGGTACGATATTCTGCCTCTGTGATTACTTCAGGAACCAATGCCCACATCAATGAACCTACGAGCAGTCCGACTCCTGTCATCACCTTGGCAATCTGAATAATTGTATTGCATTGTTCAACATCAAAGAATTTACCGATAATGAACAAAATGGCAAAACCGATTAAGCCGACTGAGAGAAGCGTATAATACAGTCCTTTCTTACCTAACCATTTCTTCAGAATAGGCAGAGAAGGCAGGATAATGAAAGCAGGAATGGTACCAATAGCCATAAATGTTGCTTGCTTCCAGTCGATTGCTGAATGAAGGAACATAGCAAGTCCAATTGGGAAACCAGCCTGAACAACAATCTGACCAATATTAGCACATACCATACGTGTAGAAGTAAGAATCAGCACTTCATCGTTGTCACGTGTCATACTGGCCATAATAGAACCATAAGGTATGTTTACCACTGAATATATCATACTCAGTACAGTGTAACTAACTGTAGCATAGACAATCTTCATTGACATAGACCAAGTAGCAGCCTGAGGAAGCATTAATAAGCAGGCAGCAATGGTCAGAGGAATACCTCCATAGAGCAGATAAGAACGATACTTACCCAACTTTGGATTGCGATTATCAATATAGCGCCCTACAACAGGACTCCAAAAACAGTCGATGAGTCGGACTGCGAGAATCAGTCCACCGACAAAGGCTGGGTTAATTTTTAATACTGTGGTAAGATAAATCATTAAGTAACATGCAACCGTCTGGAATATTAAATTCTGTGCCAAGTCGCCTGTTCCAAAACCGATGCGTTGCATCCAATTCAGCTTGTAAAATCCTTTTGAGCTGTTTGCATTAATTTGATTTGTTTCCATGTGAAATTGATGATTATTTGATTTGTATTAATTTCAGTTTGCAAAGTAACTTTTTTTCTTTAGAAAAACATTGCTGAAATGTTAATTCTTTTTGCAGATTTGTAACATCGTGCCATAAAACTGCTATTTCTCCGATAAAACGGCTGGTTTTTTATGGAATCGCCCACTCAACCACGGGATTTTTTCAACATATGGGACCAACCATGCACATATAACGAAAGTGAGTATCGTCATGATAATCAGGTCGTCAACTTTCCCTTTGATTGAATGAACATGAGCCGATCGTAACATCTTATAGAACGTGAGCACTGGATAATGTGCTACAAAGAACACCATGGAGTGCTGACCAATATAATTGACAATGGGAACGCGAGGAAAGTGGAATGATAGGAAAAGACCTGACAATCCACAACTCGAAAGTATCAGTTTCGTAAACAAGATGGGGAAATTGCCTTCCCATTCGTTCGAACTCATCGTATATTCACTGCTGTCAACAATGTTCAATATGATGAATGCCAAAATCATGATACTTGAAAGGACAATCATCTTGCGAGGACGGAGACGTTCGATAGCGACCCTCCATACTCTACCTAAGAAAAACAGGAAGATGCCCCAGAACACATTATTAAGATTCAGCCATAACGGATTACCCTGCTCATAGAGAAGATAGCTGACAAATGGGAACAAAAAGACAAGCCAGTGTATCTTGATACGAAAACTACGGTTGTGAGTTATCGGGAAAGCAATCGATGGACACTTACTGAACAGATGCATCGCGATATAAGCCACAAAGAACGAGAACAAGAACCAGCATGGTCCATTACCGTAGAAGCCACTGGTGCTCCATATATGTGACAGGGTTACACTTTTGACCATTACATTTCTTGGATCCAAAATGAACCAAGCGAACGTAAAATACACTAAGCACCCAATGAACCCCCAAACAAAATAAGGAATCATTAACTGCCTGAATTTCTTTTTGGTAAACTCCCATGAGTTACCATCTACAGTCTTGTTGAAATAGCCGGCTTTGAAAAAGAAGAACGACATAAAGAAAAACGTCCAATGCATTACGATTGTCCACCCCTCCTCTTCGGCCATGTAGCAGAATCCTGTAATGTGGTAGAGAATCATTCTGATGATACAGATGCCACAAAGAAAGTCAAATGCATGATTACGTTCTTTCATACTACGCTTGTATTGCTTATTTATCCACCTATCGTTGCCTTGATGCCATATTGCTCGAACTGTGCTACACAGCGTTGCTGTGTTTCCTGCGACGGAGCAGCCATCGGAATCGAATCAGGATTATACTGCGTTCCCAATTTTTCATGCTTCCCTTTGCCAATATCATGATAGGGCAACAGATTGACAACCTTGCGTTTCCAGGGAATAGAAGAAAGAAAACGTGCGGATTCATCGATATTCCTATCATCTGCATTCACTCCTTCAATCAGCGGAATACGGACGAAGAAATCACAACCATTCTCGGCAATCATACGGATGTTGGCAAGAATGGTTTCATTGGGGACCCCTGTAAAGAACTTATGCCGCTCTGAATCCATCAGTTTCAAATCGACAAGGAACAATTCACAATTAGCTGCTATCTCTGCAACTATCTTAGCACTGGAGAACAAAGTCGTGTCAACTGCCCGATGAAATCGGCGTTTTTTCAATTCTTGAAGCAATTCAAGGGTGTACTGACTGTGCATCAAAGGTTCGCCTCCACAGATAGTGACACCACCACCGCTGTCTTCCATCACTTGGCGTTCTTTTTCAATGACTGACATCAGTTCATCCATCTTCCACTCTTTTCCGCCAAACTTCATGGCAAGCGAAGGACAAACATCAGCACATTGTTGACACAGTACACACTTGCTTTCATCTGCTTTGATACCATCAGAAGTAAGTGTCAGGACATCATGTTTACACACTTCTATACAACTCTTGCATCCTATACACTTCGACTTGGTGTACATCCGTTGAGGTTTGGTGTCCAGACCCTCTGGATTATGGCACCACACACACCTCAGCGGGCATCCTTTCAGAAAGATGGTGGTCCTGATTCCAGGACCATCATTCACTGAATAACGCTTTATGTCGAAAATCAACGCCATTAGAGTTCGTCGTTTTCCGTTCTGGCGATGACTTCGTTCTGCAACTGCAGGTTCATATCGTTGAAATAATCAGAATAGCCAGCCATACGCACCAACAAGTCTTTATAATCATCTGGATTTGCCTGAGCATCCAATAGCGTCTGGGTATCTACGATGTTGAACTGGACATGATGCCCTCCGTAAGCAAAATATGTACGGATGAGTGAAGCAAACTTCTTCAAGTCATCATCACGTTGCAACAATTTAGGTACAAATCGCAGATTCAACAACGTGCCGCCGCTCTTTGTGTGATCAAGCTTACCTAATGATTTGATAACACAGGTAGGACCATTCGAATCACCTCCATGAGAAGGAGAAGTGCCGTCGCTGATAGCAAAATGTGCCAATCGGCCATTAGGAGTAGCACAACATACAGAGCCAAAATAATTGTGACATGTGGTGCTGAGCATATTCAGATAGGTCTTTCCTCCACGAGTGTTTGGATGTCCCTCAATAGCACCTACCAAGTCGTTGTAAACACGAACAGCTATATCATCAGCCGCATCATCATCATTGCCGAAGAATGGAGTGTGGTTGCGAATATACAAGCGCATCTTCTCTTCTCCCTCAAAGTTTTTGTCAACAGCTTTCAGCAGTTCGTCCATTGTGTATCGTTTATCTTCAAATACGTGCTTCTTGATGGTAGAAAGACTATCTGTAATCGTTCCTAATCCTGTGCACTGAATGTATTGAGTGTTGTAGCGAGCACCACCGCTGTAATAGTCTTTTCCGTTTTTTATGCAATCATCGATAAACAAACTGAGGAATGTAGCAGGTGCATAGAGCGAGAACATACGTTCGATGTAGTTGTTTACCGCGAGCTTCATGTTAACGAAATAAACCATCTGCTTTTTCCATGCATCATAGAGTTCCTCGTATGTCTTGAAGTTACGAGGATCGCCTGTTTCCAATCCAAGTTTCTTGCCTGAGTTGGGATCCACACCATTATGCAGGGTTATTTCCAAAATCTTTGGTGTGTTGAGATAACCTGTCAGCAGATAAGCTTCCTTGCCGAATGCACCTACCTCGATACATCCGGAGCAACCGCCTTCACGTGCATCTTCTAATGATTTGCCTTGGCGCACCAACTCCTGAACATAGACATCAGGATTGAATACTGATGGGTATCCGTTTCCCTCGCGGATGACTCGACAACCTGCCAACAGGAAGTCATCGTTGGTTACCTTGCTGATATGAATGGACAATCCTGGTTGCAATTCATGCAACTCTTCCTGAATCTCCAAGATCATATACGACAACTCATTCGAAGCATCGTTACCTTCTTTATCGATACCACCGATATTGATATTCGTGAAGTCATTATAGGTACCTGACTCCAATGCGGTGATACCTACCTTTGGAGGTGCAGGCTGGTTGTTGAACTTAATCCATAGGCACGACAACAACTCTTTCGCCTTATCACGTGTCAGAGTACCATTTTCTATCCCCTTCTCATAAAAAGGACGCAGATGTTGGTCAATATGTCCTGGGTTCATGCTGTCCCATCCATTAAGTTCAGTCACGGTTCCCAGATGCACAAACCAATACATCTGAATGGCTTCCCACATATCTCGGGGGGCATGTGCAGGCACCCATCGGCACACTTCGGCTATCTTTTCCAATTCTGCCTTCCGCTCAGGATTGCTGCATTCACGAGCTTTTTGCTCTGCTAGTTCTGCATGACGTTCTGCAAACAGGATAGCAGCATCACAACTGATGGACATTGCAGTCAGTTCATGCTCCTTGTCTGTTGCCTGTGGATCATTGATATAATCCAATGAAGCAATCTCGTCAGCGATGATTTGTTTCACATCCAACAAACCGCGATGATACATCTTGCCGTCCATTGCTGTGTGTCCTGCTGCTCGCTGTTCCATGAACTCAGTGAATACGCCATTGTGATAGGCTTCTTCCCATTCTTTGCTTACATGGTTGAAGATTCGTTCGCGCTGTGTCTTTCCCTTCCAAAAAGGAATCACGACCCGTTCATACGTATCGATATCTTCTTGACTGATATAGTAGGGCTGCAACTCACGTGTATTTAATACATGTAGGTCTTCCACACTATGACAAGTCAGTTCGGGGAATGTAGGTACAGCCTTAGGTACAGGACCGCGCTCACCTACAATCAGCTCATCGTCGCCAATATATATCGTCTTTTTCTTACAAATCTCGTAGAAGTTACGTGCTCGTAACACTGCAATCGGCATTTTTCCTTCATTCTCTTTATAGAAGGCTGTTTCAATCAGTGCACGTTCGATTGTCAAGGTAGCAGGAGTGTTCAAACTCTGTTCATGAAGTCGCTTGATGCGTTCGTTCATGCCACCATTGTTTTCTGGATACTTAATGGGAAAATTCATAGTGTAATTAGTTCTTTTATTGTTTTTTGTCTAATGCATGTTTCTCGTAATCTACCGTAAAGTGCAAACCACGACTCTCTTTACGCTCCAAAGCCTGACGAGTAATCAGATAACCTACGTTAATCATATTACGCAGTTCGCAGATATCTCTCGTGGGCTTTACGCGCTTAAACAGATGTTCTGTTTCTTCATAGAGTAAGTCAAGACGTTCCCAAGCACGATGCAGACGCAGGTCACTACGAACGATACCTACATAAGTTGACATAATCTGTCCCACCTCTTTCACGTCTTGTGCAATCAACACCTTCTCTTCGTTGGTCATCGTGCCTTCATCGTTCCAGGCAGGTATCTTTGTATTAAATGTATAGTTATCGATGACTTCCAAAGAGTGCTTAGCTGCCTTGTCGGCATATACCACAGCCTCGATGAGTGAATTGCTAGCCAAACGGTTGCCACCATGCAGACCTGTACATGAACACTCTCCGAGTGCATAAAGCCTACGGATACTGGTTTGACCATCGAGGTTCACCTGAATGCCACCACACATGTAGTGCGCACTTGGACAAACAGGGATATACTCTTTCGTGATGTCTATACCTATCGACAGACATTTAGCATAGATATTGGGGAAATGATGTTTGGTTTCCTCTGGGTCTTTATGTGTCACATCCAGACATACATGATCCAAACCATGAATCTTCATCTCCTTATCGATAGCACGAGCTACAATGTCACGTGGAGCCAGACTCAATCGTTCGTCATATTTC
Organism: uncultured Bacteroidales bacterium; assembly: GCA_902787555.1. Classification (GTDB taxonomy): domain Bacteria; phylum Bacteroidota; class Bacteroidia; order Bacteroidales; family Bacteroidaceae; genus Colivivens. The sequence goes on from CADAGO010000014.1 coordinate 14,667, forward strand.
TGCATAAACTCCTCTCCGTTTGGAAGTCGGAGGATACCTCCATAACCACGCATCGCCTCTGTGATGAGGTAAGCTGGATGGGTCTCTTTAGGGTTATAGAGTACAGTTGGGTGGAACTGTACGAATTCCATATCCTTCACCTTTCCCTTTGCACGATACACCATAGCGATTCCGTCTCCCGTTGCTATATTCGGATTAGAAGTCGTCGCATAAATGGCTCCTGTACCTCCTGTTGCCATCACTGTTACTTTTGAGAGGAATGTATCTACCTTTCCTGTATTCGGATTGAGGATGTATGCTCCATAGCATTCGATATCAGGTGTACGACGTGTGACACGGATGCCCAAATGGTGCTGGGTGATGATTTCCACAGCAAAGTGGTTTTCGAAAATCTCAATATCGGGATTACTGCGGATAGCAGCCATTAATCCACGCTGGATTTCTGCACCCGTATCGTCAGCATGATGCAGAATACGGAACTCTGAGTGTCCGCCTTCTTTATGGAGGTCGAAGCTTCCGTCTTCTTTCTTATCGAAATTTACTCCCCATTCCACCAGTTCCCGAATACCGTCGGGCGCGTTTCTCACCACTTGCTCCACAGCTTCGCGGTCGCTGATATAGTCGCCCGCAATCATGGTGTCTTCAATATGCTTCTCAAAGTTGTCGACCAACATATTGGTCACAGAAGCAATACCCCCTTGCGCCTTCGCTGTGTTGGCTTCTTCAAGGGTGGTCTTACAGACAATGGCAATCTTACCTTTTTTTGCTCTTGCTACTTTCAGAGCATAACTCATACCAGCTACTCCAGAACCGATAATGAGGAAATCAAATTTTCGAGTCATATCAATAGTTTGTTAATGTCGTCAGAAGGTAATGGCTGCACCTGCCAGGAAGTTGATACCTGGGGTACGATACATAACATACTGATCATATTTTTTGTTCAGCAGATTATCTCCTTTCGCATAAAGAGTGAGACGGAAGGGGAATGTATAGCTGATGCTTGCACCAAGATTCACGGTGTTCGGACGTTCATAGCGGTTTGTCTTCTTCTCGAAAGATTCAAACAGGAAGTCTGCACCGATGGTCAGCTGTTCAATCGGCTTCACCATAAGGTTACAGCCGAGTTCCAACTGTGGCCTCCATACAATCTTATCCCAATTCGTAGTATTCACACCAGGAATATTTGCTTCGAAATCGGTCGACCATTTGTGATAGCTGGCATCAAGACCTGCCATCACTTTGTTCCGATAGTTGTATCTCAGATTTGCATTTGCATAGAAATGTGTTCCGTCAGCAAACATTATCGGGGCATATGTGCAGCTCAGTGCTGGCGACATGTTGAAATCAGCTATCTCTGCTCTGTCTTTTGAGATGTCATACCCAGCACTCAGGTCAGCATAAAACCCCTCAAACGGTTTCGTCCGGATACCTCCGCGTGCTCTCAGTTGGTCAAATTGGTCCCCAAAGTCGGCATCAGCAATGTTCATGCACCAATAAGGTGTCATGTGGGCAAAACGTCTGAAATCGTTACACACCCTGCCCCCTTCTGCCTGCAGATAGAGGTCAAAACGAGGATGCAAATGGAAAGTGACATCTACATCTGGCGCCACATTCAAGTCATTATCCACATATACTCCAGCCTTTAAATCAATTTCATCGCTCTTCCAATATACATGCGGTGTGAAATCGAATGTTGTGCCATCACCGAACCCCGTCATACTATAATTAGTATAATCAATACATGCCTCCAAATCGATGCTGATGTCGTCGTTTAGCTGGTAAGTTGGAGTAAGCGACCCACTGACTCCTACCTCTTTTGCCTGATCGGCCAAAGATGTGACATATTTCTGGTTGAACATCGAAAACTCGACTGAGGCTCCAAGTCCAAACTTACCAAAGGAATAAGGAGTGAGTTCGGCACTTAAATCTAACAAATCGTTTTGCTGTTTGTCTGTATAGCCCAATCCTCCTACGGGCGACTGATAGTTGAATACATCCGTCCCATAGCAGCCATCGATGCTGAGGATGGCATCCGTATCAAAACGGTGCTCATAGCCGGCTTTCAGACGGTTGGTAAAGAAGCGGTTGTCCCATTTCCGATTACCCGTGATATGATCCACCTCGCTATTGTGGCCTCTCGAAAAGAATTCCAGATTCAACTCATCGTTGTCAGACAAGTCTAATCCGTATGCCACACGTCCAAATATATTATTGTCTATTCCGTAAGCAGCTGTGGCAAATCCCTTCTTATCACTGCGTATCAGCTGTTCATTCTTGGCTGCCCACATCGGTTGGAACACATAGTTTGTCGTCGGAATCGCTGCTGTGGTGTAGTTCACATTATAGTGACTTACCTGTGGTTGCTCAATCTCAGGCAGTGTATTGATTTTGTTGGCATCCTTTACCACTGGGCGGTAGTTATTTTCCACTTCCACCACATTATCCATCTGGGCGAATGCTGTAGCCGACACGATGGAAGCCAATCCTATGAATATTGTTTTTCTCATCTTTTTTATTCTTCTAAAGCCTAACGTCTAAAAACTAACACCTATTTCAGTCTTTCCTTAATCATTGCATTGATTTCCTCGTTTTCGTTGTAATTGCTCTTCAACGATAACAGGTACTCACGTGCTTCCACCTTTCGATCGGTCTTCATATAGACATCCGACAGTAGTATGAAAGCGCGAGCCAACCAATACTGGTGTGAGGTTCCTGAATCAATGAACTTCTGAAGTATCTGTTCGGCAGCTTGATACTGGGATGTATCGTATGCATACTGAGCGAGTCGCACATTGGCTTGAGCACCATAGCTGGTCTTGGTGTCCTGACTCAATTCTTGCAGATCCTTAATGCCATCAGTTGCGTTCCCTAATGCTAGCAAACTTTCTGCTCTGTAAAGCAATGCTTCAGCTACCAGATTGGGTGACGATTTTCGGTCTTGGATAATCAGGGTGGCTACATCGACCACAGCATCGTGGTCTTTAGCTGAAAATGCGCTACGCAGACCTCCTTCCAGCGCACTGGCCAGCATCTCTGTCGATTGAGTTTGCTGCCTCAGCTGGTTGTAGTACTCATAGGCTTTTGCATAGTCACCATTATTCATCGAACGTACAGCAGCATCGCTAATCATCTGATCCAATTCAGCAGCATCCATTCCCTTTCCTGCCTTGCGGGCGAGTTCGGCATATTCATTCACTTTACCCATATCTGTATAGATGTCTTTCAGATTGGCAAGTGCTGTCTGGGCTTCTGTTGTATTCGGATAGCTCTCAATCACCCTATTATAGGCTTGCAGGGCTTCTTCTGTCATACCCGACTCAAAGTAAATCAGTCCTATTTCATTGCCTGCACTACGTGCTTTCTGGCTATGAGGATACTTTTCGATAAGTTTGTTGAAAATCTGCAATGCCTGATTCTTGCCGCCTGTCTGTATGTAGGCACGTCCTTGCTCATAGAGGGCATCTGCTCCATATTGAGAATCAGCATATTCACCACCCATCCTGCTGAGCAGTTCCACCTTCGCCTGGTTGTTGCCTCTCAATCCTTCGATGAATGCTTGCTGATACAATGAGTAGTCACCCATTCGCTTGTCTGTCTCTAACGCCCGCTGATAGATGGCATAAGCCTCGTCGTACTTGCGGTCTGTATATAGGCAGTCAGCCAAACGGTTCAGCGCATCTGCTTTCAGCGATTTGTTATTGTTGGCTGTCGATGTGCCGATAAAATTATTGAAATACGTGTTCGCGTTATTGTATTGTTTCTGCTTGAAATAAGCATACCCCAACGTGTATAATGCCTGTCCGTAGTTGCTCTGATTGCGGGCAGTCACACTAATGTACTGCTTCAGGTCGTTAATGGCCTGATTGTATTTACCCTGACGATACTCCGATTCGCCTTTAATATAAATGGCTTCTTTCGAACCTAATGACATGGCCTGACTGGTGTAAGAGTCTGAATTGCTATAGTTGCCGGCAATGAATTCCTGCACACCGAGGTTGTATAGCACTTTCTGCTTGGCCTGCAGAATCTCTGCACTTGGGTTCTGAATCTTGTTGATGGATGCTAACGCTGCCGGGTAATTCTTCGTAGAGAAATACACTTCAGCCAGATGTTTGCTCACACTGGATGTATATTGCGACTGAGGGAACATATTGAGGAACCGCTCGAACACATTGACTGACTCACCAAATCCCATCGTATTGCCCTCGTGAAGGGTGAGTGCATAATTGTAAAGTGCTTCTTCCTGCAGTTTCTTGTCGTAGGTCATCTCCGAAGCTTGCTGGAATGCTATCTGCGCCTGCTTTTTGTTCTGACTATGAACATAACTGATACCCGCATTCAACCATGCATTCTGTGCCATCGCATCGTTAGCCGTCGATGTACTACTGCTGAGGGCGTTAGCTGCTTTCTGGTATTCCTGAATATTGAAGTAGCTCATACCCAACTTATATAGCGCAGTACGTCGAGGCACCTCTACGTTATAGACATACTGACTCAGGGCCTCTACCGCTTTCGTGTAGTTCTTCTGGTCGTAATAGGCCTCGCCTCTGATGCGGTTTATCTCGTTCGTATATTTGTTGTCAATCGATGATAGCTTCTTGCTGACGAGCGGCAACTGGTTGTTCAGTAGCGACAGCGACTTGGCAGGCTCACCTGTATGCAGGTAGCAATCGGCCATATACACAGGGATATTCTGGGCATAGTCGGTATTGTTCTGCACAATTTGAAAATCCTCCAATGCACCCTTGTAGTCACCCCTCACATATTTGATATAACCATCGCAGTACACCATATCCATCTGGTGGGTTTGGCAGTTCTGCATGGATTGGATGATGAGATCAGCCTCATCTATTTCGTCGTTGTTAATTAGCGCAATCGCATAACAGATCATTGTCTCCTCCAATTCGGCTTGCTCCATGTCGTAAATCCTGTCTGTATGCCTGCGATACACGCTCTGCGCAGCGGTATACTGCTCCTGTTTAACCATCAGGTTGGCACGCAACAGAGCCAGTCGCTCTGTACCTAATGCCTGTGGATGCTCCTCCATCCAGTCATAGATCTGGTCGGCTGTTCCTGGCTTCTGCAGGTAGTAGTCACACACCAGCAACAATTCCTCAGCGGCAATCTGCTGAGCTGGCGACAACTGCGATTGTGATAAGTATGCCTGCAAGCTCCGACTTGCTGCATAGTAATGATGATCGTTCATCAGTCGCACAGCCTCTGCATAGTCGATTGATGGTTTACTCTCTGGCATGTATTGCTGTGCAGAGGCGGTCATGCCCCACACAACGAATGCCGCAAATATCATTAGCTTATAGTTCATATCCTTCTATTTTGCATATTTTTCCTGCAAAAATACGAAATAATTACCATTTACCCCATAGCATTTACCCTTTTTCTTGCATTTCTTGAGATTAATTAATGCTTTTTAGGGTTAATTGGATTGAAAAACCCATCTAACGCCCCTGCGTCTTCATCCTATCCTGAGCTTGTCGAATGGACCTCTCCCTTGCTTCTTCATGTCCCAGCTCTGCCGCTTTCTTATACCATTCTATCGCTTCCCTCTCGTCTTTCACTACACCGATTCCGTTTTCAAGACATACGCCCAGTTGATACTGCGCCATTGCATTCCCTTGATTGGCAGCCTTTTGGAACCATACGACCGCCGTCTTCACGTCACGTTCCACCCCATTGCCCGTGTAATACATAAAGCCCAATTCGTATTGGGTATCCGCATCGCCCATCTCCGCTGCTTTCCGATACCATCGAAATGCCTGTTCACTATCTTTTGTCACTCCTAACCCGAAGAGGTAGCAGTCGCCCAACACACGCGTTGCCTTCACGTGTCCGTCTGCAGCCGCACGCTGATAGAGTTTCATTCCTTTCTCTACATCCTGCTCCACACCCTCACCATTCATATAACAGGTTGCAAGGTTATACATCGCATCCAGGTCGCCTCCCTCAGCAGCCTTACCAAACCACTTTGCTGCCTCAGCATAGTCCTGCTTCACACCCTGTCCCTTCAGAAAACTCACGCCAAGGTTATACTGAGCTGCCGCATCCCCCTGCTGCGCCCCAGTATACCATGCTTCTACCTGTTCCTTCATCAACACCTCATCCGACTGGGCAACCGCATGAGCCGCTCCCAGCAACAGCAATACTAACAAACTTAGAAATCGCTGCTTCATGAATATGTCCTTTTCTTCGTATGTCATATCGCATGCAAAGATACAAAAAATAAATAATTAAGCGTTATGAGATATAGGAAAAAACGATTCCTGAGGGATTTCCCCGCACATGTTTAGGGATTTACGATGTTCGGTTTAGGCAAAATCCTTTTGCCATGACACGGGAAATGCCGTACTTTGCACTCGAAAACAAAACGGTGCTGAGTTACATCACGTTTCTTGAGGCGCCGCAACAAAAAAAACGAATGTTTAACAATTAAAGTAAAGGAGACAAGATTATGAAAAAAATGATGATTATGGCAGTGATGATGGTCATGACTATCTCGGCCAATGCAATGAGCTACAGAATGGCAAAGAGCGAGGCTCTGTTCCTGAGCGACAAGATGGCTTACGAACTGAACCTGACAGCTGCCCAGTACGAAGCAGTCTATGAGATCAATCTGGACTACCTGATGAGTGTTGACTCTCCTTCCGACGCATACGGCAGATGGTGGAAACGTCGCAACTCTGACCTTCAATACGTATTGACTGTATATCAGTATAATAAGTACATCGGTATTCCTTACTTCTATCGTCCCATAAGCTGGAAGTCCGATCGCTGGGCATTCCATGTTTACAACCAATACACCAACCGGAAGCACTTCTACAAGGATCGCCCAAAGGTGTATGCAAACTACAAGGGTGGTAACAACCGCAAGGCAGACCACTTCTACGCTGACAAGCGCTTGAACGTGCATGTTGCTGCCCCGACTACTCATCATGCTAACAGGACGATTGTCAACAAGGGAAAAGGCCACATCAACAGCCAACCCGCCAACAACCGCCAGATTGCTAAGAATACGACCAAAAACCATAGTCAGAAAATCATCGTAGGTCGCAGGTAAAAGTTTTCAATCGATGATTCATGCGAGGTCGGGCGATTCCTATCACGGGGTCGCCCGATTGTCAATCAGCTATTTCCCCCCCCGCTGGTGAGGTCAGTCGTACTCAAATTCCATATTGTTGGAACTATGGATGGTTTGCCATTTTAGTGGGTACAACAATTCTCCTCTTGTTACGAAGAACAGCAGGTGCCATTTGCCGGCTTCGCTATCGCGGACAATGTGTAGCTCAAGCTGTTTGGCAAATCGCATCTCGTACATGGTGCTGCGTGAAAACATGCTGCGGAATAACAGTTGATGACCTCTGCCCCATGTGATACCAGGATAGAATTCAATCCCTTCATCTGGATTTAGCCTGATGTATTGTGCGATGGATTGCTTCAAGTTCTGCAGGGCTTGTTCTGCCTTTTCCTGCGTATTGAAGACAATGTCCATCCCTGTCGTTTCTCCACTCTGTTGTGCGATATTTCCGTTAAAGAACTGTGCTACCTGCCTCCACGTGTATTTCTGGTACATCGTTTCGTCGTGCTGGTAGTGAAGCAACCGTCTTTTATCGGATAACGGCTCAACGGCGGGACTGAGCATCGTCAGGAACTTCTCGATATCCAACATCTTGTTCGCCTTGACGGTATCTATGACACAGGTATAAGAAAGAAAAAAGCTACCATGTGATACTCGTGTCTTGTCGTTTGTTCTTGTATAAGTAAATAGTATATGCTCGGAAGCATTATCGATATACGGAACACGATATGCTCTTGCAACACTGGTCTCAATTTCATCGCTTCCCATTCCACCATTCAAAACCATACTGATATGGATGGTGTCGGCATCGTCCTCATGATATTCCCATCGGTTGTACTGACGAGCATCTTGTTTCAGTTCCTCTATAGTCGCTAAGACTTTTTCGTAGATTGCCTGTGTCTGCTTGTATGTCAACGTGACACTTCTTCCGTCTTGGTAACTGGTAGTAACACCATGATTGCCGATGTATTCGCCTGTCACGGGATCAACGGTAGGGTAAACCGACTCAGAGAAATGGTAATGCAATAGAAGTTCATGGTCACCATTCGGCCGACTTCCTGCGTTTACGAATCTGGGATCAATTCTTATTCTATACGACTGAAAGAAATCCTTCAGCGCCTCAATCTTAGGATTCGTCAAGCCCTCTCCGAGCGACTGGCCATAAACTGCATTTGGCAAAAGGCAAATGCCTATAACCAATAACCTATAACCAATAACCTTTATTACATGCCTGTTCATTTTACAACTTTGCTATTAAAGGGTTGCACAAGATACTGGTTCGCCAACAACTCTGAGACAGGTAGTGTGGCAGTCTTATAGAAATCGATGAGAATTGATATATTCTGCGTTGTGAGGGGTACTGGGGGGTATTTCAAGATGAACGCAATGCAGTCGCCTGATGTTCCGTCCAAATAGAAATATTTACTCATTGGGTAACCTTCTGCAGAAATGAGCGTCAACTTGTCTCCACCGTCAGCCTGTATATACGAACCACTAGGAAAACAATATCGTGAGGTTTCGTTTGCTCTGCGGCAATCGATATAAGCGATGTAGGTAGCATCAGCAGTGAACCAAGCTGCATATTTGACGTTTGGCTCTTCTGTGAAGTATGGCCGGATGCGGATAGGATTTGAATAGTGTGGCCATGTTTCCACTTTCGGACTTTCATAACCTTCAGGCTCCAAAGTCAGTTTCGGTTTTTGCTTGGGAGGCAATTCCTTTGAATACCATCCCACCTTGATGCCTGGCTTCCCAGTGAAATATGATACCAAGGCCAGCAGCGTCGGTTCATTCTCACGTTTCGTTTCATATTGCTTCATGTCATACAGCTCGCTCAACGTGAAAGTGTGTTTCTGATATTGAGTGACCTCGTCAAACAAATCGGGCAATCCATAAAGGCATATCCGCTGCGTATGGCGAGGAAGCGGTGGGAACTCCAGCTGGAATTTCAGTACTTTACCTTTCAAGTTGCGCACAATGTTCTTGCAACTCAGCTTCGCATCGCAACCGATGATACCTCTGAGCAGATACTGAATACCTGTTCGTGGGTCCATGATGACGGTCTCCTCGTTTGCCACTTCGATATGTTCCTCGTTCGTCTTGCTGAGGTGGTAGAACGTCAGGATGGTGTTCTTTTCGTTGGCTTCCAACTTAAAAGGCCGCAACAATAGGTTGAACTCATTGGCGTCCATCGGAGTCACAATGGGGTTACGCAACTCATAGTCGGAGGCTTCTACTGTATTTTGGCCTTTCGCACACAACCCTTCGACAAGCTCAGGGGACAACAGCCAACAGCCGACAGTCATTATAATCAATAATCGTTTCATCAATCTTTACATTTTATAATTATTACATTTTTACATTCTTCTAAATCTTCTTATCTGACTCTTACTTCATTTCCATCAACAATCCTGCTGTACTGGATCCAATTGATAGGCAACAAGCGATCACCTTGGGTTACCGCTACTAACAAATTATGTTCCATCCCCCAATCGCCCATTCTGATATCAAGCTTCAGCGTATTCTCGTCCAACCGAGGAAAACGAGAATTGGTGGCATAGAACAATCTTTCATCCTGTCCTCCCCATCTTTGATTCGGAATATAGATGTATGGCAAGTCGAAGTGGGTAGCCGTATACTCCTGAATGACTTCCTTTATTTTCGATAGTACCTCGTTGGCTAGTTTATCGTCCTGCATCATAAAAACAAAGCCATTCGTTTCGCCCTTACCACATGGTTCCTCATCTAAATCTACATAAAACATATATGCAGAATGCCTCCACATGTCAGAGCTATGCGACAGGTAGATGCTTCTGCATTCGATGTCGGGCCGCTCCAAAATAGGGCTGAGCAGTTTCAAGAATTCCTCAAAGTCGAAATGCTGATACTTCGTTTTGACCGAGTCAAGCAGGCAGGAATAGAACAGATAACCTTCATGCCGGACGGCAACCTCTTCTTTTTCGTGCATCGAATAATATGAGGAAGTCAGATACTCAGCAGCATCCACCATCGTATTCTTATTGTCGTTAAGTGGTATGGGCTCATCTGTGTCGGCAAATACCAATGAATACATCATGGTATCAACGCTACCTGCACGACTTTCCCATTTGTCCTTCTCTTTTGCTATGTTCATAAGAGCTTCAATGGTTGCGATGGATTGCATACCGACGTTATACGAGCGTCTGTACCAGCTCAGGTCAGCTTGAGCATACGTATAGACAGCTTTTGTTGTATCCTTTTTGAATCCATCATTTCCGAGTCCCATTGACTCCAGAATACTGTCTGAAACCACGATATGAGTTGGTATTCTGAACTTGTATTGCTTGAGCAGGCCCACATCGGGTATGTTCTTGTAAATCAAATCGACATTATACTCCATGTGGTATTTCTTCCAATACCCATACAGGCTGTCTATCTCAGCCATCGCTACTTGTGCTTTCACCTGAAAGCAGCAGAAGAGCAATACTATTGAAAATACTATATGTTTCATACCTCAATTCTCCTGTTTGTTCCGAATTCGGATGTTTGCTGTGAATACCCTGACATTCATGTGCCTATATTCATCTTCAGCAGATATCGCAGATTGGTTAGATCGCACACTGTTCAATATCGCCTCCAACTCATCATTATCTTGCACATCAACTGGGGTTGCACGTTCTTCTACCGTTTCCAACAATTCTTCTTGATGGGAGACCTCGACAGCAGTTTTATGGGGCACAGTTTGCCGCCTAACATGTTTTCGCGGTTTTGGCGATTCAGTCACTTGAGCTACAAGTGGATTATCCTGCTTTGGCTCTTCCACTGACGAAGGGATAGTAGGACGAATAGCCGGTGAGTTGGTTGACGACTGATGGTGATTAGCCCTATCGTGAGAGGTATGGGGGAGGGTCTGTAGTATCACACCAGCCACAATCAGCAGCGATGCAGCAATGCCTATCCACCACCATTTCAGGTTGTTCCCATGCTTTGGGGCGGTCGTTTTCGCCGCTTCAGCCATCACTCGTTCCTTCATACTGGGCGAGGCATGATATTCCGCTTGCGGTTTCAACCATTGTTCTATGTCATTTGCTGTCTTCATAAGCTTTTCTGATTTTATCGATTGCATATCTGTATCTTGATTTCACGGTAGCCTCAGGCATGTCCAACACCTCCGCAATCTGTCGGAAAGTCAGTCCGTCGGTGCAATGCAGTCTGACGATTTCGGCCTGTTCCGAGGGAATCATCTGCAACAACTTGTTGATACGTTCATATTCATCATGGATTTCCTTGTCTGCATCGCCATCTTCCGTAATCTGTGCAGCACCCTCCAAAGCTGTCATCACCACAGGAGGTCGTCGACGGATGTAATCGATGCAGGCATTCCTCAACGCGCGAACCAAATAACGCTCCACATCATCAATATGCGTCAGCCTTTCCTTCGAACAATATAGCCTCAGCAACACATCCTGCACAATGTCTTCTGCATCCTCTCGCTTTCCCACACGCAGGTAAGCAAAACGGAACAACCAATCTTGTTTAAGACCGATGATTCGTTCCAGTTCCTTCACTCTGTCCGCCGTTCGGCCTGAGCTCACGACGAAGGCTGTCTGTTCTGCTGTCTGCATCTGTTCACTTCTATGGTTTTGAGGTTTTGAGGTCCTGAGGTTTTGAGGTCTGATAACCTAATGACCTGACAACCTATTACCCTTTTTCATTTATTATGACGCAAAGATAAGAAAAAAGATTTAAATCCACCCAAAGAAATGCGAAAAAACGAACCTGTACTTTCTACCATAGTTAGTTAAGTTTTTTAGTTAGTTAATAATTTGTTAATTATTTGTGAACCTCCCCCGCCCCCTCCCAAGGAGGGGAGTACAAATCTTCTCCCCTTGGGGGTTTCTGTCCCCCGATAACGGGGAAACCGAAAGGGGTGCAAAGACCATTGAATAAGAGAGGGGTTTGGTTTTTATTTTTGTTCCCCTTAAGGGGAAATTTTGTAACCCTTAAGGGCTGCAAAAAAATGCGATTAAGCCGAACATAATTCTAAGTTTACTTGAGCATTATTGAGGCGTAGCATTTTGCACGAAGTGAAATCACGCGCTGTCACGACTGTCACGACTGTCAATTGTCATTAAGAGTTTTGAACACGAAAAAATGTTCATATAATATATATTATTATAATAATATATATTATATGGCATAAAAAACCAATCCGAAATCCTTAATGACAGTCATGACAATGACAGTGATGACAACGTTCAATAAAAATTGGGCTTTGTCTTTTCCTGAATAAGGTTGACTTTTGACTGACAACTAGAACAATGCAAGGTTTCATCACGAACCCTTGCACTTTTTATCTCGTTCTATCTAGAATCAAACCGAGAACGAAAATTACTCTTGTATATTAACTAAGACACCTATTATGTAATCAACACATTTGAATTGCTATACTATACACGATTAATCATTATAAAATATCTCGTCTAATTGGAAAGGGAAGAACGAACGTACCCACAAGGTTGAAGTTGTGACGTCTAACATTCCCGAATAAGAAAGAATGATGGTACTATCGTCAATCCATTCGATGGTGTACTCCACACCTGGTATATTTATCTTATTCTTTTTCGGTTGTAGAAACGGTGCTAGTGTCAACTGGGTTGAATATCTGGAGCCAGAACTATAGTTATAGGTCATGAGTAGCGCGTCATTACCTTTAAATATGTAATATTGCGGTTGCTGGTCGTACAGCCCTAGTATGCTACTGATTACACGCTTTCCCTCCATCTCTTTCACTAACCCAACACATCTCCAACAACCTTCCACCGTCCGTTTCTTCGATGCCTTACAAACAGGAGTTTCAAGTATGTCGAATACCTTTCGCACATCATCCTCGACCTCTTTCTTTGCATCGTAGAATTCGTCAATAAATTCATTGGGCGGAAAAATCGTACTGTTGTTGGTGGAGTTATACCATCGCATGGTGAAATGGTCCTTATTGCTGTCGTAAACCTGTGTCCCTCGTCCGTCTTCTCCTCGTGCTCTTTGTCCTGTAAACAACAGCGGTTCTTTGTCGTTTACGCCCATATTCAGGTTTAACTTCGACCCACTACGGTTGAGTACTGAAACGGTCAGAGTAGCTATCGGAGAACAATACTTATACTGCTCAAACGGAGCCTCTCTGTCAGGATGTCTGCCGTCATAGCCAAAGCGCTGCAGGCGATACAATCCCTGCGGATTCTCCGTCTGTGCCTTACACACCAATGTGCCTACTAAACATATCAGAACAATAATTCTCGCTTTCATTATCATTTTTTATCTGGCCATAAATAATCTTTCAATCTTTCACCTATCCTCCGATATACTGCTCAATATTTCTCGAACTGACAGGAAAAGAAACTTGGGTCTCTCCATTCGGATAAGGATAGCTATCTTTCAGCTCACGATAGTGTGGAAAATTGAATTTCGACTTCACGTTCTTTAATAAGTTATAGATAGTTTCATTACCGACAATCGTATCGTCACAACTGAAAGTAATCATCGTATTGTCAATGCTTCCCTCTTTGTTGATGAACAAAGATACAAGAACGAAGGCTTTAGGATTCTCCTTTATAAGTGCCCTCAGTTTCTTATTTCCAATCTGCTGTAAAACATATCTTATTATATCTACTTGCATTGCTGTTGTTCGCGGGTCAGCAGCAAATGTACGAGTCTTAGCATCAAAATTCTTACTATCTTTTTCCGACAATTTCCATACAGGTGCCCGCTTCTGCAGGTAATACGCACGCCACTTGGACATCTGTGACCAATAGATAGTATCATTGGCCACACAGACAGGATTGTAGTGCGTGGTATCTTCTTTCATCTCAGTGGTGAAGTCTTGTGCGGTTGCGAACAAGGTTGCAAACAGCACCAATAATACTAAAAATGTTCGTTTCATATTCTCCAATTTTATGGTTGTACTTTGTTTTTACTTGCAAAGATATTTGTTATTCGCTCTGGCAATTGGGAATACTCATAGAGTTCAGCGTATTCAGTGCCGTCATCCTCTGTGGCATATGGCAACAGGAAGGTATCTGATGCTTTCCAATCTATGTGAGTCGTACGTTTGCCTTCTGTCAGTGTTTGTGCGCTACTGTCGTAACGGAAGGGGCGAATACGGGTGGTGAGATGGTATGCCACTTCCTCTGTATATCTAGACGATGTTTCGCTATACATTGTGTAAAGATCCACAACCTGCTGATGGTCAAACAGTTTGTATTTCTGGTTTTCAAGGGTTGGTAAGAACTTCTCTATCACTCCATTGCGCATTTTTATGATGCCAACGCGAAGCCAGACTCCTGTAAGTGAAGAAGCCTCCTCTGAAGTGGGAAGGTTTGAATAAGTCTCGAGTATATCCATCATTTGCCTTACATCGGGTTCTACACCTTCCTTAGCATCATAGAGTTCGTTGATGAACTTATCCCGTGGGAATAATTCCGACTCTGCACGATTGCTGTTGAACCACTTCAAGGTAAAATGCTGTTGGTTGCTGTCGTATATTCGGATGCCGCGCCCGTTGGTGCCCACTGCCACGTTGCCTGTATGACGGAATGGGACGTGATCGTTGTCTACGAACTGTAATGTTGGCACTCCATCATCAGTATGCTCTAATTGGGACGTTAATGTGATAGCACGGGCACAGTATTTATATTGCTCGAAATCGGGTACAGTTTCTACTGTTCCATCGTCGTAGGTCACTTTCGTGAGATGATACAACCCTATCGGGTCGTTCTCGGTCAGTTGAGCCAATGGCGGCAATTCGTAAACGGGCTGTTCGGGTATATTACCTGTTTGGTTTTTTACATAATGGTTTCCCAACGCTATCGATTTAGGCTCTATGATGTTCATTTTTGTCTGGCAGTCTGAACGATAGAAGGCAAAGTTGCCTATGTAACCTACGTTGGCAGGAATTGTCACTTCGTCAATCTGAGTCTCGAAAAATGCACCCTCGCTAATCATGAGGGTTTGGTCGGACATTGGGGGAATCGTCACAGACTGAAGCGCTGTATTGGCAAAAGCAAAGTCGTCGATGAGAATCAGGTTGGGAGGGAGGGCAACAGAGGTCAGCTGACTGCATCCCATAAAGGCAAAGTCGCGTATGCTCAGCAGGCTCTTCGGCAACTGGATGCCAGTGAGCGACTGACATTGATAGAACGCATAAGGCCCGATATGACGAATCCCTTCCGGAATAGTACTTGCTTTGCATCCACGCACCACCATGCGGCGATCGGTATCGATGATGGCATTACTGCCTTCTCGCGAATCAAGCACTGAGTTCTGACCATCGACCACTATCTGTTCCAGGTTATCGCAATTCGTAAGGGCATGTATGCCGATACGATTTACCGTTGCAGGAATATAGACGGCTTTCAGCCGAGGATTGTTGCTCAAGGCTTTGTCGCCAATTGTTGTCACTTTGTATTGCTGTCCTTTGATGCTGACAATCGCAGGGATGTGCAATGTTCCTGAAATATCAGCATCGCGCTTTTCGTTATAGGTAAGAGCTACTGTCGACTCCGTCATCTTGATAAAGTCGAGTTTCACTCCGTCTTCGTTCTTGATGGTATAGATGCCCTTATCGCTATCTGATGTGTCTAATACCAGGCGGATGCCATCATAATGATTTTTAGTGATCCAGCGCGATAACACCCTGCATCCGGTAGCAAATCCATTCGCCATGCTTCCTCCACGAAGAGCATATCCTCGCGTCACATACACTTCATCGGGATTGACACGAAAATCCGGACGAATCAGTTCTGACTTACGATTGTTCCAAACAGCACTTTCGTCACCACAACGTTCGCCAACATTTCCACTCATATCATAGAGGCCCAGCTCGTTTGGCTGCTTGGTCGCTACAGCATGATAGCGTCTTCCGCCATGTCCCACGCCCCACCAAGCCACATCGTCGGGATAGTCGCTCCCAGAGTATCGATAGCCTTTGCTCTTGATACCTCCGCGAGCAGCAAACTCCCATTCGGCCTCAGTAGGCAAACGGAAATGAAGCTTGGTCAGTTGGTTGAGGCGGTCGATGAACTCGATACATCCTTCATAGTTCAAGTCTAATATAGGCAAAGAATCACCAACAAAAGGCGGGTCTGTCATGGTTGTATTACGTCCCATCACCGCCTTCCATAGCTGCTGAGTCACTTCGGTCTGCCCAATGAAGAAGGAATTGACCCGCTCTTCGTGTATTGGCATCCCTCCAAGAGGCGGAACGACACCGACTCCAAGCAAAGTCTGATCGGGTTCTGCCCCCATATCGTAAATACCACCCTCCACTTTCACCATCTGGAAACTGACACCACGAACTTTTATCGTATAGACCCTCTCTCCGCTCTCCCTGAAAGGGCGAGAATTTATAGAAAGAGACGAACATAAAACCGCAATTATTATAATCAATATTCTTTTCATCATTTATAATTTACCATTTAAAATTTATAATTTACCATTCACCTTCCTCCCCTTAGAGGGGGAGTTAGAGGGGGTCTGTTTTATTCTCTATCTTCTTCATAATACGTCACCACGCCATTATCATAATCATGGATAGTTTCCCATCCCTCAGGCAGATTATATAATCTATATCCATCTGTCTTCAATAGCAGTATATGGTAATAACCCATACTGTATGCGGTCCTTACATCAAACATGTCACATTCGCTGCCATCCCATTCCATCGGATACTCCCGACTTGCAAGTTTTCCATCAAAAATGATTTGAGGTCTTGCATCGAAACTCCATCGATTAGGGTTATTGGCATAACAACTCTCATGAGGATGTGTCATCATGTAATCAATCGTTGCTTTCCAATAGTCACGCATCACCGCCTCAGCAACTTCTTTCGACTGAATGATATAGTGCAGTCCATAAGTGTCGCCCTCCTGAATACGGGGCTTTTTTTGAGTAAAATTCGTTTGTTTCGCTTCAGCATAAGATATAGAAAGGGTATAATCTTTTACTTCCCCTTTCATGGAATAGTAATGCACTTTTCGCATGGTGACACCCGAGCGGTTGAAAACATTCATGACAGCATCACAATATGCATCAGCATGAAATGGTGTGGCCTCTAACTGTACCCCTCGTTCGTTGGGATCGTTGACAAAAGCAGAATCCAGATAGTAGGTATAACGAAGAGATGCACTGGCAACAAACTGAGAAGCAACCACAGAACTATCGACGGAGACAATATTCCTGCCTGTCTCCTCATCCCTTGTGTAATTTCTCAATGGATAGTATGGAATATCACGGGCAGCAGTATAACTCATGTTGATAAACTCCCCACCGAAAGCTGCACTCGGGCTATATCTGGAATTGGTGGAATTCCGTAACGAAAACATACTTGAACCTGGACGCAGATAAATGGCATAGTTGAGTGTGTCGGCATTCTGTCCATGTATTTCCCAATGAGTCGCTTCGATAGATTTTCGGGAAAGGCGATCTAATGTCTGAAGAACCCGCTCTAGCATTTCTGCTATCTTTTGTTTTCCTATTGATATTGTTTCAGGTGATGCTCCAATGAAATTATCTGGAAGACCATCTGTGTATGAATGTTGAAACGATATTCGGCCTTGACATTCAAGCCCGTAACGTCCTACTCCGAAACTCATCTGGGCGGATGGATTAATATACGTTTTTTCATTCTTCATCGAATCCACGTATGCCATCAGCGCCTCAATCTCTGGATTGATTTGTGCATTGACCGTTGAACATTGAACATTGACCACTAGCCAATAACCTATAACCACTAGCCAATAACCTATAACCTTTATTACATACCTGTTCATTGTATTATCAATTTTGCAGTTCTTCAATTCGTTTTCTCAATCGCTCACCTTTAGCTTTGATAGTAGTCATATCCTTATGAATATCGTTGGCAGCCCATTCTGTTCCAACTTCTGAAGTTGGAACCTCTATACCTTCCTTGAGAGAAGGCTCTTTGTCTTTCATCGCTATCGACTTCGAAAACGCTTCGTCTTCATGATAGGATTCGATAAGCGAATGAGCCCAAGCATAGTGAGGGTCAAGACCCACCCCTTTTGCCCCTCCCTGCGAGGGAGGGGAATAATAACTAGAAGATGTAGTCGGCTTATGGTGACTATTTCCCCTTTGGTTCTCTCCCCCTTGGGGGAGTTGGAGGGGGCTGGTCTGAATGGTCTTCTTTGTCATCTCCTTCTCAGTCGGTATTTGCTGCGAGACAGCTTCTGCTTGCTTCGGCTGCTCTGAAGGCTCTGTGTCATAATTCCAACCAAACAGCACCACCAGCACCACAGAAGCAGCAACTGCAAGGGTTGCAAGGGCGGCATAACGCCAATAGCGAGTACGTCGACTTTGGAGAATCGAGCGGTATTCATCCGTATGGTCTTCGGCCAAGATATCCTCAGTATACTCCACCTGCATAGGGGTCAGCATCAGCAGCAATGCTGCTTCTTGTTTGCTGCGCTCTGCCACAGGAACCTCTATGAGTAGCCGTCGTAGTTGCCGCTCCTCTTCCTTCGAGGTCTCGTTCGCTAGATATTTGTCAATCAGTTCTTGTTTCACCATTATATTTTCCATTTAACATTTACCATTACTTCATCGCTTCCATCAACTTCCGTTTTGCTGTCGATAGAATTGTGCTTGCCGACCTCGGGGTCATTCCCGTTATGGCGGCTATTTCCTGAACGCTAATTCCATCGAACAACATCAGTTTGATGAGCCGCTGTTGTGATCGCGTTAACTGCTCTATGCATTGCTGGAGCTGCTCCATCTGCTCATTTGCTATCAGCTGCTTGTCAACTGGAGTGCTTTCATCAACGAGCATATCATCCACAAGCGGAACAATACGTTTCACTTGCTTCTTGCGCCACCAGCTGACACACAGATTCCGTGTAGCCTTGCACGCAAGCGCAGTAACATTATGCCCCAGCTCCTCTCGTCGTATCCATAGCCGCAACATTACCTCTTGCACGATATCTTCCGCGTCATCCTTGTCGCGACAGAATCTCATTGCGATTTGCATCAACTGCGACCTCAACCCAAACGCAATATGCTCGAATTCTTTTGACGTCATCTGCCCTATATACGCATAACCCTATCAAATGTTAACGATTTTTTTTACTTTTTTTTGGAAGATACAAAGTATCTTCGGCGAAATTACTTTTGGCTGACTGGTTTCCTGAACTGCACAGGTACGGTGTACTTTACACGTATAGGTTTTCCACATACCTTACCTGGTTTCCATTTCGGCATTGTTTTGAGGACTCGGATGGCTTCGGCATCACAGTCTTTGTGGAGTGAACGAACGACTTTGAAATCCGATAACGTTCCGTCCTTCTCAACCACCATCTCAATGATGCTGCGCCCCTCCACTGAAGCGTATGTTACACACTTTGGCACGCGGACGTTTTCAGCGATGAATTGGAGCATTTTATCGATGCCGCCTGGAAATTCGGGCATTTCTTCGGTATGGGAAATATTTTCGCTCTCTGAATAAATCGGACCTTGTGGCTCAGAGGGCACACAGTTGTGCACCTGTGTATCAACAACCTCTTTCTGCTGCTTTGGCTTAAACGGCACAGGTACGGTATATTGCATACGTACAGTTTTCCCTCTTAGTCTGGCTGGTTTCCAGCGAGGCATTGATTTCAGCACACGGATGGCTTCTGAATCACAGTCTTTGTGGAGTGAACGAACGACTTTGAAATCCGATAACGTTCCGTCCTTCTCAACCACCATCTCAATGACGCTGCGCCCCTGTACTTTTCCGTCTGTCACACACTTTGGCAAATGGGTGTTTTCTTCGATGAATTGGATCAGTTTTTCCATACCTCCTGGAAATTCGGGCATTTCCGCAATGACTCCTGGATTGATAGGGTCTTGTGGTTCAGAGGACACACTTTTGTGTTCCTGTGTATCAACCACCTCTTTCTGCGGCTGACTATTGGCGTCTTTACACGCTACAAACATGGTAGCTATCAGGCACAGGGTGCCAAATTTCTTCAGTAATGTTTCCATAATTTCATTTATAATTTGATTATTTACGATTT
This sequence comes from uncultured Bacteroidales bacterium, assembly GCA_902787555.1. Taxonomy (GTDB): domain Bacteria; phylum Bacteroidota; class Bacteroidia; order Bacteroidales; family Bacteroidaceae; genus Colivivens. The sequence continues at coordinate 34,800 of CADAGO010000014.1, forward strand.
ATCAATTGGTTTCATTGAACTGTTCCTTGTTGAAGTATTTTTCTTAACTCTTAATTCTATAATTTTTTATATAAGTGATTCGGATATCGTTACCTTGAACATCGATATAAATAGGTTCTCGTGTAGTCGCATTATAGATGGTTACTACGGCCTGATGCTGCTCCTTGTTGCCAGTTTGCGTAGGACGCTCACGGGTGCGATAGTCGCCTGCACATAGCTGCATCACAGGTACTATATTATTATCCTTGTACGAATTAAGGTAAATACCTTCGTCAGACTTGGTTATCAGGTAGATTTGTTCATTCCAGACGAAAGCGTTGAGTATCATTGAATTGTCCAGCTCGGACAACAAATGGGGCTTTGTATATCTATTCCAATCCATTTGTGTATAACGTTCACCTCCGTAGGCCTTTCCCTGTTCAGGATGCTCAATCTTCGATATGAGCCTTCTGCCAAAGAGATAATAGCTGTTGCCTAACTTGAGAACCCTTCGTGCCCCCTCAGTCATTTGTTTCGACAACCCCTCCATAGTAGAGATGTCTCCTATGTCACACATAAATACGTGCCTGAGTCCTGTCAGCTTATCCTTGAACATATTGAACCAACCCCATTCGCCGATATCGTAAGTGTTCACTTGAAAGCGGTCGTCTTCATAATACAGGTCGTCAGCCAACACTCTGTCGCGGATGCTCCAGCTGATGGTGTCGAGGTAATAATCGTGGATGTCGGCAGGAGTGCGGATAGGCTTTTTGCCGAAGGAGATACTATCCTCGTATTGTCTTAATTCAAAATAATCACCGATAAAGTCGCTATTCCGTTTCAATATGAGCGAATCGTTACGAACAAACAAACATCTTACGTCGTGGTATGCATAGGGCAGCTTTGGCACGAGCAAGTCTTTCACCAAGTTTCCACGATCATCTAATGCGAAGAGATGCAGACGATGATCGGAACGATAAGACAGAAAAAACCAACGATCATGGTATCGCGTAAGCCAGTCAATCATCATTGGCTGTTCAAACTCGTATTGTTTCACATTCTGTAGCTCTTTGTCAATCGTAAGCGTATCACGCGTTACGGTGAAGGCTGATGGAGAAGTGCTTTTCTTGTCTAAATCGTAAGCAAACCAAATGCTGTCGTGATAATGGTCTGAGACGTATTCACCATTGATATAGAGCGTTTTCCAAGGACGGATTTGTTTGAGTAAGGTCTTCATCTCCTGCTCCAACCCTTCGATACTTTCTTTAAGTTTGCCTCGATGCGTCACCTTGACGTAGCAATCCACAAAGTTACCCTTTTCGTCCAACTGCACGTTCCCGATGGTGATGATAAGCCGTTTCACACCAGCCAGTTCAGGGTAGTTCTGGGTGTGTAGAGGGAAGAGACGATGAAGATCTTCTCTATTCTTGTTGTCGAACGAAAACCCATCTTTCACAACCACACGATTATGATACTCCTGGCGGTTGGTGATCTTCCCTTGCTTAATGGTCAGCAACTGCTCATACTCCAGATTGCGGATATATTCGGAGTGAACATAATAGAGGGTATTTCCTTTTGCAGCCCTGATTTCCGCTGTGAACCACGTAGCCACGATCTCCTTTTGCTGGTAGTACTTGCCGAACACCTTGCGCATATCAGCTTCAGGGATGTTTTCCACATGCGAATGCTTTGTTTCCTTATCATATAGTTCTATTTCGATATGGTCGAGACACAGGCGGTTGTTCTTGATGCTCCAATAGCCCCTGTACCCGTCCCAGTTGGCAGTGCTGATTGACCTGTCCTTCGGTAACACTTCCAACAGATGATGATAAAGCACGGAATCGTAGTCAATGGGTTTCCCCAATAGGTTCCACCGTTCCCCATCGATCATAATCACATCACCTTCCTGACCTGTAGCTGATGCACAGAGTGCCATCACGAAAAGAAAAGCACAAGCGAAAAGTCGCTTCGTTGTTCTGAAATTTTTACCCATAGTTGTTACATTTTTTTTAGGAGTGTTAGGAGTGCAGGAGTAGAGGAGTAGAGGAGTAGAGGAGTGTAGCCAGCACTATGCTGTTGTTGTTCACGTCCTGTGGTATCGTCTGCCACTCACATTCGGCCTGAGCTCACGTCGAAGGCTGTCACTACTTTTCACTCCTGTCACTACTTTTTCGACTGCAAAGTTACGGCAAAAAAATGTAACATCCTTGCAGATTTGTAACATTGCGTACACCTTGTGTACACATTAACGAGGGGAAAACGGGCTAATCAGAAAACTGCAGCAATTCTTGGTATTTTCTTGAGGTGCTCAAAGAATGATTTATTGCGTTTTGCAGATAATAGATTGTATTTCATCTGAAGAGAGAGAAGTGGTTCTGCATCCAAATCAAGAGCTTGACCAATAAGTAAAGCCATTTCAGCACTCAAGGGGCGCTTTGCATTCAACACCTCATTCAACTGACTGGCAGGCACACCAATCTCTGCGGCCAAACGTCGCTGACTGATGCCACGAAATACCAATTCATCCTTAATCACTTCTCCAGGATGAGTCAGGTAGTGCGGCTCCAAGTTGTTGGCAATTATCTTATCTTCTTTTCCCTCTACGTGTACCATAATTCTTTATTTATAATGGTTTGACAATTCTGTGATACTTACCACCTCTGCAATAGTCTTTTCATCTTCGATAATCTCTCGGAATTCTATGCGATATTGGTCATTTACCCTAACGGAAGAAAGTCCTTCTTTATCACCATGCAGATGTTCGTAATGAAGCCCTCCATAACGAGCCAAATCCATCACGTTCGACTGCACCATCATCAAGTCTACAACACGTGTATACTTCTTAACGATATGAGGTTGGAAGCGATATTTCTTATCGCGAGTCCTTCCACTCTCATAGAGCTCCCTCAGATAGTCTTCTTCAAAAGTGACAATCATACGCTATTCACTTCGAGCAAAATGACTACGTCCAAAATGCTACGCCTCAATAATGCTCAAATATACATTTGACACTATGTTCAACTTAAACGCATTTTTATCTACCGCTCGGCAATTTAAGCAAGCTGTATTGCTCTCACTTAATCGCATTTTTCCGTAATTTTGTGGCAAAGGTACAAATGTTTTTCAATATTCACAAATTTGAGAACACTTTTTTAATCATATTCAAGTTCCGAAGTTCGATTTGACCACGAATTGAACAAATTGAACGATTTTTTATCATTGTTCTACGATTTTCTTGAAGTCTTTCCACCCTTCTGCTTGCTGATAGCGGGCTTTGCATCCCTTGGGAACATAGAGGGTGCATTGAGCCGGACTAAACAGATCAAAACACCTTTCATGGGTTTGGGGTGGTTTTGCACTATTGATATAGAAACAAGTCAGACTACGACAATAGCCAAACACACAATCTCCCAGATAACGAATTGTGGAGGGTAAGCGGATGGTTTTGATGTCTGAACACAGAAAGAATGAATATGAACTAATACTGTCGATTGTTGCCGGGAGAACGACTTCTTTTAAATCCGGACAACCGCCACTAAATGGTGGGAGTGCTTTAAACAGATAACCTATATCTGGGAATTCATCTTCTGAGCTGACCAACCCTTTTACTTTGTAGACTGTTCCTTGATACGTCACCTCTTCTGGAATTCGAATGGTTCCCGTATCGTGCAATCTCGCATCCCCATGAGCCGTTACATACACGTTGTTATTCGAGTTGATTCTGTAATAGATGACCTTTCCGTCCGCATTCTTCGCCTCAAAGTCGTATGCCTGTGCAGACAATCTGCTATAAAACTCCTGATAATAGGATTCCGGCATATTGAACGAGTCTGTATCGATTGTCGTGGATTTACAGCCATACAGACACACAAGTGTGCATATCGTTATCAGTTTCTTCATCATACAGTTGGGTATAACCTTATCGATTCCGTTCGTGAAGATACTGGTCAGGAAGAATGAGGGTGCGGTAGTAGGCAATGAGGTCGTTGATGGTAGGACGCAGGGCTTCAATTCCTTCCTCGTCGTGTTCCTCTACACATTTGTACAGTTGTCCGAAGGTTCTTGCCAACAAGCGCGCGTGGTCATCGAGATCTTGGGTAAATCGCATCTGTCTGCCATTATTGATGATAAAGACCCTTGTTCCATCGAGCACGATGATACTTTCGTCCATATTCAAAGCGGTGTAGTGGACGAACTTTGTAAGGGTGCGTATGGAGTCGAGCAGCACGTCATCTACTTTCATGTGTATGGATGTCATCTCGGGCTTGGTGGTGTGGTCGTAATGGAATATGATGTTACTCTTCATCGCTATCAGTTCGCAGTTCCAACTCTCATTCGTCATATCTTCTGATTCATCTTTAATCCATTTCCTATAGGCCAACGCATAAGGTGGGTCGAACGATGGGTCGACGAAATAGAGCAACGTGTACTGCACATACATGCTGTCACCCTCATAAATGCGTGCTTTAAGTTGGTCGCGTTTCTTGTAATACCGTTCACGATACATATCGTATTGTTTGGATAGTTTTTTGTCAAATTCATCTTCTCCTTTTGCCTTAGTCTTCTCGGCTAGCTTCTTGTATTGCTTATTGTATTTGTCACTCAACATATTCCGTTGCCTTTCAAGCTTTACACGCTTTTCGGTATACCATTTTTCTGTTTCCGGATTTCCTCCGCACAGAAAGAAGTTATATTTCCTGCTACCCTTCTCAATGGTGACGTAACCACTATTTATCAGCCTCGATGTACTGAATCGCTGCTGCTGTGCCTGGCTGCCCAATGTACAAAGGGCGATTGCCATAATCATTGTGATGAATCGTTTCATATATTATCCTATTTTTAGTTTATTTCCAAATACCATATATGTATTTTCGAGCCTTCGACGGTGAGGATGACAGGATTGTCAGTCGTTACGTCCTCGCATTGAAGAAATGCCTGATTGTCGGGATGGTTGTTCACCCTGAGCAGATGGCCTCTCCAATTCTCTGTGTTGTAATTAAAACCAAGGTCCATCTCTTTATGTAGCGCTCCGTCTTGATACGAGGCTATATACATGCCTCCAGGGGACCTCACGATGCAATAGAGTTTGTCGTCATGGGTGAATGCTGTGCAGATATATGTACGCGGATCGTTCAGCAAATACTCCTTTGTTATTGTTATGATACGGCTTTCAGGGGGTGTTAACTGAAGTACTTTCTGAGGTAGAGTGTAGTCTTCGCGGCCCAGTTTGTAATATTTCTTTCCACGATATACTTTTCCTTGACGAGGATTGTCTATTTTATTGATGCTATATGTACTGACAACATAATAACTGCCATCCAGTTTCAATAGACGACCTGCTGCCATAAACAAATGCCGTTTGTGATTCTTCCGTTCTTGAAATACCATATAGTCGCCCCATTCGCCGCACTCCCAATAACACACCTTGTATTGATCGTCTTCATAGATTAAGTCGTTCGTTGATTTCACTGGCTTCCACTGACCTGTATGTGTATTTAGTGTAAAATTCAAGTTCTTCTTCATATCTTCTTTATCGTGATGCTCGCGTGCCCATCGATAGAAACTCACATCGCTTTCGTGATATGCATGGACTTTCAGTATCAAGGAGTCGTGACGAGTGAATATATTGCCATACGATAATTGGTCACTTATAGGGCTATCTGGCAAATCAATGTGAGTGACCTTGTGACTATCTTTGTCAACACAGAGAAGAATATCTTTCCCCCAACTTTCCATTGATTCTCTATGGTACATCAACAGATACAATCCCTCACGGCTGTCTGCTGCTCGTAAATGGATATTCATCTTAGGCGTTTTGCCAAACAAGCCGGCATCAATATGTATCGTGTCGCGAGTCACCGTAAACTGCTGTGCTGAAGCTGGAAGAGCCAAACACAAGAGAAGATAAACAAGTTTTTTCATATCAACAATAGATTATGTATCGTATATGTATTTTCGACCCTTCAACAGTGAGAATGGCATCCTTGCCTGCCTTGCGATCTGTGAGGAGGAGCAGGGTGTGGTCCTTCGGACTATCACAATCGCGCATATAGTTCTGATAGACGTAAGGGGTATAGTTGCAGTCTATATCCATTACTTTGCTGATGGTACCGTCTCGATAGGTAGCAACGCAGATTCCTGACGCAGACTCCATGATGAAGTAGAACTGCTTTTTAAGCATAAAGCAAGCGTAGATGTTACTCTGAGAAGTGACCAGCTCAGTGAACTCAGAATAAAGGTGTTTACTATCGACATCTGCATAGGATTCTCCTTGATAGACGTGTCCTTCCGATGGGTCGCTGATGCGGATCATGCTTTTCGGAGTAATCAGATAGTATCCGTCAGTTTGCTTGAATACACGAATGGGGACATCGGTGAAGCTACCTATCATCGTCATCCCATTTTTCTGCTCGTTCTTGATAACGTATTTACACCTATAGATGTAATCCTTATGCGTCTTCTTCGACAGGAACCTTACGTATGTACCCCATTCACCACATGACCATAGCGATATCTTATAGTCTTTGTCTTCGTAGATATGATCATCAGCAAAGGGAATGTCAACCCAGCGGGACGACTTGCTATCCCAATAATAATCGCACGTCTTTCCTATCTCTTCGTCTGTATAATCATGCTCTTTCTCCCATGCAACATGGAACATTGCATGGTGATAGGAACGATAGCGACGGAGGATGAGTGAGTCGTTGCGGACAAACAACCCTTCTCCAACATCCATGTCTTCTTTGATGTCGTCTGGTAACGGAAATCGTGATATTTTCCCCATTTCATCGATAGAAAGCAGATGATTGTAAGGACATTTACCAACCATTACCTGTATCGTGTTTTTATACAGACAATAGATTTTGTCGTTCCGATTGGCGATATATGCCAACCTGAGTTCAAATTTACCTTCGCACATCATATCAGTAGTATCAACTTTGACGGTATCTACTGTAAGCGTGAACTGCTGTGCATGAAGTACCAAGCACAATGTAAATACGCAGAAATGTAAAAATGCAAATCGTTTCATCTTTCTTTGTTTTTTAATGTTAATACTGTTTTCGCTGTTTTGCGCTGCAAAGTTAGAAAAAGCAATCAAAACCACCAAGAAAAACAGTTTACAAATAATTTACATTTTCATTTGTTTCAAATTAACAATTTACAAAAAATTCACAAATCTGCCTCACAATAGGTTCTAGGCACTTTTTATGAAAAAGGGGAACGCAAATGTTTCAAATCGTAAAAAACGACAACATACACTCCCCAAAAACAGGGCCATTGATATCTACAGCCCTGTTTTTTATGCTACCACTAAAAAATCTTTACGAATTATTTGGAAAAGGAGAATTCTTTTTGTATCTTTGTGGTGAAATTACGCATACTGTTCCCATTCCACGATTATAAGTTCGAGGGTAGTCGACTAAAGGCAGACGACCGGATGACTATAGGCAATCTCCCGATGGCTCTTGCCTTCAAAGACATAGAGGTTCAGCACTGTGCGGTAGCCAACAGGAAGGCGATTCAGCATTCGTTGGATAACATCGGGTGGTATATCGCTGATAGGTGAATCTTCATCGTCAACCTCTTCAGATATGTCTTCGTCCAATAATACAAACTCATGTCGTTGTTTCGTCCGTAGGTACTTCAGCGACTGGTTGACCATCACCTTCGACACCCACGCTTGCAGGGAACCTGCCCCTCGATATTGGAAATCGTCTATGTGAGTAAAGATATGGATTAATGCGTCTTGGAAGACGTCTTTGAGGTCATCTTCATCGTCAATATAGCGTGAACAAATTCCTGTAAGATAATCTGCATAAAGGGTATAGAATTTGCGGGCGGCTGACTTTTCGCCGTCCTGCATACACTTTACCAAGTGCTGCTCTATAGTCCCTGAAATGATCACATGTATCTAATTCCCTGCGTATATGGTTTGAAGTTAATAATGTCTTTCAACTAAATCGAATGGCGTATAGCTGTTCCTTACCTGTTCCAATTCAGCAGCAGTCAGTCGCTTTAGTGTCACATAATGATATACCGGCCTCAACTGATTACTGTCTCTATTAGCTTTCCACCCAGCTCTCTTAATAATTGTCACTTCCGTAGAACTTGCACAGACGATGCTGAACCAGAAATTACCGCCGTTAGTATAGTAGACAGAGTTTGTCGTTTCGTAATTATAGCAGACAGAGTTTGTCGTTTCGTCATAGGTATATTTATAAGGGACAGACACGTTGGCTGGAATAGCATCTGCATAAAAATAGTCAATGATTACCGTATCAGTGAATTCATATATGTGGGGGCCTCCACCAACCATATCCTCCCAGTAATCTTCCTTATTGATGGTACCGTCTATATTGATTTCATGAGTCTCCGCTTCCTTCCATCCATAGCCGAAAAAGAGGTTTTTGAATTCCGTAGCCGACACTTTGTCGTATTTCGAAGGCACAGGGCGTGTGTCGTCTAATATCTGAAACAGAAGTTCATCATCGTCCTTGCTACAAGATGCTAACATCAGGCATAATGCCGAAACAGCTATTAACAGGTTCTTCATACACGTCATTTATTTGTTCGTTTTGTTGCAAAATTACTAAATTCTACGACAATAAAATCCAGCATATATGAAAATCTTGCATGAAAACAACTAAAAATTTTGTTTTTCCTTACAAAAATAGGAAAAATAGAAACATGTTTGCAGTCTCTGCCCGTTCCAGCAAAGCCCTCACCTCCCTGTCACCCGTACAGGCAACAAGGAGTAACAACAGCAGCCCGATGATATAGAATCCTTTGTGTATAGCAGTTTTTTTGTTGCAAAGATACACAAATTAACCTAATCTGGCAAAATCATTTAGATAGGTTGAGTGACCTGACGCAACCATGTTTGATGTTCACTATCAAGTCGGGGTGAAAGCCGATCGTAAACGGTTTGTTGGTAGTGATTGAACCACTCGAGTTCTTCTTTTGTCAACATGTCCTTGATAATAGGGCTAGTGATAACAGGACAAAGAGTGAGGTGTTCGAAAGTATAGTACGGACCGAAGGTGATGCCTGGGGTAGCATCGACTACGAGCATCGTGTTTTCGTGGCGTACTCCGTGGCTACCTTCAATATAGATGCCCGGTTCGTCTGTAATGACCATACCCGGCAGAAGTGGTGTAGGCCGCCACTGCATGCGGAACTGATGAAGGTCGATGTTCTCATGAACAGAACCAAACTGCCCCACACCATGTCCGGTTCCGTGTAGGTAGTTGATACCATAGCGCCACATGGCTACTCGGGCGAGGGTGTCGAGTTGGGTGCCGCAGGTGCCTTTGGGGAATACAGCACTGCCAAGACCAATCCATCCTTTGAGCACCAAAGTGTAATCGCGGCGCATCTCCTCGGTGAGCGGTCCTAACGGTAGGGTGCGAGTGATGTCGGTGGTGCCATCGAGGTATTGCCCGCCTGAGTCGATGAGCAATAATCCTTCAGGTTTGACAGGGATATCGGTTTCGAGTGTAGGATCGTAATGTACGATGGCTCCATGATGGGCATAACCCATGATGCTTTCAAAACTGATGCCCATACAGAGTGGCTGTTCGCGGCGGAATGCTTCCAGTTTGGCAGCCAACGATAACTCGGTCTGTCCACCCTTAGGTACGTTCTCTAATGTCCATTTCATCCACTTCACCATTGCCACACCGTCTTTCTCCATCGCATTGCGGTAACCCTTGATTTCCGTAGGATTCTTGAACATCAGCATATGAGGGATGGGAGATGCTTTCGCAATAGGCTGACGGATGGCCTTGTATGTGGTATAGTTGGTCTTATCGAGTTGCACTTCAACAGGCAATTCACATGCTTTCAAGTCGTCAATGATAGCCTCATAAGGGCGAATACCAACACCCTCTTCCTTGAGATATGCCTCAACTTCTGTTGGTACTTTTTCCTTATTTATATATAAGGTGGCGGTAGTAGGGGTGATGATGAGGTAGCTAACGAAAAATGGCGTGTAGAGGATATCGTCGGCACGGAGGTTGAGTGTCCATGCAATGTCTTCAAGGAAGGTAGTAAGCAGAGCATGGGAACCAAGTTGCTCACGGATGCGCTGCAGTTTGTGAGCAGCGGTCTCACCCGCATACTCTACCCCATGAACGAACACTTTACTGTCGGGGATACCTGGACGGTCTGTCCAAATAGTATCGTAGGGGTCAAGGTCTGTAGTCAGTTGCAAACCATAGGGCTCTAGGTCTGCCTTCATCGTGTTGACTTCAGCAACGGTATTTACCCATCCGTCAACAGCCACAGTATCGTCCTTTTTTAATATACTACCTAACCACTCAGCTATAGTAGGAGTACCTTCTATTTTCTCTTTCATCAACTGAAATCCTGTATCCTTGAGTTGTTCAGTTGCCTGAATGAAATAGCGGGAATCTGTCCAAAGGGCTGCTTGGTCGGATGTTACTACTGCGATACCTGCGCTCCCAGTAAAGCCAGAAATCCATCGACGTGATTTCCAACGTTCGGGAACATATTCACCACAATGCGGATCGGTACTTGGAGTGATGAATGCACTAATGCCGCGAGCCGACATTAAACGGCGCAAATCGTAAAGTCTACTTTCTATTTTGTTCATAATTGTAAGGATTGTTTAGTAATAATGGGTGTAAAGGTACAAAAAAAAGCATAATTCATAATGCATAATTCATATTTTTGTTGTATATTTGCCGAAAATTAATGCAAAACATTGCATTTGGACAGAGATAATCATAAATTATCATTACATAAAACAAGTAATTATGGGATTTTTAACAAACGACAAATTAGTGATTGTCGGAGCTGGTGGTGCTATCGGCTCAACAATGGTTCAGCTTGCATTGACCATGAAGTTGACACCAAACGTATGTCTTTACGATGTGTATGCTCCAGGTATGGAGGGAGTGATGGAAGAGATGTTCCACTGTGGTTATGACGGCGTGAACCTCACAGCTACGACTGATGTAGCAGAAGCATTCAAGGATGCCAAGTATATCATCTCATCGGGTGGTGCTCCACGTAAGGCAGGTATGACCCGTGAAGACCTCCTTGCAGGCAACTGTAAGATTGCAGAGGAACTTGGTAAGAATATCAAGACTTATTGCCCTGACGTAAAGCATGTGACAGTTATCTTCAACCCAGCTGACCTGACAGGTCTTGTAACGCTGCTGTATTCTGGTTTGAAACCAAGTCAGGTGACTACCCTCGCCGCACTTGACTCAACCCGTCTGCAGAGTGCTCTTGCCAAGAAATTCGGATGCAAGCAGTACGAAGTAACAGGTTGTGCTACGTACGGAGGTCATGGTGAGCAGATGGCAGTATTTGGCAGTGCAGTGAAAGTGAACGGCAAACCATTGAACGACCTTATCGGTACCCCCGCATGTACAACAGAGGAATGGGAGCAGCTGAAGGTAGATGTCACTAAGGGAGGCGCTAAGATTATCGAGCTGCGCGGACGCAGTTCTTGGCAGAGTCCTGCTTACTGCTCAGTAGAGATGATACGCTCAGTGATGGGCGGCGAGAAGTTCCGCTGGCCTGCAGGTACGTACGTATGCAACGAAAAGTACAACCACATCATGATGGCAATGGACACAACCCTTGACACCAACGGCTGTACTTACAAGATGCCAACAGGCAATGCTGAAGAATTGGCAAAACTCGATGCTTCGTATGAGCACCTCTGCAAGATGCGCGACGAACTTGTTACACTGAACATTGTCCCACCAATTTCGGAATGGAATAAAATAAATCCAAACCTGTAATATTTTTAACAACGGGTTAGAGTTTTTTTAATAAGCCTTTTATTCATTTGAATGGAAGGCTTATTGCTATTAATTAAGGTGGAAAACACGTTAATACCATGTAAGGAAAACGAAAAACCCTAAAAAAAGTAAAAAAAATTTGGTTAATAATAAAAGAACACGTAACTTTGCAGGCCGAAAAGATTACTATTTTTTATTACTCATATTTAACTCACACTCATGAACTCAAATATTAATCCAAACATTAATGTTGACAAACTGAAGGTGTTGATTGTTGATGATGTGCCATTAAACATACTGCTTGTACGTAAGATGCTTGGGCAGTTCACATTTAAAGTTGAAACGGCAGCCAACGGTCAGCAAGCACTGGACATGATTAGTAACGAAGCACCAGATCTGATGTTGCTCGATTTGATGATGCCTGGTATTGATGGATTTGAAGTTATTAGACGTGTACGTGCTTCCGAGAATACGAAAGATATGCCAATCATTATCCTTTCAGCGTTGAACTCTGAAGCCGATATCGTAAAAGGTATGGAACTTGGTGCTAATGACTTTGTCAACAAACCAATTATTATGGAAAGGCTTATTAATAGTGTAGTAAAACAAATCAATAAACTAGGTGAGAAATGACAACCCCATAACCACATTTTCTTCCAATCGTTTGGGGGGATTTGCGATAAATAACAATAATTTTGGGCTTTTTTGATTCTTAACGATTGTTTTTAGTATAAACTAGTGTTTATTTCATTTTTGGGGACTTTTAAATTGTAATTTTGCACTCGAAAAGTGCAATGTGTAAGAATTACAGACAAATATAATTGCAGATATTAATAAATGACAGATTTTATGTTTTCTCAAGTTGATGGTCCTATTGCAGAATTTTATGGTTGGGAAGTGATTGGGTATTACATCAACAACATACAAAACTATTTAGCGGAATATTCTTGGCAAGTACGTACGGCTTACGGTCTGATTGTGGGTTGTATTTTCGTAATGATTATTCTTTTCATATTATTTGTTTTGATGATTAGAAAAACCACGAAATATAAGAAAGGTTACCATCAATTAGAAGAGAAGTTCCGTGAGCCGCTGTATCAAATCATGATTCTACCCGAACCACCTACAGTACAGGAAATAGAAGAGTTAATGGGTTGTAACTTTAACGAACTGAAGCAGTATGATTCGAGCATGTTTGCACAACTTATTTCTTCCCTGCGTATGGAACTATGTGAGGTCTTATATTTGCCCAACATGCAGTATATCTGCGAAATCACAGGAGTGAAAGACTATTTCGAACGTTGTCTGACAAGCCGGAAAAAAGTGTTTGAAGTATTGCAAATGGTGGTTAATCTCAATATCCGCATCAATGAAGGAGAGTTGGCAATCTATCTCAACCACCACAATGCCAACATTCGCCTTATGGCACGTTTAGCTAATATCATCTGTACAGAAAATGAGCCTTACAAATATCTGGAAGAGGACTTGAATCAGCGGATGCTGCCTTGGCGTCCAATGCTTACCCATCGACTATTCGGATGGTTACAGGAATGTGGGCGTCCTATGCCATCGTTTATTGTTCTCGCTGAGTCACTTGAGAACGAACAAGCCTCTGCTTTCCTCATTGAAGAAGTGGCTTATTGGGGCAACGATACCGAGAAAGACGAATTGGCCAAGTTTTTCCAGGCTCCTCGTCACATCATCCGTCTGGCAGCCATGCGGGCTACTGCTCAATTGGCACGTGAAGCAAACGAGCCTGCATTGGTAGCATCGTATGACCATCAACCTGAGCCGATTAAGCGTGAAGTTATCAAGACTGTTCTTGCTATTCATTCTGGCAAACAAGTGGACTTTTTTGAGCGAGCATATCATTCAACATCATCCAAAGAAACCCAAGAACAAGCGATGTCTTGTCTATATATGTATGGCAATGAAGGTCGTCGCCGATTTGAAATGATTCGCTCAAGCTATCAACTGGGCGACGAGAACAGAACATTGCTTGACCAAATCGATGCGGCTAACTTGCTGAAACAGATGCAGCAGTTCTCTTAATAGCAGTTCTCTTAATATTAATACAGACAATAAAGGATGATTAAATCATAAAACCCAACAATTATGCTGAACTTTCTACTTTTATTCTACGGCTATATCATTTTCTTCTATTCGTTGGCGCTCATCACGTCATACGTGGCGTTACTGATTATGGCCTACATTTACAGTTCAAACTACAAACGATGGTCGGATGATTATATCAAGCACATGGTTGATAGTACGCCTTATGTACCAGGGGTATCAATCGTGGCTCCTGCATACAATGAGGAAAAAACAGTAGTGGACAACATACGCTCGTTGTTACGTCAGGATTATCCAAACTTCGAAATCGTGATTGTGAACGATGGTAGCAAAGACCGTACATTGGAAACGATGATTGAAAATTTCGATTTGGTGGAGGTACCGTACGACTATATAGAACGCATCCATTGTCAACCATTTAAACGACTGTTTCGTTCGACCAGCCTAAAATACTCGAAATTGGTGGTTGTTGACAAAATGAATGGAGGTACAAAGGCGGACGCAGTAAATGGCGGACTGAATGTGGTATCGAATCCCTATTTCATCAATACCGACGTGGACTGCATCCTGTCGAATGATGCCATTTATCATTGTATATTCCCTGTACTGCTTGACGACACTGTGATTGCCGTGAGTGGTACGATGAGTATGAGTAATGGTGCGACTATTGAAAACGGTGAGATTGTGGAACTCAAAACATCCACCAGACCTATACCTCTATTCCAAGACTTGGAATACAAACGAAGCTTCCTTATCGGTAAGATGGGATGGTCGTGTATTAACGCAATGAATAACGTGTCGGGTGGTTATGGACTCTTTAATTTGCAAATAGTTATTGCTGCTGGAGGATATGGATCTAAATCATTTGCTGAGGATATGGATATGTTATTCCGCATGATTGGATATTGCTGCGATTTTAACCGTCCATACCGTGTGGTTCAGATTCCTCATAACTGCTGTTGGACTGAAGGTCCATCGAATGTAAAGACATTGATTCGCCAGCGTGTACGTTGGGGACGTGGGCTGATTCAGGTAGTATGTGACCACTCACGTATGCTATTCAATCCCAAATACAAGACCTTGGGTATGCTTACATTCCCCTATACATTCTTGTTTGAGTTCCTAGCGCCGATGATTGAAGTAGTGGGTATTTTCCTGATTATTTATCTCGCCCTCACTGGAGGTGTGAACTGGGATACCTTCTTTATAATGTTCGGAGCAATCTTCCTCTTTAGTGTGATGCTCAGTTCGTTTGTGGTGTTCTACGATTACCTGCTCGGTAGTTCATATCATAAATCAAATAGTTACGCATTGTTGATTTTAGCCGGTATCTTTGAACCGATTTTTTATCATCCTATTGTGGTGTTTTCTACCATTCGTGGCTATTACAACCACCTGACTCGCAAGAAAGCTGTTTGGGGTGATATGAACCGTCAAGGTACCAAGAAAAAGAAAAAATAGTAATTGAATTTATAAGTAATGGAAATGAAACAGTATATAATAGTGAAGGTTTTTCTCTTCATAGTGGTATGCACAGCAATGAGCCTTTGCACATCGATACCGATGATGGCACAGGTAAAGCGTAATAGCATCACAGACTTGATTGAAAAGAATCCTGGATACTATGAAGAAACAGTGCGTAGCCATTTCAAACAAGGACAATGGGCTGCTGGAAAGAAACTATTGGACGAAGGAATGAAGGAGTATTCGTATGTGTCAGCACTTAACGAGCTGATGGGACAATACTACTATCACTTCAAACAATATGACAAGGCAAGATACCACCTCATCAATTCACTGAAGGATGATAATTCCAACCATCAAGCACGAGAGCTGTTGGTGAAAGTAGAAGAAGAAACCAAAAACTACTCATCAGCCATTGTTTATGTAAACGAGCTATTGGAAGTAAGTCCATATAGTGAACCCTTATGGCGTAAGAAGATTGCCCTCTATCGCTATTTGGGCAACGACCATGAGGCGGACCTCTTGTTGGAACGACTGAGAAGCATTTACCCCGACAATGAACGCATACAAAATGACTGGAATTATCGTGTGGAGATGAAATATCTGAAACAGCACAGAGAAGGGGATGCACAGGCACAGTTTGAAACGTTGAGACAACTGATTCAGATAAGTCCTAAGAATCCAGAATACTATTTGGCACTTTCGAACCTGCTGTTGCAATATGGACACGATGCTGAAGCTGCCGAGATTGCTGGTGAGGGTGCAGCGACAACCAACTCGCCTGCATTGGTAGAGAAGAAAGTGGGTATCTTGGCAGGAATGAACCATTTTGATGAAGCACGCGCATTTCTTACTTCACTCAAAAACACCCATTATTCTGCATTGGCTACACGATTGAACAAAAACCTGCAGATGGATGCAGCCAGGGCGTCACAGATGAATGACCCTTATATCCAATATGCAAAGGCGTATGATGCAAATCATTCTCCTGAAGCTCTCACCTTCTTGCTCAACACCTCTATTTCACGAGGATATTACGATGATGCTTTGGAATATATTGCTGAAACAAAGAAACAACAGGGAAACAAAGAGACTCCCGAACTATTGTATAAGGAATATTTGGTGAACCGTCGTTTGGGCAATGTAACAAAGGCCAACAATCTACTCAACAAGCTGTATGCTCTCAATCCGGATAATGAGGAAGTAGCAACCGAATTGGCACGTATCAATAACGACAAAGCCCAAGAATTTATGCGATACGAACAATATGATGAGGCTATACCATTATTGATAACAGCATCGCAAGATAAGGTGGATCCAGAGTTGAGAAAAGCATCGATGCTTAAACTGTTTAACTGTTACATGCTTTCAAAACACTATCCCGAAGCACAACAGACACTCGATGATTATAACCGATTATTCAACTACAACGCATACCGGCAGCTGAAGGCGCGTCTATATAACGAACAGGGATTGCCGACTAAGGCTTTGGATGTGCTGCGTGAGGGCTATATGTACGGACCTGACTCCCTGAAAGCCGACTATGCGGGCACTTACGAGGAAATTGCAACTCCATATATCAAATCTTTGATTGCGGAAGGTATGCTCTTTGTTGCAGACAGCCAAATCAAAGATGCAATCGAGATATGTCCCAACAGCAACAGCATCCTGAGAATGGGTATTACCACCTCTCAACTACTGAGGAATGAACAGCAAGCTGCACAATATGTACAAATAGGCAGGGAAGTATTTCCCGACGATCCGTTCTTTATCATCAAAGAAGCTCAGACATATCAGGCAAAAGGCGAAGACCGTCATGCCATCGATATCATGTCCCCCCTATTGGAGACATATATCGGCGATTCAACTGTAATCGGCACTTATGTGACAAGTTGTCAATCCCTCGCCCAGAAGTATATGAAGCACAAGCAATATGACAACGCTATGGCGTTGGTGGATTCAGCACTGACGATCTGGCCGACTCATTCTGAGTTACTTTACACGAAAGGATTGATTTACAAGGATATGCACGAGTACAACAAGGCATTCGAGTACCTAAGTATGTATAAGCCGTCGTTAGCTGAACAGACTGCGCATCATCGTTTGCTCAATGATGTACTTAACAAGACCTATCGCAATACATTGGTATTTGAATACCAACAAGCTCGTCATGGAGCATCGGCAAGTATCTCTGCCAATGCTGCAGCAAGCTATACCCGACGAACAGAAAAGAATGAGTACACCTTCGATGTGAATTACTTAGGGCGTGACGGTACGGCTGCAGAAGGAGCAAGCGAAATGGTAGAGGGTGGTACTGGTGTAATGATTGGAGGGCAATGGAAACACAACTTTTCCAAGAAATTCAATGCTTACGGAAAAGTGGCATGGGCCAACAAGTATTTCCCTGAGTGGACGTTCAAGGGGGGAATATCGCAAGAACTTCCTCGAAATTGGACGGTGAACATCGATGGGTGTTTCCGCAGAATCCAAACATACGAAGGTGTATTTGAACAGAGAGTAGATAAATATGTACTGTTGGGATGGCTAAGAAAATTCAAACGTTTGTATTCTGCCTCGCTTGGGGTGACCAAATCGTACGATCAGTTTATCTTGTCGGGAGGTGTTAATGGTTTTATCTTGACAAAAAACTTCTTCTTCAGCGGACAGGCAAAAATGCAGTTCTTTCCTGTAGAAGGTGATCGAAGCCATATTTTTGCCGCTGCAGGACTTGGAACAGCACCAGAGAATTCCATCATTGATAGATCGTTACCTTCTACTTTCGATCATCTGAATACTTTTGTAGGCCTTGGGGGGTATTATACTTACAATCAGCATCTGGGATTCACGTTGTCTGGCACATGGTACACGATGTACACCCAGAATGAAGAGCAAACATCTGGATTGTTGGAAACAAACCCAAGTTTCGGTACTATATACATCAATATGTTCTATATAAATGCCTCAGTTGTTATCAACTTTTAATGTTTGAAACATGAAAAAGAAAACAACATTTAAAGCTATATATAATTTCTGTCTGTGTTTAATCGGCTTAACCTCATGCTACGCACAGAACAAGAATGTACACCCTGCTTCTCCATTTGAATTTAGGGGCATATATAGTCCTACCAATGCCCTTGATAACATTCGCGACCAATATGGAACACATCATGTGGATTACGATTGGGGATTATGGGGGCATAATCTGCATAAAGTAGTGGGAGAGAATCCCGATGAAAGTATTGTTGCAACAATTGATGGGAAAAAAGATAAAGATCAGTATTGTTTCAGCAGTGATAAGATGTACAGCCAGCTGGTGGAATATATCATTGATAATTTTGGAGACGGTGAAACTCCTGGTTCGTCCACACGTATCAGCATTATGCCTCGCGACAATAAGAAGTCATGCACCTGCAAGCAGTGTATTGCTGCGGGTAATACAGCCACAAATGCCACACCTGCTGTCACCAATATGCTGCGCAAATTGGCAAAACGGTTCCCAAAACACCAATTTTTCACTTCTGCTTACCATTCCACACGTATGGCTCCAACGGAGAAGTTGCCAGCGAATGTTGGTGTATTCATCAGTGCTATCGACTTGCCGATGAGAGTTACATTCACAGAGACTAAAGGATATAGGACATTTATGGGGTTAGTGAAAGAGTGGAAGGAAAAAACAGATCTCATTTATGTGTGGGATTACTCCAGAAACTTTAGTGACTACCTTTCTCCATTTCCCTGTTTGAAAGTCATGCAACGTCGATTACAATTATTTAATCGTTTGGGGGTTAAAGGTATTTTCCTAAATGGAAGTGGGGACGATTATGCCACATTCGATGATATGCAGACCTGCATTCTTGCGAAGATGATGTACGACTTGGCTCTTGATGTAGATGCAGAAATACAAAAATACTATAAGACGAACTACCCAGAGACAGGGAAGCTAATTGCTGACTACTATCTACAATTGGAACACAGAGTGGATGAGAGCAATCACATCATTCCATTGTATGGTTCTATGGAAGAGGAAGTCGCCTCTTACCTCAATGTCAAAGCATTTACTGAATTCCGCTCACGTTTGGAAGATGCTTCTAAGAAAGCAACTGGCGCAGAGAAAGAAAAGTTACGTTATATGCTGACCGCACTGAGTTTTACTCATTTGCAAATGTTAGCGATGAAACCATCCGACGACAACCAACAGCTGAAAGCTCAATTGATTGAACAATTGAAAGGGCATAAACAGTTGAAAGGGATGAATAACTATGGAGAGACTGATGCTGTGATAGATACATATATTCAGAAAATAGATAACTAAATATAGAGTTTAAGTATATTATGATGGCCAAAAAAAGATATTATGCATTCGCGTTCACGATGCTTATATTGCCCACATTCGTGTTCTTTACATCTTGCAAAAAGATACTAGGTCCTACAAAAGTAGAAATCGAAGACTCCGTCCGCCATTATTTACCTGTTGTGCTAGGTGATGATGTCAGGATGATTTGGGTTATCAAAAACGTTGGAAACGAGAATCTTGTAATCAAAGACATTCAACCATCTAACGGTTCTATTGAATTCAAGTCTTTAGAAACAAGTCTTATTCCGCCAGGAGGTGAGGAGAGTTTATTCGTTGTCTTTCATTCTACAAAAAATGTTGGATATGCCGAGCATAAGATTCGACTATTTGGTAATATTGAACCAAATGGTGTTGCTGAAATGAAGTTCGATATCCATATAGTACGTCCTACACTTGACCGAACAGATTATGAAGAGATCTATTTTGATAAGGAAGCTAATCGTATTGATGAGGAGGCCTTCAAGAAGGCCCGATTGAACAAGGCATACTACACAGATGACGATCCTGGAGACCTTATCTACGTACCTGAGAAAGAAGATTCCACCCAACACTCTCGTTCCGTTAGAGAATTGAATAGAGTTGGAGAGTTGAGGCAGAATGACAATAGTGTGACAGAAAAGACTATCGCCTACAAAGAATTCCAAGCAGGAGAATCGAATGGAATGTATAAAGATGTTATTTTCTTCTTGCCTCGCAAAGCAGATGTCAATAACGAGAACATCATTGATGAAGTTGTAATCTGGTATAACAATCATCCAAACAAAACAATTTATTTAAGAGGTTATGCCGACAAAGAAACTGGAAATAAACAATTGAACCTTCAATTATCCAACATGCGCGTCAATAATATTACAGACCTCTTGACACGCAAAGGAGTTCCTGCCGACAAGATAAAAACACATGCCTATGGTGATACGATTCAGCCATTTACAGAGAGTGGTCGTAACCGATGTGCGATTATTGACATTAAATAGAGAAATTGTATCCTTATTATCTATTTATCAACAAAAAACAATAAAAAAATATAATTATTA
This sequence comes from uncultured Bacteroidales bacterium, assembly GCA_902787555.1. Taxonomy (GTDB): domain Bacteria; phylum Bacteroidota; class Bacteroidia; order Bacteroidales; family Bacteroidaceae; genus Colivivens. Next base: position 55,481 of record CADAGO010000014.1, read on the forward strand.
TTAATTATAATAAACAAAAAGCTGCGCAGAAAAAGATTATTCCTATTTTTGCAGCATGAAGCAGTTGGGACTCTATAGATGGATCAAAGTAATAGTGCTTTTGCTGATGAGCAATAGTGCTATTGCACAGCAAATTGTTGTTGACGAAACAACGGATCCCGTGGCTGGTGCACCTATTTTCCAACATGCTGCAGGATATGCAGGAATGGTCGTTTATGACGGAGAGGAAATACCATGGGTGGTTCTTTCTGATGTCTATATTTTCAACAAGCTTGTGTTTAAAAACGAACGTCAGGCAAAAAAGTATTACAAGATTGCAGCAAATATCAAGAAAGTGTATCCGATAGCAGTCGATATACAAAAGACAATCAATGCCTGCGTGGCGCATCTCGATTCACTGCCTACTAAGGCGGAGAAAGATGAGTACATGAAACAGGTAGAAAAAGACTTGCGTAAACAATATACACCCCGACTGAAAAAACTGACATTTGCACAAGGGAAACTACTCATAAAGCTGATTGACCGTCAATGTGGGCAAACCAGTTACCAATTAATTAAAACATATATGGGTAAGTTTAAGGCCGGATTATCCAATGCCATTGCAACCTTGTTTGGTGCCAGTTTGAAGAAACAATATGATCCTGAAGACGATGACCGACTGACTGAACGATGTATTCTACTCATTGAGTCGGGACAAATGTAATATACTTCCGCTTTACGAAATAAACAATAGTATCAAGATGAGATTATTCAATATCATATCTCCCAACAACGACATGAAAACAAAAGGGTATCTAAGTACACTCTTTGTAAGTGTAATGATGATTCATTTCCTTTCATCTCAAGCACAGGAAATTACCCCATCCGTTTCAGATACCTCTCATGTATCTCAAATGATTGATTACCTTCAGAAAGCCATGCGGTTCAACCTTTACACTCCACAGGAAAAGGTGTATCTTCATTTTGACAACACGGGCTATTTCAAGGGCGAATACATCCGCTTTAAGGCCTACGTCACACGTTGTGATACTGAGCGGAAGACCGACCTGAGCCATGTGCTCTATGTGGAACTGGTGAATCCGTCAGGTGATGTCGTGGAACGCCGTAAGCTGAAAATTGTGGACGGTGAGGCTGACGGTGACATCAAGGTGGACAGTATCCAGACAACAGGATTCTATGAGGTGCGTGCCTATACACGCTATATGACCAACTGGGGAAGTCATGCCTGCTTCTCACGCGTCTTTCCTATTTTCAAGTCACCCAAGCGTGAGGGGGACTACAGCCGTTTGGAACTGGACAAGATCAGTTATCAGAAACGTCTGCCAAACACCCGAAAGGATGAGGACAGCGTGATTGTCGATACATACACCCATGCGATGACCATGC